>PMSQ01000033.1 GCA_003168355.1 Acidobacteriaceae bacterium | reverse complement strand
GGGCTGGGACAACGCCTCGACCATCGCGACGGAAGTGGAAAAGCCGCAGCGGACGTATCCGCGCGCCATGCTGGTTGCCGTAGTGATAGTGGCCTTGAGCTATGTGCTTCCCTTCGCTGCGATGTGGATGACCGGACTGACTCCGACCGCGTGGGAGACTGGCTCCTGGGCGGACATTGCCGGCCTGCTAGGCGGGCCGCTGCTGCGCATCGGCGTTGTGCTGGGAGGAGTGATCAGCGCGTTTGGAATGTTCAATGCGCTGGTGATGAGTTACTCGCGTCTGCCGTTGGCGATGGCGCAAGATGGGATGCTGCCGGGAATCTTTGGCAAGCTTCAGAAGAGATCGCGCGCGCCGTGGGTTGCGATTGTCGCGCTGGCCATGGGATGGGCGATGTGTCTCGGGCTGGGCTTTGCCCGGCTGGTGACGCTCGACATTCTTCTTTACGGCTTTAG
This sequence comes from Acidobacteriaceae bacterium, assembly GCA_003168355.1. Taxonomy (GTDB): domain Bacteria; phylum Acidobacteriota; class Terriglobia; order Terriglobales; family Acidobacteriaceae; genus Sulfotelmatobacter. Next base: position 65,317 of record PMSQ01000033.1, on the reverse strand, counting down.
CTTGTTGCTGGAATTTGTCGCGTTGGCTGTACTGCGCTTCCGTGAGCCGGATTTGCCGCGGCCCTTTCGCGTTCCCGGCGGACTGTTTGGAGCAATCGCGATCGGTATTCCGCCTATGCTGCTGCTGGGCTTTTCCATCATCCGCAGCGAACATGAACAGGTGTGGAATATGAGTTCCTTTGCCTTTGGGATGATTCTGATTGCCGCGGGGGTGGTAGCGTACGCGGTCAATCATTTACTGAAGCCGCAAGGATGGGCAGCCACAGCGGAAAAACCTCAGCCGGCGGCGTGAGTCTGTTCGCCACCTTAGAAAAAGAGGACCGGGAAATTCCCGGTCCTCTTCGTATTAGCACCTTTTTCCGAACTATGCAGCGGCTTTTGCCGCATCTCGTAAGCTCTTTACTTTGTCGTGAGCTTTCTGCACGCCGGCAGCCTGACGGCGAACAATCTGAGCGATATTTTCCGGCAAATCGCCAGTGACCGCCTTTTGATAGCTTTCCTTGGCATTGTCTTCGCCGGCCTCAACCGATTCCAAAATTGCCTTATCGCCCGCACCCATGCTGACCTTCGTGTCGATCCAGGCGCGGTGAAGCGTCGCCGAAACAGAGCCGGAAACCTTCTTGTCCGGTTTGCCCAATCGGATTAGTTCCGCTTCCAGTTCTCCGGCAAAGCGAGCCCGCTCCAGGCTTTGCTCGTTAAAGTAGGTCTTCAAGTCAGAGCGCTTCACGTGAGAAGCAGCATCCTGGTAGCCCTTCTGCCCGTCTTTGCACGTCTCAATAAGGTTTTCAATTACGCTGATAGCATTATTTTCGTCCATGAAATAACCTCCGCATGTTGGATGCAGGCAACGGGTGAGGGTTTGGCGGGATTCTGTCGCGTGATTAGGAAGAAAAGCCATCCTGCTCTAAAATGACATGACACTGGGATTCAAATGAAAAATATTAATGCAATCATCCAGTCGAATCAAGCGAGAGGCAAGGAGCTTATGAGCCGCATTTTGGGCTCTTCTGTGCAGTTTGAAGATGTATCTAAAGCGTTCGAAGAACTCTTGCCTGAACAAGCCAGGAATCTCCAGGACATTTGTAAGTTTTACGAGCACGAAATGCTCCTAGGCAGGGATTCGGGTGCATATTTCTCGGGCTGCCTTGCTGGGGCAGCAATGATTGAAGCTTTCCTGCTCCTGTTTTGTGTGCTTCAACAGCCAGCCGTTGAGCGCACCGAGAGCTTCCGCAAGTTTGCAAAAAAGAAGGGGCCATATTTAACCGTGATCGCTCACTGGACACTAAGAGAACTAATTCCGCTGAGCGAGGAATTGCAGTGGATTGGTGCAACTATGGTCGAGAAGGACTTAGTTGCTGCTTTGATCGACGGATATTATGAAATGCTTCCGGCGGTTAAGCCGGGCATCACGCAAGAAGAAATGGAGGGCGTCGTTGAAGTGTTCAGGAGTCGCCCAGATGTGGCCCTTCTTACTCTGATGCAAAGTATGCGAAACCTAGTACACGCGGGACGGTGCATTAGGCTAAAGAGGAACTTGCCTTCCGAGGACTTCGCGGACTGGGCGAAGCTGGTTATGGTCCTAATTGTCGAAGTCCGCGACTGCATGATCCTAAAGTTAAATTCGGTGTATCAGCAATATATAGTTGGCTTGCTCGGATCCCCTGGTGGGGTTGCTACCTTCTCCAAAGTGCTTAATCAGCTTGGAGGGGTTAGGTCGCCGAATAACTGAGACCGCCCGCTATGACCAAACGCAAATCGAAGGGCGCCTACATGATTTCCGCCGTGGCCGAAATGTATGGCATCCATCCGCAGACGTTGCGCCTTTATGAGCGCGAGGGCTTGCTCAAGCCGTCGCGAACCGAGGGCAACACTCGTCTTTACACCGACGAAGACTTGCAGCGGCTAGAGTTCATCCTGTCACTGGCGCGCGATCTGGGCGTGAACATCAGCGGCATGGCAATCATCCTGCAGATGCGGGAGCGTATGGAAGAAATGCAGAGGCAGATCCAGGAATTCGTGCAGTATATCCAGCAGGAAGTGCTCACCCGTGCCAATGCTGCGGCTGATCCGGCGAAGGGCGCGATTGTGCCGGTGCGGCGATCAATGCTGGCTCAGACGATTCAGCCGCCGAAGAAGCGGGGATGAGGCAAGCGGTTGGCAATTAGCAGTTAGCAATTGGCCACTTTGCATTCTGGCAACACAACTTCATTCGGGCAAAGATTTTAAGTGCCAATTGCTAACTGCCAATTGCTACTCCCCGCGTATCATAATGGATCACCACGCGTCTGCTGGATGCTGAGCGCCGAATGCTTTCCTTCAAGCTGATCTACAGCGACGGCTACTACCTGCCCATCGGAGCCCACGTCTTCCCCGCGGAGAAATATCGGCGCATCCGCGACCGGCTGCTGGCCAGCGGGTTCGCCGAGGCGAGCGACTTTCTCGAACCGCAACCGGCTACCGACGAGGACATTCTGCTGGTTCACACGGCGGAGTATGTCCACAAGCTGAAGACCGGCACGCTCAGCCCGCGCGAGGAGATGGAACTTGAGGTTCCCTTTTCTCCTGATCTGGTTCAGGCGTTCTGGCTGGCGGCTGGAGGCTCAATGCTCGCGGCGCGGCAGGCTTTGGCCGACCACGTCTCAGTCAACATTGGTGGCGGATTCCATCACGCATTCCCCGACCATGGCGAGGGCTTCTGCATGATTCACGACGTGGCTGTCGCGATCCGGCGCCTGCAGCGCGACGGCAGGATTCGCACGGCGATGATCGTGGATTGTGACGTTCATCAGGGCAATGGCACAGCGGTGATTTTCGCCGGGACGCGGGCGGCGAGCGATCCTCTGCCCTCTGCTTCGGGCTCACCGCCAGCCATGCACGGGGTTCGCCTAAAGAATGCGAATGCCGGCGATGTGTTCACCATCTCACTGCATCAGCACAACAACTATCCGATGTGGAAGCCGCCATCATCGATTGACGTTGATTTGCCCGATGGCATCGGAGACAACGACTACCTGGCCTGGCTCGACAATGCTTTGAGCTCTGGGCTGCGGCAGTGCGAGCCTGATCTGATCTGTTACATTGCCGGCGCAGATCCTTACCGGGAAGATCAACTTGGCGGCCTTTCTCTGACCATTGAGGGATTGAAGAAGCGCGACGAACTCGTGTTCCGCGTGGCGCGGGCTCGAGGTATTCCCGTGATGGTGACCTTCGCCGGTGGCTACGCTCGGGATGTGGAGGATACCGTGACCATCCACTCCAACACGGTGGTCGCGGCAAAGGAAGTGTTCGCGCAAAGAAGTGAGGGCGAGAAGTGAGTCTTGCCAGAAGATATACTCGATGGCATGATCGTCAGCCCGTCGGACCTTCCGCACAGCGAACTTTACAGCATCCTGCTCAATTCCGTGGCGCCGCGGCCGATTGCGTGGGTGTCAACGATAAGCGCCTCGGGAAAAATCAATCTCGCGCCCTTCTCTTTTTTTAATGCGGTTTGTGTCGATCCGCCGCTGCTGGCGTTTGCGCCCGGACTTCGGCAGCCCAAACAACCGCAAGCCGACCACGGTGAAGCCAAGGATACGTTGCGAAACATTCGTGAGACCAAAGAGTTTGTGGTCAACATCGTCACCTACGAGCTCGCCGAGGCGATGAATCTGACCAGCGGCGAATACGACGAGTCGGTCAACGAATTTGAAGTGGCGAAGCTTACTCCAGCGCCGTCGCAGATCGTGCGGCCCCCGAGAGTCGCCGAATCTCCGGTCAGCTTTGAATGCAAACTTCATCAGATTCTCGACTTCTCTCCTCGGCCCACCAGCGGCAGCCTGGTGATCGGCCAGATTGTTTCGGTTCATATGAACGATGCGCATATTAAAGAGGGTCGATTGGATCGCAATTCGCTGGACCTCATCGGACGCATGGGCGGGATTCAATACACCCGAACGACTCAGAGATTTGAGATGGTGAGGCCGAAGGTTGGGTAGTCTCGATCCTTCGCTGCTAAAATAGATCATTCAACTATGTTCGAGAATCTTCAGGAAAAACTGCAGCGCGCATTCAAGTCCCTTCGCGGCCAGGCCCGCCTGACCGAGGAAAACATTGCCGAGGCGCTGCGCGAAATCCGGCTGGCCCTCCTTGAGGCCGACGTCAACTTCAAAGTGGTCAAAGAATTAATCGACCGCATTCAGGCCAAGGCCGTGGGCCAGGAAGTGCTGACCGCGCTTTCTCCGGGCGAGCAGGTCATCAAGATCGTGCGCGACGAACTGGTCGAGACTCTGGGCAAAGACACGGCGCGCATGAAGTTCGCTTCGCAGCCGCCCACGGTTGTGCTTATGGCCGGACTGCAAGGCTCCGGCAAGACCACCACCTCGGGCAAGCTGGCGAACTGGTTCAAGACGGGTGGCCATCGTCCGCTGCTAGTCTCGGTGGACGTTTATCGTCCCGCGGCCCGCGAGCAGTTGAAAGTTGTGGCGCAAGCCGTCAAGGCTCAAATCTACGAAGGTGAAGTGGGCGAGGCGAACACGCCCGCGCAGCTCACGCAAGCGGTCGAGCGACTGGTGAAGGAAGCGCGCCGCGAAGCCATCGTTTCCGGCTGTGACGTGCTGATCGTCGACACCGCCGGCCGCCTCCACATTGACGACGACCTGATGAACGAGATGCAGTCGCTGAAGAAGCTGCTGAATCCCTCGGAGATTTTGTTCGTCGCCGACGCCATGACCGGGCAGGATGCGGTGCGCTCCGCCGATGAGTTCCACAAGAAGCTCTCGCTCACCGGCGTCATCCTCACCAAGATGGATGGCGATGCCCGCGGCGGCGCAGCGCTTTCCATCCGGCAGGTGACGGGGCAGCCCATCAAATTCATCGGCGTGGGCGAAAAGTACGATGCGCTGGAGCCGTTTCATCCCGACCGCATCGTGTCGCGCATTCTCGGCATGGGCGACATTCTCTCGCTGATCGAGCGCGCTGAATCGCAGATCGACAAGAAGAAAGCGCAGGAGATGGCTACCAAAGCCCTCACCGGCGACGGCTTTTCGCTCGAAGACTTTCGCGATCAGCTACGGCAAGTAAAAAAGATGGGCTCGCTCAAGAGCATCATTGGCATGATGCCGAGCATTGGACCTTTTTCCGGACTGCAGAAGGCCGCCGACAACGTTGACGAAAAACAGATCAACCGCGTTGAGGCCATCATCAATTCGATGACGGCTCACGAGCGCAATCATCACGAAGTGATCAACGGCAGCCGCCGCAAACGCATCTCCCGCGGCTCCGGCACCACCGTGCAGGAAGTGAATAACCTGCTTCGCCAGTACGCGCAGATGAAAAAGATGTTCAAGCAGATGGGCAAACCGAGCTTCGCGAGAAGGATGGCGGGGATGAAGCTGCCGGGAATGTAGGGTAGTTTCTGAACGTACGTGCCAGTTTGAGACAGTCGCCGCGCTGCGGCCACGGAGGTTCTTCCTGCTCTTCTTGACCACGTTCATTGGCTATCTGTTTCGTACACTCGCGAATTCGTGGAGATGCTGTGGAAGCAGCCGTTGGCCTATTGCAAATGCGATTGTAACCGCGGATCCCGAGCGCTTGACGGGGTTTTGGGGCAGCGTAGTAGAGATCGTCTACTCCTATCGCTTTAAGAATGAACTATACACAGGGCTCCACGGAGAACCAGTCATCGGGGGCTCGGATATCATTCAACGGTTTCCGAAGGGAAGAAGTCTCGTCGTGCGTGTCAAGCCGAGCCAACCCGAGGTCTCGGTTGTGCGCGAAGATGACTAAAGCGACGGAACCACGAAGCGGCTTGAGCGAATTGACGAGCATAATCAGAATACAGCAGGAAACCTAACGTCATGAAGTGGCGCTCTCTCGAAGAATCCTGTCCAGAGACTGACGTTCGCCCCCTGCGCAATATCTTTGCCGAGCGCAAGGACCTGATTGCGAAGTACGTTCCGGCGGAGACGCAGGCCGTTAACGCTCGAGCGGTTGCGGAGCTAAAGCAAAGACGCTTAGCCGAGAATATTCTGGCTGTCGGCACGAAGGTTCCCGAGTTTCACCTTCAAGATCACGACGGCAAAAGCATCTCATCCCCCGACCTGCTTGCCAAAGGACGGCTCGTTCTTTGTTTCCTCCGCGGGCGCTGGTGCCCGTTCTGCGTTGGTCAGATGGAGGCGATGAATCTCGTTATGCCAGAGATTGAGCACGCAGGCACAACGCTCGCGGCTGTTTCTCCTCAGACCGTGCGGCAATCGTTCTTCATGCGTGACCAGCACAAGCTGCGCTTCCCTTTGCTCTTCGATGCCGGCAACAAAGTCGCGCGGCAGTTCGGCCTCACCTACCGTGTGCCCGACGAGCAGAAAGCTGTCTATCAGCGTGCGTTCGTCAACCTGCCCTTCGTGAACGGTGACGACAGTTGGGAGCTGCCGATCCCAGCGACGTACATCATCGACCGCGACGGCACAGTGCTCTACGCTTCTGCGAACGAGGATTACACGCAGCGACCCGAGCCACAGGACATCGTGCAGGTTCTGACTGGAACCCTCAGCGGCTAAAGCCGATCTTGACGGCCCTCTTTACGGCACGACTGAAGTCGTGCCCTTCCCGAGCTGACGTGGAAAGTGCTGGGCACTGTCTGAATCCCAGGCTTTCGGTACACTGATACTTCATGAACTATATCTACGGCATCAATGCGGTCACCGAGGCGCTCAAGGCTCGGGGACGGGCTTTCCAGTGGGTGGGCATGGCGAAGGAGCGGCACGACATCCGCTTGCAGCGGATGATTGAAGAGTGCCGGCGCCTCGCGGTACCCGTGCGCTTTCTGACGCGAACCGAACTCGACCACATGGCGGGCAACGCGGCGCATCAGGGAGTGGTGGCCGTCACCTCGGCCAAGCAATACAGCGACCTCGATGATGTGGTTGGCGCAAAACGTGGGCGCTATTCTTTCGTCATCGTGCTCGATGGAGTGGAAGATCCGCACAATCTTGGCGCGCTCTTGCGCACAGCCGACGCCGCGGGCGCCGATGGCGTTGTAATTCCGGAGCGTCGTGCGGCCGCGGTTACCGGGACGGTCACGAAGGCCTCTGCCGGAGCGAGCGAACACTTGCCCATTGCTAAGGTTACGAACATCGCGCGCACAGTGGAAGAATTGAAGGAGCGCAATATTTGGACGGTTGGTCTGGACGAGCGCGGCCCGCAGACTTACGACACCCTCGACTACAACATGGATTGCGCGCTGGTTCTGGGCGCGGAGGGTAAGGGCCTGCACGACCTGGTGAAGAAGAAGTGTGATTTTCTGGTTTCGATCCCGATGCTGGGGAAAGTGCCTTCGCTGAATGTATCGGTCGCGGGAGCGGTGGTGATGTATGAAATTGTGCGGCAGAGGCGCGCGCGAAACCCCTCACAAAACCAAGAGGCGTCCTCGGGTGCGAAATGAAGTTGCGCGCCTTCCGCTTTTATTTCCTCAGTGTTCTCTGTGCCTCCGTGGTGAATGCGTTCGCTCTCGATCGTGAGGCGTTCACTTTCACCAACTACGATCTGAATGTCCGCGTCGAACCCGAGCAGCAGCGGCTGGGGGTGCGCGGCAAGATCACTCTGCGGAACGATTCGCAAACGCCGCAGAAAATCGCCGTGCTGCAGATTTCATCTTCGCTGGACTGGCGTTCCATCAAGGCGGGCGGCAAGCCGCTGCAGTTCGTAGCGCAACCCTACACTTCCGACATCGATCACACCGGTGCGCTTTCCGAGGCCATTGTCACTTTGCCGGAAGCAGTCCCGCCTAAGGGAACCGTCGAGTTGGAGATCGCCTATGAGGGCGTCATCGTGCTCGATGCGACGCGGCTTACGCGGATCGGCACTCCCGAAGACGCGGCTCGTGGCACCGACTGGGACCAGATCAGCGCGAAATTTACAGCCGTGCGTGGAGCGGGATATGTGGCGTGGTATCCGATCGCGACCGAAGAGGCCGACCTCTCCGAACAGAACAACTTGTTCGATGTTGTGGGCCGGTTGAAGGCGCGAGAGGCAGCCTCGAAGATGCACTTTCGCATTGAGGAGACCAGCGCGGGAACGCCGCCCCAGATTCTCATCAGCGGCGACATGTGCAACGTTACGATGATCGAACAGATGGGTCTGGCCCATCTTGCAAGCGTGGATTGCGAACCAATGTGGTTGGGCCCAATCGTCCCGACGTTAGTCATTGCCAGCTATGCGGTTTTGGAACGGCCAGACATCACCGTTCGCTATTTTTACGGTCATGATGCGGCGGCGACTGCTTATGCGGAGGCAGCCGAGCAAGCAACTCCCTTTATCATCGAATGGTTTGGGACGCTGCATAAGAAGGCGCAGACGACCGACCTTGCTGATCCACACGCTTCCCCCGTGGAAAACGGCGCATTCTTGCTCACGCCCCTGACCAGCGTCGATCCCAAGCTGGCGGGTCTGATTGCCGCACACCAACTCACCCATGCAGCTTTTTCCTCCCCGCGGCTCTGGATCGACGAGGGCCTCGCACACTTCGCGCAGGCGCTCTATCTCGAACAACAGAGGGGACGTCAAGCGGCGCTCGACTATATGGCATCGCACCGTTCCGCACTCAGCGCGGTCGAGAGCGACAAAGAGAGGCAGACAACGGCGCCCAGATCCGAAGATGAGGTGAAGCGGTCGTTGATCAATACATACGACGAGGAACTTTACCGCAGCAAGGCGATGTGTGTGTGGTGGATGCTGCGCGACATGATCGGCGATCAGGCGCTGAAGAAGGCACTCGCCGCGTACCATCCGGAGCAAGACAAGGAGCCTTCCTACATGCCGCGTTTGATTCAGGCGCAGACGCAGCGCGATCTGGAATGGTTCTTCGACGACTGGGTTTATCGCGACCGCGGCCTGCCGGACTTCAAAGTGGAATCGGCGTTTCCGCGCAAGACGATGACCGACGAATATCTTGTCACAGTTACGGTGGCAAATCTCGGCCGCGCCGGCGCCGAGGTTCCAGTCACGGTGAAATTTGCCGGCGGAGAAATCACGAAGCGGATTGAGGTACGTGGCAATAGCAAGAGCGTGATTCGAGTGGAGATCGCGAAGCCGCCGCAAGAAATTGTGGTCAACGACGGCAGTGTGCCGGAGAGTGACATGACGAACAATGTGTTTAAAGTCGAGGCCAGCAACGTTGCGAAGTGATTGGCAAATAGTGGTTAGTGGTCAGTAGGGTCAGCTGGCCACCGATCACTGGCCACTGACCACTTGCCTTGTGTAAAGCTGGCCAATACCGCCAGCTTTGCCGCGGCCGCACCGGAGTCGATCGATTGCATCGCTAGAGGCATTGCGTCGGCCAGATGATCAGCGCGTCCCGCCGCTACCAGTGCAGCTGCAGAGTTCAGCAAGACCACATCGCGGCGTGGAGATTTCTTTCCACTTAGAACCTCGCGAATGATGGCGGCATTTTCAGCCGCATCGCCGCCAGAAATGTCGGCGAGCGTGGCCCGTTTCATCCCGAACTCTTCCGGATCTACTTCGTAGGTCCTCACAGATCCGTCGCGAGCTTCGGCAATGCGCGTTGGGCCGGTGATGGTGATTTCATCGAGCCCATCGAGGCCATGTACGACGAGCGCACGACGCAGGCCCAGCATGCTGAGCGCTTCGGCAAGCTTTTCGACCATGTCGAGAGCGTATACGCCTACGACTTGTCCTGAAGCGTGCGCCGGATTGGTGAGCGGGCCGAGCAGGTTGAACATAGTGCGCATCCGCAGCTCGCGCCGAACTTTCTGCACCTGCTTCATGGACGAGTGCAGATCGGGCGCGTACAGAAAACAGATTCCAATCTCACGCAAGCACTGCGCGGCGCGTTCGGGAGGCAACTGGATGTTTACACCCAAAGCTTCCATCACGTCAGCCGAGCCGCATTTTGAGCTGATGCTGCGGTTGCCGTGCTTGGCTATGCGCACACCCGCTCCAGCCGTGACGAATGCTGTAGCGGTCGAAATGTTGAAGGTGCCGGCGGCGTCGCCGCCGGTGCCGCTGGTATCGACCAGAGATGACCCGGCCAGCGCGTCGCGGCCGGTGCCGCTTAGGTCGAGCGCGCTGGCGGACGAAATGGGCAAAGGGGTCGCCGCGGCGCGGATGGCTTCGGCGAAGCCGACAATCTCTTCGACAGTTTCGCCTTTCATGCGCAGAGCCGCGAGCAGCGCGGCGATTTGCGCATCGGTGCAGTTTCCCGCGAGCACTTCGGCCATCACGTCACGCGCTTCCGCCCGCTCCAGTGACTGGCCGTGATTGGCGATACGATGGAGGGATTCGAGGATCATGGCTGCACTCGGAATTGTAAGGTATAACCGCTCTTGACTTGAGAAATGACCAGGCAGCTTAAGTGTTAACGGCCGGGCGGTTCAGCCGGGGCAAGAAGTATTCGCGCCATGTCTCTGGCATGGCGGCCGTGCCAATCGCCTTCTGCAAAAGAGCGCGATTGTATTTCTCCCGGACGAAAAGCCGGTTCATTTCGGCGATCGTAATGCCGGGGTGATTGGGGGAAATGAGTTCGATGGAATCCCCTTCGCCAACTTCACCTTCCTGCTCCACCGAAAAGTAAAACCCGCTGCGTCCGCTACGAAGGAAACGCTCGAGGATGTCATCCCGTTGAAACCTGGCCGCCAGCTTGTAACAGGGCATCCGCGGCTGGCGGACCATCACGGTGGAGGAACCGACTCGAAAGCAGTCGCCAACGTGAACCTCGTCCTCGCCAAGACCCTCCGTCCGAAAGTTCTCGCCGAAGATGCCCCACGGTAATTCCATCTCGGGCAACTCCTGCCGCCAATAATCGTAGTGCTCGGAGGGATACGCGTAGACCGCCTTGTAGGGACCTCCGTGAACAGTGAGGTCGGCCTGCTGGTCGCCATCCAAGTTCAGTGTGCGCAGCGCGATGCGGCCGTGCACCGGCTGCTTGAAGATGCCGGTGTTGATGGTTGCTCCCTTATAAAGTACGAGGCGCGGCCGCGCGACGCTGACCGAAACTAATTTCACGGTTTGTACCCCAGCCGGAATGCGGTTCGGTTCCGGTCTCTCATCCCAATTTAGGTTTAGATGTACTGCCGATTGAAAGGACGCGGCCCGCCCGTTTGCCCTAATCCAGCCCCGTTCTATAAAATCAAAGGTTTGCTGCCCTCAGTCGATCGCCGCAAGCAGGGTCCTTCCGATTCTTAGACGAGCGTCATTATGAAAATCCATGAGTACCAGGGAAAAGGGATTCTTAAGAAATATGGTGTGACGGTGCCACGCGGCACGATGGCGACCTCGCGCGAAGAAGCCGACTCCGCCGCCAAGGAATTGTTCAGCTCCGGAGCGACCGGAGTGGTGGTCAAGGCGCAAATCCACGCCGGCGGCCGCGGCAAGGGCGGAGGAGTAAAGATTGCCAAGTCTGCCAGTGAAGCGGGAGACATCGCCGAAAAGATGCTGGGCATGAAGTTAGTAACGCATCAGACGGGCCCGGAAGGGCGCATCGTGCGGCGGTTGCTGATTGAAGAAACTCTGCCCATCGAAAAGGAGCTGTACCTCGGGATATTGGTGGACCGCGCGGAAGGCAAGCCGGTGTTCATGGCCTCGGCCGCGGGAGGAATGGAGATCGAGCAAGTGGCGGCAGAGAATCCCGACGCCATTCTGAAGCAGCACATCGATCCCGGCATGGGTCTGGAAGCGTTTCAGGCGCGCAAGATGGCTTTCAAGCTTGGACTTAACGCCAAGCAGATCAATCCTGCGGTGCAGTTTCTCTCGAATCTCTACAGGGCATTTCTTGATACGGACGCTTCACTGCTGGAAATCAATCCATTCATCACCACTACCGACGGCCGGCTATTTGCGCTTGACGCCAAGCTGACCTTTGATGACAACGCGCTCTTCCGGCATCCCGATATCCGTGAACTACGTGACATTACCGAAGAGGATCCGCTGGAGGTTGAGGCGTCGAAGTACAGCTTGAATTACATCAAGCTCGACGGCAGCGTGGGCTGCATGGTGAATGGAGCGGGGCTGGCTATGGCCACAATGGATATCATCAAGTATGCGGGCGGCATGCCCGCGAATTTTCTTGACGTGGGCGGAGGTGCGAATGCGGAGCAGGTGGCGCACGCCTTCGAAATCCTGCTCAGCGACAAGAATGTGAAAGCCGTACTGATTAACATTTTTGGCGGCATTTTGCGCGTGGATACGCTGGCTACGGGTGTGGTGGAGGCGGCAAAGAAAACCAACATTAAGCTTCCTGTAGTGCTGCGGCTGGAAGGTACAAACGTGAATGAGGGCAGGAAGATCCTGATGGATTCCGGCCTCAACTTTGTGGTGACCGACACCATGAAAGATGCGGCCGACAAGGTGGTAGCCGCGGCCCGATGACAGTCATAGCGGTGAGGCAGTGAGGAATTTCATTTATGGCAATCCTGGTTGATAAGAGAACGCGATTAATCGTGCAGGGCTTGACCGGACGCGAAGGCACCTTCCATGCCAAGGCGTGCGCGGCCTATGGGACGCAGGTCGTAGGTGGAGTGACGCCGGGCAAGGGCGGCACGACGCACGAAGGCTGGCCCATTTTCAACACCGTGCAGGAAGCGGTGGAGAAGACCGGCGCCGATACGACTGTGATTTTTGTTCCTCCGCCGTTCGCGGCCGACGCCATCATGGAGGCAGCCGACGCGGAACTCGACCTCATCGTTTGCATCACCGAGGGGATTCCGACGCTCGATATGGTGAAGGCCTGGGAGTTTCTACAGGACCGGCGCTCGCGGCTGATTGGACCGAACTGCCCCGGAATTATTTCACCCGGCAAGTGCAAGATCGGCATTATGCCGGGTTCGATTCACAAAGAAGGTTCGGTCGGCATTGTTTCGCGCTCGGGCACGCTGACTTATGAGGCGGTGCATCAGCTCACGCAGCGCGGTATTGGACAGTCGACTGCCATTGGGATTGGCGGCGATCCGATTATCGGAACCAACTTTCTGGATGCGCTTGACCTGTTCAATCGCGATCCGGAGACCGAAGCGGTGATCATGATTGGTGAAATTGGAGGCGACGCCGAAGAAACCGCGGCGGAATTTGTGAAGACGAAAATGAAGAAGCCCGTGGTCGGCTTCATCGCCGGACAGACCGCGCCTCCGGGACGCCGCATGGGCCATGCCGGAGCGATCATTTCCGGGGGCAAAGGAACGGCCGAGGAGAAGATCAAGGCCATGGAAGCGGCCGGCATCCGCGTGGCAAGATCTCCAGCGGATATCGGGGAGACGCTTGCGGCCGTGCTGGGAGTGAAAGTTTAGTACCGAGTACCTTGTACCGAGCACCGAGCACAAAGCCAATAACTAAGGACCAGGCGACAAACAACTAACTATGAAGACTCTGCAACGTACTCTTACCATCGTGAAACCTGACGCCGTCGCCAAGAACGCAGTGGGCGATATCATTGAACAGTTCGAGAAGAATGGCTTCCACATTCTGGCCATGAAGATGCTGGAAATCTCCAAGTATCAGGCGGAGCAGTTTTATGCTGTGCATGCGAGCCGGCCATTTTATGGGTCGCTCACCGACTTCATGTCGAGCGGGCCGGTCGTTGCTCTGGCTCTGGAAAAAGAAAACGCCATTGCCGACCTGCGCAAGCTGATGGGTGCCACCAATCCGGCCAACGCCGAGGAAGGGACCATCCGCAAGAAGTGGGCTTCGAGCATCGAGCACAACGCCATTCACGGCTCCGATGCGGAGGACACGGCGCGCTTTGAGTTGAGCTTTTTCTTCGCGGGCTACGAACTGGCGAAGTGACGGCGCCTTGCGGGCGTGAGCGAAGCGGGAACCCGCAGCCGTCATCCTGAACGAAGTGATGGATCTCTTATGCCGATGGTTCAAATCACGATGCTGCAAGGCCGCACCGCCGAGCAGAAGCGGAAAATTGCGAAACGCGTCACCGACGCGCTCGTCGAAGAAGCCGGGGCGCGACGCGAAGGCATCATCATCGCTTTCCATGAAGTGTCGAAGGAAAGCTACGCGTCGGGCGGCGCGCTGATGATTGACAAGGTGAAGTGACCCTCTCTGAGTGGTGAATCCGAACCGATACACCGTCTTCCTGGAGAGACGCGGGCAAGAGTGCCCGCGCCACACGAACTAACCCAACGGCTCGAAAAGGTGACCTTCCACGCGGTCGGCAATTCTCGGCAGATCTTTGCGGGCGTACTGCAAAAAGTGTGGGGCATTGCGATGAGCTTCGAGCGCAGCATCGTCTTTGTACTGCTCATAGATGAAGAATCGACGCGCCTCGGTCTTGTGCCGGTGGACCTGGTACATCGAGCACCCCGGCTCCTTGCGGGATTCCTCGGTCAGCTTGGCAAACAGTGTTGTGACCTCGATTTCATGCCCAGCCTTCGCCATCCACGTGACCGCTAAAACCACCATCGTGCGCTCCTTAAGTTGTCTTCAGTACCTGACGAACGGGAAATCAATTCTATTTCCGGGATGAGGCTGTCTTCAACTCAGTAATAAAGTCATCCATAAAGATGGTGTGATCCCGGTCCGGACCAGTTGAGATCAGGCCAACCTTGGCCTCGGTCTCTCTCTCCACGAACGCCAGGTATTCGCGAGCTGGCTTCGGTAGCTGATCGAACTTAGTGACACCTTGCGTGGAAGTCCGCCAGCCTGGCATCTTTTGATAAACACACTCCAGCTTGTCATAACCGCTGGCTTGCGCGGGAATTTCCATGGTCTTCTTTCCATCGACCACATAGCCGACGCAGACCGGAATCTCCGCCAGTTCGTCGAGCACATCCAGCTTGGTCACCACCAGCCAGGAGATGCCGTTAATCATGGCAGCGTAGCGCAATAGCGGCAAGTCAAGCCAGCCGGTGCGCCGCGGACGACCTGTAACCGCGCCATACTCGTTGCCGCGCTTGCGCAACTGCTCGCCTTCGTCGCCTTTCTCCTCGCTGGGGAACGGACCCTCGCCCACCCGCGTGCAATATGCCTTGGTAAGCCCGATGACAGAGTCGATCGCGTTGGGAGCGACGCCTGTACCGGTCGCTGCGCCTCCCGAAGTCGCACTGGAAGAAGTCACGAAGGGGTAGGTGCCGTGATCGATGTCAAGCATCGTTCCCTGGGCGCCTTCAAACAAGATGGCCTCACCGGCGGCGAGCGCCTGATTCAGTAAGACTGCGGTGTCACACACAAAGGGTGCAATCTTTTCGGCTGCCGCGGCGTATTCGGTGTACATTTTGTCGGCGTCTAGCGGTTCGGAATTGAACAGCGCGTGCGCGATCATGTTTTTTTCGCGCACTGCATTTTCGATGTGTTTTTTCAGAAGCTGCAGGTCGAGCAAATCGGCGACCCGCAGGCCGCGGCGTCCCATCTTGTCTTCGTAAGCCGGGCCGATGCCGCGCGAGGTCGTGCCGATCTTCACGCGGCCCGGTGCGTTCTCCGCCGCCAGTTCGATCATGCGATGGTAGGGAAGAATCACCTGGGCGCGGTTCGAGACAAAGAGATTCCCGTCGACCCTCACGCCCGCCTCGCGCAGCGCGCCCACTTCCTTCAGAAAGGCCATGGGATCCAGAACCACGCCGTTGCCGATCACACTGCGGCAGGCCGTCCGCAACACTCCGCAAGGAACCAGTTGCAGGACGAACTTCTTGCCGTTGATGATGACGGTGTGGCCGGCATTGTGGCCGCCGGCATAGCGGGCTACAACGGAAAAACTCTCCGACAGAACGTCGACAATCTTTCCTTTGCCCTCGTCGCCCCATTGGGCGCCGACAATTACCGCGGTCTTGCCTCGTTCCAATGCCAACTCCGTCACAGGGATTCGCGGACGCACAGCTATGCCGCACCGGGGTCGCACACTCTTTGCCCCGCGGCAATACTTAAAAGGCTTATGGGATGAAAGCGGAGAAGATGTGTACGGAGTATCTTATCGTGCCGGTAAGGCGAATGGCAACGCAATGCCGGCGGCGACCGCAAACATGGCTTTACGGTTAAGATAGAAACCGGAAAACGATCTGGTTGAGGAGGCTAGGGTGAAAAAGGTTTTTCACTTCGAAGCGCCGCGGGAGAAATATGAGTGCGATGCAGCCGTTCTCTGGTGTTTCGATAACCGATTTGATCTGGGATTCAGGAAGTTCCTCAAGCGCATCGGAGTAGCGAATTCAGACCCGATCAAAGTTGCCGGTGGCGCCAAGTGCCTGGCTTCGCCGGAGCGCGAGACAGACCGTGAGTTTGTGCTGGAGCAGATTCGTAAGTCGATGCGCCTGCATGGCACCAGGCGCGTGATCCTGATGGTACACTCCGATTGCGGCGCGTATGGCGGCCTTGCCGGCGGCTTCGGGGGCGACGCCCAAGCCGAAGCCGAGCATCACCAGCACGAACTGGCGCGTGCCGCCGCCAGTCTGTTAGAGGCAATTCCGGGAATCGAAGTGCAGGGTTACTTCGTTGACTTTGATGGCATCTGGGACGCCGAAATCGCAAGCTCAAGACCTTTAAAACAACAGCCCGTGGCCTGACGCCCCGCCGCTCGTTAAACATCACAGTTCATGCCGAAATTTGAGAAACACATCTTCATATGCGGCAACCAGCGCCCTCCGGGAAATCCGCGGGGATGCTGCGATCCCGGCGGCCAGGCAAAGCTGCAAAAGCTATTCAAGCAGAAATTGGCGGAACGCGGCCTCAAAGGCAAAGTGCGGGCCAACCAGTCCGGCTGCCTCGACCAATGCGAGCACGGCCCAAATCTCGTGGTCTATCCGGATGCGGTCTGGTACGGACACGTTGAAGACGCCGACGTCGATGAAATCATCGAATCCCACATCGTCGGCGGCAAACCCGTCGAGCGCCTGAGGCTGGCCGACTCCTGCCTGAATACCGAGACCTGCGAACACAGGAAAAGCAGTGGCCAGTGATCGGTGGCCAGTGGTCAGTAAATCAAGAGGCGATAGCTGCGTAGAAGATGGTGGGG
This sequence comes from Acidobacteriaceae bacterium, assembly GCA_003168355.1. Classification (GTDB taxonomy): domain Bacteria; phylum Acidobacteriota; class Terriglobia; order Terriglobales; family Acidobacteriaceae; genus Sulfotelmatobacter. The sequence goes on along the minus strand of PMSQ01000033.1, from coordinate 48,384 downwards.
CAGTGTGTTTGACTGGCCACTGATCACTGGCCACTGACCACTGCTATGGTAGGCGCGGCAGGGATCGAACCTGCAACCACCGGTTTAGAAAACCGGTGCTCTATCCAATTGAGCTACGCGCCCCCTTAGCAAAATTTATCACAAGCTCCGGCTGGAGTATCATGCGGTGTCGCATTGACCTCCGCGGCTCCAACCCGGCTAGCATACATCGATTGGATGCGAGGGCTGGCCTGCGTCCTGATGTTCCAGACTCATTGCTACGACTCGTGGCTCAGCCCCAGCGCGCGCCAGAGCAAATTCTTTATGTACTCGCAACTGGGAGGAACCTTTCCCGCTCCTCTGTTCTTGTTTCTGGCGGGCATTTCGTTCGCCCTGGTAACCGAAAAGCTATGGAAGAAGAATCTGCGGCCCGCGCAAATAGCGCGCGCCACGATTTGCCGCGGGGCGGAGATATTTGCCTTCGGCCTGCTTTTTCGTCTGCAGGAATATCTGATCGCCTGGGGTTGGGCGCCGCTCAGCGACTTGCTGCGTGTGGATGTGCTCAACACCATCGGGCTCTCGATGATGCTCATGGGCCTCCTCTGCTGGGTGGTGCTCCTCGTCTTTATGCACCGCGGGGCGCAGGCGCGGACCGCCCTCGTCCTTGCTTCCGCGGGAACGGCTTTGCTGATTTCTTTGCTCACGCCACCGTTGTGGACAACATGGCGCCCGCGCTGGCTGCCTTGGCCGCTGGAATCCTACATCAACGGCGTGCATAATCTGGGCACACCGCAGGCCTGGCTCTTCCCGATATTTCCCTGGACTGCCTTCGCCTTCGCTGGTTTGGCCGCAGGATTCATTTTGCAGAGCGAGTGGGCCCGACGACGCGAGGCTCTGACTTTTTCTCTGGCGGGCGTGGCCGGCTTATTGTTCGTCGCCGCCTCCCGCTGGCTTGATGCCCAGCCGCATCAGCTTTACGCGGTCTACGACTACTGGCACACCAGCCCGAACTTCTTCCTTGTCCGTGTGGGTATGCTGCTCGTGATTCTGACGGCGGGTTATGGTTGGTGCCGCTGGGGCGCAGGACAGCGAAGCGCCGGACAGTGGGGCCTCAGTCCTCTGATTCAGTTGGGACAGGCTTCGCTGCTGGTTTACTGGGTGCACCTTGAATTCGTGTATGGACGCGTTTCCATCCTGCCCAAACATGTTCAAAACATCCGCACCGCATCTTTGGGATTGCTGACGATCTTCCTCGCCATGCTGATCCTGGCCTGCCTGCGGACGCGGATGAAGGGGCACGGCACCGACATTCTAGCGTGGTTTCGGCGTCCAGCGAGCGCAAACTGACCGTGTGGCGCGGGCACTCTTGCCCGCGAAATCCAACCACAAGGAAGTTGCAAGCCTTAGTTCGGAACTCGCCAGCGGCCGAAGCCATAGGGTTTGCAGCCGCACTGGCCCTCAGCTACTCATCCGCTGCCGGCTGTTCGGGCGGGAGTGCCCGCGCCACACAGGCTACTGAAACTGCTTCGCAAACTCCACGACTTCGCGCTCCGCCCAGCGGCCATCGTAGGTGGAGTCGCCATCGCGCTCGCCGACGAAGGCACAGTGTCCGCCGTCCTCAGTTTCGATGTAGGTGATGTTGCGATTGCAGAGGAGCGCCTGGCGCGTCTCTGGCAAAATGCGAACGAACGGATCGTTGACTGCGTGAATGACCAGCGTGGGAATCGCGATTCGGTCGATAACGCTGGCGGCAGCGGCGCGGGCGTAGTAGTCGTCGGCGCCGGTGAAACCGCAATAGTAGGCGGTGACACGTTCGTCGAATTGCCGCAGGGTTTTGACTCCGCGCAGACGCGATACGTCGAAGTCGGCCGGAAACAGCTTCACCTTGCGGCGGAACCGCCGGAACAATTGCAGCAGAAAATAGTATTCGTAAATCCGATTGGCGGGTTCATGCAGCGCGTCGGCTCCGGCCGCAAGGTTCACCGCTGGACAAACCGCCGCCACCCCGCGAAACTCGCCCGGACCATCGCTTCCCCACTCTCCCGCCAGCTTGAGAACCAGATTACCGCCCATGGAAAAGCCAATGAGAACGAAACCGGAAACTCCGTCGTGCTCAAGGAGGTTGCGCGCCACTGCCGCCACGTCAGCGGAACGGCTTGAGTTGTAAAGCGTAGGCGCACAGTGGTCCATGCCGCCGCAGTTGCGCTGGTTCATACGAATCACATTCATGCCCGCAGCTAAACCGTTCCGCGCGATTCCCAGCATGTATTGCGACTCGCTCGATCCCTCGAGGCCGTGTACCACGATCAGCGTCAGCACTTTCCGGTCTTTCTGCCAGTGACAGTGGCAGAGCACGGGGACGCCGGGCTCCACTTCGATGAGCCGCCGTTCGGCTGCCGGAAGGTCGATTCGGCGCGGGAGAAAAAAAGCCGCGAGAGTTTGCGTATGCCCGCCTCGCAGCCAGGAACGCGGCCGGAAAACTGAGGGCACGAATATTGGTGGCTTCTCGGTCAAGTCATCTTCGAAGCCGGCTCTCGAACTGGAAGGTGCCACGCGTCACCGCTCCTATTTGCGAAGTTCGCGCGAATTGATTCTAATAGCAGTAGTCAGGTCCAAGGGAGTGATGGCCATGCCGATTTTTGAATACATCTGCCAGGAATGCCAGCACGAGTTTGAAGCGTTGGTCTTCGGCCGCGACAAGGCCAAGTGCCCCAAGTGTGAAAGTAAGAAGCTGAGCCCGCAGCTGAGTACCTTCGCCATGTCGGCCAAAGGCGGCGCGGGCGCGGCGGCGACCAGTGGCGGTTGCGGCTCTTGTGGCGATCCTCGGGGCCCAGGCGCTTGCTCACTCGGCGACCTCGATTAGCGGCCTCGCGCTCGCCCTGATCCAACCGAGCAAACTTTCGACACCACTTCGTCTGTGACTGTGGTTACCTTTGTTTCCCTATCCCGCCCGCCTACGATGCTTGAACCCGATTTAATACTCCGATTTGAAACCCGGGTTGAAACCTTTAAGGAGCATTGCATGGACCGGCGCCAGCAGTCACGTGTGTTCGTTGAGCTTCCCGTACAGATCTACGGCATGGACGCCAATTCCCGCCCGTTCATTCAAGCCGCCAGCCTGCGCACTATCAGCGGCCGCGGGGCCACATTGCAGTGCGTGGAGGCTCGACTGAAGCCAGGAGACGTGGTCGACGTTCTGTACGAGGGAACAAAAGCTCAATTCCGCATCGTGTGGTGCGGCAAGCCGGGAACCGAAATGGCTGGGGAAGTCGGAGTCGAGAATCTTTCCGCTGGAACTACGTTTTGGGATGTCGATCCGTTGCGCTGTGCGGCCGCTGCGGGCCAGGGCTAGCGCCGGCTACTGGCTGGTAGTTTTCGCTTCTTCGCGCAGTGATGAGTCCTGCAAAACACAACGACCTGTTCGGGGAGGGCGGGAGAGGGCCAAAACCCGCGTGAGACGGGCTGTTTTCAGTATGAAGCGGAAGCGCTTTGAAGACAAGCAGAAAGCAGAGCAAAGGCGCGAATTCACTCTGGAGTTGCAGGAACCTTCACATTTAGTGCGCCTAAATCAAGGAGAAGTTGCAAGTTTCTATCTCCCTGGCTCGATGAACGGCGCTCACTGCGAAACCTCGGCAACCAGTCGAATAGTCCGCAGGGGTTCTCGCGAAATTATCTGCGGCACGAATTCCAGGTTGTAAACTCACAGGAGATGCAAGTAAGGATTCTTGGTTCGGCGGCCGGAGGCGCGTTTCCACAGTGGAACTGTGCTTGCCACAATTGTCGCGCCGTGAGAGCCGGCACATTTCACGGAAAAACGCGCTCGCAAACGCAGCTCGCGATCACCGAGGATTGCGTCGTGTGGTTCCTGCTGGGCGCCTCTCCCGACCTTCGCGCCCAAATCGAAGCCACGCCTGAGTTGCATCCGCGGCAGGGCATGCGCCATTCACCCATTGCCGGCGTAGCGCTTGCCAATGCCGATCTCGATCACGTCCTCGGACTCCTTCTGCTTCGCGAACTCCAGCCGATTCGCATCCATTCCACCGCATCGGTTCGCCGCATTCTCCGCGAGGATAACTCGATGTTCGGCATGCTGCACCGTATCCCAGATCAAGCCAAGTGGGCCGATTTTAAATCCGGAGAAGAATTTTCTCTGTGCGATGCTGAAGGCGCGGATTCCGGTCTTCGCTGCCGCCCGTGGTCGTTGAGCGATCACTATCCCTCCTATGTCACGGTAGAACGCCAATCGCAACTTTCTCCGGGCGAAGCTTCCCTGGGTTTCTTCATCCAATCGAATTCCGGCTCGCGATTCGCCTATATGCCGGCTGTGCCTCAAGTGGACGACGCATTGCTTGCGGAAATCGATGCCTGCGACGTCCTGCTTTTCGACGGCACATTCTGGAGCGACGACGAACTCATTCGCTTGCAGGGCGGCGGTAAAACCGGACAAACCGCGCGACAGATGGGCCACGTCCCGGTCGAGACCACGCTCACCAAGTTGGCGGGAGTGCGCCGCCCGCGTAAAATATTCCTACACATCAACAACACCAATCCCATGCTGGACGGGGCAAGTCCTCAATATCGCCAGGTGCGGGACGCGGGATGGGAAGTCGCGGAGGATGGATGGCAGTTCGACCTGTAGAAACCGATACCACATCGCAAACCGCCCACCTGCTATCGCTCGAGGAATTGCGCGCGCAGTTACAGGCCACGGGCGAGGAGCGTTACCATCACAAGCATCCTTTCCATTTGTTGATGCACGAAGGCAAGCTCACTCGCGGACAACTGCAGGCCTGGGCGCTGAACCGCTATTACTATCAAAGCGTCATCCCCATCAAGGATTCGATCATCCTCTCGCGCGGTCCTGACCCAGTCTTCCGCCGGGCGTGGCGCAAGCGCGTGGTCGATCACGATGGCGATGCCACCAGCGAAGGCGGCATCAAGCGTTGGGTCAAGTTGGCGGAGGCCACGGGTCTCGACCCGCAAATGGTGCGCGCCGGCCAAGGCATTCTCCCGGCAACTCGCTTCGCGGTCAACGAATACTTGAACATTGTTCGCAGCCGGACGCTGCTGGAGGCGGTCGCTTCCTCGCTGACGGAATTGTTTTCCACCAAGCTGATCACCCTGCGCCTCGAGAAGTTGCGGCAATATTATCCCTGGCTCTCAGAAGGTCTTGACTATTTCGAAGCCAGACTCTATCAGGCGCCCGAGGATTCGCAGTTTGCGGTGAATTATGTCTTCGACAACGCGAAGACGCGAGCCGAGCAGGAGTTGGCGATCCAGGCCCTGCGCGACAAATGCGACATTCTGTGGGCGCAGCTCGATGCGCTCTACTTCGCCTACGTGCAGCCAGGATGGCCGCCGCCAGGCACTTTTCGCATCGAGGGCAGCTAGCATGTGTCCACAAATTCGCGGCGCGAGTCTGATGTGCTTTGAAAGGGCGCGGCTTCAAGCCGTGCCGCAGCCGCCCGGAGTACCGTGGAAGAGCGCGGAGTACCGTGGAAGAGCGGCGCTTCAGCGCCGCGTAAGCCGTGAAAATGAATGCGGGCTTTAGCCCGAGGTACCTGGTGAGAATGTCAACCCTTGCACTGTCAGTCATTCAGCATATTTCCGGGACACGACACTAATGCCCCCTCCCGAAGATTCCAGCCAGCCCCGTCTTGCCGCCGGTTGCCGCTGGGGAGCAGAAAACCCTAGTGCTGAGAATAAGCCCGGCAACGAAGAGCGTGTCATCCTGTTTCCCGAAGGCGCAATCAAGCTGCAAGGGACAGGGCGGCAGGTATTGGAGCGCTGCGACGGTCAGCGCACCTTCGCCCAGATCATCGCAGAACTGCAAGCTCAGTTCGCCGACGCCGATCCCGCCAAGATTCGGACCGACATCAGCCAATTTCTAGAGCAACTGCGTCACAAGCGCATCGTCGATTATTAGACCCAGCCCCGCCGCCCAACTGTGATTCAATCGCTGAGTCGTTTCTTGCCCCCTTGGCTTGGCTCGGAGATAATCCAGCATAGGGAACTCGCAATGATGACAAACGACCGCGCGCCGGTCGATTCTGAAAAGGTGTGGCGTTACATGGGTTTCTCGCGGTTCGTTTGGCTGCTTCAGAAAAAGCAGCTCTGGCTATCGCGAGCGGATCTTCTCGGCGATCCGTGGGAGATATCTCTTGCTGGGGACCAACTCGCGCATGTGATTTCCCGCCACCCGCTCACCGACATTCTTTCGCCGGAAGTGCCGGAGAGCGCGATGCAACGGTCCGCAAGAATCATCAGATTGTGGCGCTGGCATACATTCGTCAACTGCTGGAGCGTGTCTAACCACGAATCGCACGCCTTATGGCGCATCTACTGTCCGCCACGGGAAGGAGTTGCAATCCAAACGACATTAGCTAAACTCCGGGCATCGGTCGGCGACTTACGTGTGCTTCCAGTCACCTATGAAATCCCCGGATGCAACAGGCGAACTCCTATCCGTGAAGATCTCGTGACGAAGAAGCGACTGATGTTCGCATACGAACAAGAGGTTCGCATCGTTCATTTCGCTGACATAAATGACGTCGAGGACATCCAACCGAAAACCCTCGGCCACAGTCTCGAATGGGAGCTGGGAGCTGTGGAATCCATCCGCGTCCATCCCGAAGCCGACCACTCGTTCATGGAGACGGTAAGAACTACGGTGGAGAATTATGCGCCCGCGCTGAGAGATCGCGTGGAATGGTCCGCAATGAATGCGCCTCCGCCCTTCTAGATTAATGGGCAGAGGCGGAGTCTTGGGCGACACCGGTTAATTATCGGACGCCCGAGCGGCGCCACCCACCGGCATCAGGACTTGCGCGGAATCTGCACCTCGGCATAGCTGCCGGGCGTGGCCGCATTAATCGCCGCTGCAATTTTTTCCACATGGGATCGAACCAGCGGCCATTGCGGAGTGCTCAGCACCACAACAGCTATTCTGCGGCCAGCAAGATTCTGCTGGTACCGGATATTCTTGTCAGCCGTAAGAAAAACCTCGAACCCGGCACGCTCCGCTTCGGCCAGCAAGTCGCCGTTGGAAAGCCTATCCCATCCGCGGTCCTTTGCTTTGACGACGGTATGGTCGACCAGATACGGAACCAGTGGGGCCGGTACGCCATGGTCAAAAAGAATGAGCATCTCGGGAAGACGCGCTTACCGGCTGTGCGGGAACCGGCGCTGCAAGGCTGCGAGCGGCGAATTGCAAGACTTCGATCACCTGCTCTTTCGAGATGTCAAACCATTCCGTAATCTCATCTACAGTCGCGCCAGCTTCGAGATTCTCGAACACGGTGGATACGGGCATGCGGGTATCGCGAAACACCCACGCGCCGCTTAGTCTTCCCGGCACACTTTCAACCGCTGGGCATTGAGACCAATCGAGAGTCGCCATGTTTTTGCCTGCTCTTAATCTTAACCTTTTACCATGGTTTGACAATAGCGTCACGCCGGGAAAAAACTGTCATCCGCGCTCTCCCACTATTTGGTTGACAGCACAAGCCGTCGAAATTAGGGTGAGAACAGGTTCCCACGACGCAGGAGACCTCTCCTCATGACCGGAATACAGTTCATCACCGACGAAAAAGGCCGCAAAACGGCGGCCGTGATCGACCTCAAGAAACACAAGGCACTCTGGGAGGACATCGAGGACGTGCTGGTCTCCCGATCGCGGCGGCACGAAAAACGCATCCCGCTCGACAGGGTGAAGTCCGACCTCATCAAGAGCGCGAAGCTGCATGGCTAGCTATCACGTCGCACTGACGTCCAGTGCGGAGAAGGAACTCAAAAGGCTGTCCAGCCCATTGATCGCGCGCATCATTTCGCGACTGGAAAACCTGGCTTCCAATCCCCGCCCTCCAGGCTGCAAGAAGCTACAAGGCGGTGATCGTGAATGGCGCATTCGTATCGGGGACTACCGCGCTGTCTACACCATCGACAACACAAAATTGCTGGTAGAGGCGACGCGGATCCGTCACCGTAGCGCCGTATACGAACGATGAAACCACCGTCCCGATCCACACCCCCGTCGTGACATCCGACCTTGCCTTCCACTCGAAATCAGGCCATGATGGTCAAGGCGAAGCAGTTTAGTCAGCCTGGACTGCAATGACCGTAAGTCCTTTGTTGCCTAGATTTTGCATCTAAGTTATTTGCAATCTAGCTTTTGCGCAGATTCTATGCAGGGCACATGCGCCGTCCCCGCATGTTTAGAGAGTTTGCGAAAATATGGTGGGAGGGGGCACCCCCCTGACAACAGGACTTTCGAGCCCAGAATCGAACCGTGCAGAGGGCTTAAGCCGCACCGCTGACGAAATTATTACAGGCAGAAATCCACAGGATGATTCACTCGCGCCACCGATGATTCCCAACCCGCTAGCCCTCATCGCCGAGATCACGCATCGCTGCCCGCTGCACTGCGTTTATTGCTCGAATCCGCTTGAGTTGGCGGCAGTAAATTCGGAACTTTCCACCGAAGAGTGGATCGACGTTCTCCAGCAGGCGGGTAAGTTGGGAATGCTGCACGCTCACTTCACGGGCGGCGAACCGCTGGCGCGGCCGGATCTAACGGAACTCATCGCAGGTGCGCGCGCCGCAGGCCTCTACACCAACCTCATCACCTCCGGCCTCGGGCTTGCTGAAACTCGGCTGCAGGCGCTGGTTGAGGCCGGACTCGACCACATCCAGCTCAGCTTTCAGGATTCGCGCGAGGACTCAGCCAACTGGATTGCCGGAGCTAAAGCGCACGCCCACAAGATTGAACTGTCGCGCATCATCCGCCGCCACAAGATTGCCTTCACTGTGAATCTTGTCATCCACCGGCAGAACATCGATCACCTCGAAGAGATGATCTCCTTCATTGAGCAGCTCGCGCCTGAACGCATGGAGATCGCCCACACCCAGTATTACGGCTGGGCATTAGAGAATCGAGCAGCGCTGCTGCCCACGCGAGTGCAACTCGAAAAAACCGTAGAAGCGGTATCCGCCGCGGAAAAACGCCTCTCCGGACGCATCCGCATCGATTCGGTGGCGCCCGATTACTACGCGCGTTACCCCAAGGCCTGCATGGGCGGATGGGGGCATAGATTGATGCTCATCAATCCGTCCGGCAAAGTCCTTCCCTGTCACGCCGCGGAAGTCATTCCCGGGCTCGAATTCGAAAATGTCCGCGAACAAACGCTGGAATTTATCTGGCAACAGTCTTCTTCATTCCAGCGTTTTCGCGGCGAAGAATGGATGCCGGAACCGTGCCGCAGTTGCGACCGGCGCACGGAAGATTTTGGTGGATGCCGCTGTCAGGCTCTGCTTCTAGCCGGCGACGCAGCCGCCACGGACCCTGCCTGCTCGCTGGCGCCCGCGCACCACATCGTTGAAGCAGCGTTGGTTGCAGCCAACTCAAGCGCAGCGGTTTCGCAGCTCGTCCCCGTCGTATCGTTCGTGCAGTTGCAGCAGCGGGCTGGAACCCTATGGAGTTACCGCACTAATCCTGAATAGAACCGCCCGAGTAGCCGACCCATGCTCCCTACCACCGAACGCCGATCGTAATCGGCCGCACATCGGTTGTGATGGTGCCGTTTTTACCGTGCATAAGGCGGAACTCCCCGTAGATCTCCACGCCACTCGGCATCTTGCGCGTCACGCCGGCCCCAAAGTTGTAACCGAATGCGCTCTGATTAGAGTTGACGAAGTCGCCGCTGAGAGGAATGCTGACACCCTTGCACGCACCCCACCAGATCCAGAACGGATTGCACCCCGAACCCGGAACCGTGGTGTCGCCGCTCAGGCTCCCGGCGCGATGATAGAAGCCGGGGCCAAACAGGATATATCCACCGAAACTCTTGTTCACTGGGACGTTAATAATGGGATCAAGTGTGATGGCGTAGAGGTTGTTTGTGTCTCCCGTCGCCGGCGCCGTTTGCAGCACGGAGTCGCGCAGCGGCAGATTGGCAAAGATAAAGTCGGCGCGCAGCCCGAGATATTTATTCGCGTTGCGAGCCACACCGGCGGTGGCCACTCCGCCCCCTTGTCTCACGAAAGAGCGAGTCGCGCCGCTGTCCAAATTAGCGCCGAGGCCCACGTCGAAGGTCCAGTTTTTATAGTTTTTAGGGCGCGCTTTCCGTCGCGAAATAGGCACTTCCTCGGCGGGTTCCTGGCCGCTGGCGGGCTGTTGTGCCGCAGGTTGCTGTGCGGCGGGTGGCTGTGCCGCGGGCTGTTGCGCCGCCGGGGTGGGCGCCGCGGCAGGTTGCCCGGGGAGCGTTGCCTGGGCGAATCCTTGCGCTCCCAGCAGAGTTGTCAGAACCAGCAGCGTCAGCGCGCTCGCGAACTTTCCAATCATCCATTCTCCTCCCATAAACCGGGCGTGGTGGCGGACCGTAGCGCTCGGCATGAAGAGGCGAGAAGCGCCGTCAGTAAAGGTTCCGCTTGTGATTCCTCGCAGGAAGGCGTTGGCCTTGGTTGCGGCGGGATCACGTTATATTACCAACTTTGATGCTGCTTCTGCCGGGCAAGCCGCCCGGCGCTCACCGGGTACGTTCTCTCCCCTTGTATTTCGCGCGTCGGCTCTGATCGCTTTCCACTTCGCGATGGCGCAAGTCACACGTATGATAAAAATGAGTTTCATTCTCGAGAACTGGCTTTGCACAAGACACCACCAGAGCAGGCACTGGACACCGATCCCGCCCCCGTTTCACGGGATCGCTCTCTCGCGCGCCGGGTTGCCCTGGTGGGCTTCGGAACCGTGGGCCGCGCCGTGGCCAAAATTCTGTGCGAACGCGGCGATGGCGTGCTCCGCCTGACCCACATCTGCAATCGCAACTTCGAGCGCAAAAAACAACCCTGGGTGCCGAGTGACGTAATTTGGACCGAAGACTTCCAGACGATTCTTAATTCCGGCGCGGACATCGTGATTGAACTGATTGGCGGTCTCCATCCGGCGGAAGACCTTGTGCGTTGCGCCTTGACGGCAGGCAAGTCGGTGGTAACGGCGAACAAGCAACTCATCGCCCGCCATGGGCCGGACTTGCTGCAGCTCGCAAGCTCCAATGGCTGCCAGCTTGAGTTTGGAGCGTCCGTTGCCGGAGGCGTTCCCGTTTTGCCCGCGCTGCGAACCGGGCTTTCCGGAGATCGCTTGCACGGCATCGCGGGCATTCTGAACGGAACCTGCAATTACATTCTCAGCCGCATTGAGAGCGCCCGCATTCCTTTTAGCGAAGCTCTCGAAGAGGCGCAGGCCCGTGGCTACGCCGAAGCCGACGCCAGCGAAGACCTCGACGGCGGCGATGCCCGCGCCAAACTTTCGATCCTGGCGCTGGCTGGACTGCACGTCCGCGTTTCTCCGGGAGACATTCGCGCCCGCACCGTTCGTCCCGTCGACGCGGTCGATTTCGATTACGCCGCCGAACTGGGCTGCACCATCCGCCAAATTTCACGCGCAGATTTGAAGCAGCCGACTTTATTTGCCGACGTTGGCCCCAGCCTGGTTCCCGCGTCGTCGCCCTTTGGACGCGTGCAGAGGAATCTGAATCTGGTTTTGACTTCGGGAGAATACGGCGGGGACATGGCCTTCCTGGGCGCAGGCGCGGGAGGAGATCCCACGGCCGTAGCGGTGGTTTCAGACTTGATGTTTGTCGCGGAAAGCATTTCGGCCGGACCGCGACCGCACCGACCGTTACAACTCGCTTCGCCAAAAGTAAGCTGCGACTTTGAAACGCCCTGGTATTTGCGCTTTCTGGTGAAGGATCAGCCCGGCATCATCGCGCATCTCGCGGCGATTCTCTCGGCTCACCAACTGAATATCGATGCCGTGCTGCAAAAGCCGGGCTTCGACAAGGGCGCTTTGCCCTTCGTGATCACGCTTGAGCCGTGCCGCGATGCACAACTGCATCCCGCGCTTCAGGAAATGTCAGCGCTGACGTTCGCTCTAAAACCGTGCCTCTGCCTGCCAATCCTGCGCTAGCGCGTTCCGCGATCTCTACTTCCAGAAAGGATTTTTCAGCCCGGCAGGCGCGAGAGCGCTGTTTGTCTTGGTTTCCGCGCCGGAGTCGTCCGAAATCTTTTCGTCGCCCAAACGGGATGAAGGGGCATTGAGCTGCTCAGCAGGGTAGGGTGGCATCGGGGTAGAAGGACAGTCTGACTTCATTGGGGACCTCCACAGGTTAATGATCTAGGTTCATTGGAACACCCGGACGGCAGTACGCGGGCCGCAAAATCTTGATGCTTCGCATCGAAAAATCGGCAGCCCGGCAAATCGCCCCCCACTCGCGTGTCTTAATGCCGCCGACAAAACAACTGTCGAGCTTCGCTCGACTGGACAGCCGGGAGCCTGCCCTGAGCTTGTCGAAGGGGCGGCTGTCCCCACATGGGCATCTCCAAAAGCTGCTAGGATGTGACCGCGAGTAAACGTTTCTTCAAGCACTGAATTCATCCGCAGGACTGCATTTTATGAAATACCGCAAGCTGGGCCGAACCGGTTTTGAAGTCAGTGACATTGCGTATGGACTCTGGGGCATGAGTGGCTGGAGCGGTTCCGATGACCAGCAATCGCTCGATTCCCTGCAACTCTCGGTCGATTCGGGCTGCAACTTCTTCGATACCGCCTGGGCCTATGGCGACGGCAAAAGCGACGGCCTGCTCGGGGAAACCATGGGGCGCAACTCCAAGAAATGCCTCTACGCGGCTTCGAAAATTCCACCGGCCAACGGCAAATGGCCCGCACTCTCGAAATACAAATACCACGACGTTTTTTCCGCGGAGCATGTTTTGAAATACGCCGATCAGATCCGCAAGAAACTCCGCGTCGAATCGATCGATCTGCTGCAGTTCCATGTCTGGGATGATAGTTGGAGCGACGATCCCGAATTCCGCTCGACGGTCGAGAAATTGAAGGACGGTGGCTGGATTCGCCACTTCGGGCTCAGCCTGAACCGCTGGGAGCCGGAAAATGGCCTAAAGGCTTTGCACACCGGATTAGTTGACGTGGTGCAGGTGATCTACAACATTTTCGATCAGGCGCCTGAGGATAAATTGTTTTCTCTTTGCCAAGAACTTAACGTGGGCGTGATCGCGCGTGTGCCTCTCGACGAAGGCAGCCTCGGTGGCAAGATGACGATCGAAACCCGCTTCCCGAAGACCGATTGGCGCTCCGGCTATTTTGGCCCGGAAAATCTGGCGAACACGCTGCAGCGCGTCGATAATCTCAAGAAAGTCCTGCCCGCGGGCATGACGCTTCCGGAAATGTCCCTACGCTTCATCCTGTCTCATCCCGCGGTGAGCACGACGATCGTGGGCATGCGCGATCCTGCGCATGTGCGCCAGAATGTCGCTGCCAGCGACGCTGGTTCACTCGATTCAGGTTTGCTTGTTGAACTGAAAAAACATCGCTGGGATCGCGCTCCGCAGCGCTGGTCGGATTAATCTTGCCGTCGCGGTCCTTCACTTAGGTCAGTTTCGCGCGAGTCCGCTTCAACCGATACATCTCATGGAGGAGCGGCAAGAGAACAGCCACCACGGTAGCGACCCGGTAAGGATGCTGATATCTGTTCATGGTCGTTGCCACCGTGCCGCCTCCCTCGAGATGTTCCAGGATGGTGTTTCTGGGCCAGGGCATAGAGATACAACCGAGGAAACCAGCCAAAAAGCCAAACGATCCCAGAAAGGCGTCCCTTATGATCCCTTGTCGGCCGCACTTTGTTGCGAACGAAACTAACCATCCGCTGAGCGTACCAATCGCCATCCCGGTGAGCGCACACAGGACGAAGGCGATAATGACGACAAAGGGAGCAACGGGAAACACGCTGGTATGGTAACGCATCGCGCGACGATCAATCCTCCAATCGAACACTCCCCGCCCCTACGATCTCTGGTAGTAGCCACTCTCCGCAGACTAGTCTGCTAATTCTCCAAACAAGTCAATCCCAAGCTTCCAGCTGCCGGCAAACATGAAGAATATTTCGCGCCAGACCGCATTCGCTCTAACGCTGTTCGCCCTTCTGCTCACGGCAACCCTCCAGGCGCAGAACCCGCGCGGGTCGCTGCGCGGCACGGTGCAGGATGCAACCGGCGCTCGCGTCGCCTTCGCCAAAGTCGTCGCGCAATTGTCGGGCTCTTCGGTGCAGCGAGAGGCTACCAGCGAAGACCGGGGCGAGTTTCGACTGGATGACCTTCTGCCGGGCAACTACCGCATCACCATCAGTGCCGCCGGCTTTGCGCGGGCCCAGGCGGATGTCTGGATCGCCGTCGCCACCGTCCGCGATGTTACGGTCACCATGAAGCCCGCGGGGGCCTCGGCGACCGTCAACGTGCAGGGGAATTCTTCTTCGATTACCACTGAAACGATCGACACGTCGAGCGCGGTGCGTGGAGGTGTAGTGGGCAGCCAGGATCTGGAGACGCTGCCACTCCCGGCGCGAAGCTTCGCCAACATTGCCTATCTCGTGCCTGGAACCGAGCCGGTCGAGCCTTCCGACCCCACCAAGGCGCGCATTACTGCAGTCTCGACGGGTGGAAGCTCCGGTTTGAACAACGAGCTATCGGTCGATGGCGCCGAAAACTCCGACGACTGGATCGGCGGCTTCCTGCAAAACTTCTCGCCCGATGGCGTTCAGGAATTCGCGGTGCGCACGTCGAACGAAGACGCCGACACGGGTTGGACCACGGCCGGATCGGTCGTGATCACAACCAAGCGCGGCACTAACGAATGGCACGGGAGCGGGGCGTTCTATGATCGCCAGGCCGCATTGAATGCGCGCTTTCCCATCGAGAATCCGGCGCCGAATCCGAAGCAGCCTTTCTCCCGCCAGAACTATGTTGGAACTCTCGGCGGTCCTATCGCGAAAAACAAGGTCTGGCTCTTTACTTCATTCGAGGGCGTCCACGAAGACGCGAGCATCGCCTACAGCCCCGCCAGCACCACGCAATTTGACGCGCTGGCGCAATTGGCGATGGAAGGATTGATAACCGGCACTCCCTCCATCCCGGTTCCCGCCACCGTTCCGATTCCCTTTCGCGACTACCTCGGTTCGATGCGCCTGGACTGGGCACAATCATCGAGAGCAACTTGGTTCTTACGCACATCGCAAGACAGCTACCTCACGCACAATGCCCTGGTACAGCAAGCCACGTTGCCATCGACGGGCCTGAGCACGCACAACAATTACTGGAACGTGGCGCTCAGTAATAGCTATACCTTCAATTCAAACTGGCTGGGCAATCTGGTTCTCGATGCCAGCTTGTTGCATCTCACGCAGACTCGGAATTCGGATCTCGGCTTCGCCATACAGTTTCCCTTCAGCGTGACCGCGCTGACCGTCTCCGGCTTCGAGACATTCGGCGACAATCAGTTTGCCACTCCGATCACTCTTTTCCCCGACCTGCGCAATCAGGACAAATATCAATTCCGCTACGACCTGAGCCATGTTGTACGTGACCATGCGCTCAAGTTCGGGATCGACTTCATTCACGAACCGGTGCTGAGCGGTGCGTTCGCGGCGACGGCGGAGCAGTTCACGACTTACCCTTCCAACCCCGATTGCTACATCAATCCGCCGGGCCCCGACTGTGGAGGAATCACGACTGCTTTGCCGTTTTATTACACGCCTCCAAGAGCGATGTGTAATCCGATGCCCGATCCGAGTACCAATATCGGGTGCACCTTCACTCCTGCCGGCGACGGCAGCTTTTCACAGAATGTTCAGCGTCTCGCCTTCTACGCCGAGGATTCCTGGCGCGTCTCGCACCAGCTCACCGTCAACTACGGCTTGCGTTATCAGACGACCTGGGGACTGTTCGTGGGTTCGGGCCGAAGCGAAGCTGAAAACGCCGCGTATGTAACGCTGCAGGCGTTGCAGATTCCGATTGTGCCCAGCGTACCGAGTGACTATCGCAAGCAAATCGCGCCTCGCCTTGGGATCGCTTACTCTCCCGGCAGCAACGGGAAGACGGTAATTCGCGCCGGTTTTGGCCTCTACTACGACGATCTTGCGCAGAATGGATGGGCGACTGCCTTTCAGGGGGTTAACAATTCGAATTTCACCACTGGAACATGCAGCCTGACCGGCGGTCCCGGCACTTATTCGCTCCTCGGTTCGGGCTGCCTGGAGGGTGGCCTTGGGCCCTTAGCGCCTGTTCCAACTCCCGCGAACACGGTCACCGGCAATCTGGTCGGCTCCCCTTACAAAACGCCCTACGCCATTCATACCACCGGCGGCGTGCAGCACGCGTTTAACGAACATTGGCTAGCGAGCGCCGATTACGTCCACGAGCAAGGCAATCATGGCTACCGCGGCTTCCCTTACACCAGCGACTCCAGCCTATTCACTCCGCTCATTTCCACGTCAGAATCTCCCACAGAATATGCCACCGATCAAACGGATGTGGTGCCCAATGTCAATGTATTCGAGTCCGACAACCGGTCCAGCTACAACGGCCTGCTGCTGCATCTGCAAGGCAACATGCGCCGCTTCGATCTGGTCGCGAACTACACGCTCTCCAAGGCGCAGACTTGGGGATGCCTGCTGGGTGAATTGTTTGACTATGTGGATGGCGTCTGCCCACAGGAACCTAGCGCTACCCAACAGAATCTGGGACCCCTGAATGCTTTCGGACCAGGCGACTACGGCCCGTCCGGTGAAGACGTTCGCCATCGCTTCGTGCTGGCTGGCACGGTGCATCTTCCCGGCGGTTTCGAGTTGAGCACCATCAATCAGATTGAAAGCGCCCGCCCCATCACGATCACAAATGCCGACAACACTGACCGCATCTATATAAATGGAGCGTACACCAGCCTGGACGAATTCCGGGGCACGCCTTACATCCAGTCAGACCTGCGGGTTACGCGTCCTTTCAAAATCAACGAGCGCTGGCAGGTCGATCCCTTTATCGAGTTTTTCAACTTGTTCAACCGTAACAATCCCGGTGCTAACTTCGCGGTCAATGTGGCCCAACTCCCGGTTCCGCAGGCCCAGATGCAACCCAACGCACAAGGCATCACCAACGTCACCAGTATTTGCACGGGCGCAGATTGCTCCCAAACCGCGCCCATCACCAGCCTGAAGCAACTGGAGATACCCGAGGGCGCCCTGGGAGATTTCTTTGGCCCCGGCACAACCGTCGGCATCCCATTTGCCGCGCAGTTGGGCGTGCGGGTGACTTTCTAGGGTCGAGTCGTTCCCGCCATCGACAACCAGGGTCCCATTCGCCGCGCTCGGAGCTGAGAACCTGGGTACGCAGGCCAAGTTAGTTAAAAACCCAGGAAATAGGGCTCCTTGCTTTTGGGGAGGGGAATCAACGTACCCCCGATCTCTGGTTCAAGTCAATCGCGTTTACAGCCGCTTGACACCGTAAAGTGACTGCCGTATTGTCTGCGAATCCGGAGAGCCGGAATCGAAAAAATCTATTTGTTTAATGATGTTTCGACAGGAGGAACTCTCATGAGCGACGACGTAAAGAAAGACCTATTTTCGCGGCGCGGATTCCTGGAAATGGGGTCGGCCGCCTTAGCGGCTGCAGGGATGCTCTCGGCAACGGATGTCGCGGCCCAGGATCAGAAACCGTACCCGAACAAGAATGATCGAAGCGCCAGCGCTCCTGGACCGGGCAATCCGCCGCTGGATGCTCAGAACCCGGATTCTTTCTTGCCGCCGCCCACCGATGCAGGCGGCGTGCAGACGTTCAAGTACCCTTTCGGAATCGCTCACAAGCGGATGCAAGAGGGTGGATGGTCGCGTGAGGTCACGATCCGCGAGCTTGCGGTTTCCAAGTCGATTGCGGGCGTGGACATGCGATTGACCGCAGGAGGCATACGCGAACTGCACTGGCACACTGCTGCCGAGTGGGCCTTCATGTTGTATGGGAATGCGCGGATTACAGGGCTTGATGCGGATGGCAAAAGCTTCGTCAGCGACGTGACGGAAGGCGATCTCTGGTATTTTCCAACGGGAATTCCGCATTCGATTCAAGGCCTGAATCCCGACGGCTGTGAGTTTCTGCTGGTGTTCGACGATGGCAACTTCTCGGAATACGAGACTGTGCTGCTCACCGACTGGATGGCGCACACGCCCCACGATGTGCTTTCGAAGAATTTCGGCGTCAGTGAGCAGGCCCTGGAGAAAATGCCGAAGCGGGAGAAGTTCATTTTCCAGGCCGCGGTTCCCGGCCCGCTGTCCGCGGATCAGAAGGCAGCCGCCGGCTCGCTCGGCATGTCACCCCAGGATTTCTCCTTTCGTACGACACAGCAGGCGGTTTCGAAGCGCACCAAGGGCGGCGAGGTGCGAATCGTTGATTCGAGCAAATTCAAAATCTCCAGTACGATTGCGGCGGCAATCGTCACCGTCCATCCCGGAGGAATCCGCGAACTGCACTGGCATCCCAATGCCGACGAATGGCAGTACTACATCAGCGGTGCGGGAAGAATGACCGTTTTCGCTACTGGAGGCCGCGCCCGCACCATGGACTTCCAAGCCGGGGACGTTGGCTATGTCCTGAAGACCCTGCCCCACTATGTTCAGAACACCGGCGACACCGACCTGAAGTTCCTGGAAATGTTCAAGAGCAGCTTTTATCAGGACCTAGCACTCTCGGAATGGCTCACCCACACACCACCGAAACTTGTAATGGCCCACTTGGACATCGATAAGGCGACGCTCGACGCCATGCCGAAAGAGGAAGTCATCGTGATGCCGAAATAGCACGGTGCAACTGCCCCTCGGCGAGCCGGAGTATTCCTACCGTACCAACCATTCCGTTGCGGCATGCACGCGCGCCAGCAATTCGCTGTAAGTGACGGCCAGAGTAGCCACCACCGCAACCGCAGCGCACAACGCATATCCCCATGAATATTGCGGCGCGAGCGTTTGCCGCCGTTCTGTCCACGCAATCAATCGCTCCACGCGGGCATTCACCGATTCCGCCGGGCTGTGGACCAGGGCTGTGGTCAGATCGGCAGGCGCCTGCAGCGGGGTAAGCCGCGACAACTTGATTACGGCCGCAGCCAGATCGAGAGCTTCGGAGGCACTCGAAACCGCGGCATCGTCGGCGGCCATTTCACTCGCCTCGCGCCACGCGCTCTCCAGTTCCGCCATTCCTGGAAATGCCACGGACCGCAGAATCAGCTTTCTTAAGTTATCCCGGCGGCGGACATGCACCACTTCATGCCGTAGCGCGGTCTGCAATTCCCGTTCGGTGAGCACAAACTCCGCCGCACCTGATAACCACACGCGGGGCCGTAAAATGCCCGCAGCGGTAAGAGGCGGAGCAGCAGCCGAAATCCGCAGCACCGCAACCGAATCGCTGGGACTAACGGAGATGGAATTGATGGCGCTGAAGTCGACTGGGCTGAAGTCGATAGGACTGGATGCGATCACGCGTGCCTCGCTCGACCACTGTGCGATGGTACGCGAAGCCCGCACCAAGGCCGTCGCCGCCTTGCACATTCCCACCAGTAGCACAGCCATGCCACAGAAGCCCAGCACCACCGGCACAGCGCCCATGGGTTCATCCACTGAACGGGGCTCGAGCAGCAGGAACGAAGGGACGGCCAGAGCCAGAGTGACTCCTGCCGCAACCACAAATGGAACCATACGCAGGACAAAAAGCAGGTCGGCAGAGCACCTCGCCGAATACTGCCGGTCGCTAAACCGCAGCCGACGCCACACTGACAAAACGGCCAGCGACAGGGTGCTGTAGAGAATAACGAAGATTGAGAAAGAAACCGCGATACCGCGCCAGGCGAACATTACTCTGTCTCCTTCTGGTCCGCTTCTCGTTGACCCAGTTCGCGGCGCTTGCTTTCCACCAGTTGACGCAGATCGTCGAGTAATTGCGCGTCACGCTCGCCCAGAATTTCCACCAGAAAAGAAAGCGGCAAAGATGAGGCTGGGCTCGCATCCAGAAATTGGCGGAAGGCGTGGCCCGCTGCCTCCCGATGCATCTCCTCACGGCTGAATCGCGGAACGTAGCGGAACGCCCTGCCCTCCTCCGATCGTGTCAGAATCCCTTTCTTGAACAGACGGTCGAGCGTGGTCATCACCGTGGTATAAGCCAGATCCTGATAGCCGTCTTCGACCAGCTCGCGGACGGTTGCGCTGCGCCTGGCCCACAGCGCATCGAGCAGACGCTGCTCCAACGGCCCCAGTTGCCGGGAAGTGCTTCGAAAGGGATGGAAGATCCGGTTCATTCTTTGAATTTCGCATTCTACCGTGAGTGGGAAGTCCATGCCAGAAGCTTTTCTTCCCAGACTATATCGCGGAATGCCAGATCCTGAGGGCCGCAAAAAACGCGGCCCTCAGGATGGCAGCCTCAGGAGGAAAGACCTTATGATGACAGACCTTAGGCGGCGCCGTTCCGCTGGTTCTCCGTCACATCTTCGATGGCCAGCAGGATGAAGGCATGGCCGGGCTGCAGCTCAACCCGGCGCGCGTTGAGCAGCATGTCGCGCGGTCCGAGGCTGGGAAAATCATGGCTCATGGCGTAGTCATCCACGCGGGCATGTTGCGGAACAATCTCCTCCAGCAGTTGACGCAACCGCGGGATGTTCCACTGCCCATTGCCAAGCTCATAGATCAGGCTATTCTCAGTTTCTTCGAGAACCACGCCGAAAGCCCGGTAGAACGCTGGATTGGCGACAGTCACTCGCAAGTCATTGTCCAAGACCAGGGTGGGCATTCTGGCGCTCTCGATCACCGCGTCGGCGTATTCGCGATTCACCATGCGCTTAAGAGCGTCAATATTCTGCAAGGTGATGACCGCGCCTTCAATTTTGTGATCCCAGGTTTGGTAAGGGCGCACCTGCAGCGCGTGCCAGACTCCTTCCTTGGTGCGGACTTCGTGCCGCTGCGGAGTGGAGCGCTCGATCACTTCGCGGACGATCGGCTCCAGATCCTGCAGGTCCAGATTCGGCCGGATCTGGCCCAGGCGCCGGCCTACGTCGCTAACCAGCAGGTTCAGTATCTTTTGCGCAGGCGGACTGAAGCGGCGAATGCACAGGTCGCGGCTCACCATCACCACCGGAATGTCGACCTGGCTTAGCAGGTTGAGCAGATCGTTATTGGCCGAAGTCAACTCCGCGTTACGGTTTTGCACCTCCTCGTTGAGGGTAGTAAGTTCTTCGTTGGTGGACTGCAGCTCCTCCTTGGCGGTTTCCAGTTCTTCATTGGTGCTCTGCAATTCCTCGTTGGCCGACAAAACTTCCTCGTTGACCGATTTGAATTGTTCCTGAGTGCTCTCATGTTCTTCGATCAGAGACCCCAACTGTCCCCGCAACTGTGCCATCTCACGCTTCAATCTCTGGTTCTCCCGCACTGTGGGGTGGTCTGACTTTTTCGTCTTGCCGTTTTGGCCGCGGGCCGATGACCGGGATGTCTCGACCCTGTCCCGGAACACGATCACGTAATAGCGTTCTTCGGAGGTTTTCCGGCGCAGGGGAAGCACTTCCAGATCGACCGCCCGGACCCTCCCCTCCGATAGCATTTGCACGCCTTCCCTGCGCGTCGCCCCATTGGTCTTCTTGGCCGCGCTCTGGTAGTGTATCTGTTCGTCGCCTTTGGCATGCTGTTTATGTTCCTCGGCAGCTTCGCTCTGGTGCGGGGTATCTCCCACTCGCTCGGGCGCTTGACCCAGATGATTCAGGATATCGCTGAGGGCGAGGGCGATGTGACCAAGCGTCTGGAGGTCGCTGGAAATTTCAGCAACGACGAACTGGGCCAAGTCAGCCGCCTCTTCAATCTATTCATGGACAAACTGCAGGAACTCCTTCGCGGGGTCATCGCCCATACCCATAAACTGGCCGAAGCCAGCCAGCAATTGCTCGAGGCCAGCGAGCAGATTACTACCAATTCCGGAGAGACCGCGGTCCAGGCCAATGCCGTTTCCCGCACCACGCAGCAGGTCACCCGGAATCTGCAAAGTCTTTCCACCGGCGCCGGGGAGATGACTTCGACCATTCAGAGCATCGCCGCCAACGCCAACGAAGCCGCCAAAGTGGCCTCCACCGCCGTCAATGCAGCGCAGGCCGCCGACGCCACCGTGACCAAGCTGGGCCAGTCCGGCGCTGAGATCGGCGTAGTCCTTAAAGTCATCGCATCCATCGCGCAGCAGACCAACTTGCTGGCCTTGAATGCAACCATTGAAGCCGCCCGCGCCGGAGAAGCGGGCAAGGGCTTTGCCGTGGTCGCCAATGAAGTGAAAGAACTCGCCAAGCAGACCGCCAAAGCCACCGAGGACATCAGTCACAAAATCACCGCCATTCAGGCGGACACTAAGGGTGCGGCGGCGGCACTCGGAACGGTCAGCGGCGTCATTCACCAGATCAACGACATTTCCGCGACCATTGCAGCCGCGGTGGAAGAGCAGAGCGCGACGACCAATGAGATGACGCGCAACGCCAGCGAAGCGGCCAGCGGCGCCGGGGACATCTCGGCGAACATCGGGGGAGTGGCGCAGGCCGCCGATGGCACCCTGTCACGCGCGCTAGAGTCGCAAAAAGCGGCGCAGGATCTGGCTTCCCTGGCAGGCCAGTTGAGCGGCCTAATGCGGCAGTTCAAGATCGAACGCCGCGATCCGCGGATCGACGTATCGTTGCCCGTCCGTCTGATCGCGACCGATGTCAGCGGAGTTCCTCTCGACCAGGAAGTGATCACTATTAACGTCAGCCGACAGGGAGCTCTTTTGAAAGGCATTCGCGGAAGGCTTCGGCTGGGCGACACAGTTTCTCTCGCCCGCATGCGGAAGCAGGAAAAGTTTCAGGTCGAGTGGGCGGGAGAAGAAAACACTACCGGTGCGGGTCAGTTCGGCGTCTCCGTGATCGACCGGGGAAGTTCGTTTTGGGACGATGTCCTCGGGGCGCACTCAAAGTTCGAGGAGAGCGGCGAACCGGGAACCTATTCCCAGCCGACTATCTCCAAGCCAAAGGCAAGAGCACGCGGAGCATAGGGCCTGCCGGACACGCCGCGGATAAACGCCGCAAGATAAACAACCAAGATAAACAACAAGGAGAAGAAAGACAGGGAGCCCGGCGGGGAAAAATCTGGGGTGGGAAACGGGAATCGAACCCGCAACCGTCGGAGCCACAGTCCGGTGCTCTACCAGTTGAGCTATTCCCACCGCCACGCTGATTATACAACCGCGCTGCGTGGATGTCCGCAAGCCCGCATTCGCGCATCGCGGCTGCGATTCCAATTGGGTTCCGATATACTGACGTTTGATCTAGAAGACCGTGCCCCAGGAAGAAGTACCGCCTGCGCTCGTTGTGCCATAGAGATTTCTGGCGGTATCGAAGATCAAGCCATGACGCGCGGCCGATTCCGCGCTGATCGAGTGGCCTGGCTGCTCAAGAGAACGCAGAAACGTCGCGCACCATGGTTGCAAATGTGAGTGGCGGTCCCTCACTCCTCTGCCAAAAAGCGGCTCCACAAGGAACCGAGCAGGTGAGTCAGACTGGAAAAAGATAAGCAGAAGAATAGAAACGACAAGCTATCGAGAGCTCCACGGAGTAGATCGGGAAAACGGGACAACAGCTTCGGACGCTGAGGCAATTCCACGGGATTGGAAAAATCTTCGCTCACAGTTCTGAGAGAGTTTCGTTTGCCTGCAACTTCTTTGGCCCGCTGCCCGCGAGGGCCATACGACCGTCACCTAACCGCGCCCTACTCCGACGTATTCAAATCCCATGGCGCGCAGCCGTGTTGAATCCAGCAAGTTCTTCGTGTCTACAATGATCGGTCTCTTGAGCAGATGCTTGATGCGGTCAAAATCGAGCGCGCGGAATTCTGGCCAGCCCGTGCCCACCACCAGTGCGTCCATGCCTTCCGCCGCCGCGTAAGCCGTCTCGCAATAGCGCACCGATCCGTTCAGCCGTGTTTTTGCATCGCTAAGCGCCACCGGGTCATAAGCCCGTACGCGCGCGCCCTTGGCGACCAGCGTTTCGGCCAATTGCACCGCGGATGAACCCGCCACTGAATTCGTATTCGGTTTGAAGGCCAGACCCAGAATGCCCACATCCTTGTTCTCCACCGAATTCAGGGCCAGGGCGATCTTCTCGACCAGCCGATCGGCCAGAGTGTGGTTGACATCGCGCGCCGCGCTCAGCACTTTCAGGGAAACGCCGTTGGCCTTGGCCAACTCTGCCAGCGAATCCATGTCGGACTCGGCAAACACGCCGCCCATACCCGCTCCCGGCTGCAGGCAGCGCGGAGCAATCTTCTTATCGAGACCCAGAGCCAGCGCCAGGTTCACGGCATCCGCGCCCACTCGCTCACACAGCGCCGCCACCTCGTTGATGAAGGAAATCTTGGTCGCCACGAACGCAGTGGCCGATTCCCGTACCAGTTCGGCCGTAGCCTGGTTGGTCACGATCACGGGCACGCCGCGCATCACCAGGGGATGAAAAATCTGTTTCAGAATGTGCACCGCCTCATTGGAGGTCGATCCCAGGATCAGACGATCCGGCCAGTTGAAATCCTCCACGGCGCAACCATCGGTAAAAAACATAGGCTGGGAGACGATCGTTCCCGCCAGGCCCGCGTCCTGCAAGCTCTTTTCCAAGGCAGAGGCTGTGCCTACCGATACTGGTGTGACAATGGTCAGAATCGGCGGCTTGGGCGCCAACCGCGCGATGCGCATCACCACGTCGGTGAGGTTGTCGGCGCTATCTTCCGCCAGAAAAATGACTTGTGTCTTGCGCGCAAAAGACTCGATATCGGTCGAATACGCTAGGCGACCCGCGCGCACATTACGCCGGATAATCTCTTTCAGGTTCTTTTCAAAGAAGGGAATGTTGCCCTGAGCCATCTCTACCATGCGCGTCCGGTCAGGGTGACAGCAGGAAACCGGAGTGCCAAAATCCGCCAGGCAGGCCGAAATCACCGTCCCGAGAAAACCCGAACCGTAGACCCCGATCTGCATTCTCTATCCCCCTGGCTTTCTTGAAACCTACGCCTAAAGCCGCTCCCGGCGCGGATTACACGCCGATCCCTCTCTTTCTGTTTACAGGTCACGCCATAGCTGTGCAATGCACGGGAGTGAAATGTACCAGGGGCCATTGAGGTCTGACTGGGGTAACGTAATACTTGGTAACCAGGCGGGGGTCGTGGTGAAACGGGAACGCTGAGCCGTTTTGAGCACTGGAACTGGAAATTATTTCTTAAGCTCAGCCGTCCAGTTGGTGACCAAGACCAACGGCGTGGAAATGGTTTCCGGGAGCGTGGTGAAAGCAAAGCGCTGGCCGTCAGGGGCGACGTCGTAGGGGTTCCCGACCGGGGCAACATAATTCACCTGGAACATCTCGTGCACCGGGTCCACTTCAAACTCATCGCTTTTCGCGTTCACCTTAGCGGATTGCAGAGCTCCCGCCAGGCCTATGAAGAAAATCTCCTTGCTGTCCCGCCGCCAGGCCGGGAAGGTGCCTCCGGTCTGCGAAACCTGCCACTTGCCGGCGCCACTGGGGAAGTGAGTGACGTAAATCTCTTCCCGTCCTGACTCAGTAGAACTGTAGGCCAGCCACCGGCCATCGGGTGAGAGACGGAATTCAACAATCCTGGCTTGCGGAGATGGTGGCTGAACGATGGCGAACGGCTTCTTGTCCCCGGTTGTAGGCGTAGCCCAGATGCTAGCGTTGGTGGGACCGCTCTGTTCCATGTGGAGTAGATACTTGCCGTCCGGCGACCACTGCGGCGAGAGCAGGGTAACGGGCATCGCGGAAGGATCGCGCTCCATCAGGACTTCCTCTTGCCCGCCACCGCTAGCAAGCCGGGCGCGGAGCGACGTTCCCGCTACGATCGTCGCACCGCTCTGCCGCAGATAAACCACCCGCTGGCCGTCCGCCGACCAGGATGGCATCAAGTGCGTCGCGCCGCCAAAGGTGAGCCGGGTTCGTGATCCGCGAGCCAGGTCGAAAACCCAGATGTCAGCCTGCGGATCTCCCATGGAAACCGCGAGGCGCTTGCCGTCGGGAGAAATCTGGCCACTTCCCTTGTAGAACCCTCGTTCCGCGATCTTGCCCAGCGTCTTTCCGCTGCGGTCCACCCAGAAAAGATCGGTTCCGAGAGCTTTCGAGCCAGATTCGTAGAGCAACAGGCCGTTCTGGCTCGCGGTGAATGTGGTGTGCCACGTTCCCGCATCGTATTCCACAAAATTCGCCACCGTGACCGGATCGCCGGACACGACACCCTTGGCGGGATCGAACTTCTGCGCCAGCAATTGCGACTGAAGATGATAGAGCAGATAGCCGGAGGCGTACTGGGCTTCGGAATCCGAGTCGAGAACGCGCTTGTAGGAGCCATCCTCCAAGGATCCGAAGTAGACGCCCTGCTCGGAATCGCCGGAGTGACTGGTTGCGAAGAACAGGAAATGTTTGCCATCGGGTAGGAAGTGCGGCCAGCGGTGGGTGGTGTGCTTGCCCGTTTCAAACTTGGTCAGGCGAACCGGAGTTCCACCCGCAGCGCTGATCCGCCACAACGAATCGCGGTAATCGGGCTCATAGATAATGATGTTGTCCTTACTCCAGGAACCTCCTCTGGCATTGGGCGCATCCGCCAGAGCGGTGACCGGACCGCCTACAGCCGGAACCTTCTTCAGGCGCTCGTCGGCAAAGAAGCCCACGAATCTGCCGTCTGCCGACCAGAAAGGAAAGGCAGCGCCTTCGGTGCCCTCGATTTTCTTCGCCGCCAGGTCGCTGAGCGACTGGACCCAGATCGAGGGTCGCTCCTTGGCTCCGCGGGCGCAGAACACGACCAAAGTTCCGTCGGGCGAAATGGCCGGCGGACCTGCATAGTCGCCGGTAAACTCAAAGCCCGTCTCCGCAGGCGGAGGCAGATACGATCGCAGCGTTCGTGCCGGCTCGCCCTCCCGCAGGCCCAGCCAGACCATACCCGCAAGCAGCGCCACAACCAGCGCGGCCCAAAGCAGACGTTCAGGGAACCGGCTCCTGGGAACCTCCGGAGGAGCGATGCTGCTG
The DNA here is from genome assembly GCA_003168355.1 of Acidobacteriaceae bacterium. GTDB lineage: Bacteria > Acidobacteriota > Terriglobia > Terriglobales > Acidobacteriaceae > Sulfotelmatobacter. Next base: position 21,458 of record PMSQ01000033.1, on the reverse strand, counting down.
CTCGAACCGCCGCTCGAAATCCAGCGCAACTCGCGGGCAATGTCGGCGGCACTCTGCCAGCGCGCTTCCGGATCCTTCGCCAGACAATCGCCGACTACGTGATCGAGCGCGGCCGGTGCCATCGGCTGAATGGTGGTGACCGCTTCCGGCTCTTTCTCGAGGATGGCCGACGCGACCGAAAGCTGGCTCTTGCCCTCAAAGGCGCGCCGTCCCGTTAGCATTTCGTAAAGTACGCAACCGAAGCTGAAGATGTCACTGCGCGCATCCGCTTCGCGCCCCTGCAGCACCTCGGGCGCCATGAACTGGAACGTGCCCATGATCGTGCCTTGCTGGATAAGCGTCCCCGGCGGCGGAGTGAGCGCCGAAAGGTTAATCGTGGGAGTGGAAGGCGTAAGGTTGCCTTTTTCGCTCAAAGGCTGAGTGCCCAACGTAGCCACCGCCGGTTTTGCCAAGCCAAAGTCGAGCAGCTTGGCGCCCGATGCCGTGAGCATGATGTTTCCGGGCTTGAGATCGCGGTGCACGATGCCGGCACGGTGCGCTTTCTCGAGGGCCTCGCAGATCTGCACCCCCACTTCGAGCACCTGTTTCAAGGGCAGAGGCCCGCTTCGCAGTTGCGACTCCAGACTCTCGCCCTGCAAATACTCCATGACCAGGTAGGAGGTTCCATCCTGGCTGCCCACGTCATGCAGCACGCAAATGTGTGGATGATTCAGAGACGAAATGGTGCGGGCTTCCCGCTCGAAGCGCTGTTTGGCTTCAGGATTTTCAGAAAGATGCGACGGCAGGATTTTTGACCGCAACCGTGCGATCCAGACGCGTGTCGCGCGCTCGATACACCTCGCCCATGCCGCCAGATCCTAGCGGCGATTGGATTTCATAGGGACCAAGCTTGGTGCCAGAGGTTAGAGGCATCTTTGCGGGCAATTATAATCCTGTTCGGCAGGTTGCAGAGCATAGTGACGAGAAGAGTCACGAGGCATTAGGGCGAAACCAGGGTGCCACCGAGCGGGACCGGGGCCAGGTCAACCCAGCAGTTCTGCGCATCTTCCCGCACAAAAGTGAGCCGGTCGAGCAGGATGCGGCGGCTTCCCGAATACTGCTGCCAGCGTTCGCGGGCAATTCCCAAAGCTTGTTGCGCCGCTTGTTCTGTCGGCATCTTTACGACCGTGAGGTGAGGGATATAAGGCCATTCTTCGGCGAAGGCCAGCGCTTGCGTATTGAGCTGGTCGTGCAACCCACGCAGACGAGGTGCGGCGTGAGCGACGCGGATGTAAACCGTGGGCGTGGTGGGAACAAAGCTTTCCATGTCGCCTAGAGTTGCTTCGAAAGGCTCGACCTGACCGCAGATCCCGGCTAGCACCTGTAGCGCCGAGCCTTCCGTCCCCTGCAGAGGGCGTGGCGGCAGAAGGGTGAGATGGGCCGCCAGATGAGGCAAGTCGGGATGCAGTTCCCGCCGGAGGTTCTCCACGAACTCTCCCACTGGACTTTTCACGTACGCAACTAACGCATACCGCAGGCTCGGCATATCCAGCTGAAAATTATAGCGCGCTTCGGTCGTTTATAATCGAAACAGTCGCCGATTCAGAGGCGTGGATGTTGACAAAGTCGGGGCGTAGCGCAGCCTGGTAGCGCACCTGCCTTGGGCGCAGGGGGTCCGCGGTTCAAATCCGCGCGCCCCGACCAATTTACCCAGTTCCCATCAACCGCGAATATCTGCTACTGTGCAAAGCTACACGCCGAAGTTGACGTGTGGCTCGATCCTCTAATCCTCAGGCATTTGATTATTCGCCGACAGCGAATTCCATTCACTGACCATGTCCTCTCCAATTGTCACCGCCGAGCCTGACGCCGCGCCCCCCGCCGATCCCCGCCGCAAGCCGTTCTATGCGTCTTTGTGGGTGCAGGTGCTGATCGCCATGGTGGTTGCCGTGGCTCTGGGCTATTTCAGTCCCGCCCGCGCCGTCGCCATGAAACCGTTGGGCGATGCCTTCATCCGCATGATCACCATGATCATCACGATCCTCATTTTCTGCACCGTGGTCACCGGCATCGCCGGCATGCACGACTTGAAAAAAGTGGGCCGCGTCGGCGGCAAGGCTCTGCTCTACTTCGAAATTGTTTCGACCATCGCGCTGGTCGTCGGACTGATCGTCGGCAACGTGGTTCGTCCCGGCAGCGGCTTCAACGTAAATCCGGCGACGCTCGATGCGCGAGCGGTCGCCGATTATGCCGGCCAGGCCAAGGCGCAAAGCGTCACGGAATTTCTGATGCACATCGTCCCGATCACTGTGACGGATGCTTTCGCCAAAGGCGACATCCTGCAGGTGGTTTTTGTTTCGATTCTGTTTGGCTTCGCATTGTCCTCGGGGGGTCCGCGCGCGAAGCCGATTGTGGGGCTGCTCGAATCACTGACCCACGTTGTCTTTCGCGTGGTGAATATCCTGATGCGCTTCGCGCCAATCGGCGCTTTTGGCGCCATGGCCTTCACCATCGGCAAGTACGGCTTTGCCTCCCTGGGACCGCTGGCAAAGCTGATCGCAACTTTCTGGGTGACCTCGATTCTGTTCGTGCTTATCGTCCTGGGCGCGATTTGCTGGGCCGCGGGATTCAACATTGTGAAGTTTCTGCTGCACATCAAGGAAGAAATTCTGCTGGTGCTGGCCACCAGTTCGTCGGAAACCGCAATTCCAACATTGATGGAGAAACTTGAAAAGCTGGGCTGCTCGAGGTCTTTGGTGGGACTCGTCGTTCCCACCGGCTACACCTTCAATACCGACGGTAGCGGCCTTTACATGACGCTGGCGGCGTTGTTCGTTGCCCAGGCCACCAATACTCACCTGACGTTGCTGGATCAACTCACTATTTTCTCCGTGGCCACGCTGACCTCGAAGGGAGCGAGCGGGGTGCAGGGGGCTTCCTTCATCGCGCTGGTCGCTACGTTGTCGGTGGTGCCGGCGATTCCGGTGGCGGGGATGGCTCTGATCCTCGGCATCGACCGCTTCATGAGCATGTTCCGCGCGCTGGTGAACATGATCGGCAATGGCGTGGCTACGCTGATCGTGGCGCTGTGGGAGAAGGAGTTGGACCGGGAGACGCTGAGGGGAAGGCTGGCGTAATTGAGGGATAAAGCTTTCTTCCTATTCCGGGACTAGTTACCCTTTCGTAATCGCTTTTTGCACATTTTTTGTTGCACTTTAACATTCGTGAAATATCTTGCGAGTAACATCAATTCAGGAGATAGGCCCATGGGCTCGCCCCGCATTGCGAAGTCGCTGCCGCTGCAAGTAGCCGCGATCTGTTACCGCAAGCGCGGAACAACGGTGGAATTCCTGCTGGTCAACACCAACGGCGGAAATAAGTGGACCTTCCCTAAAGGATCGCCTGAGGCCAGCCTCTCGCATAGCCAGGCCGCCGAACGCGAAGCCGCGGAAGAAGCCGGCGCTTTGGGCACCATCGAGCCGCGTCACTTTCATCTCTACATCCACTCCAAGGGCGTGTTCTGGCAGCCCGGCGGCGTGCAGGAGTTTGTGGTTAAAGCCTTCTTGATGGAGATCCACGAACTGCGCCAGCCCGATGAGCCAATGCGTCATCCCACATGGGTTGCTGCAGAAGAAGCCCGGCAGCGGTTAGCCAAAGGCCGCGAAGTGAAGTACGCGCGTGAACTGGAAACCGTGATTGATCGTGCTCTCGAGCGCATTCACTTCCACAGCGAACCTTGGGGCAAGTATCCGGAAAGCCGCAACACCCGCGCCGCCGCGCACTCGTAAATCAAACGGACGAGTGAACATCTGTCGCTTTTTGTGAGACGATGAATCCAGCCCATGATCCAGCTTTCCGGCGCCGGAAAANNAACACCGACTGGCTGATCACGCCCCGCGACCGCGTCGGCCTGGTGGGCGGGAACGGCACCGGCAAATCCACGCTGATGAAGATTCTCGCCGGCCTGGACAGCTTCGACGACGGCTCGCTCATCGTCGCCAAGGGCACCACGGCTGGTTATCTGCCGCAGGATGGCCTCTCGCTTTCCGGCCGCACCGTGTTTGCCGAATGCATGACGGTGTTCACTGAACTCCACGCCATGGAGCGGGAGCTGGAAACGCTCACCCATCAAATCTCAGAACTCGATCATGCCAGCGCGGAGTATGCCGGCGTCGCCGACCGCTATCACAGCCTGGAGCATGAATTTCGCACGCGCGATGGCTATTCGATTGAGGCCGAAGTCGGAAGAGTCCTTATGGGGTTGGGCTTTCGAAAGGAAGACTGGGAGCGGCAAACCGACGAATTTTCCGGCGGCTGGCAGATGCGGCTGGCGCTGGCCAAGCTGCTGCTGCAGAAGCCCAATCTGCTGCTGCTGGACGAGCCTACCAACCACCTCGACCTGGAAGCGCGCAACTGGCTGGAAGAATATCTGCACGACTATCCGTATGCCCTGGTGCTCATCTCGCACGACCGTTATTTTCTCGACGTGACAGTCAACAAAATCGCGGAAATCTGGAACAAACGGTTCTGGTTCTACACCGGCAACTACGACAAATTTCTGGCGCAGAAAACGCAGCGCAACGAGCAGTTGCAGGCCGCCTACCGCAACCAGCGCGACCGCATCGAGCAACTGGAAGTATTCATCAACCGCTTCCGCTACCAGGCCACCAAGGCGAAACAGGTGCAGAGCAGAATTAAAGAACTGGAAAAGATCGAGCGGATCGAGATCCCCCCGGAAGAAAAAACGATTCACTTCTCATTTCCGCAACCTAAGCCGAGCGGCCGCATCGTAGCCGAGTTCGAGGGCGTCGCGAAGAGTTACCCGCGCAGGAGTGAGCCGGGAACGAGTTCCGCGAAAACGACCGGCGGGGAAAAAGAAGTTTTCCGCGACGTGAGCTTCATGATTGAAAAGGGCGACCGCATCGCTCTCGTAGGCGTAAACGGAGCGGGCAAGTCCACGCTGATCAAGCTGCTGGCCGGTACGGAATTGCCTACGCGCGGCGAATTCAAACTCGGCCACAACGTTGAAGCCGACTACTTTGCGCAGGATCAGTACAAAGAACTCGATGCGGATGCGCGCATGATCGACGACCTCGGCGAGGCCTCGCCACGCTCCACGCAGACTGAACTGCGCAGCCTGCTTGGTTGTTTTCTGTTTTCCGAAGACGACGTGTTCAAAAAGATTAGTGTGCTCTCCGGCGGCGAGCGCGGGCGCTATGCCCTGCTGCGCCTGCTGCTGCATCCCGCGAACTTCCTGCTGCTCGATGAGCCCACCAACCACCTCGACCTGCGCGCCAAAGACGTTCTGCTGGATGCGCTCGTGGAATACACCGGCACCGTCGTCTTCGTCTCGCACGACCGTTACTTCATCGACAAGCTGGCCACGCGGGTTTTCGAGATTGGAGACGGCAAAGTCGAAGTCTATCCTGGCAACTACGAAGATTATCTCTGGCGTAAACAGGGAGGCAGCGCCAAGCAGAATGAGGCCATCCGCCGGCAATTGAAAGAGGTTGAACCGGTGCCGGAGACGCCCTCAAACGGCCACCCGGCCTCGGACGCCGCCCTGCCTGCGGTCAGGGCAAAACGCCTGAATCCCATCAAACGCAAGAAGATGGAAGACCGCATCCATGAACTGGAAGCGGAAATCAGCCAGGCGGAGACCGTGATCGCGCAATGCGAGACTGCCCTGCAGGACTTCGTCAGCGCCGATGAGAGCCAGCGCCAGGCTGAAGAGCTCCGCCAGCACAAAGCCGCGCACGCCACTTTCCTCAAGGAATGGGAAGAGCTCAGCCAGTCTCTGCAGCAAGCCGACTAACCGCCAGCCCTTATGAGCCGCAGTCGTACAGCCTCTTCCGTAATCTCGGAGAATTACTTACTTCTGTGCGATAGTCGGAACTGGCCGAACGGTACTTCGACCAAGAGGCGAAAATTTCAGACCAGCGGCGGCGGCGCCAACAGGATGCACCGCTCGGTTATCAAGGAAGGTCGCATGCTCCAGCCCTCAGAGTACTCATACGGCGGAAAGTCCAACTCTCCAGTCTCTAACCCTAACCCCGTCAAGACCACCAGCGTGCCCATTGAGCAGGCCACCATCGGCCGTACGCTCGTCATTAAGGGCGAAATCAGCGGCGCGGAAGCGCTTTATATCGATGGCCGCATTGAGGGAAAGATCAGCCTGCCAGACCACCGCGTTACGGTCGGACGTAACGGAAGCGTACAAGCGAACATCACCGCCCGCGAGGTCGTGGTCATGGGTAAGGTGAATGGAAATATTGAATGCAGCGACCGCGTGGATATCCGCAGCGAAGGCTCGGTCACGGGAGAAGTCTCCACCGTGCGCATCATCGTGGAAGACGGAGCCGTGCTTAAGGGCGGTATTGAAGTGCGGAGCGGAGAGCGGAAGCAACAGAGCCAGGCGCAGTCTCAGGCGAAGGCGGCGGAAGTGGCAAAGCCATCCGTTGCCGAACCACAAAAAACCTTGGCCGCAGCTGCCGGCGCGTAAATCGTCTTTCGAGTACATCGAAGCACGAACCAGGGGCACGCTATCGCGTGCCCCCGATTTCTTGGCGATTCTTCGCCGGATTTCAGCAGCCGGCTCCCTAACATTCCGCATGGGGCCTTACTTCTTCTCTTTTGGCTTCAAGTCCAGGGCCGCGGAATTCATGCAATAGCGCAGTCCGGTCGGCGCCGGGCCATCCTCAAACACATGACCCAGGTGGGCGCCGCAGCTCGAACAGCGAGCCTCGGTGCGGACCATGCCGAATTGGGAATCCTTATGCTCCTCGACCTTGCTCTCGTCCGTCGGTTTGTAGAAACTCGGCCAGCCCGTTCCTGAATCGAATTTCGTCGTGGAATCGAATAACGGTTCCCCGCAGCAAACACAGTGATACGTACCCGCGTCCTTGGTCTCCCAGTACTTGCCGGTGAAAGCCGGCTCCGTTCCCGCCTGCCGGGTCACGTGATACTGCTCCGGCGTCAGCTTCTGTTTCCACACCGACTCGTCTGTTGTTATCTTTTCTGCCATAAATGTGAGCCCCCTTCGAGAAGTCCTCTGCCACAGGATTAGCCAAATTCAGTGGTCGCTGACTGTTAGATGTCCAGCGGCCGCAAAAGTGGCTGATGCCGGCGCAATTCTCGCCCGGGCTTGTGTGTGACATCTGTCACAACCGAGTTGTGACATCTGACCTTGCCGTCCACAGGCCTGTCGGGCAAAGATGACTGAACGTCTGCGAGTCCCTCGGGCCCGGTACCCCCTTTCCAAAAGAAGGCGCCGGGCCTTTATTTTGCATCTAGCCCGCCACTTCCTGCCCCATCCTGCGATATTTGCCCCGGAAAAACAGCAGCGGATCGCCTTGGCGCACCACGACGTCCTCTACTTCCGCAATGAAGATGGTGTGGTCACCCGCTGCCTGCGCCGACTGCAGTCTGCATTCCAGATAGGCCAACGCGCCGTGCAGGATCGGGGTTCCGTGCACGGTCCGGTCAAAACGCGCCCCGGATTCCTCTTCAGCGCGTTCGGGGCTGTGGACCAGCCGCGCGTAATATTCGGAAATCACCCGCTGGTGCTCGGCCAGAATATTGATCCCAAAGCGCTTCTTGGCATGCAGGTGGGCGTGGGTTTGCGCGCTGTGGTCAACGCATACCAGGAGCAGGAGCGGATCGAGCGAGACGGAGGCGAATGCGTTGGCGGTCATGCCCTGGACTTCACCCTCCAAATCGAGGGTGATGATGGTCACTCCGGTGGCGAAACATCCCATCGCTTTCCGGTATTCTGCTGGACTGAGGCTCATGGTACCCCGAGTTTTTCCCGCCGCGACTGCTTACATTACCACGGCAGTGGTCAGCGGCCAGTGAAGGCGGGCAAGGTTGGATTTACTGGCCACTGGCCACTGATCACTGTTGTATGATTCGATGCATCCGCAGGTCTGCGGAACCGAGCACTGTGACGCCAACTGCCCTCAAGTCGACCGCCCCGGAGCACCGTTCATCGTGTGCCGTTGAACTCGCTGATCTGCAACCCGGTTCGCCCATCTCGCGCGACCTTGCCCTGCACCTGATTCGCTGCGATGACGACGATCTCCCCGCGCTGCTCGCCGCCGCCCGCGCCGCAAAAGAAAACTTCAAGCCCGGCGTCATCACCTACTCGCGGAAGGTTTTTCTGCCGCTGACCAATCTTTGCCGCGACTACTGCGGTTACTGCACCTTCCGCCGCGACCCCCAAGAAGCGGCCGCGCACACCATGACTCCAGAGGAAGTTCTCACCGTGGCCCGCGCGGGCGAAAAACTGGGCTGTACCGAAGCCCTCTTTAGTCTAGGCGATAAGCCGGAAATGCTTTTCCCCGAGATGCGCGGAACCCTGCGGCAACTGGGTTATAAGTCCACGCTGCACTATCTGGAAGCCATGTGCGAACTGGTTCTGCGCGAGACCAGCTTGCTGCCGCATCCGAATCCAGGTCTGCTCAGCGCCGAATGGATCGCCCGTCTGGCGGTCGTTTCGCCCAGCATGGGTCTTATGCTCGAAACCACCAGCCACGCCCTGCTCGCTCCCGGCGCCGCCCACGACAACGCTTCCGACAAAGTTCCGGCCAAGCGTCTGCGGACGATCGAGGACGCTGGAAAACAGCAAGTTCCATTCACCACGGGTCTGCTGATCGGCATCGGCGAAACGCTGGAAGATCGCGTCGATACCCTGCTCGCCATCCGCGACCTGCATGACCGATACGGCCACATCCAGGAAGTGATTGTCCAGAATTTCCGCGCCAAGCCCACCATTCCGATGGCTCAAGTGCCCGAGCCCAGCCGGGGCGAAATGCTGCGCGCGGTGGCGGTAGCTCGCTTGTTACTACCGAATGTCAATATCCAGGCTCCTCCAAACTTGAACGCGCCGTATTATGAAGAGTTGCTGGACGCTGGCATTAACGACTGGGGAGGGATTTCACCGCTGACCCCCGACTACATCAATCCCGAGAAGCCATGGCCGCACCTGGAACAACTTCGCCTGCGTACCGAAAGCAGGGGATTCCAGTTGCGCCAGCGCTTGCCGGTCTATCCAGAGTTTTCGCCCGTGGTCATTTCGCGGCCCGGAGTGCTTTCGGAGAAACTTCAAGCCGCCCGCGACGATGAAGGTCTCGCCAGAAGAAAGAGGGCCGCATGATCTGTGTACTCACCGGCGGCACGGGCGGAGCCAAGTTCGTCGATGGGTTAAGGCAAGTCATCCCGCCGGAAGAAATCACTCTCATCGTGAACACCGGAGATGACTTGCTCTGGTGGGGACTCTACGTCTCGCCAGACATCGATTCCATTACTTATGTTCTTTCCGGCCTGCTCAGCCGCGAGCGCGGCTGGGGCGTTAAGGGCGATACCTTTCTCTGCCTTCAAGCCATGGGGCAATTGGGCGAGCCTACATGGTTCCACACTGGCGACCGCGACCTGGCGGTGCATCTGCTGCGGTCACGCCTGCTGGCCGAGGGCAAAACCCTTTCTGAAGCCACGTCGACGATCTGCGAGAAGCTCGGCGTGAAGGCGCGCATTCTTCCTATGAGCGATTCGCGCGTAGAGACGCGTGTGGATACGCCTTCCGGTGAGTTGAGTTTCGAAGAATATTTCGTGCAGCGCTGGTATCAGGACCCTGTGAATTCGGTGCGCTTCGCTGGAGCCTCCGACGCGGAGCCTGCGCCGGGAGTGATTCAAGCCATTGAGTCTGCCGATGCAGTGCTCATCGCTCCCAGTAATCCCATCACCAGCATCGGCCCGATTCTTTCCGTGCCCGGGATTCGCGAGGCTTTGCGGGGCGCGCGCGGCAAAGTTGCTGCCGTTAGCCCGATTGTAGGGAATGCCCCCGTCGCCGGGCCTGCGGGAATTCTGATGGCCGCGCAGGGACTGCCGTGCTCGATTGCCGGCGTCGCCAAAGCTTACGAAGATTTTCTCGATCTCCTCATTTGCGACACGCGCGATGCCCGCGCCGCCGACGCGCTTCGCGGAAATGGCTTGCGGGTGCAGTGCACGCAAACCATCCTGCGCTCCGCCGAAGACAAGGCCGCACTCGCTCGAACCGTCCTCTCGTTCGCGAAAAGTGGAGAACTGGCCGACAAGTCGGTTTCTGACGAGTCCGCCGCCCGTGCCGCCGAACATTTGTGATCCTCATCCCGGTCAAAAATCTGGCGGCGGCGAAGCAGCGCCTCGCCGCTGCGCTGGATCAGCCCTTGCGCACGGAGTTGGCCCAAGCCATGTTGCATGACGTTGTGGCTACGCTGGCCGCATGGCCGCGCCGTCCTCCCTGCGCGCTCGTCACCAGCGACCCGTTCGCTCTCGAACTCGCACGGGAATACGATTTCGAAATCATCCCCGACCGTACAAACCCCGGCGAAACCGGCGCCATCGAGATGGCTACCAGCCTGTGCGTGGAGCGAGGCGTCGACAGCACGCTCGTCATTCCCGCGGATATTCCACTCATCCAAGCCAGCGAGCTTGACGAAATTCTTGCGCGTGCGCCCAGCGAAGGTACGGTGCTGGCGCCCGCCGCCGACGGGCGCGGCACCAACGCTGCCTTTCGCCGCCCCGCGAATCTGTTCCCTTTGCGCTTCGGCAACGACAGCTTCAAGCCGCATTTGGCGGCGGCGCAGGCCACGGGCAAACCTTGCGTCGTGTTGCAACTTCCCAGCATCGCGCTCGATGTCGATAATCCCGAAGATTTGCGGCAGCTTCTCGCGCATCCCGGCGAAACCCGCACTCAGAGCCTGATTCGCCGGTGGGCGCTCGCCGGCCGTTTCCCTGCCACAGGGACGGAGGGCTAGTGAACAAGTTTCCCACCTCGACACGGAAACCAGCTGCGAAGCGGCGAAAGAAACCAGCCCCGATCGCTTCACCGGGCGGCCTGCTTATTATCCCGGTCTCCTTCGCCGACGAAATCAAACCCGGTAATTCGCTGGCCGAAAAACTCCTGCAGTCGCTGCGTCAACACGCCGTCGCGTTCCAGCCCGGCGACATTCTCATCGTCAAGCACAAGATCATTTCCAAAGCGGAAAACCAGATTGTCGATTTAGCGACCATCAAACCCTCTGCCGGCTCCGTCGCCTGGGCGAAGCGATACAAGCTGGATGCCCGCGTAATCGAGCTCGCGCTGCGCGAGAGCCGCGCTCTCATCCGGCGAAAGAATGGCGTGCTCATCACCGAGACCCATCACGGATTCATCTGTGCCAACAGCGGCGTTGATGTCTCGAACGTCGATGGCGGCGGCCACGCCCTGCTTCTGCCCGCCGACCCCGACCGCTCCGCCCGCAAACTTCATCGCGAGCTGAAGAAGCGCACTGCGCTCTCCATCCCCGTTCTCATCACCGACACATTTGGCCGACCGTGGCGCGAAGGCCTGGTCGATTTCTGCATCGGCGTCGCCGGAATGAAGCCGCTGCGCGACGAGCGCGGCCGGCGCGATCCACACGGCTACACCTTGCAGGCCAGCCTTGAAGCCGTGGCTGACGAACTGGCGGCCGCCGCCGGACTCGTCTGCGGCAAACTCAACCGCACACCCGCATGCATCATTCGTGGATTTCCCTACGAATCAGCGCGCGGCCGCGCGCGCGACTTGCTTCGCCCAGCAACCGGCGACTTGTTCCGCTGACCCCTCGCCAAGAGGGAGCCTCTAGGAGTAATTTGGATTACTCATAGGTTTGGAGGAACTCGTGCCCCGCGAACTCTCAACTTCGGAACTGGAAGACTTCCCATCTCTTGACTGGCTGGACATTGCATCGACCGTCACGCCCGCGATGCGCGTTTCTCTGGAACGAATCCTCGAAACTCAGAACGGCAATGCCATCTCGCAGGCAGAGGCTTACGCCCTGGCTCATTCCGAAGGCGACGACCTGCTGGGCCTGCTCGCGGCCGCTAACCTGTTACGGGCCGAACTCTCCGGCAACCTCGTCACTTACGTGGTGAATCGCAACATCAACTTCACCAACATTTGTTTTGTGGGCTGCAAGTTCTGCGCCTTCAGCCGCGGCCCGCGCGATTCCGATACCTATTTCCTTAACCCGGATCAAGTCGGACAAAAAGCCGTGGAAGCCTGGAAACTCGGCGCCACCGAAGTCTGCATCCAGGGCGGACTACCGCACGGGCTGCCCGCGTTTTATTATCGCGACATTCTGCGTGCGGTAAAGAGCGCCGTGCCCGGCATGCACATCCACGCGTTTTCGCCCATGGAAATCGTCTATGGTGTCGAACTCACCGGTATGCCACTGGCCGACTATCTCATGATGCTGCGCGATAACGGCCTGGGCACGTTGCCCGGCACGGCTGCCGAAATTCTTGACGACGAAGTTCGCGCCATTCTCTCGCGCAACAAGCTCACCACCGCGCAATGGATTGAAGTGATCCGCACCGCGCACCGCAACGGAATCCGCTCCACTTCGACGATGATGTACGGCCACACCGAAACGCCGGAGCATTGGATCCGGCAGATGCTCCTGCTGCGCGAGATTCAGGATGAAACCGGGGGCTTCACCGAATTCGTTCCGCTCGGCTTCGTCCACCAGAACACGCTGCTGTTTCACCAGGGCCTGGCCCGCAGCGGGCCCACGCTGGCGGAACATCTTAAGGTTCATGCCCTCGCACGCTTGCTGCTCGCCGGCTCCATCAACAACATTCAGGTTTCCTGGGTAAAGTTGAACCGCCGGCTTTCGCAACTCTGCCTGCACGCGGGCGCCAACGATTATGGCGGCACACTGATGGAAGAAAATATTTCGCGCGAAGCCGGAGCCACCGCCGGCCAATACACCAGCCCGGAGGACTTCCAGTCGCTGATTCTGGAAATAGGACGCATCCCCGCCGAGCGCAACACGATCTACACCCGCATCAAACTCAAGTCGGCGCTGGAACAGTTCACGACGGAAGAAACGCTGGAGCCGGAATTTGCATGAGCGAAGCCTCGCGTCCCATCGCCGTGCTGGGCGGGACTGGGCCCGCAGGCATGGGTCTCGCTCTGCGCTGGGCGCGCGCCGGAGAAACCGTTCTCATCGGCTCGCGTGACGCGCAGCGCGCGCAGGACGCCGCCGACAAAATCACCAAAAGCGCGGGAGATCAGTCCCGAGTGTCTGGCATGGAAAATTCCACCGCGTGCGCCGCTGCGGATATTCTTGTGCTCACCGTCCCGTTCGAAGGCCAGGCCGCGCTGCTCAAGCAACTCAAGCCTGCGATCCGCCCCGGCAGCATTCTGATCGACGCCACCGTCGCGCTCGCCGCCGGGGTCGGTGGACGCGCTTCACGCACGCTCGGTGTTTGGCAAGGCTCCGCCGCGCAGCAGGCCGCAGAACTTGTGCCCAAGGGAGTGAGCGTGGTCGCGGCATTCCACAACCTCTCCGCTGATCTTCTGAACGGGGATGAAGTTCTTGACTGCGACGTCATCGTCTGCAGCGACGACGCCAGCGCCCTGCAACTCACGCGTGCGCTCGCCGCCAGGATTCCCGGCGTCCGCGCCATCGACGGCGGAAAACTGGAAAACGCCCGCATCCTCGAACAGATTACCGCCTTGCTCATCGGCCTGAACATCCGCCACAAAGGCCACGGGGGAATACGCATAACCGGATTGCCGCCGGAAGCCTATCGCTAGAGTTTCTCCGGCTCAGCACAAGCCAAGAAAATTCTCGAAGGAGGATGAGAATTTTGAATGAATGAGTGAATGAATGACCGGCGGACAGAATTCAGCCGGGATCTGCATAGGCAATCCGCAATTCCGGAGGCGAGGCAATTTAACTACGGAGCATTCAGCAGCTAATCTTCCACGGCTTGCGCCGTCATTTCCGATGGCTCGCCGCTGGCCACGGCCTGGGCCACGATCAAGCGCCGCGCTTCCACCCGGATCTTCGGCAGATGCAGCGCGAACCAGCACGCGCCCCCCACTGACGCCATGCCGCCGATCGCCACGGTGATCTGAGCTCCCAGACGCTCGGCCAGTGCGCCGCCCAGCAACGCCCCCATCGGCGCCATCCCCATGAACATCATTGAGTACACGGCCATCACCCGCCCGCGCAGCGCGTCCGGCACCATCACTTGAATCAACGTGTTTGAGCACGCCATCTGCAGCATCATGCAATAGCCCACCGGCAGCAGCAGAATCACAGAAACCCAGAACTTGTGCGACAGGGCAAACACCGCCAGACTGAGTCCGAAGCCGGCGCAACACCACGCCACCCATCGTCCCAGACCTCTTACGCCCTCGCGAAACGCCAGGGTCAGCGCCCCTAGCAGCGCTCCCACGCCGGTCGCACCCATCAGGATGCCCAACCCTCGGGCGCCGCCGTGCAGGACCTTGTCGGCGAAAATCGGCATCAGCACCACGTAGGGCATGCCCACCAGGCTCACCAAACCCAGCAGCAGCAAAAGCGCGCGGATCGGTGCGGTCCGGTTGACGAAGCGGAATCCCTCCATCATGTGCTCCAGCGGTGACGCCATGGATGCACGCGCCGGGCTATGCACCCTCATCATCAGCAGACCGACGATCACCGCGATGTAGCTCACGGCGTTGGCGAGGAAACAATAACCCTCGCCAATCTTCGCCACCAGAATCCCGGCAATGGCCGGACCGATCACGCGCGCGCCATTGAACATGGACGAGTTGAGAGCGATCGCATTCATCAAATCATCCTTGCCCACCATATCCACCAGAAACGATTGCCGTCCCGGAATGTCGAATGCATTCACCACGCCCAGCAAACTCGCTAGCACAAATACATGCCAGACGTGCACTTTGTGCAGCAGCGTCAGTGCCGCCAGAACGAAAGCCAGCAGCATCGACGCCACCTGGGTCGCGATCACGATCTGTCGGCGGTTGTAGCGATCGGCCGTGATCCCGCCCAGCGGGGCGAACAGAAATACGGGAACCTGGCTGGCAAATCCCACCGCTCCCAGCAGCAACGCCGACCCGGTTAACTTGTATACCAGCCATGCTTGTGCCACGCTCTGCATCCACGTGCCAATGAGCGAAATCAGTTGTCCACTGAAAAAGAGCTGGAAGTTGCGATGGCGCAGGGCGCGTCCAGCCACCTGCCAGCGCGATCCACGCCCGGAGGCTGCCACGCCGCTCACTGTGCTTTCCTGGATTGGGATTCTGGACTCAGACACGTTCGCTTCTTTGGATGATGCTCGCGGCCCTCTCGATTACTATAACTTGCATATTGCTCGCAATTATGTTGGCGCACCAGTTTTCCACAAACGCATTAGAGTTGTGCAATGTCCCATGATCCTCCGCATAAATTTTTTAACTTCCCAGACCGGCCAAACTGCGCTACAGTTGCAATTGCTTTCTCTCCGGCGATTCCCTAAGAAAGGGACACTACCATGACTCCTCCTCCGGTTGGTGTTGAACGCCGCATTGGACAGCGCTTCGCTTTTAACCTCCCGGTCTCGCTGCGTGACATTTCGACCTCCGCCGAAGGGCTCGGATTCACTCAGGATCTCAGTTCGCGCGGAGCCTTTCTGTTCACCGACATGGCGCTTGCCGAAGGTATGGAGATCGAACTCACGTTAAAGATGCCCTCCGAGATCACTCTTGGCAACAGCATGCGCGTGCGCTGCCGGGGCCGGGTTCTCCGTGTCACCAAGCCCGCCGACAATTGGAAGCCGGCGGCATCGTTGGAGACAAAATTGGCCGAGACCGGTTTGGCCGAAACTAGATTGGCTGAAACCAAGATCGGTGTGGCTGTGTGCTTGAAAGATTACGAATATCTTCCCGAGACGGAGGATGGTTCCGCCGACTTCCGGCGCATCTCGGCCCTGCACAGCCCCAGCGAGGCGGAACGTTCCGCCGCCACGCCCACGCCCGGCAGCCCGCGAGCCGCTGCCCACTAGCCTGCGCTGTTCATCATGGCAGACCGGCCGCTTGCTTTGCTGAAAATCTCGCGATTTGTATTTCAACCACTGCTTCCGCGATTTGGAACGCAGGGAAAATCCTGGTCTGGGCTTGCCGCCCGCGAACTTTAGTTCCTTTCAGCCCCTCCGGGGCCTTTTCAATCTCCAAGGCTTGGCTTAAAATGTTTTTACTAGTGCGGATTCGTAGGGGGAGTATTCCCCCTGGTGCGTCTCACGCTGGCGTTTTCCAACTACCGATAGCTGCTCATCCCTCCCCCGTGCGCAACTGTGTAGACGCATGCTCTCGGGCAGTTACCTAAGTCACTTGGCTAAGGATAGTTTCTCTTTCTAACATGCAAACACCAAGAGAAATCAGCGAGAACCGCGCCATGCATGGGATCGCCGTAGCGCTCCTGACGGAAGACCGGGAACATTTACCGCAGTTACAGAGCCGTGTGGAAGGTACGCGCCTGGGCCGGGTGGTTCTTAGTCACGTCGGATTTC
Source organism: Acidobacteriaceae bacterium (assembly GCA_003168355.1). Lineage (GTDB taxonomy): Bacteria > Acidobacteriota > Terriglobia > Terriglobales > Acidobacteriaceae > Sulfotelmatobacter. The sequence continues at coordinate 5,138 of PMSQ01000033.1, read as the reverse complement.
CTACCGGACCCACTGACCCAATTCTGCGCCAGATTCAGGATTTGCGCGCCGAAATCGTCCTCGTGGATATCTCCGGCGAGAATCCTCAGCCCGCCATCAAAGCCATCGAACTGATTCAAGCCAACACCCTGCAGCTGGCAATCTTTGCCAACGGCAGTATGCGGCAGCCCACGACGATCGTGGCCAGCATGCGCGCTGGAGCCGGGGAATACCTGGATGACAGCGCCGGCTCTGAGGCTCTTCTCGAAGCGTTGACGCGCTTCAGTTCCAACCGCACGCGCACGCGCGGCGGCGCCGGCAAAGCCCGCATCTTCACCTTCCTCAGCGCCAAGGGAGGCGCGGGAGCGACCACCGCCGCGGTCAACACAGCCATCGCTTTGCAGCAGGCCTACGGCAACGTGGTGCTAGTGGACTTTGCGCCCGTCGGACACGCGCAACTGCATCTCAACCTGCGGCCCAGCTTCGGGGTTCCGGACGCGCTCGAAAATCTGCACCGCCTCGACGCTTCTCTGCTCGAGGGGTTAATGACTACTTCGAAAGACGGATTGCAGCTGCTTGCCGGACCGCAGCAGCCTTATCCCACAGCCCCCACGCCGGCCGAATTGGCCCGGCTGTTCGACCTTCTGGTGAATCACTATCGCTACGTCGTCGTGGATGGCTCGAGCCGGCTGGATTCCACCACACGCCTGCTCTCCGACCTCTCGAACGCCGTGCTGATGGTCGCTCAAACCGACGTGGTGTCGCTGTGGAGCGCCAGCCGCATCCATGCTTTCCTCGAAGAAGGCGCAGGCCGCAACCGGCTGCGCATGGTTCTCAACCGCTATAAGAAGATTCCCGGCTTCACCGACGAAGACGTCGAAAATTCCACTCACTGCAAGGTATTGTGGAAGATTCCCAACGCGTATCAGGCGATCTCGCCCGCCATCGATCACGGCACACCGGTGGTTTTGCAGGAAGGTCAGGAAGTGAGTCGCTCGTTCCGCGCCCTGGCTGCGGCACTGGCTGAGGCCTCTTCGACTCCCGAAGGCGGACTCGATCTCGTCTATGCGCAGGAAAAACCCGACGCCAAGAAGAAAGCCCCCAGCCGACTCGTCATCTCGCCCGCGCGCGCCGGGCAGTAGTGCTAGTACCGGGTTGCCTCGGGACCGGCTATTTGATCACTAATTTCTCGCTGCGGGCGCTGGTGCCGCTTGCTCCGGAAACAACTTCAACGCCACCTCCTGCGAATGCGTCGTTACTTTCTTCTCCGCATCGCTGGTGTTGTCGATAAGCGTTCCCTTCAGTACGTAATATGCCTCGTCTCCGGGATTCTTTCCGTCGCCCCGTTCCACTGTTCCCTTGAATTCGAACCATACGGCATGCACCGTTTCTGTGGTGAAGCTCAGCCGGTTGCCGTCCATCTTCCCGCTGCGGAAAAACTGATCGAGAAATGCTCCTTTGTCACTTTGTCCTTCACCATAGCGCGAAACAAACCCGGTCACTCTGCCCTCATCTTCCACCGTGATTTGGACGAACTCTCCATCCTTCAGGAAGCTGTACATTCCGGAATATCCTTTGCCAGCCTTCGCTTCCTGCTTCGTCTGCGGTGGCTCGGGCACTTTCGGAGCGGCCGCCTTGGAATCCTGGGCGTTCGATGAGCAGAATGTAAAGGCGGCGAAAGCGGCAACAAGAAAGGTGGACGATTTCTTCATGGGTTTCTCCCGGTGCGTCAATCGTACTACCTTCCCCACGAAGCGATACCTTGCGTGCTCGCCGTCTGACTATTTGAGCCGTCTTCCCCACCAAACGCTTCCTGCAGCTAGAATAGAACGATGCGCGAGGTGCTGGACCCGCTGGAGTTAGCAGAGACGGAAGCACCCGTCGCGGACCTCCGCCTGCTGATTGCAGCTGAACCATGGGCTAGCGCCTTCCTGCAAAACCTTCGCGATCTATTTCAGCCGCGCGAACCAGTTCCTCAGCATCTGCAATCCACTCCCGCGGCTTTTTGGCCTGATGTGTTCGTCGACCGCCCACTTCCGTGGCGGCGGTTCATGCAGTCGGGCGCGTGTCACGTGCTGGCGCTGGCCGTGGTCCTGGCGGGATCGCGCTTTCTCACGTTGCGGCCCCAGGCCACGCCTCTGCCCGCGTTCACGCATGCCGACGTGGTTTATTACACACCGTCGGAATATCTGCCGCCGCTGGACACTCGCCGCTCGACCGCCGCGCGGCCGCATAAGGCTGACCCCGAATTCTCCGCGCAGCCCATCATTTCCGTGCCTCGGGAGGCGGATAACCGTTCCCAGACCATCGTCGCCGCGCCCAGCGTGAAATTGCAGCACGACGTCGCTTTGCCCAACACCGTAGCCTGGTCGGACAAGCCGCGCATGCCGATTGCTCCTGCGCCTGTAGTCCTTGCATCTGAGATCACGCGGCTTGCGCCGCGGATGGAACGCTCTGTGATTGCGCCACCGCCTGATGTGGACGATACATCGCGGAAGACTATGCGAGCTCCGGAGACCTCCGTAGTTGCTCCTCCTCCCGCGCTGGAAGCTGCGTCCCACCGCCGCGTGGGCGAACTCAACATTGGACACAGCGCGGTAATCGCGCCTGCTCCGCAGCTTTCTCTGGACGAGCAGCGCACAGTTGCTCAAGGACGCTCCGCTCCACGCGGACATTCTCCGCAGGTGATCGCTCCGCCACCTTCGCTGGGCGTGTCGGGAGGTTCCCGCTCCGGCGGAGGGATGATCGCACTCAGCCTGCATCCCGCCGTAGGCGCGCCGCCTGCCGCTGTGGCCGGCAATCGACGCGGCAGCTTCGCTGCCACACCGGAAGGACATCATGGAGCCTCCGGAGCGCCGGGCAGTTCCGCTGGCGCTTCCAGCTCGAATGGAAGTGGAGCGAGCGGAAAGGACGCAAGTAACTTGCCCTCGGGACTGTATGTCGGCAAGAACTCGAGCGCGAATTCCGTCAATCCGAACCTCATTGCTGGAATGCGCGCGCCGCGCGCGGCTCGGGCTGGGCAGCCGGAAAGCGACAGCAAACTCTCCGAAGCCGAACGCGCTGTGTTCGGCGACCGCAAGATCTATTCGCTCAGCCTTAACATGCCGAACCTCAACTCAGCGGGAGGCAGTTGGATCATCCGCTTTGCCGCGATCAAGGCGGAATCAACCTCCGGTAGACCTGTTTCTGCCAGCGCTGCTTCTGACGATCTGTCATCGCCGGTGGCGACGAGCAAAGTGGATCCCGCGTATCCGCTGGAACTGATGCGGCAGAATGTGGGCGGAACTGTGATTCTCTACGGCATCATTCACTCTGACGGAACTGTGGGGAACTTGCGCGTGCTGCGCAGCGTCGATGAGCGCATCGACAAGTTCGCCAGCGCGGCGATCGCCAAATGGCATTTTCAACCTGCCAGGAAGAACGGAGCTCCGGTTGATGTGGAGGCTACGTTCTGGATTCCATTCCGGCCGGCGAAGGTGAACTCGGGCTTCTGAGAGTGGGTTTCAGTTCTCAGTTCCCAGCCTCTTCTCGGTTCCCACTTCGCCTTCGCCGCGCGGATTGATCTGGTTTAAAAAAATTTTCAGATCTCCCTCTTAAAATATTTACTTTGAATGAGTTGCGGCGGGGTCGATCTGTCTTGGTCTGGGTAAAATATTGGAAAATAGGAACTTGTCCGTAAAATATTCCGCGCAAAGGAGTTAGCTGAATCGATTCGGTGGCGTGTGGGTCGAGATGGGAAATGTCATTGGCTTGGCCCATAATCTGGTGTGCAGACCCTACGATGATGGGCTGATTTTGGGCGGAGGGCAAGGTTGGATGTCACAGCGGGGGTGTGGATTTGTTGAGCTTGGCATGCCGGTTTCCCTATTTCTCGCGTCTTTTGGATCTAACACTGGCTGAGCAAGAGCTTTGCTACAGCCGCGTCTAAGGCGTCACCCTGTTCGACAACCATGGACAGAAACGGCCTGCGCTCTCCTCCAGGTAGTACGGATGTGCTCCAGATCAAACCTCTCCGGCTCCAAGGCTCGTGATTGCGCCATGTCTCCTTCAGTGCGCGTACCCAATCTATTTGATTGTGTACCTTCGCCAACAGAGCAGTAGGTCTTATCCCGAAATGCCTTGCCGATTCTTCCGAATGAGGCAGCGCGATATTTGCCCCACACAGGTCAGGTCGACGTACAAGGAGCTCAACAATCCACATCCTAACGAATGGAAGATTGCCAACATCGCTCTCCGCGCAGAATCGGACTAGCTGACGGCCTCTTTCCGCAGCTTGAGCCTTGGGTATGGTCACCGCCAGATAACGAGTAACGTCCCTCAGCGCGGGCGCCAGCGAATCAAGGTTCTCAAATACCGACTGATTCAATACAACCGTACGGCTCTGCGAGGCCTTTCGCAGCAGGTATCTTGCCAACCCCAACTGGAGCGGTCGACGTTCAACGCACTGCCTAAATAGGTCGACAAGGGCTTCCCTTTCGGCCTGACCTAGCATCTCGCTCTTATCCGGCGATTCCGGATCTTCAAACGAATATCCTCCGTGCTCCTCCTCGAAGGCTCGGATGAGTTCGCTCAATTTATCCACCTTTGCCTGTTGCTCAGCCTCTTCGGGATCGGAAAGTTCTTTTAGGAATTGGGACACGTGCTGCACCGAACTCTTCGACGATTCGAGGGATAGTCGGTGCACCGCAAACAGGTACTCAGAGAGCGCGTGCCGTATCTCGATTGCCTGCCTCCGCGAGGTACAGAAGATGTGAAAATCGTCAGCGTATCTGACATGAGGGAGATTCTGCCGCAAGAGAAAATTGTCCACATCAATCAGACATGCTTCGGCCAGAACATCCGAGGCCGTCGGACCAACAGGAAGTCCCTGGGACTGCTTCGCCGTTAGCTGATTTAGAAACTTCTCGACATTCCTCGATCTCTCGGCTGACACCGCAACCATCTCGAGAGCATTCTGAATTCGATGCTGTCCCAGCTGATTGTAGAAATCTGAGATATCTGCCAACAGAACATGAGAAAACTGATTGGTTCTGGCCAGCTCCTTGGAACGCGTATGGAAGTCCTTCCATCCTGTATCCGGAGAGAAAAATGCGCCTTCAGGTGTGAGATCCAATCGATGTGAACACGCGACCTTCAGATCTCTAGCAGGCTGCGGAAAA
>PMSQ01000001.1 GCA_003168355.1 Acidobacteriaceae bacterium | reverse complement strand
AATGCGGTTAGGATCGCCTGCTGTTTCTCCCGCGAGATGCGATCAAGACCGGCGCCAAGGACATCCACCGCGATTCCTGAATGAGTCATCACTACTTCGGGCTCTTTATGGAGAGCGAGTGTTGGGGTCGTGTGAAGTGCGATAGCGTCCCACACAAGCTGCGTCTGCTGAGCCGAGATGCCGCGTTCTTTCAAGAATTCGCGAGCCGCATTCGCGCCGTCTACCTCGAAGCGATTCTCCCCGTTGTACCGCTCGGTCAAACCGAGATCGTGCAGGATCGCTGCTACAGCTAAGAGCTCAGCGTCCGGTGCCGTTGCGGCGCTCTCTGCAAGGACGATTCCGAACAACCAAGAGCGCATCACATGATTAAAAAGAAATGGCTCTAACAAACTCCGTGACAAGTCCATCGCGTCGTGCACTAGCGCTGTGTCGGGTACTTTGATCCCTGCGAAATCCATGTTCGTCCTTTCTCGCCTTCAGACCGTTGGGATATAGCGCGAAGTTCACTCGACCGCGGCGTTGTTGAGCAGTCTTTCTATCTTCGAATCCAATTCCCGAGCGACCTTCAGGGCATCCGGGTTTTCGTATGGGGACAGAAAGCTGGTCATCCTGTCGTAGGACAAATGCACGCCATCGTCCCGCTCATCAACGAGCACGGTCACAGGCGCATATGACCCCGCGTCCGGAACATGCTTGGCCATCTCCTTCATGACGAGTGGATTGCCGATAACAAGCCTCACGATTTTCGGTCTTTCGAGACCTGTCTCCTTGCGGACCACCGCGCCATGATCAAATTCCAAGAACAACATGAGCCCGGTTTTACCCATGTTGCGATTGATCACCTGTTCCAACTCAGCGAAGGTGCCCGGCGACTTGGATGCACTCGCAAACGCGGCAAGATCCAGTCGGCCGACACCAGCTTTCAATGAAGCTACGACAGCCTCGAATGATCGTGACGTTGTCAGGCTGAAACGTTGTACTTCGATTGTTTTGATTGGCATTCCATTCTTCCTTTGGCGCGAATGTTGGGAGCGGGCGTCACGTCTAAATCCCTAAGCGGATACAGCTTAGGATTTCCAATGCTACCGCAGGCTTCAGCTGATGCCTTCTGAATCGAGAAAGAGTGAGGCTTGTCGAACGAATGACTTGTGAAACTGGAACAACGATCCATGCCCGGAATCGGGGTAGGTCAACAGCATGGCGTTGGGGAGATGTTCGCTCAACATGTAGGAATTGCGAACAGGAATCATATTGTCGAAGACGCCATTGACGACCAAGCACGGCTGCATGATTTTGCCGAGCTTGGCAAAGCGCTCACCAGTGTATGTCTCCCAGGCACGAAAGGCCGTGATCTGAGCGATCGCGACGTTTGCGCCGGCTAACGGTTCGTTATCTTGCTTTCTTTGAGCGAGCCGAGCTGCGAAGGCCTCTCCGGCCGCTTGACTCGATTCGCTTGGCGCGAAGAAGAGCTTTACCAGTTTCTCCAGCCCAGGCATGTTCGGATCTTCCGTAATCTTCCTGAGCTCCGGTTTATCCATGTGCATAATGTCCTCTCCTCCCTCCGGAGCGGTGCCGACAAGTAGCATTCTGTGAACAAGCGAGGGACGTTCCAGCGCTACCTGCTGCGCCACCATTCCACCGAGGGAGTAGCCGAGGATATCTAGACGTTTCAGGTCAAGTGCATCGACGAATGCGAGAGCGTGTGCCGCCATCCCTGCCATGTTTTCAGGAACCTGGCCGGTCGAACGGCCAAGACCCGCACTCTCAAAAAGAATGACTTCACGTCCTACAGCAAGCGGATCGGTGACGGCGGGGTCCCAATTGTCCAAAGTCCCGGTGAAGTGCTGGAGACACAACAGTGGTAGACCGTTACCTTTCCCAAAGCGACGATAGGCATATTTTTCGAGCTTGGTCTCGATGAATTGCGTCGGAGCAGTAGTGTTGCTTGCATTAGCCATGGCGTGCTTCCTCCGTTGTAGTAGCTGTTGCGTTTCGTTCTCCTTGTTAGCGGGGTGCGCTAGGCAGTGCACCTCCTCTGCAACATTCAGCAATGCCGCCGCAAATCAGAGATCTTGCAACTGGCTCGCTCAGTCACACTCCGCTCGCCTTGATATTGTTGAGGACAGTGTTGTCCCAGTAAGCATCGAGCCGAGTGATCTTGGAATTCGAGTCGAAACGCAGAATGTAGCAGTGAGGGATGTGTACGTCCTGGCCCTTCTTTGCGACTCCTGGAACTTCTGCAGGTATGGGCCCGCTCATTTCAGCTTGGATCACGACTGTATTCCCGTCGGCAGGGATCAGCTCGATCACTTTGACTCGAAAGTTCGGAACGGCATTCGGAAACGCGCGCCAGATAACATCGATGCCACCACGGATTGGCACGACGCTCTCGCGGCCGTACGGGGCATATCGTCCGAGCGCGCCATCTGCGCAGAGAGCTAGCATGCCGTCAACGTCGTGGGCATCGTACGCAGCGAAGAACTGTTGGGCAGCTGATACGTAGTCTTTCGCATTCGTTTTCATCTCTGTGCACCTTTGGATTGCAGCCTAGTATTCAAACCACTGGC
>PMSQ01000150.1 GCA_003168355.1 Acidobacteriaceae bacterium | reverse complement strand
TTGATGTATTCGAGCATGATGACACCGGTTTGCACCGACACGCCGAACAGCGCCAGCATGCCCACGCCTGAGGACACGCTGAGGTACGTTCCCGTAACCAGCAGGGCCAAGAAACCTCCAGCGCGAGCCAGGCCAACGTTCAGCAAAATGAGCAGGGACCATTTGTAAGAGCGAAACATGGTGTAGAGAATGATGAAGATGACGAGAATCGTCAGCGGGATAATCAGAGCGAGACGCGCTTCCGCTCGTTTTTCGTTTTCATATTCGCCCGACCAGCCGATGGCATAGCCCGGCGGCAGCTTCACTTTCTCGCCAATCCGCTTGATCGCCTCTTCGACCGTGGTGCCCAGATCGCGGCCCCTTACGTTGAACGTTACTGCGAGATAGCGGTTGTTGCCTTCGCGGTAGATGTCGTACGCGCCGTCCTTGACCTCTACGCTGGTCAATTGCGCCAGAGACACTCGCTCGCCGGAGGGCGAAAGCAAACGAACCCTCTCGATGGCCTGTTGAGTATTTCGGTAGGGGGCTTGGTACCGCACCACCACGTCGTAGCGCTGCTCGCCGATCAGCACTTGACTCACAGCATTCCCGCCCACGGCGGTCTGGATGGCGTCTTGTATGTCCGCCATGTTGAGGCCAAACCGAGCCGCCAGGCGGCGATCCACGGTCAAGTCGAGATTTGGCTGGCCAAAATCGCGTAAAAGTTTGACGTCATGCATACCAGGGATGTCCGCCATCACGACGGTGACTTCTTCACCTGTCTGCTCAAGAGTCTTCAGGTCGTCCCCAAAAATCTTGAGCGCAAGCGAGCCCTTGGTGCCCGTCATCGTCTCTCCGACGTTGTCCTCGATGGGCTGCGAAAAGTTCCAGATCGCACCAGGATACTTTTCCACCGCGCGATTCATGGCAGCGACCAGTTCCTCTTTATTGCGATGGAAAACCGGCCTCCACTCGTCCTTCCGCTTTAGGTCGACGAAATACTCCGTGTTACCGAATCCGCCGGTGTCGGTTCCGTCATCGGGACGGCCCACCTGCGAGACAACCGTTTTCACTTCCGGAAACGACGCAAAAACATAACGCTCATTCTTGGTGAACTGTTCGCCTTCGGTGAGACTTGTACTGTTGGCCAGAGTGCCTCGCGCCCAGATCGCGCCCTCATCGAGGTGCGGCAGGAACTCTGCACCAATGATGCCGCCAAAGCCCAGGAAGAGCGTTCCAGCCAGGGCCGCGATGCCAACACCAGCTACTACCCAGCGATGCGGAACCGCCCAGCGCAGCCCTTCGCGGTAGCGTGCAGTCAGGTAATCCATCACCGGGTTGCGCCGTTCATGAACACCATTGCGGAAAAATATGCCCGCAAGCACCGGTGCGACGAGAACGGAAAAAGTCATGGCACCGAGCAGAGCGAGCGCGACCGTCCAGGCCATGGGCCGGAAGAGCCGGCCCTCAACCCGTTGCAGCGTGAAGATCGGCAAATAGGCTGTGATGATGATGGCGATGGCATAAAAGACCGGCCGTTGCACCTCATGCGCCGCCTCACGAATCGCTTCCGCGGACGTCTGTTTTATCGCCCCGGAACCGTTGTTCAGGCGGCTCACGTGTCGAACGATGTTTTCCACCATGACCACCGCGCCATCCACCACCATTCCGAAATCCAACGCACCTAGAGAGAGAAGGTTCGCTGGAATATGGCTCAAGTCCAGCCAGATCGAGGCAAAGAGCAGAGAGAACGGAATTGTGAGCGCGACGATGAACGCGGCCCGCACATTCAAGAGAAACAGAAAAAGAATGATGCTGACCAGAATCATGCCTTCGACCAGGTTGTGCATCACGGTGTGCAAGGTGAAGTGAAGCAGATCGCTGCGATCCAGCATAGGAACGACCTGCACACCGGGGGGCAAGAGGCCGTTGTTGAGTTCGTCCACTTTCTTGTGAATGGCGTCGAGCGTGGGTTGCTCTTCCGCCCCTTTGCGCATCAGCACACCACCTTGAATGACGTCGGGCTCGTCGATGATGCGCCCCTCTTCCATGTGATTGGCTCTCGCCATGTGGCCCAACCGGATTTTCGGACCCTGGGTTACGTCTGCGATATCTTTCACCCGAAGGGCGGTCCCGGTCTGAGTCTTTAGGACGGTCTGCTCGATGTCTTGCACACTGCTGAATAGCCCGAGGGCGCGAACATTCATCTGCTGTAGGCCTTCTTCAACAAAGCTGCCCCCGGCATTGATGTTGTTGTTGGCCAATTGCTGCTCGACCTGTCCGATACTGAGGCCGTACGACACCAGTTTGTTGGGATCCACCCGCACCTGATACTCACGCACCGTGCCCCCGAAGTCGGAAACATCCACCACATTGGGAACGGATTTGAATTGCTTGAGAAGAACCCAGTCTTCGATCGATCTCAATTCCATCAGGTCGTAGCGAGGATTTGTGCTTCTCAGTGTGTACCAGTAGATCTGGCCCGTGGTGCTCCAGTCGGTGCCGATTTGAGGTTGAAGGTTTTGTCCGGGAGGGAGATTGACCTGGGTGAGCCTTTCTAGCACCTTCTGGCGGTTCCAGTCGTTCTCAGAACTGTCGTCGAAAATCATGATCACGAACGACAGGCCGAAAATGGACTCGGACCGTAGAAAGGTCATGTGCGGCATTCCGGACATTTGTATTTCGATTGGAATCGTGACCTGCTGTTCCACCTCCTCCGCCGAGCGGCCCGGCCATTGAGTAATAACCGTCACGTAGTTGTCGGCGATATCGGGATAGGCTTCCACCGGCAGGTTGTGGAACGAGATAGCTCCCCAGCCGGCCAGCAGGGAGGCGATGGCCAGTACTACAAATTTGTTGTTGAGCGCAAAGTCTACTAGAGCCCGAATCATTCCCTGTCCTGTCTGGCTTGCAGATGCGCCGACTCAGCCGCTCTGCACGGCTGCTGATCTGGAATGTCTGGCATGAGCCGCGCCCGCGAGGCTGTGTCGGTTTGCACCTTCCGTTATTGCGCGAGCACGTGATCCAAAACCAGCGCGTTCGTGACCACCGGTTGCCCTGGCTTCAGGCCTGACTTGATTTCCTGCAATTTCGTGTTCTCGGTGAGCACGTCTCCACCGACCACCTCTACGCGGAGAAATTTCTTGTCGGGCGCGGGAACGAAAACAAAATCGCGATCGTGCATGTGCAGTACCGCAGAGGACGGAACAATGGTGTGCATCTCTCTGGTCTGGCCATGGAACGTGGCTCTCACGAACATGCCAAGCCTCATGATTCCGGGGTTCTGCACTTCGATGCGCACCTTGGCGGTGCGAATACTCGGATCGAGGATGGTGCTAATGTTGCTGACCTTCCCCTTGAACGGTCGGTCGGGATACGCGTTCAGGGTGATCTCCGCGATGTCCCCCAGCCGGACCGTAGCCAGGTCATTCTCGTACACATCGCAGACAATCCAAACAGACGAGATATCCGAAATCGTAAACGGGCTGGGCGATGAGTAGGCCTGCACGGTCGCCGCGTTCGTCACTTCCTGATCGGTAATCACGCCCGTGGTGGGCGCAACGATGTCCACGATGCCCATGGGCTTGTCGGGATCGTTGCCCAGGAGCCGAAGATGCTCGGTCGCGGTATCGAGTGTGACCTTGGCATCATCTGCGGTGTCTTGCGCGACCTCGAGGTCTTGCTGCGCGATGGCGCCGTGGGCATACAGGTCCGCGGCTCGATTTAGCTGCTTCCGCGCGAGAAGTTCGTCGGAGACGGCTTTGCGATAGGCGTCGAACCCTCCCGCAACGTCGTCACTGCGAATCGTGAGTAACAGCTGGCCTTTTTGCACTGTGTCGCCGAGTCGCGCGCGAATGGCCACCACGCGGCCCGATGCGAGCGAGACCACTGGAATATTGCGCGCGATGTCGGGCGTAACCGCGCCCGTGACCACCAACTCGGAGGTCGTGGAGTGCTCAACGGCCGCTGCGAGCGGAAATTGTTCAGGATGGTCCACCGCGAACAGGCCGGGATCTGTTCCAGGTACGATGTTCGCCGGCGGAGGTGCCTCAGCCGCCGGGTCTGCATGTGCGCTACAGCCCGTCAGGGCCAGCACGGCCGGCAAAGAGAGGGCAAAGAAAAAACGGAGCAGCCCAACAGGTGCAGTCAGCTGTCGAACGGTGCTCCGGTTCATGTCGCGCATTTTGTCGTCTCTGCCCCCGGTGCTCGCCAAGCTAGAACTTCACCATGATGGCCATCCGAATACTGGGTTCATCCTTGCGCAGATCCGGGGTCCAAAGTCCGCCATGCGAATTCGCGTTGCAGGTCGATTGCGCGAGGCCGAGGTTGGCTCCGTTCGGGTCGATGGGGTTGGAGGGATTTACCGCCCACCCAAACCCGGTCGAACTTCCGTCATTGCAGACATAATCGGCGGGAGAACCGTTGTTGCCGTTCGGAGGCGTTATTCCACCTCGCCCCGTAAAATATGGCTGATTCGCGTGGCGATAACCGAACTCCCAGACGAAACTGATGTACTGTTTTGGCATGTAATAAAAGCTGGCGGAATTGTCCCAGGCCTTATACACCGACCCGGGAAACACCGGAAAATATGGCGATCCGGAAACCGCGTCCGCTCCATTGATCGGTTGCAGCAGCGTCAGATAGCGGCCCGGATTGTCCAGCACACCGCCGCCAAGAGTTACTGCGTACTTGTCCTTTTTGAACCACGTGCGGTCGTAGATCATCCACCCCGCGAAGACCTGCTTGTAGGCTGTGATTTGGCCCGCTGTCTTCTTGTCCCCGAGACAACTCACTCCTCCACCGTATTCACATCCCAGATCGCCGGTGATTGAGAAAGCCATCTTGTCCAGAGTCTTCTCGGGGTGGTCGTAGTACTTGTACTCGACGCTGTTGTCAGTGTGTAAACGTGAGCGGGCGCCGTTAAGACCCAGCGTATCTTCGCCCATGCCGTAGTTATTGAAGACGAACGAAAGATTCGCATTCGGACGGTATAGAATCTGTCCGCCCAGACCGGGCACGTTGCCGTACCTGGCATAGGATTGCCATCCATTGATGATCCAGGGCTCAATCTTCAATTTTTCGGTAGGGAACCATTGGATGCGCAAACCATTGAAGAACCAGGGTGTGTTGGACGATACGTACGAGGGCTGATACGCCCAGTTATCGAAGTTCCAGTAGCTGAAGAGGCCGATGTAGGAAACGAAGATTCCTGCGTCAACGTTGAGCCCGTGATTCACGTTGACGTGGTAACCGCCGTAGGCTTCGCCAAAGTACTTGTACGCGCCACGAAGGTCCCATTGGCCGCGTCCCACGCTGCCGTCATTCCTTGGCGTCGTTACTGCAAACATCCCCCCCAGAGTCAATATCCGGCCGCGAACGTTTTGCCAGTGGAAGTCACCACCGAAGCTGATCTGCTCTACTTGGACTTCATTCGAGCGAAAGATCTCGGTTGATCCGCCTAGCGTGTCATCCTTCGGATGGTTGAAGCTACTGACGTAGTCAGTGTCCAATCTGATTTCCGGGGTGAAGAACTTCGAATCCCACACCGCCTCCTTGTTGTGAGGACTGCCGTTCATCCAGCTCCAGTCGGCAAAGGCAAAAGGCTCGGTCGGCGGTTTTTTTTCAGGCTTAGCGGCTGCGGCGTCGCTTGGCGCTTGTGCAGCCGATACAGCCGGAGCCGCGCTGGTTGTGGCTGGGGCCGGAGCCGCGGCTGCGGCAGATGTCGACGATCCTCCGATGGACAGCGACGCTGGTTCAGTCGCGCCACGGCCTTTCAGTTCTGCTTGCAGTTGCTCGATCTCCGCCTGCATGGCCGCGAACTGTTTCGCGACCGCCGGAGATATTTCCGGATCGGGCGCGGCGGCGGGCTGGGCGTTCACAATTGCCGTGCTATTCGTCGTACTCGTATCACCAGGCACCGGTTCGTGCAGGGCAGCCACTCTCGGCTGATCGTTCGGTTGGGTCTGAGTCTGTGCGTAACAGCACACACCTTGGCCAACGCCGAGACTCAAAACAAGCACCGAAAGGAAGGCCGAAGCCCCTACGGGCTTACGCAATAAAGCTGTCGTGATTTTCAAGTTAGAATCCTCTCCGGTCCGAAGTCCGGTTCTCTTCACTCAATAGCAGTTCGTTCAATCTGACTGAGTGGACAAATCGAATTTCCTGCCGCTTTCCTTCGGGGTCAAATCATCATCACACTCGAAGACTCATAAAGAGTGGGTAAAAAGTTCATAAAGAACGCATAAACCTTCTTAATATGGAACGGCCTTCTTCTCCAAGCCGACGCTCCCGTCTCGTTTCGTGCCTCGATGACGAGTGGCGGCTTTCCCATTTTCCAGTCGCCACCGCAGTCGAAGAGCCGAAAAATGCTTTATGCTTCGTCAAGCATCGGCAGAGACTCCACCAGGCGGGAAGCAAATGGTTCAACGCCCCGAATGTGGGGAGGAGCCTAGACTGGACGGCATGAAGAAGCCGTGAAGATTGAATATTAATAATTCGACTAACTTGGATTAGTTTTGATTGGCAGGATGAAGCGAGCACTTGCGAACTGCCCGCATTCGCCACGCGGAAAGCTTAGTGTGATACCTCACGGGGTACAACTGGTGCCACACGAAGCGGATTGCAGACCTGCGTTGCCAGGTGTCCAGTACCAACAAATTCGGGCGCAAGTGGAGGAACTGTGACGACACGAGCGATACGACGTTGGGGTTCCATAGTGACCTCTGGGACCCCTGATGTGAGGATCGGATTCGAGCCTTGTGGTTTACGTTCGTAAGAGTCAGACAGCAAGCCCGAGTCAGCGCGTGATCCGGGCAGAACCCTCAAAGGCAGCGTCTGGCCCTTTGCTTTCCTCTAGCGAGAAAAACGCCCGAACAGCACAAACACTGTGAGCAAGAAAAGGATGCCGGGCGCAGCCGGCGACTCCCGGCGGCGTAGGTGAAATCCAATTGCCAGGAGCATGATGGTTGAGAGTCCGACTGCAGCCCACAGGCTGACTGACGGAGCAATGTTGGTTGCCATCGGCAGGACGATGCCGATGCCTCCCGCAACCTCAGTGACGCCAATGAAGGCCGCGAGGCCGCGTGTGATGCCGGTCGGTCCCTTCTTCTCGGATTGGGCTTTGAACTTCTCGTAAGCAAACAGCTTCATCGTACCGACAGCGATGAAGGCGAACGCCAGAAGTCCTTGAACGATCCATAGAGTCACATTCATATATGCTTCCTTTCCTTATCTCGATGAGCAACTTGTTGGCCTTGCTCCGCCGACAGGCGTGCAATTTCTTCAGCCACAGCTGCTAGCGATGGACCGGCCCCCTCCCGCGCCTGGTTCTCAGCGTGAATGAATGTCACATCAGTGAGACCGATGAATCCGAGAATGTGACGCAGATAGGGTTCCTGAAAATCGAGCTTCTCTCCCGGAGTACCCTTGGGATAGGCGCCGCCTCGCGACGTGATGACAAACACTTTTTTATCGCTTAGAAGTGCGCGCGCACCACTTGGTCCATAACCAAACGTCTTTCCCATCCTTACCACCTGATCGATCCATGCCTTGAGGGGAGAAGGAATCGCGAAGTTGTACATGGGCGCGCCAATTACGATGGTGTCCGCTGCCTGCAGTTCCTCGATTAACTGGTCGGACGTGGACAGATAACTCCGCTGAGCAGGAGTCAACTGCGACGGGTCCAGGTGGGTCCCACTCCAATCATCGGTGATGTGCGGCAACAGGGTTGTGGAAAGGTCTCTCTGTATGACCTCGCCAGCGGGGTGGTTCTTTTTCCATTCCTCAACGAACTTCGCTGTTAATTTCCGAGTTATTGAACTGGACCGAGCACTGGAATCAATTTGAAGTAGTTTCATGTGCACCTCTTGAGCCGTACGATTCATCCAAACTGATAGAGTAGATGTCCGTGCTGATGGACGGGACCTGTCATTTAGTCCGGATAAATTGTCCAATCGTCCACAAGGGAGGCTGCAGTTGGATCCGCTTACAGATCTGTTCAATACCATGCACGTGGCCAGCGTGGTGCAGGCCCGCTTGGAGGCCACCGCACCCTGGGGTCTTATGCGTGAAGCTGAGGACGCGAAAGAAGGAGTGCCTCCTTCGTCTGCACTCAAGAATTCGCCATCCCTGTTAGCGCATTTCGGCATGGTTTCGCGGGGCAATTGCTGGCTCAGCGTAAGAGGGATGCCGGATCCAATTCCTCTCACGGGCGGAGATTGTTTCCTGTTAGCACCGGCGAGCTCGTACGCGTTGCGGGACAACCCACGCACACGTGCGCGCAGCTTTTGTGAGGTCGCACCTAAGAATCGCAGCAACGTGATCCATTACGGCGGAGGCGGCGCCCCGACCACGGTAATCTCGGGATGGTTCAGCTTTGGCCAGATGAGCGTCAAGCCCCTAAAGCGTTTACTGCCAGAGTTGATACTGGTCAAGGCCGATCAAGCCCAAAGCCTCGCACTGCACGCGACTTTGCAGTTGCTGGCATCGGAAATGGCACAACCAGCACCTGGCTCGGAAGTAATGGTCAACCGGCTAGCGGATATTTTGTTCATCCAGTGTGTCCGTGCCCACATAGCATCGAGCTCCGAAACGTGTAAAAGCGGATGGCTTCGCGCCATCTTCGATCCAAGAATTGGAGCAGTGCTCAATGCAATGCACGAGAGAATCGAGAATCCGTGGACGGTGGAAACACTAGCCGCGGCAGCCGGTATGTCTCGCTCAGCCTTTGCATTGAGATTTAAAGAACTGGTCGGGGAAACGCCACTCGAATACTTGACGAACTGGCGAATGTATAAGGCGACCGGGTTGCTGCAGGAAGATCATAGGAAACTGTTCGAGGTAGCAAACTCTGTCGGCTACGACTCTGACGCGGCGTTCAGCAAGGCTTTCAAACGTGTCTTGGGTGTGACACCAAAACAATATCGACGAAATGCCACAGAGTCGCATCGAAATTGAAGCGGATGTGGCTCGTGAGCGAACGGTCGGCCACACGGAAGTAATCGAAACGGGAGTCCACGGATTAGAAGTGGGAAGTCGACTTTGCTCCTGTCAACTTCTGAGTCGCCCGTCATCCGTTCCGAATGCTGAACCGGCATTCATGCGTGAAGAGCGATCGTTGCCGCGGCGAAAAGCATGAACGTGACCTCGATCTCCTGACCAGCTGCGCGTTTGTCGAAAACAATCCTGAGGCATTAGTTCCAGGTTGCCCGTCAGCGCTAAGTGGGAAGTTTCTACAACATAAGCGCTACACTTCGTGACAAGGCGAGGAACTGCCATGGAGAGTCAGCGGAGATTCTCCACCAGATACAGATCGGAAGAATACCGGGGGGAATAATATGCGTAATACTTCAGATCGGGCGTGACCACGACTGATTTTCCTTTGCGTTGAACGCTGAAATACAAGCGTTTCCACGCCTGGCGCTGCCCGCTTGCCAGATCGACCACGGTGAGGATGACGTCTTTGCTGCTGCTGTCGCCGACCAATAATGACCGGCCGCCATTGACGAACCGGATCGGAGACTCAGCGGCGAGCGCTCCCATCGCTGCAGTCGGCCGCGCCGCTGCCCGTGCGATACAAAGAGATTCCTCCGCCTTCCTCGTGCAGCGCGATGATGGTTCCGTCCGGAGATAGAGTCGGATCTGTGGATTGGTGGAGGAATGGTCAGAAGCCGGGGCGGACTGCCGGCCTGCGTCATTCTGTTCAGGCTTCCAACCGAACGCCGATCCAAGCAGGGCAAGGCCGAGCGCGAGTGCCTGCAGGCGCGTCATGACCGCAGGGTATCGTCGGTGCATTTCGATCGGATTCTCATGCCGTGCTTTTGACTCTCTTTCAGGAGCCGCTTGCCGAAAGCTAGAACTGTGAAGTATATTGCGAACGATTCCATTTACTTTCGTTTTGTTGAGATTGTTAAGAGAATTTGCGGTAAATCATGAGGCCGGGCCATGTCGATCAAACTAATTGTGTCCTATTGCTTTTTTCTAGCCGCTCTGGCGCGGCCTGCCGGGCAGAGTGCAGCGCCGCAACCAGACCAATCGCAGGGGCAAATCGGCTACAAATCCGCCGCCGGAGCGGATGAGAAGAAAACCCTGCTGCTGAAGGACTTCCATCCGGTTTCGATGCTGCATGCACCGGCCCACAACGTGGACCGCGCCAAGTACTACGTGATTGATGTTCATAACCACGTGAACGATGCCATGCGAATCGACGACCACATGGCACCCCGGCGCGTGGTGGAGATCATGGACAACACCAACGTCAAGACAGTAGTGATTCTCACCGGCATGTGGGGCGACAAACTGCAGCAGGTGATCGACGAGATGGTCAAGCCGTATCCCGGACGCTTTATAGTCTTCAGCCAGATTGACTTCAGCAAGATCGATGATCCCAACTACAGCCAGGAGATGGTGGCTCAGCTCGACGATACCGTGGCGCGAGGGGCGCGTGGTCTGAAGCAATTAAAGGACCTTGGCTTAGGCGTGCGCGACAAATCGGGGAAGCTGATTGCGATCGATGACCCGCGCCTCGATCCCATCTGGGAGGAATGCGGGCGACTGGGTATTCCAGTCTCTATTCATTCGACCGATCCAGAAGCGTTCTTTCGTCCTGTCGACAACACCAATGAGCGATATGAAGAATTGACCGAGCATCCGGATTGGAGTTTTTACGGACCTGAGTTCCCCACGAAGGAATCGCTCCTGGCGGCACGCGACCGCATGTTCGCCAAGCATCCGCACACGACGTTCGTCGCGCTGCATATGGCGAATTGGCCGGAGAATCTCGACTATGTCTCCCATCTGCTCGACACTCTTCCCAATGTGATGGTCGAGTTCGGAGCACGGGAAGCCGAACTGGGCCGCCAGCCTCGTCGCGCCCGCGAATTCTTTATCAAGTATCAGGACCGGATCATGTTTGGCACCGATAACGGCATGGACGAAGCCATGTATCGCAATCATTTCCGGTGGCTGGAAACCGGAGATGAATCCTTCGATTATTGGGGATACCCGGGACAAGGTCGCTGGGAGATTTACGGAATGGAGCTTCCGGATTCAGTATTGGAAAAGATCTATCACAAGAACGCAGAGAGAATATTTGGGCAATTCCGTGGTGAAGCACTGGCGCGAGGGAAATAGACTGCTCAGCCAGAATTAGACCAGGGTTACCTGGATTCCAGCCTTCTTTAATGCGGCGAGATCCGGTTTCGAAATACCCCGGTCCGTAATCAAATGGTGCACCCCCGAGGGGGGTGCGATCGAAGATAAGGTGCGGCGCCCGAACTTGCTGGAGTCGCACACCGCCACCACAACCCGGGCCACATCCATCATTGCCCGATTGACTTTGGCCTCGAGCAGATTCGGTGTGGTCAAACCATGTTGCACGTCGAAGCCGTCCACGCCGAGAAAAAGAATATCTCCGTTCAGTCGCCGCAGCGTCTCTTCCGCAATCGGGCCCACGAGCGAGAATGAGTTCTTCCTCAGAGTCCCGCCGGTTAGGATGAGATCGAGCGAGGAACCGGAGAGTTCGGCGGCGACATTTACAGCGTTGGTGATGACGGTGAGGTTCTCAAACTTACGCAGCGCCCGTGCGATCGCTGTAGTAGTGGTCCCGGAATCCAGAATCACCACTTGACCCTCCTGCACCATATGGGCGGCGGCAACCGCAATCTTCAGTTTTTCCTTGCGATGCAGCTTCTCCTTCTCCCGTAGAGTCGGGTCTTCCAGTGCACTCTCGCGCGCGGGTAGGGCCCCGCCGTGGCTGCGGTGAATGCGGCCATGGGCCTGCAAAGCATCCAAGTCCTTTCGGATAGTGACCTGGGACGTTCGGAATCGTTTTGCCAGGTCGACGACCAAAACGCGGCCGTCGCGACTCAGAATGTCCAGGATGTGTCGACGCCGTTCTTCGTTCAGCATTGCTCCACTCAGCAGGACTCGCTTTCAAATTGACGCGCTCATTCGCACGTTCTCGCGACATTCTCTTTTACAGTGGCCGGGCTGATTTGTCCATGCCAGCTTCCGCTGGTTCAGAAGGCAACATTTTACGCTTGACACCCGAGGCGGTACGAAAGTAAAAGTTATTAAACGCAATGATACGAAACCCAATCCGTCTTGGGTCTGTTCTGTTCCATAACGCTGGTCTCGGGCGTTGGCGAGCGTCAGGCATTACCCGGGCCTTGGCTGCTTCCACGACGATTGCCTTGGTGGTGTTATCCCCATTCCTGCAGGCGAGCCCCGATACGGCGGAGCAGAACTGGACCCATTACGTGCGCATCGGCGCGTATGGGCTACAGAGCGATAATGCAGACCGGATCGTCCGAAGTGCGCAGGAAGACGGCGTGTTTGGCATCGAGGTCGACAACGATATACCGGGCCGCTACGAGAGCTTTCTCAACCCGGAGGAAAAGCTGAAGGCAATCCGTGAGGTGGCGGAAAGGGCGCACGCAGCGGGCAACCGCGCATTTGTCTACATCGCCGGAACTGAGTGCATTACGGCCAACGCCGACAAAACTCCACACACGCTCGCCAAAGATCATCCGGACTGGCTTCAGCGGAAGATCAGCGGAGAACCCGCGGTCTTTGGAGGCGGCACCGCTTTCTGGATTGCGAAAGGGGATGAGGATGTGTGGGTTAGCCCCTACGCGCCGGCATGGCGGAAAACTTACATGGAGCGTGTAAGGCAGATTGCGGCCACGGGAATCGATGGAATCTACGTCGACATTCCGTACTGGATGACGCACTTCGATGGTTGGGAAGACACTTGGGCGAGTTTCGACGACTCGACGGTTGCGGCCTTCCGAAAAGAAACGGGCCTTGATGCGAAGAAGGACGTCAAGCTGGGAGACTTCTCCGACCGCAATTTTAGAAAATGGGTCGATTTCAGAATTCAAACGATCACCGATTTCATGCAAGACATTGACCAGAACGCAAAGGCTGTGAATCCCTCAATCAAGACGATTTCCGAGATTTACCCAGGCATTGAGGAAGAGGCCGTGCGCGTTGGGGCTGATGTTTACAGTTTGTACGCGGTGGTCGATGCCATTGCCCATGAATATGAATTCGGCAGCGGTGATCACATGGCTTCGTCCAGAACCGCGCTGGATTGGTTCAATTACCAAGTGGGAATGCACTCGTTTCGCGCCTTCGCGCAGGGTAAGGCAACTTGGATACTGAACTACTCGTGGGATGGGGACAAGAAGGTGGATCGGCGGGAGGCCATGATGAATCTGGTAGTCTCAGAAATCATGACGGGATCAAATTTTTGGGATGCGCCAGGACATTCGATGGCGGGATCGAACGATTCGGCGACCCGAACGCGGATTTTTTCCTGGATTAAGGGGCATGAAGACACGTTCTACCGGCCGCGGACAACTATCGCCCCCATCGGTGTTTACTTCTCTCCCAGCACTCGAAATTACAACGCAGACGAATTCATCCCATCCTACCGCGGAATTCTCATCCTTCTCATGCAGCAGCACCGTGAATTTCAGGTTGTCACCCCGCGCACGCTTTCGGTGTTTCAGGGGCACACTTTGATTCTGCCTGACGTGCGGGTGATCAGCGAGAGCGAAAGGGCGTGGTTTCGTAAATACGTGGATGGCAATAAGACGCTGGTCATCACAGGAGAAGATGCTACTCAGCTTGGTTCTCCATCCAACGTGCTCCGGTTCAGTAAATGCCCGGGAAAGGATTATTACGCGGCACTGCAAAAGGATGTCGACGAAGTAAACCCTGAGCGAGAGCACGAATTTATCGAGAACCTGAAATTCGACGCGCCGGTTCGCGTGGTTGCTTCCCCTATGGTCGCCACGTCAATCTCCCAGGTCGACGGAAAGCCCCACGTATTTTTTTCGAACTTTGCCGGGCTGAAGGGTGGGGTGAATCCGATTCAAACGCCACAGAGCGGTGTCCAAGTCACGGTGTCAGGTACAACCATCGGGCATGGATACTTTCTTCCCTTTCTCGGAGAGGTGCAGCTACTGAATGGCACTCCTGGTGACGGCGGTGTCACGTACAAGCTTCCTGCGATCGAAAAGGGCGCGGTATTTTGGTATGAGCCGTGACGGCGGAATGCCAGCCCCGAAGTAACGCAGCAGCGAAAGTATTGAATGGAGGATTTTGCGGGTGAATGCTCTTGCTGAATTATTAAATCTTCCGAACAGCGAGAAAACCGCTCGCGGGCTGGCCTATACCCCTGCGGAAATCGCGCAGCAGCCCGATGCCTGGCTGTCTACCTTCGAACTATTCCGGAGAAGGCAGGCCCGGATCAAGGAATTCCTGTCGCTCGCGGGAGTCGGAGCAAGTCCGGATTCCAGGCCAACCGTTTTCCTGATCGGCGCCGGGACGTCTGACTATATTGGGCAATCTCTAGTTTATGTTCTAGGCAAGTGCTGGCACTGCGACGTGATCGCGGTGGCGAGTACGGATCTGCTGACGCACATGGATGACTTGATGATTGCTGGGAGGAGATATCTCTGGATTTGGTTTTCGCGTTCGGGAGACACGCCCGAGGGAGTTGCGGCATTGGAGGCTGCTCGGGAGTGTCGTCCGGACATTCATCACCTCGTGATCTCGTGCAATGCCAACGGTCGAATGATCCGCGAAAGCGCAGAGGTAAGGCGTGTATTAGGTATTTGCTTAGATGACGACGTGAATGACCGCGGATTGGCCATGACCAGCTCATTCTCCAGCATGGTGATCTTCGGCCAGTGTCTGGCGCACGTTAACGATCTCGACAGGTATGAGGAAATTCTGTTGCAACTGGTGCAGGCGGGCAGAAATTTTCTGCCGACCGCCGCAAATTGCGCGTCGGCGTTAGCGAAAGAAGCGTACACGAAAGCTTGCTTTGTCGGTTCAGGACCCCTGAAGGCAGTGGCGCGGGAGTCTGCTCTCAAGCTGCTCGAGCTGACTGCGGGAAAGACCTTGACTCTGTCCGAGTCGGGGTTGGGCCTTCGCCATGGTCCCATGGCGGCTTTGGATCAAGACACGCTGTTCGTTTGCTTTCTTTCGGGCAATTGGCGCACACAGCAGTACGAGCGGGATTTGCTGGAGGAGATCGGGGAAAAGCGGCTGGTCAGGTCCAGGATAGTTGTGGCCGGGGGCGAAATCTCGGACAAAGACTCTTTCGCCGAATACTATCTGACGCCGATTGCGCCAGGCGATATAGGCGATGACTATCGCGTGGTGGTGGACGTGATGTTTGGGCAACTGCTGGGTTTGTTTTTTTCGCTGCGGTGGAATCTGCGGCCCGACTGTCCAAGTCCAAATGGCGCCATCAGCCGAGTGGTACAGCATGTCAAGATTCACCATTGACCGAGTGTACGGTCGCACTTTAGAACGCGAAAGGAGCACTCAGTGATCGAGGTCTGTGTTGTCGGGGAGCTCAACCTGGATCTGATTCTATACGGGTTGCCCAGGGATCTGCCGCTCGACAGAGAGTTGCTGGCCAGCGGACTTGCATTCACGTTGGGAAGTTCCTCGGCGATCTTCGCGCACAACTTGTGCGTGCTCGGCACGCAAGTCGGTCTTATATCGAAAATTGGTGGTGACCCCCTCGGAAAAATCGCGGTAGAACGGTTGTCCGCCGCGGGTGTTGACACCAGCCACGTTAAGCAAGGAGTCAGCAAGACATACACCGGGCTCACGGTTGTGCTGCCTCATGCCCAGGATCGCCATATGTTGACGTATCCGGGCACGATGTTCGAAATGCAGTATTCAGACATCGACATGGACTACGTTCGTGGGGCCCGTCATCTCCACCTCGGCTCCTTCTTTTTGCACCGTGCGTTGCGGCCCCGAATTCCAGATTTGTTCCGGCAGGCGAAGGAAGCAGGTCTCACCACGTCTCTTGATACGAACGATGATCCGGAAGATCTATGGGGGAAAGATCTGGAGGCAGTCCTGAAATATGTCGATGTGTTCCTTCCAAACGAGCGAGAAGCAAAAAAAATAACACGGACAACGGATCCTTCACAGGCGATTGATCGGCTGGCCGAGCTTGTCAAAGTAGTCGTGATGAAACGCGGCTCGGGATCCGCCATTTGCCGCGCGGGAGATGAGCATTGGAGTCTGGCGCCCCCGAGCGTGAACATCGCCGATGACGTCGGTGCCGGCGATACTTTCGATGCGGGATTTATTTACTCGTTTTTGCGGGGGAGGTCACTGGAAGACTGCCTGGCCTTCGCCAACATCGCGGCCGCGTACTCGGTAACGAAAGAAGGAGGTACGGAGGCATTTCGAGATCGTACGGAATTGCTTGGCTTCATGCGCCGGCAATGGGCTTTGATGGGCAGAGAAACTTTTTTTATGAATGAGTAGGGCAGGACGGGCAAGTGGAGGTTTTCATGACCAAAACGGCAGGTTCCGACGATTTCCATTTCGGTGGATTTCTCAACAACCGGCGGACCGGCGTGCGCGCCCGAGAAAACGTCAGCTACATGCGAAGGAGACGGAGGATCCTCATGAGACCGACTGGACGAGTTCTCTCTTGCATTCTTGCGGCGTACTTCTTCGCAGGCGTTGCGACGTCGGCGGTCGCACAGGGCAGTTACCGGGCACAGCTTCGTGGCGTGGTCTCTGATGCAACGGGAGCGGTGGTTCACGGTGCGACCGTAACTATTACGGACACAGGAACCAATATTTCCAGTGTCGCCCGCACTGACGACAAGGGCGAATACTACTTCACCGGTTTGCGGCCATCCACATATTCGGTAAAAGTTCAGATTCCTGGTTTTCGAGCGGCAGAGCGAACGGGTGTGGTACTTGCCGTCGATCAGGAAGGTACGCTCAATTTTACTGTGACTCCCGCGGGTGCGAGTGAGAAGGTCGAAGTCACGACAGCCGCTCCGCTGTTGGACACGGAGAGTGCGACATTGGGTACCGACATTACCAGCGAGTACGTGAAGGAGATCCCTTTAATCAACCGCGATTTCTTCGGTTTGACCTTCCTGGCCGGAGGTGTGACTGAGGCGGCTGGTTCGGGCACGCAGGATAATTATCCCTCTGGGACGAATTTCGTTTCCAACGGACAGCGCAATGCGACGGCCGAGATAAGGATCGATGGCGCATTGATCAGCGCGCCGGAACAGGGCGAGGGCGGAAACTCCAACGTCTACTACGAGCCGCTGGTAGAAAGCGTGCAGGAATTTAAGGTTGAGAACAACAGTTTTTCAGCAGAGTTTGGCAACAACGGCGGCACGGTCGTGAACATGGTTCTGAAGAGCGGAACCAATGCCTTCCACGGCAGCGGTTGGTATTTCCTACAGCGCCCGCAGATGGACGCTCGCGATTTCTTTAACCCTGAACCCAGTCCCAAACCAGATAGCAAGCGCGACCAGGGAGGCTTTTCAATCGGCGGGCCGATCCGGAAGAACCGAACTTTCTTTTTTGTCGATTTTGAAAAAGTTCGCGCCAACAATGGGTTCAACAATGTTGCGACTGTGCCGACCTTGGCGGAGCGAGCGCAAAACCCCGATTTCTCAGCGACGGCGACAAACATTTACGACCCAACGACCTGTGGGAGTCCGTGCGTGTCGAGGTCGCAGGTCGGCGTTAAGAACAACGGGCCGTTGAACGTCATACCTGCAAGCGAGGTCGACCCCATTGGGCGGGCTATTCTCAATCTCTATCCGCAACCCAACCTGCCGGGAGAATTTAACAACTACCTATTCAGCGGCGTAGCACACGCACCGGATTATCAGTTCGACATCAAATTGGATCATCAGATTAACGACAAGCAGCGCATTAGCGGCCGCTACAGCCGAGAGACATCCAATTATTACACTCCATATATTCTGGGAGACGGCTTCGATAACAACGGAACCGGAGACGGAATCGCAGGCAGTCCCACGAGGGCGCAAAACGGCTCGCTCGAATACACCTGGACTCTCAATCCGCGCATTGTCTGGACCAACCGTTTTGCGGTGGACCGGGTGCACGAAGCGGAAACGACGAATATTCCCACGATTTCCAGCTTCAACGCCGCGCAGCAGGCAAACGGGCTTCCACCATTGCCGGCAGTGTTCGAGCAGGCCAATGGGTTGGACCGAATGCCGGCGTTCTACATGACGGGAGCTGCCCTCGCGTCGGATGCATCGACCACTGCCGATCTTTTCGACCAGTGCTGTGTGAACACGACCTTCGCGCACACTCTGTATAGTTATTCGTCTCAGTTGGTCGTTTCCAAAGGTTCGCACTTGATCAAGATCGGCGGCGAGCAGAGACTTTTCTACAACAACTTCTTCCAGCCGCCGGATCCCACCGGAGCCCTCAACTTTTCGGATTACACTACGTCGCCGAGTCCGAACAGCGAGACCGATTCTAACAACAATCTTACGGGCAACCCATTTGCCAGCCTTCTTTTCGGCTACGCCGACAATATCAATCCTTTTTCTTCGGAACCGACTTCGCTCATCGTGTATCCCTCGGTGGCGAACAAGTCGGCCGAGACCGGGTTTTATGTCCAGGACGATTGGAAAGTGAACTCGAAGCTCACACTGAACCTCGGCCTGCGGTATGAATGGAGCACGCCGTACAACGAGCGGTACAACCGGATTGAGTTCAGCAATTTCACGGCTGACACTGGCGTCGGCATCAACCTCGCCAGTGGGGGTGCGACGAGTGCGCAGGCGGCGATGCAAGGAATTGGATTGAATCTACCGTCCTCGGAGGAACTGTACGGCACGACGGAGTTCCCTACTTCCAGCATGAGAAGCGTTCCAGCGTACCGCAAAGACTTTGGACCGAGGCTGGGTTTTGCCTACGGGATCGATTCGAAAACGGTCGTGCGCGGCGGGGTGGGAATTTATTTTGGAATGAGCCCGGCCACAAATTTCCAATATCCGGGAACCGCGTTCCGCGAAACCGCCACGATGTTCTTTACGCAGAACAATTTTGCGAGCCAAAACGCGACTCTGGAAAATCCGTTCCCCAACGGATTTAGCGGTCCGCAGGGCACAGAGTATGGTGCACTGGCGAATTGGGGATACGCTAACAATAACGACCTGGGCACGAGTGCGGCGCGGGACGCCGACATTTACCAGTGGAACCTGGGAATCCAGCGCGAATTGCCTAGCCAGATCGTCATCGGCGTGGACTACGTTGCCAACCGGGCCACCCATCTGCCCTGGTCCGGGACGAACAACCGGGACTTCATGCCGTCGACATTGCTGGCGCAGATTTCCGCCGCTGTGACCCCCACCGATCCGACTTGCTCGGCAGATAGTTGCGTGAGCAATTTTCTGCAGACGCTCGTGAATAATCCGTTCTTCCCCATGTTCAGTACCCCTTGCACTCCGGCGCCGTCCGCCCCATGCTTCAACCAGCCCGATGCGCTCTACACCACTCAGCAGATTCCATTGGGGTATCTGCTCAATCCGTACCCTCAATTTACCGGAGACTTCGAAGGCCTGATGCTGGAGGAGGCGAATTCCTGGTACAACGCGATGCAGATCCGCTTCCAGAAGCGCACGACGCACCACGTCAGCTTCGAGGGCAACTATACCGTGTCGAAGTCGACCGACGATTCCTCGGCAGGCAGGAACAACTTTGTTGGCTCGCTGAGCGCCGGCATGCCGCAACAGCTCGACCGTCTGAACTTGGAGCACAGCATCAGCGCTAATGACACGCCGCAGCGGCTCGCGGCCGCCGTGGTCGTAGACATGCCGGTAGGCCGCGATCAATGGATTGATGGCAATATGAACCGCGCACTCGACGCCGTCGTTGGCGGCTGGTCGATCGCCACCTTGATCACGGAACAGTCCGGTCAACCCATGGCGATCTCGGATACGTTCGGGCGGCTGGCGAATGGCAGCCAGCGTCCCAGTGTCGTTTGTCCCCAGCTTAAGAGTGGTATGAGCATGAAGGACGTTGCATTGAATTCGCAACAGAACTCGGCAGCCGAAAGCGCCGGCCTTTCCCCCGTTGCCGCCTTCTTTAATGCGAGCTGCTTTGCGGACCCA
Source organism: Acidobacteriaceae bacterium (assembly GCA_003168355.1). Taxonomy (GTDB): domain Bacteria; phylum Acidobacteriota; class Terriglobia; order Terriglobales; family Acidobacteriaceae; genus Sulfotelmatobacter. The sequence goes on along the minus strand of PMSQ01000150.1, from coordinate 39,498 downwards.
GGTGATCAGAACCCAGGCAATGCTCCACGCTACTTTTCCGGCTTGCGGGTCAACGGCATCCACAACGTGGACCTGAATCTTTACAAGTCTTTTGTACCGAAAGAAGGCATGAAGGTGGAAGTGCGAGCTGAGATATTCAACCTCGCCAATCATCCGCGCTTCGCAGCGCCGGACACCGGTCTTGGGGATAGTACGTTTGGCACAATCAGCTCGGATGCGAATGGCTATCTGCCCAGGTATTTTCAATTCGGCTTGCGGTTCGAGTTCTGAACTGCGGACTCGCTGCTCCCGAACCCGGCGCCTTTGCCGTGCGCGAGATGATGCGAAAGCGCAATTAACATTTTCCTTATCATGGTCCCAAAAGTGACCATCGCACCGCCTACGTTGATTCGGGTGCTGTTCCTATGCAGCAGAAACAGTACAGTGAAGCTGTAGCCGCCTTTGCGCGTGCAGTGGAATTGGATTCTGCTCAGCCCGCCGCGTACTATCGACTAGGACACGTATCGGGCGATGGGGAACTCAGCGGCCGCGGATGAATCAGTGCAGGATGATTACCCCATCGCGCAGCAGAATTGTTCTCCCCGCCTCAGCATCGGCAAGGAGAAACCATGACCCTGCGCATTGCCAAGGTGCTGCTGGTCTTTGCGGTGGCGGGCTTCTATTCATTCGTCGTTCTCAACAATACGACGGACTACGAATCGAACTACCAGTTTGTGCGCCACGTTTTGATGATGGACTCGACCTTACCCGGCAATCGCGGGATGTGGCGCGCTCTGAATTCGCCGGCGTGGCACATTTTTTCTTATGCCTCGATCGTCGCGTGGGAGACCATTACGATGGTTCTGTGCTGGTGGGGCGGACTGAATCTGGCGCGAGCTTTGCGGAGACCTGCGGAAGCGTTCAATCAGGCCAAGCGGGTCGCAATTACGGCGCTCACATGCGCTCTCCTCATGTGGTTGGTCGCCTTTCTCAGCTTAGGCGGCGAGTGGTTCCTGATGTGGCAGTCAAAGACGTGGAATGGCCAGGACGCGGCCTTTCGCATGTTCACCATTATCGGCATCGTGCTGCTGCTGGTGGCGCAACCAGAGAGCGAGGGGCAGGCCTAGCTCTCGGCGACTCTCAGAGATCGTTGCGCGCGCCAGGCTTCGGTGGTTGTCGGGTATAAACAAAGAGGCTCAACACCAACAGGGGCATACGAATGGCAATTGGAAGCAGGCGCAGCGAGGCGAGGATCAATGCAGTGGTTCTGGATTACGGCGAGGTGCTCTGTCATCGAGCATCGGACGAGGAATTCGATCGCCTGGCGAGAGTATTCGGCGCAGAGGGAAATTCATTTCGTCCGACGTGGGAAAAGAACCGGGGTGCGTTCGATCGGGGAGATTTGACAGCGGAAGCCTATTGGACCGCGTTGGCGGAAGACTCTGGCATAGGAATCGATGCCGAGCAACTGGAGCAAGTGTACAAATGGGACATTGAGATGTGGGCAAATGTGAACGCGCAAATGGTAGCTTGGCTGGGGCAACTCCGTCGCGGAGGAATCAAGACCGGACTTCTTTCGAATATGCATCCGGCCATGATTGATTACATGCGCGAAAATTTCGACTGGCTGGATCTTTTCGACTTCAGAACATTTTCCGCGGAAGTTCGCTTGATCAAGCCGGACGCTGCCATCTATGAACATACGCTGCGAGGGCTCGGGGTTAAGCCCGAGGAGACGCTCTTTGTGGATGATCGCGAGATCAATGTGCAAGCGGCGAGAGATCTCGGAATTTGTGCGGTGCGGTTTCGATCTGTGGAGGATCTTCGGAAAGATTTGGACGCGATGGGATTTTCCATCTTGCCGGTTGTGTAAGAACGCGAGGAGAGGCGTGCTGTAAGTTCAGGGCAAAAGCAAAAGTAGCGGGCGAGGACGCCCGCTCTACACGGCGCCGGTCATGAATTATGACCGGCGCCGTTTTGCGGTTACTGAGCTGGGGTTCCAGCGGCCGTGGGTTGGACGTTCGTTTTGACCTCGGCGTTGACTTCGGGAGCAGCGATGGGATTCATCTTGACCGTGGCCAGGATTTTTTCCAGGCGCTGGAAGACTTCATCGCGGTCGATGCGTTTTGTGGTGGTTTCTACCGCGGATGCAGTGTCGGGTCCAGTGGTTGCGACTTTCAGAGCGAACTCATAGCAGGCGCCGTTCTGGAAGACGTGATAATACTTCGACACTTCCTCGCGTGGTCCCTGAGTGGCATTGGTTTCGGCGGATTGGAGTTCCATGTCACCGATCATCAATTTGGAAATGGGCGCCGTCGAGAGCTGAGCCTTGGCCTGGACGGCGGGATTGGCCGGAACCGTGGGATCCGGCTGTGGGACGGAGAATTCCCCGCACTGCTCGGCGCTAAGAGTTTTGTTCACGCTGACGTTGAAGAAGGCCGAGTCCAGGTCCGAGTTGGGATAAGTGGACTCGGGAAGGGCGACGGCTGCGAGCGCGACTCCACCGGGTTGTACGAAGTCCATAGGAATGGGGCTGGACGAGACGAGTTCAGTGGCGGCGTCGCCGGTTTCGAGCGCATACTTGCGCGGGTACTCAAACGAAACTCCGAAAGTTTTGTCAGTGTACGTTACGGTTGCTGGAGCTTTGCGAACAACTTTCTTGTGTAACGCTTTGGTCGTGGCTTGCAACACAGGCGGCGCCGGGCTGGGCGCGGGACCAGTTGTAACCGGCTGCGTGATTGGGGGCTGGCTAGTCGAGCTTACTGGTTTGGGTTTGTCGCTGGAGCATCCGACGGTCAGGGAACAAGCGATCAGGAGCCCGGCGAAAATCAGAGTGCTGGTGGTTTTGTCGAAATTGGTTTTGTCGAAATTGGTTTTACCCCAGGCAACGGAGTCGAGGGTTGATGGGGCGGTGCGAAACGGCTTGGAGCGGAACAGGTTGATACGGGTCATGGTTGGTCACCTCCTGCTGCTTAGCAGCGCACTGGAAGAGTGCAAGGAATGGGCCAATAGTGCGGGCGCTGATTTTACGGAGGTTAGAAAGGAGCGAGATGTTTGCGGTCGTGGTGAGGCGGACACTATGTGGGGCGGGGGACACGGCTTGGATGGGCGATTTTCGAGTTAACCAGCTCGGGCTGGGCCCGACAGCCGAGGGCGGCTGTCCCACATAATCAATTATTGAATCTTCTAATTGTGATCACGCGCTTGCGATGCGGCGGATCAGGTCTACCTGTTCGGACTTGCTTTCGGCGCCGATGGTGAAGGCGTCGAGGACGCCGAGCGACAGCGCATATTTGATCGCTTCATCTTGGCGGTTGCGCAGGTCGCCCTGGCCAAGAACCTTCATGCCGATCACGGCTTTTCCCGCAGCTTTCATTTCGCGCAGGACGCTGACTACAGTTTGAGGGTCGGCGTCCATGTGCGAGCCGATGGGATTGATGCGGGCTAGATCGACCTCCACCCACGGAGACGTGGCGGCGGCGCGCAGCGCCTCGATGCTGTGACAGGAACAGCCGTGGGCGCGGATGATTCCCTTTTGCTTGGCTTCGGAGAGGATGTCCATCACGCCTTTGAAACGGTCGGTCCAATCGGCTTCGGTGACGCAGTGCATGAGGCAAATGTCGATGTGGTCGATACCGAGCTCGCGGCGGAAGCGGTCGAGATCGGCGCGGGCGGTGGCGGGATCACGCGCCCAGGTTTTTGTCAGCACGGTAACTTTGTCGCGAGATACGTGCTTGAGCGCTTCGGAGACGTGAGGATGGCTTCCGTAGGAATCAGCGGCGTCGAAGAAGCGCAGACCTTGGTCGTAGCCGTTGAGAAGAAGATCGGAAAGTCCTTTGACGCCGAGCGCGGTCTGGTTGGAGTGATGGCCAGAGCCGACGGTGCCGGTGCCCATGGCGAGTCGGCTGGTCTGGATGCCGGTGCCGCCGAGGGTGACGGTGTCGGAGGCGGTGAACTTCGACAAAAGAGGTTGGGCGGCGAGAGCGGCGAGCAGATTTCTCGAAGTCAGCTTTTTCGCGGCAAACCAAGTGGCTCCGAGGGTGGTGGTTGAGCGAATGAGGAAATCGCGGCGATGCATGGGACCTCCAATGCGGGTTTCGGCTCAGCGCTTCTAGTTAGGCTACATCAAGCTATGGTTAGGCAAGCGGTGTTTTTCATCCGCGAAGAAAATTAATTACAGAGGGCACGGGGGAACGCATCGTATTTCGAGGTCCGCATTATTCGAACTGTTTGCGGAAGGCGGCTAGTTGTTGCTGCATCTCGGCGACGTTCCTTCCTAATTCCAGAACTTCGTTTTCGAGACGAGCAAGGCGGTCAGCGCCAGGCGAATAACTGGAGGGCGCTCGATCGGGCGTAAGCTCTGCCGGAGGCGCGTCGACAGAGAAGAGCTGCATGTAGCGCGACTCTTTTGTGCCGGGCTGGCGTGGAAAGACGGAGGCCAGCGGAGGCTGGCGCTGGCTGAGTCGGTCGAGCGTGGAGATTACGTCGTCGAGGGCTTCGAAGCGATACATGCGTTCGGTGCGGCCGCGGAGTTCTCCGGGCGTTTGAGGGCCGCGAAGTAGAAGCACGCAGAGGATAGCGATCTCGCGTCGATCAAAGTTGAAAACTTCCTGCAGACGGTGCTCGTACTTGGTGACGCGGCTGTCGGCGCCGCTGGCGGGGCCGGCGAGACGTTTTTCCTGCAGCGCGGCGAGTGCATCAGTGACGGAATTGTCGTCGAGGGTCATCAGTGGGTCGCGATTATTCTTCTGGTTGCAGGCGTTGACCAGAGCGTTGAGCGACAAAGGATAGTAATCGGGCGTGGTGATGTCTTTTTCGATCAGAGAGCCGAGCACGCGAACTTCGATATCAGTGAGTAACAGACTCATGGGGCAAGGATCCCGAACGAAGCTGAGAGTGATTGTAATGCCAGCAGTGACGGACACAAGTGTTCGTCCCACATGAATCTCACCAGGCGATCTGACCGACCGACCTAGAACAACGCGGTGGGACGGCGCTTCCAGGATCTTCCTTTTTCCTGAGACGTTTTCTCCACGTCGTTGACGTAGGTCCCGACTTGAGTGAGAAGGTGGTGCAGGTCATTGCCGAGGCTAAAGAAAGAGAACCCTTTGTCGAGAAATTCTCCAACACGCGGCGTGCCGAACAGGAACAGGCCGAGGATTACCTTGTTCTTGCGCGCGTGTTCGATCAGTTTCTTGGTGGCGGCATCGAGTTCGGGTGAAGTATACATGTGAGGGAACTCATACTTGTTGTAGAGGCCCATGGACATGCAGAGATCGTTTTGACCGAGAAAAAGAATGTCGACACCGGGAACGGCGGCGATTTCGGCGATGTTTTCGATGCAGGATGCAGTTTCGACCTGCAGGGCAATGATGCCGTCGTTGTTGAAATTCCCAGCGTAGCCGAGGAGCCCTGCCTTGTTCATGCTGCGCTGCGGAAAGTAGACGGAGCGCGTACCCACGGTGGGATACTTGGTGCAACTGATGGCCTGGCGGGCCTCTTCGGCGGTATTGATGTAGGGAATGAGAACGCCATCGGCGCCGAGATCGAGTGCCTGCTGGATGCCGGGACGGTCGTTGTACGCGCCGACTCTCACCAGTGATTTGGCGCCGCCGTTGGCGATGCCGCTCAGCATCGCTGAAAGTTTCTCGTTCTGCATCGGGCCATGCTGGGTATCGACCAGCAGCCAGTCATAGCCGCTATGGGCCAGTTGCTCGGCCACCGTGGGGCTGTGGGAGTTGACGAACAAGCCCACCTTTGGAATTCCCTGGTGCAACTGCTTTTTGAATTCGGAACCGGTCAGAGCGGCTTCGGGCATGCGGACTTTCTCCTGGGAGCAGATTGAATGGTGTAGTTTACAGCAGGCGGCTGGAAAGACGGCGCACGCGACGTAATTATTTGAAAGCTGTGACCCGGGGACAGGGGACCGGCGGCTTGGTGTAGTCTTGCGGGGAATGATGTTGCGCGTTACGAGGTGAGGGGACGCGAGGAGCGAACATGCGGATGCTGCTGAACTGGGTTCTGAGTGCGTTGGCGGTCTGGATTGTCTCGCGAGTGGTGCCGGGAATTTCTGTAAGCGGTCCGGTGGCGGCGTTGATTGCGGCGCTGGTGATCGGTTTCATCAATGCGACGGTGGGTGTGGTGTTGAAGATTCTTACGTTTCCGCTGACGCTGGTCACGCTGGGACTGTTCTGGCTGGTGATTAACGCGCTGATGCTGGAGTTCGCTTCAGTGTTGCTGGCTCCGGGATTTCAAGTGCACGGATTTTTCGCCGCGTTTGTGGGAGCGATTGTGCTTAGCTTGGTGAATATGGTGCTGAAGTGGCTGGTGCGGCCGTCGGACAGAAGCAGTTCTTAAGATCTTAGGCGTTGGGTGTTAGGTCTCAGCTTCCATATTTGCGTGCCTTCTAAGTTTTCTTCTTGCGCGGCTTGAGCGCTTCCCAATCTTCGTTGGTGAGGGCTCGGCCTAGGGTACTGAATTCTCCGGCGCCTTGCAGAAATTCGCCACCGTCCATGCGGACGACTTCTCCATTGATGTAGCCGGAGCCGTCGCTTATCAGAAACACGGCGAGATTGGCCAACTCTTCCACGGTGCCGAAGCGGTGCAATGGATTGCGGTCGAGTGCTAGGGTTTCGAGTTCGGGGCGTGGCAGGAGGCGCGAGAAAGCGCCCTGCGTGGGAATGGGGCCGGGCGCGATGGCGTTCATGCGGATCCCGCGATTGCCCCATTCGACGGCGAGACTGCGAGTGAGAGCCTCAACTCCGGCTTTCGAGATGGCGGAGGGAACAACGTAGGCCGAGCCGACCGGAGCATACGTGGCGGAGATGCTGAGGACGGTGCCCTTGTGATTGGTTTTAAGCCAGCGGCGTCCGCAAGCCATAGTGGCGTGCAGTGTACCGAGGAGCACGATGCCGATCACCGATTCGAAAGCGCGCGGGGAAAGTTCCTCGGTGCGGGCGATGAAATTGCCGGCGGCGTTGTTGACGAGAATGTCGAGCGGCCCGCTTTTCCAGATGGAATCGATCATGGCCTCGACGGCATCGAGGTTACGGACGTCGCATGGGATGGCGTGGATGGGACCGCGGGTGGCGGCGGAGAGTTCGGCGGCCGACTTCTGGAGAACATCTTCGCGGCGGCCGCAGATGTAGACCGTGGCTCCGAGTTGGAGAAAGCGTTGAGCCATGGCTTTGCCGAGTCCGGTACCGCCGCCGGTAATGAGGATGCGCTTGTTATGGAGAAGATCTGGAGTGAACATTTGTACTTGGCCTCGATTCTGAGCAGATGACAGCTACAGCAGCTTCCACCCTACTTATGCCCGATTCAGAACGACAAATTATAGAGAGTTGACAGCGACGGCGGCACACCGGCGTTACACGTCGCATGCTACCCGGAAGCCGTAGTCGGCGTAGTGGAAGTCGGGAGGAATGCTGGAGCGGGCCGAACAGCGGGAAACTTTCACGTGATGGCGCCACGATCCGCCGCGGGAGGCTTTGCGCTGGCCGTGCTCGGGGCCGCGCGGATTGTGGTCCGGTGAAATGGCATAGTAGATGGGATCGTACCAGTCACTGCACCACTCGTGAACGTTGTCGCAGATATTGTAGAGTCCGAAAGCGTTGGAAGCGTAGCAAGCTACGGGCTCGGGTCCGGTCTGCCAGCGGATTGCATAGCCGGGAAGCGATTGCGGCGGGTGGTTGCCCCAGGGAAAGTTGTTTTGCTCGAGATCGCCGCGAGCGGCGCGTTCCCATTCGGCTTCGGTAGGGAGACGGTAGGCGCGTCCGGTTTGCGCGCTGAGCCACTGGCAGTAGCGGTGTGCATCGAACCAGGAAACGCCGGTGACGGGCTGCTGAGGATGGTTAAACTTCTGATCATGCCAGAACGGCGGCGGCTCAAAGGCGGTCGAGTTCATAAAGCTTTCGTATTCTGCATTGGTGACTTGAGTGGCGGCAAGCAAAAAGGCATCGATCCAGACGCGGTGGATGGGACGTTCGCAATCCTGGCCGGAAGCGGAGCCCATAAGGAACCAGGCTTCTGGAATGGAAACGAGGGTGGGCTCGCTTGGGATCGCAGGGCCGGGTCGGGAGTGCGGATGAGCCGCCATGGTTTCGGGGCTGATGTTGTCGCGTGTTCCAGCCCGAGTCAAAGTCTAGCAGCAGGCAAGCCACGGAGGACTGCGATGGCGAAACAAGAGTTGCGTTTTACAGCAAAGATTCAGGGGAAAGAAGCGGGAGTGGTAGCGGCGATCACTCCGCCGGTGGACGTGCCGGAGTTTTTTGGGACGCGGGCACGCGTGCCGATCCGCGGAACGATTAACGGCTACCAGTTTCGGTCATCGCTAATGCCCATGGGTGGTTGCCACATGATGCCGGTGAACAAAACCCTGTGCAAAGGTGCGGGGGTAAAACCTGGAGACATGGTCGAAGTTGTGATGGAGCGGGACGAAGAGGAGCGCATGGTGGAGGCACCGCCAGCCTTGAAGAAGGTGCTGACGAAGAATAAAACGGCGCAAGCGAATTGGGAGAAGCTCTCGTTTTCGCATAAGAAAGAGATGGCGATCTGGATTGCGGGAGCGAAGCAGGAGGAGACGCGAGCGCGACGCCTGGCCAAAGTGATGCAGGTTCTTAAGTCGGGCACGAAGTGGATGGGGTAAACATCTGTTACCTGAGGGGCTAAAGCCCGCTTAAGTGAGATAGTCATGATCGCAGCGCTGAAGCGCTGCGCCACCCAAAAGCGAGTAGTCCCTCAAAAGCATGTAACTCTCCAAAAGCGAACGACTGCCCACGAGCAAGCAACTCTTCAAAACAACGGGCTAATCTCCACGTAGTTTGCGAACGACGGCGGCGATGTCATTTTCCTGGAAAAGCCGGATGGCGGCAATGCCGGCTGCACCAGCTTGCAGACAAGACTCAGCATTCAGTAGCGTTACTCCTCCGAGCGCGAGCACCGGGATTTTGGCGCGGCAGGCTTGGCGAAGGGCTTCAAGGCCGGTGATGCGGGCACCGGGTAGGACTTTTTTTTCGAAGACGGGCGCGAAGACGGCGAAGGAGGCGGCGTTTGCGGCAGCTTGATTTACTTCTCGCAGGGAGTGACAGGAGATAGCGATCAGCGGATCTTCTGGCGTTTCGCGGGCGAGAGCTTGCCCTGAGCTTGCCGAAGGGGTGCGCGCACCACACTTCCAGGCTGCTCGAACTTCCGCGGGAGAAATGTCGTTGGCGGGGAGGTGAACGCCGTCGGTCGCGGTGGCTAGGGCTATGTCGGTGCGGGAGTTGATTAGTAAGGCAGTTGCCAGTTGCCGGTCGCCAGTTGTCAGTTTTCGATCATGGATGATCCGCATTGCTTCGCGGGCCAAAGACTCCAAGTCGTGGGCAAAAAGGTCTTTTTCCCTGAGTTGGATGTAGTTGACGCCGGCACTTGCGGCTTCAGCGATTTTTTCAAGCAGACGGCGGCGGCGCGTTGATTCGTCACCTGGGAAGGCCGTGCGGTCAGTAATGTAGTAGAGAAGTGTGCGTTCGGCCATCAGCTTCAGCTCACAGTCTAGAGCAAGCACGCAAGACCGCCGAGTTTATCGCAGTGCCGAAATTCTCAAATGCAGGGGGCACAGAGTTACACAGGGGAAACCTGGGCTGACATCGTATTCCTCGATTACGGCCTGGTCTTTGCAATTTCGGGCAGGACTTCCTGCTCCTTCTCTTTCTTGGGTGAACCGCCGAGATGATATTCGGTGAGACCGTCGCGAAGGAAGGTGAAGGCGTCTTCGGGGGTGTCGACGAACTTGAACAGGTTGAGGTCTTGCGGAGAAACGGTGCCGGCATCGACGAAGGCCTGGAAGTTCATGATGCGGTGCCAGTATTCGCTGCCGTAAATGACCACGAGAATTTTTTTGGCGAGCTTGTCGGTTTGGGCGAGCGTGAGGATTTCGAAGAGCTCATCGATGGTGCCGAAGCCTCCGGGAAAAATCACCAGAGCCTTGGCGAGATAGGCGAACCAGAACTTGCGCATGAAGAAATAGTGAAATTCGAAGTTGAGCGAGGGCGTGATGTAGGAGTTTGGATTCTGCTCGAAGGGCAAATTGATGTTGAGGCCGATGGTCTTGCCTCCGGCTTCGTATGCGCCGAGGTTGGCGGCTTCCATGATGCCGGGACCACCGCCGGTGGTGACGACGAAGCGACGGCGGCGCGCGGGAATCTGAATCGACCACTCGGTGAGCATGTGGGCCAGGCGGCGCGCATCTTCATAGTAACGGGCCATGTCGACGGCGGCGCGGGCGTTCTTCAGTTTCTGGTCCTGCTGCGCGCCGGGAGTTTTCCCGTCGTTTTTTTCGACGATTGCTAGATTCTTTTTGGCGGCGTCTTCGCCTTGAAAGCGGGCGGAGCCGAAAAAGACGACCGTATCTTGAATCTGTTCGCGGCGAAAACGCGACAGAGGTTCCTGGTACTCCGCCAGGATGCGCAGAATGCGTCCGTCAGGACTGTCGATAAAGGGTTGATTCTCATAGGCAAGAGGTGCGGGGTTGAGCTTATCGACCATGTAGGAGACTCACGTTCTGCAATCTGATGTTTTGAAAACCAGCGTTGTGAAAACCAGGACCTGTGGGCGCAACTGCCACACCACTCTGAAACTACTGGTGATCGTGATAGTGGAGGGCTTCCCAGAAGCCGATCCAGATGTCGAGCAACCCCAAGCCGGTACACAGGCCGCGAAAAAACCCGGTGGAGATCAAGGTACGAAGCCAGGGATACGAAAGCAGAAGATAATTGTCGGTCCACTCCGGGGTCCAGGGAAGGATCAGGAGCAGGACGCCCGCGACCGCGCTAATCAGCACGAAAAGGAAGACGGAAGTCCGGTGCAGCAAGAGTTGCAAGCCGCGATGCGACTGGGGCACCGGGGCGGGCGGGGGCGATTCGAGGAGCCATGCGCTGTTTTCGGTCTGCGCAGGCGCAGGCTGGGGAGGCGCGGTGGGACCGCTTTCAACGGGCAATTTGGGATCGGTGGTCACAGGGTATTCCCCTGCAGCAGGGCTGATGTGGCGCAGGAAGAGAGGAAGGATCCACGGCGCCTATTTGCGGAGCGCCGGTTTGTTGACCACCGAAAGAGGATGTGAGCGGCAAAACCCATCGGGCTATTCTACGACTTCAGGGGCTTGATGCGCTCGGAGACGTCGCGATAATCGATGTTGCGGCCGTAGACCTCCATGAAGTGCTTGAGCGCGGAGGGTCGATCGCCAGCGGTCTCATAGGCGGCGGCGATTTCATAGTGGAGAGCGGTGCGCGTCTCTTCGTCGACGCTGGGGGCGTGAAGAGCCTTGTCATACCAGCGAATGGCGGCCTCGGGGATGCCCTTGTCGAGGAAGCATTGGGCGAGCCAGGTATAAGTCTGCATGACTTGCGGGAAGGGATGTCCGCGGTCGACGGCCTGGCAGGTCTTTTGCAACTCCCCAATGGCTTCGTCGAGCAGGCCCATTTCGCGGAAGGCGATGCCGAGATTGTAATGGGTTTCAGGATCCTCTTCAGTTGTGGAAGAGCCGGATTCAAGATCGTGTTTGAGTTCGCCAAACATTTCGGCGAGATCCACACCAGCGTCTTCGCTAAAGGGAGAAGACTTGGCAGCGGCGGCGGGCGCTGCGCTGGGAATGATTGGAGAAATTTGCGGCTTGAGGGTTCCTGGCACGGGCGCAGGCTGCTGCTGTACTGGGGCCGAAGCTCGCGACGAAAGCGCGGGAGCCCCGGAAGACGCCGAAGCGGCCGCGGCGCTGGCGGCAATAGGAGCGCTGACCGGCGCATCGGTGGCGGGCGTGGTCACGGGCCGGGTTTGTGGCGGAACCGAGGCGACTGGGGTCTCAAGCTGAACGGGCGGAGTCTGGGAGGCGGGCTCAGCTTCGGCAACTGGAGCGCCCTTGAGGAAGTCCTCGCCCAGAGAAGCTTCGAGATCGGCGACAAACTCGCCCATGGGCTCGGCCTGGGACACGCCGAAAGTAGTGGGTGCTGCCTCGCCGACAGGCTCAAGTTCGGGGACATGGCCGGCGTGAGCTTCGTCAGATTGGAGTTCGAAATCTGAGGTCGGGTGAGCCGAAGCATGTTCGACGGCAGGGTCGGGTTCATGCGAGATCGTCCCCGGAAGGAAGTTCTCGCCCAGGGAAGACTCAAGATCGGAAACCAATTCCTGGAGGACGCCCGGAGCCGACTCCACATGGGGATCGATCAGCGCGGGTTCGGCCACAGAAGGTTCGATCACAGGAGCTTCGACCACAGGGGGTTCGACAGCGGCTGGCTCAGCGTGAAGCACAGGCTGAGCGTGGGTTTCCGCCACGGGCTGCGGTTCAGGAGAAATTTCCTCGACGTCAGCCGGGGATTCTTGGGAAGCGGCCGGAATCTCGTCGATGGTGAATTCGGCAGAAGACTCGTCAGTCGCGAACTCGGAAACGGCTTCGACCGCGGACACTTCTTCCACTGTGGGGGTTTCCTGGGAAGCGACTTCGATTTCCGCCCGGAGGGTTTCTATAGTGGCTTGGTCGCTGGTGAGAGCCTGAAGCTTTTCGAAAGCCGCGGAGGCCTGCTCGGGCATGCCGTGCTCGAGGTAGAAACGGACCTCTTCGATGGTTTCGTTGATCTTTTCGGGGTCGACCTTTTCTCCGCCAGCCTTTGGTTTGTCGAGCTTACCTTCGTCGAACGTTTCCTTGGTGGGCTTGGCGGTGGGAATGTCGTGGTCGCCCACGGCGTCGGAGATTTCGACTTCCGCGGCTGCGGGCGGAGCGTCGGCTTCGACGGTGAGGGAGTCATCCCATTCGGAGGACAGATCGATTTCTGTCGGAGCTGATTGAGATTCTACGACGGGCAGTTCAGGATGGTGATCCTGATCCTTATCTTGATCGTTGACGATGGCGAATTCGAGGTCTGCCGCGGGCTCGGTAGCGGCCGCGGGCCAGGGAGCAGCGTCCGCGGCTTCGACTGGAATCTCGTCAAGAGTTGATTCCTCAAAAGCTGGCTCTGCCGGAGTTGACTCGGCTATGCCAGAGTCCGAGGCGACGGAGACTGTCGAGCGCTCTTGGTAGCGGTCGGCGAGTTCGCCGTAGCGAGTGGCCTCTTCGGGGTATTCCGCCTCGGAATAAACGCTCTGCAGAGTGCGGCAGCAGACCGCAGCTTCGGCGAACCGCTCCGCGCGCGTGTGCAGGGCGGCAAGACGCTGGTTTAACCGAAGATCCGTGGGCGCCTGCGGCAGGGCTGCCATAAGCGGGCCCAGAGCCTTGGCGGGCATGTTGTAGGAAATGAAAAGTTCAGCATCAGTGAGTGCAGACCGAACCGAGAGGGCGATCGCATCGGAGTAGTGCTGGTGGATCGACGGCGCAGTTGCTTCGAGCTCGTCGATCATAACGGCGGCTTCTTCGACGGAAATAAGCCTGGTTGCGGCAGGGCCTCCCAGCTGGCTGACCACCTGCTGATAATTGTTCAAGTGCAGGGGATTGCCAGGCTCCACGGTTGCCAGCTTTTGGTAAAGATCGCGAGCGCGAGGCAGGTCGCCGGCCTGTACCGAAGCGTGAGCCAGCAACTCGATGACTTCCGTGATGTGAGTGGACTCTCCGGCTTTCTGAAAGAGATCGAGAAGTTTCTCGAGCGAAGCGGGATTGTCACGCACATGCCCGATGATGGAATGCAGGTTCTTCAGAACATTGTCGGAATTTTCCGCCAGCAGGCGGTCGGCATGCTGGTCATAAACCTGGAGCGCGCTCTCGTACTGGCCGGCCTGCATCAGGGCATCGGCGAAAACGGAGATGGAGGGCAGGTCGTTGTGGACGGTGAGGAGCTTGCTGGCCAGAGTGCCGGCATCCGAGAGGCGGCCCGTTTTCAGATAGGCCTTGAGCAGATCGCGGAGGCCGTCAGGATTGGAATCGAGATCGGAGACTTTCTGCAACGATTCGATGGCAGCTTCAGCGTCGCCGGCCTCAAGCTGATTGCGGCCTTGCATGAGGAGGGCGTAGCCGTTGCCGGGATCGAGAGTGAGCATGCGCTGCAGAACTTCTTCGGCGGCGCTCAGAGATCCCTTGGAGCGCAAGGTTTCGGCGACGGCAGAGAAAATCTGCCAGGCGTCGTTTTTCTTGCCGAGGCGGACGTAGACTTCCGCCAGGCGGACGCGCATATTGGTGTTTTCCGGATCCATTTCCAGAATCTTCTGGAAGATGCGGACGGCGTTTTCCAGTTCGCCGGATTTCAGGAATTCTTCGGCTACCTGCAGATACTGAGCGCGGGCGTCGTTGAAGAGTCCCTGTTGGGTATAGAGCTCCGCCAGCTTCAGCACGCTCTCGAGCGAAGGCTTGAGCTTGCTGANNTGGCCTTGACCGTGAAACCCTGAGTGGCATAGGCATCGCCTACAATCTTGAAGGATTCGGTGGCTTTGTCGACTTCACCGAGGCGGGAATAGAGGTCGCCAACGGTATTGGTGACCGTGAGGTCCTTGGGGTCTGCCTTGAGAACCTTTTCGTACTCAGCGATGGCATTTTGCATCTTGCCCTGCTGGACATACTTCTCCGCAGCGCTGAGGACCTTCTGTTTGTTGAACCCGAAACCGAACGCCATAAGAGTACGAACTCCAGACCCTTGGTCTGCACCGATGATCTGATGACGGCTCCTGGGAAGTGTTGCCCGGGGGAACGTCACGTGGCCAAACTCCTATTGGAGACATGACCGGTTGGACAAGGGCAATTGTACGGCTGGATGGGGGTAATCGTGTGGTTACCAAGGGTTACCGAAAGGGAGTGTACGAACGGGTTACCAACGGAATCAGTGGTGAATCGGGCGGCTGGGCCGGATTCGCCTCTATAGATGAGAATCAGGATTCTGGTGCCGACCTCGCCGGTGGTTTTGGGAAGGGCACGGCTTCAGCCGCGCTGCCCAGGTTCAATGAACACGCGGGCTTCAGCCCCTGAGGGACACCGACCTCTCCTTCTGGAACACTCATGAGACGCCTTCTAGTACAAATCTGCTATGGGGCGACGCGGGGCGACCGTGTAACCTTCCCCTGCGAAGTCGCAGGGAAATCTAAGAGGTAATGGCGCTTATGACCTGGATTCGAACCATACCGATGTCGGAAGCCGATGAGAAGCTGCGAAAGGCGATGGAGGCGCAGCGGGCGTTCTATCCCAAGGAGTATGCCGATCCGGTGCATCCCGATGAGTCGGGAGGATCGTCGATTGTGGGGTCGCACACGCTGATTCCGGACGCGCTGTATCACTCATTCGCTACGTTTGGGGCGCTGATGTCGCCGGAGCTGCCGCTGAGCCGGCGGCAGCATGAAATGATTACCACTATGGTCTCGGTGACCAACCGGTGCAAGTATTGAATCGAGTCCCACGCAGAGTTTCTGCGTAGAGTGACGCTGGACCGGGAGTTGGTCGAGGCGCTGGAGAAGGACTATACGACCGCCTCCATCACGCCGCAGGAGAGGGTGATGGTGGATTATGTGGTCAAGCTGACCAAGGATGCTACCAAGTGTTGGAAGGATGACATTGAGGGGCTGCGGGCCGCGGGATTTGACGATCGCGGGATATTGCAGATTACGCTGATCGCGTCTTGGTTTAATTACATCAATCGGGTGGCGGATGCGTTGGGGGTGGGGAGAGAGTAGACGATATATCCGGCAAACCAGCAATCCTTATCAAATACGCTCCAGGCGAGTCAGCAGCTTGCGGCTTCGAGCTTTCATCGCAGGCGTACCATTTCGAGTCGCTTCGCGTAGAATCTCCACTACTCTGGGCAGAATCCTCGGTTCGTTCTGCGCCAAGTCAGCCAGTCCCTGAAGAGCGAAGGTCTTGACGATGGAACTGCGGTCGTCCAGATAACGGTTCAACGAAGATATCGCAATTTGTCGTTCCCTGGCATTCAGCAGTAGTCGGGGAATCATGACAGCAAGATGCCAGCGCAGTTCTTGTTCCCTGGCCTCGCTCATCAGACCCAGCAGCTTTTGCTTGTATGGCCGGAGAAACTCAGGATGCTCTCGCGTGACCTTCTCGGTTGCGTCTGCCGCCCGCATTCGTACCAGCGCATCTGCCGACCACAAACCTACGACCAGCTTAGGAAAAATCTTTGGATTGTCGGACACAATCGCTGCTACTTGGTCCGACCGGCCGATTGTCCGTCGATCCCCGCCTTCGAGGAGAGAAAGGATGTTTCTTGGCGACATAGAGACGATCCAAGAGCATTATGATATCGGATCGCTCGCCGGGAAGCTGCATATGGCCGAATCGTTAGCAGAATTCTTCCGCGCCCACTTTCAGGCGTACCGCGATGAGCGTGCCTATGGGCAGCGGCGTGGGTACCGCATGGAGTGGTTCACATACGGACAGGTCATGGAGATGGCGTTTCGGTTTCGCCGGGAACTGGAAGCGCATGGGATCGGCAAGGGCGACCGGGTGATGTTGTGGGGCGAGAACTGCGCGGAGTGGGTTGCGGCGTTCTTTGGGTGTGCTTTGGGAGGGGTTGTTGTTGTTCCGATGGATGATGGCGCGTCGGCGGATTTTGCCGCGCGGGTTTCAGGTCAGGTGGAGGCGAAGCTTTGGGTTTGTTCGCGGAGGCATACGCAGCACACAAGCGAAGCGGGCGCGGTGCCTTACGTGGTGCTGGAAGATTTATCGCGGATAGCCGGCGGGACGCCGGCGCTACCGTCAGATGTGAAAGTGGTGATCGGTCGCGATGACACCCTGCAGATTGTGTTTACCTCCGGGACTACCGCTGAACCCAAGGGTGTGGTGATCACGCATGGGAATGTGCTGGCGAACATCGCTCCGCTGGAGCAGGAGATGCAGCGGTATTTGAAGTATGAGCGGTGGGCGCATCCGGTGCGGTTCTTGAATTTGCTGCCACTGAGCCATGTCTTTGGACAATTTCTGGGGATGTTCTTGCCACCGCTGATGGGCGGGACTGTGATTTTTCAGGAAGAGTTGAAGCCATCGGAGATTGTGAGCACGATTCGGCGGGAGCGCGTGTCGGTGCTGGTGAGTGTGCCTAGAGTTTTGCAGTCGCTGAAACAGAAGATCGAGCGCGATCTCGAAGACCGCGATTCCGAGGGCGAGAAAAAGATCGAGGATTTTTGGCGGAGGTTTCGCGTGTCTGAAGGAAAGCACTTTCTGCATCGCTGGTGGATTTTTCGCGACATTCGCCGGCAGTTCGGATGGAAGTTCTGGGCGTTCATATGCGGGGGTGCGGCGCTGGATGCGGAGATCGAACAATTCTGGGATCGGCTGGGCTATGCCGCGATTCAGGGTTACGGGTTGACGGAGACTACCTCGCTGATCAGCGTGAATCATCCGTTTAAGTTGGGGAAAGGCTCGATCGGGAAAGTGCTGCCGGGCCGGGAAGTGAAGCTGGCGGAAGATGGCGAGATTTTGATCCGCGGCGGCGGAGTGGCGTCGGGATATTGGAATAAGGACGGGCAGCAGCGGGTTGCCAATGAAGACGGCTGGTACCGTACCGGAGATGTGGGTGCACTCGATGAAGCCGGGAATCTTTATTTCAAAGGGCGCAAGAAGGAAGTGATCGTAACGCCGGGCGGGCTGAATATTTATCCGGAAGATCTGGAGGCCGCGCTGCGGCGGCAACCGGAAGTGAAAGATTGCGTGGTGGTCAGAATTGAGCGGGGAGGAAATGCGGAGCCGTGCGCGGTGGTGATTTTGCGGAATGACGCGCGCAGCGATGCCAGCGTGGAAGTGGTGGTAGAACGGGCGAACCAGTCGCTGGCGCAATTCCAGCGCATGCGGATGTGGGTGCAGTGGCCGCAAACCGACTTCCCGCGCACGAATACTCAGAAGCCGCGGCGGAACCTGATTGCTGATTACGCGGCCAGGGAGATTCTGAAAACTGGAGGGAAAGATGTTGCCAACGCGAGCCATAGCCCAGTGATGGAGTTGGTTGGCCGTATCACGAAGCAAAGCATGTCTGAGTTGAATGCTGGGTCGGCTCTCAGTACCGATCTTGGCCTGAGTTCGCTGGACCGGGTGGAACTGATCAGTGCTCTGGAAGATCGGTATCAAGTGGATCTTAGTGATACAAGCCTGAGCGCCGCGCGTACGGTGGGCGACGTAGAGAGGATGCTGCGCGGTGAAGCGCGGCAGCGGGCGGAGTATCACTATCCGAGGTGGGCACTGCGCTGGCCGGTGACTTGGGCTCGATGGCTCGCACACTATTTGCTGATGAGGCCGGCGATGATTCTGCTGGGCTGGCCGCGGATCGAAGGATGGAAAAATCTGCGAGGCTGGAGCGGGCCGCTGCTGGTGGTCTGCAATCATATTTCTGACGTGGATGTGGGATTCGTCCAGACAGCTTTACCGGCGCGGCTGCGGAACCGGATTGCAACCGCGGCTGAGGGAGAAGCGTTGGAAGCCTTACGCACGCCTGCTCCCGGCAAACGCTGGTTCGTGAGAGTCTACGCTCGCATGCAGTGGGTGCTCGGGGTTTCTCTGCTGAACCTGTTTCCATTACCTAGGGAGGCTGGCTTCCGGAAAAGTTTCGCTTACGCGGGTGAAGCCGTGGACCGCGGATACAGCGTGCTGGTGTTTCCCGAGGGACGACATACGGCGGACGGCAAGATGAATCCGTTCCGCTCGGGGATTGGTTTGCTGGCGAATAGTCTGGCCATTCCGGTACTGCCGATGCGGATTATCGGATTGTTTGAAGTGAAGCAAGCGGGTAAGAAATTTGCGCGACCGTGGAAAATTTGTGTGCGTATTGGGCAGCCGGTGAATTTTGCGCCGGACACCGTTCCGGAACAGATTGCCCGCGATCTGCAGAGCGCGGTGGAAGCATTATAGAGCAGCGCGATTGCGAGAAGTGATCAACAGATTTCAACAATAAATTTGTGCCATACCCGGTAGATGCGGAAGGATTGCAAGATCTTTGCGCACGACTCCCCGACGCGAAGACGAGGTTGCTAATTTTTATCCGCAGAGTAAACCCTCTGCCTGAAAAAGAATAAGCTGTGCCGCCTACTCTTCATCCATAACTGCATCTTCTTTGTGCACGTCCGATTCTATCCGCACCACCGGCAAGTTCGCCTCGCTGAGAGCGCGATTGAGCGCCGGGAGGTCTGAAGTCTGGAGCGCATCCCAACGCTTCATCACTTCCAACGCGTCGTGTTCGGTGGCTTGGGCGGCGTCAGACTGCGAGGAGGTCGGTTCCGCGTCGGCCTGCCATACCTGGCCATACAAAGTAGCTACTTGACCGTTCACTCGGGTGAGAGTGACATCGGAAGCGGGCGCTGCGGCGAAACCCGCAGGCGCACCCAGAACTGCTGCGAGTTTGTTCTGGAAAGTCTGAACGGACTCGTGCGTTGGGCCGGTGGCTTGCTCGCTCAGTTTCTGCAAAGGTTCACGAATCGATCCCGCGTGCAGCACCGCCTGTGAAGTCTGATTGAGGAGCGATGCCAAGCGCATTTCAAGCCGAAATTTCTGCTCGAGACTGGCTGCTGAGATCTTTACGCGAGGGTCCATCTTCACGGCGAAGGGCGCGGTATAGCTCTTGCCATTCGCGGTGAGCCGCGCTGTGTAAGAGCCGGGCAAAGCCGTGGGGCCGAGCGGATAGCGAGGTGTGTCTCCAGGGATCGCGGAGATGGGATATTCGTGACGGTTGGAATCGGGAGCGGGATAGTGCAGATCCCAAACCCAGCGGTGCATGCCAGCACCGGAAGATAAAGAGTGAAAAGGACGCAGCCAGTAAAGGGGAATGAGTTGTTTTTGCAAATCCGCTTCCGTGACGTCGGGTTTGTCGGCGCTGGAGAACTTGCGAACGAGTTGGCCGCGTGCGTCGAAAATTTCCAAGCTGACCGGAGTCGAAGCGGCGTGCGCCAGATAGTAATCAATGACCGCGCCATCGGGAGGGTTAGCGGCAGCGGGTTCGTCGGGGGGCAGCGGCGTGTCGGTGTAGGTATCGCGCTGCACGCGGTAGGCGGGCGCTGGAGCAAAAAGATGCGCATCAGAGCCGGCGAACGAATCCGCTGCTTCGCGCAGCGGAGCCATGTCATCCAGAATCCAGAACGAGCGGCCATGCGTGGCTACGATCAGGTCGTTGTCGTGAATCCAGAGATCGCGCATGGAGGTGTGCGGCAGATTTAGCTGCAGAGATTGCCAGTGATCGCCGTCATCGAACGAGACCAAGACTGAATTCTCGGTGCCGGCAAACAGCAGGCCTCTACGCACAGGATCTTCGCGGACCGTGTCCACGGGGCCAAAGTCGGGAAGGCCGTTTGTGATCAGCTTCCAGGTTTTGCCGCTATCGTGAGTGCGGTAGATGTAAGGCTGCTCGTCGTTGATGCGGAAGCGGCTCACGGACGCGTAGGCAGAGTCGTCGTCGAAGTGCGAGGCGCTGATCTGCGTGACCTTGCTCCACGGAGTAAGCTCCGGGGGAGTGATGTTGTTCCACTTCTTGCCGCCGTCGCGTGTCAGCCAGATAAGGCCATCGTCGGTGCCAGCCCAGAGTGTGTTGACGTTCTTAAACGAAGGAGCAAGCGCATACACAACTCCCCGCTGTTTATCCGCGCCTTTGGGAATGAGGCTATCCACGCTGGCTGGAACTCCGGGATTCTCGCGTGTGAGATCGTCGCTGATGATTTGCCAGGCGTTTCCGCCGTCGGTAGTTTTAAAGAGCACGTTGCTGGCGAAATACAGAGTGTGCGGGTCGAGAGGTGAGAAGATCAACGGCTCGGTGCGGTCGGTGCGGTATTTCGGGCTGCGCAGCGGGATCGGCGTGATGTTCTGCACCTGCCCGGTGGAGAAGTAAAACTTTGAAACCTCGCTTCGGCCGCCTCCGTAGATGACGTCAGGGTCAAGTGGATCGGGTGCTACGTAGCCATATTCGATCGCACCCACGGGATGCCACTCGCGGTAGGTGATGGCACCGTCGTTGCCGCGACTGGAGATGCAAACGGAACCGCTCTCCTGCTGACCTCCACAAACGCGGTAGGGAAAAGTATTGGTCACGGCGACGTGATAAATCTGCGCGGTGGGCTGGTTGTACCAGGAACTCCAGGAGGCTCCGCCATTGACGGTCACGAGCGCGCCCTGGTCGCTGACGAGAAGAATGATGTGCGGGTCCGTCGGATTGATCCAGAGATTCTGATAGTCGTCGCCGCCGGGTGCGCCGCGGAATCCAGACCATGTCTTGCCGCCATCGGTAGACCGCATGGTTACAGTGCTGGCGCTGTAGACGATGTCTGGATTTTTGGAATCAACTCTGGGGATCGGGAGATCTCCGCCACCGATGCGGCCGGAGGGGCGCGGCTCATCGGTCGCCTTCGACCAGCTTTCTCCAGCGTCGTCGGAACGGTAAACTGCCAGCGCGCCTGAGGCGGCGCCGAGCGTGGCATAAAGACGCCGTGGATCGGTAGGTGCGATGGCCACGTAGATTTGTGCGAGATCTTTCGGCAAACCGTTGGTGAGAGGATGCCATGTGTTTCCTCCGTCGGTGGACTTGACCAATCCGCCGCCCGTTCCGTTAACTTCGTTGTTGTCCTCCCATGGGCCTTCGCGCGCTTCCCACATGGAGGCGTAAATCACATCGGGATTGGAGGGATCAATCTCTACGTCTGAAGCTCCGGTATTCTCGTCCTTGTAGATGGCTTTTTGCCAGGTCTGACCGCCGTCGGTGGAACGAAAAAGACCGCGCTCTTCATTTGGGCCATAGGGATGGCCGAGCACGGCGGCGAAGACTCGATTAGGATCTCGCGGATCGATGGCGAGGGCGGGAATTTGCAGGCCATCGCGCAGGCCGAGATGAGTCCAGGTTTTTCCGGCGTCGGTCGATTTGTAGATTCCATTACCCACTGAAAGATCGGGGCGATGCAGGCCTTCACCGCTGGCGACATAAATAATGTTGGGATCTGATAAAGCCACGGCGATGGCGCCAATCGACTGCGTGGATTCGTGGTCGAAGATGGGTGCCCACGTTCGGCCGTAATCGTCCGTCTTCCAGACTCCGCCGTTGACCTGGCCCATGTAGAAAACGTTCGGCTGGCTCGGAACTCCGGCCGCAGCCCGAGTGCGGCCCCCGCGAAACGGGCCGATCATGCGCCAATGAAGCTCCTGATACGTATTCTCGGGAACTTGCTGAGCGGTGCTCGATCCGATTGACAGGAAAACCGAAACGCAGACGAGCAAACGAACGACTGCCAGGGATTTGGTCAATGGGCCCTCTCTAACGCGAAACACCAAACTAAGCAGAATAAACTAAATGCGCAGTAATGGGGCGGGTTGAAAGAAAAGGGAAACTTCGCTTAGACAGACAAGTTCTAGCCGATCTCGGCCAAGGTCTGCGCCAGGCCGCCTGGTTTCGAGACTGGCGTTGCCCCAGACTGACTGGCGACCCACGCGCCGACACGGTTGGCGGTTTCGTTGATTTGCATGAGCGCTGTTCCGCGGAGATATCCGTGCACCAGGGCCGCGGTGAATGCGTCCCCAGCGCCGACGGTATCGGCGACCTTTACTTTGAAGCCTGGATGTTCGTTGGTTTCGTCGGCGGACACCAGGATGCTGCCGCCGTCGCCCCGCGTCAAGCAAACCAACTTTAGCTCATACAAAGAAAGCAGCCGCCGGGCCGAGTCCTCTTCGCTGCGATGTTCGAGTTCGAACAAACGCATAATTCTCGGGAGTTCTTCATGGTTCAGTTTGACGACCGTTGCCAGCTTCATCGATTCGGCGAAAACCTGCGCGGTATAGAAGTGTTGCCTGAAGTTGACGTCGAAAACCCGCGCCGCACTCGGGCGCGAAGCAAGTAGAAAACTTCGAATGGTGGAACGACTGCGCTCCGATCGTTGCGCCAGCGATCCAAAGCAGACGGCATCGGCCTGTTGAGCAAGCTTCTGCCACTGCGGTGTCCAATCGAGAAAATCCCACGCAACCGCCTCGGAGATCTCAAAGCGCGGCTGACCGCTGCTGTCCACTTCAACCTTCACCGTTCCGGTAGGATGGTCCGCGTCCCTCTGAATGAATTCGGTGGGGAGGGCGAGTTCACCGAGGCGGCGAACGGCCTCCGCGCCGCGAGCATCCTCACCCAGACGGCTGGCAGGAATTCCGTCATCACCGAGCAACGATGTAATGTAAGCGAAATTGGCCGGCGCTCCACCGAGCTGTTTTCCAGCGGGCAATAAGTCCCAAAGCAATTCGCCCAGACCGACGACGATGTGGTTCTTGCTCAGCATGGAATCTTCCGCGACGCGGCGGACGGTTGCAGGAACGAACAGACTGGCGGAGAATCGGGGGGCACGCATCGAGGTCGAGGCATAGCGCGGGTCTCGCCGCGAAATTTAGAGGTCACAATCGCCATGACGCTTTCTGTTTATTCCAGGAGCTGGGTAAAGCTAGTAACGCTGCTTGTGGCGCTGGCTTCACAGGATAGCGCAAGTTTGCCGTTTGGGGCGTGGCAGCGCATTTCCGAAACTCCTGTGATCTCGCCGCAAGGAGACGGATGGGAGTCGGCGGGCACGTTCAACCCTTCTGTGATTCTTCGCGACGGCAAAATCGTAATGCTTTACCGGGCCCAGGACAAAGGCGGCACTTCGCGCCTTGGCTATGCTGAGAGCTCGGATGGGATCCATTTCACGCGGCGGAGCGAGCCTGTGCTTTCGCCGGAAAAACATTACGAAAAAGATGGCGGCGTAGAAGACCCGCGGCTGGTGCAGTTCGGCGATACTTATTATCTGACCTATACCGGCTATAACAAGAAAGACGCGCAACTGTGTCTGGCGACTTCGAAGGATCTCATCCACTGGGAGCGAAGAGGTGTGATTCTCCCCGCCTATAAGGGACGCTGGAACGTTCGCTGGACGAAGTCGGGGGCGATTGTGCCAGAGAAGATTGCCGGCAAGTATTGGATGTATTTTCTGGGGACGACCCCGGACAACAACGATCAGATGGGATTGGCCTCGTCGACAGACCTGTTGCATTGGATCGATACGACTGATGCGCCAGTGTTGCCTGTGCGCGCGGGGAAGTTTGATTCTCGCGTCGCCGAACCTGGGCCGGCGCCGATCGTCACGCCCCAGGGAATCTTCTTGATCTACAACGGAGCCGACGACAAGCTGGTGTACCGCACCGGCGTTGCCGTGTTCGACCGAAGCGACCCTCGCGTGGTGATCTCGCGAACGGATGCTGGCATCTTCGCTCCCGAAAAACTATGGGAGAAAGTGGGACAGGTCCCGAATGTGGTGTTTGTGGAAGGTATGGTGAGGCAAGGGGAACGGTACTTGTTCTACTACGGAGGCGCGGATACCAACGTTGGTGTGGCGGAAGCGCCGGTTATCCCTTGGGAAAAGCGGGGAAAGCCGCTCAAATAGCAGCGACCGCCGTCGATGAACCTGCCTGATATTCGAAATTCCAATCATTATTGGGCGTCATTTCACGGACTTCGGGTTTGTAGGGAACTGCATGGTGCGGAGAATACCTTCGCCTTCTTTCACGAAGATCAACTGATTTGCCTTCACGTCCTTGAGCGTATCAACGTGGCCGCTGGGCCAGCGGATTTCCAGCATATCGACCTTTTCGGCTTTTCCTAATCCGAAGTGGATGCGTAAGTCATTCTGTGAAATGTAACTGCCTCCGCTGCGCACTTCATCGATCTGCTGATGCGGCTTGGTCTCTCCTGGCGGATGGGTTATGCAGGTGAGGCGAGCGCCGATGCCACTTCGGTTGGACTTGGTGCCGATGGTACGGACCTTGATCCAATTGTTGCCGAGCACGGAAGTGCAGTGCAAGAGCTGAGGATAGTCGTTGACGGTGTTGACGACAACGTCGATGTTGCCGTCGTTGTCGAAGTCGCCGAAGGCGCAGCCGCGTGCTGGTACAGGGTCGGAGATCCCCGGCCCCGCCAGCAGAGAGACATCGGCGAAACGGCCAGTGCGCAGGTTGCGATAGAGCAATTTGCGCTGGGGATAACCGGCCTCGGTTTTCAGTTGCTCAACTTCGGGATAGACGTGGCCATTGCAGATCAAGATGTCGGGCCAGCCGTCGTTATCGAAGTCGAAGAAGCCGCAACCCCAGCCGAGAAATTGCGTGTGCGCGCCCAGGCCCGCGGCGAATGTTACATCTTCAAAGGAGCCATCACCCAGGTTGTGGTATAGCGAGGGAGTATCGCCGGCGAAGTTAGTCTTGAGCAGGTCGAGGTTGCCATCGAGGTCATAGTCGGCGGCGGAGACGCCCATGCCGGCCTGGGTTTTGCCGTCTGGGCTGAGAGCACAGCCGGCTTCGACGGCGATGTCTTCGAATGTTCCGTTCTTCTGGTTGTGATAGAGCGCGCTGGCGGCGGAATCATTGGCGACATAGATGTCGGGCCAGCCGTCGTTGTCGAAATCGGCAGTGAGGACGCCCAAGCTGTAGGTGTTGCTGGTGCGGAATATTCCCGCACTTTCGGAGACATCGGTGAAGGTACCATCGCCATTGTTGTGGTAAAGGATGTTCTTGCCGCATTGAAGACCGGGCGGGCCGCACGCCACCATCACACCTTTGTAGAGACAAGGGCCGGACTCGGGCACAGGTGCTGTGGCCAGATCCATGTCGATGTAGTTGGCGACGAAGAGGTCGAGACGTCCGTCGCGGTCGTAGTCGACGAAGGCGCAACCTGTGTTCCAGCGCGTGCCTTTGCCGGCCACGCCTGCTTTCTGGCTGACGTCGGTGAAAGTTCCGTCGCCGTTGTTGTGGTAGAGAACGTTCTTGCCGTAGTAGGTTACATAGATGTCGTCCCAACCGTCGTTGTCGTAATCGCCGACGCAAACACCCTGTCCCCAGCCGGAATGGGTGAGCCCGGACTTGGCAGTCACGTCGGTGAAAGTGCCATCTCGATTGTTACGAAAAAGATGCGACGTGGGCTCGTTGCCAGCGGGGAAACCATCGAGGCGCCAGCCGTTCACGATAAAGATGTCAAGCCAGCCATCGTGGTCGTAGTCGTAAAATGCAATGCCGCAGCCTGTGGTTTCGAGCAGATACTTGTTCTTGTGTTCCCCCCCGAAGATGGTCTTGACGTTCAGGCCGGATTCGCGCGCGATGTCAAGGAAACTGACGCCGAGATTGGCGGAGGGGGGCGGCGGTGCGGGATCCTTCTGATCGGAATTCGAACCCGCCGCGAGGGAAGCGCGCAGCCAGCGGGGGCGCGCAACTTCCAGGATGCTTCCGAGCGACAATACCAGCGTGGACCGGCTGAGAGACTTTAAGAATAGGCGTCGTGAAGGGAACAAGAGGTCGGTACCTGATCGGTTTCAGCTCGTGCTAGAATTCGCCCCTACTTCTTATATGCAGTGAACGTCTAGTTTGCAAGCGCTAGGGCGGAGCGAGCAAACTGCCGCTGCTTTGACCAACTGCGAGGGCCAGACGCCACTTCGGCGAGTTCAGCGGCGGCCCTCGCGACAGCCGGCGGAACTTCGGTGCTACGCTGGCGCTACGCCATCGGAGGTTTTGGGAATGAGGAAGATCGCGTTGCGGTTGGCCGTGGTTTTGGTTGGCGTATGCATGGCGGGGTCGATTGCCGCCGCGCAGACATCCTCCCATGCCGTGGATGCAGAGGGTCATCAATGGTGGCAGCACGCGGTGTTTTATGAGATTTATCCCCGCAGTTTCGCGGACAGCAATAACGATGGGATCGGCGACCTGAAGGGGATTACGTCGAAGCTCGACTACCTGAAAGATCTGGGAGTGGATGCGATCTGGATTACACCCTGCTTTCCTTCGCCGCAGGTGGACTTTGGCTACGACGTTTCTGATTACGAGAATATCGATCCCATGTATGGGACGATGGCGGACTTCGATGTGCTGGCCGCCGAAGCCAAGAAGCGGGACATTCGCATTATTCTCGATTTTGTCGTCAATCACACCTCCGATCAGCACAAATGGTTTCTGGACTCGAAGTCATCGCGCACATCCGCACATCGAGACTGGTATATATGGCGCGATGGTAAAGGACCAGGTGAACCTCCTAACAACTGGGTGGCGCTCTTCGGAGGATCGGCGTGGAAGTTCGATCCGGCGACGAATCAGTACTACTACCATTATTTCTATGCGGAGCAGCCGGATCTGAACTGGCGCAATCCGGCGGTTAAAGACGCCATGTTCGATGTAACGCGATGGTGGTACAAACGGGGCGTGGCAGGTTTCCGGCTGGATGCGGTGGAAACCTTGTTCGAGGACCCCGGCCTGCACGATAACCCGATTCTCCGTCCCGGCAAGAACGCTTACGGAGATCCGATCGAGAAGAACGAATACAACACGAAGCTGCCCGAGTTGCATGACGTGTTGCGCGGATTGCGCAAAGTGGCGGATGAAAGCAACGGCGTGCTGATCGGCGAGACCTGGACGGCGGACGTCGCCGAACTCAACCAGTACTACGGAGAAGGCAATAACGAACTGCAGTTGCCCATGGATTTTCTTTTCGCCATGATCAACAAACTGTCGCCCGTGGAATTTCGCAAGCAGATCGCGGCCGTGGACGCGGCTGCCGGCTGGCCCACATTTGTGATTAGCAACCACGACATCGTGCGCTCTTACGATCGTTATGGCGACGGCAAGCACAATGACCAGATTGCGAAGCTCATGGGAGCGCTCTATCTCACGTTGCGCGGAACTCCGATCATGTATTACGGGGAAGAGATCGGGATGAAAACCACGCCGCCGACGCGAAAAGAGGATGTTAAGGATCCGATCGGGCGTATGGGCTGGCCGGAAGAGAAGGGTCGGGACGGCGAGCGCACTCCCATGCAATGGGACGGCAGCGTAAACGCGGGCTTTTCCAAAGGAACGCCCTGGCTCCCGGTGCCTCCAACGTACACAACACACAACGTCGCGGATGAGTCGAAGGATCCGAATTCGGTGCTGGAGTTCTACAAGAAGGTACTCAAGCTGCGGCACACGAACCGCGCGCTGCTGGACGGAAACTACGCCGCACTGAATGAGAGCGATAGGAACGTGCTCTCGTACGTGCGCTTATATAAAGACCAAGGCGTTGTAGTGGCGCTGAATATGTCGAACGCGGCACAAAAGGTGAAACTCGACTTGAAGCACAAAGGTTTCGTTTCGATTAAGAACCTGCTAGCGACCGGGCAATCAGAGGCCAAGGGAGACGAAGTTTCACTTGAGCCCTATGGCGTGTTTATCGGGGAGCTCACGAAATAAGCCGAACCGGGGAAATTCAAGAGCGGGATTTATTCTCCCCAACTTGCTCCCAGGACTTGGCGCGCGATATGGCTTCATTCCAGCGCTGCCGCATTTCATCCACTTGCGAGCGCGGCAGGCGCGGTTCAAACCGGCGTTCTTCGCGCGGCAAGTCAGCTATGGCCTGTGCTTCCATCCAGAAGCCCGCGCCCAGGCCAGCCAGAAATGCGGCGCCAAGCGCGGTTGTTTCCGTTATCGAAGGACGCACTACGGGCACGCCCAGAATATCCGCCTGAAATTGCATGAGACTGTCATTGGCAGAAGCGCCGCCATCCACACGCAGTTCTTGTAGAGGAGTGTGGGTGTCAGTTTGCACCGCATCCATCAGATCGGCGACTTGGTACGCAATACTTTCTAGGGCGGCGCGCGCGATATGGCCTGCGTTGCTGCCCCGCGTGAGGCCGAAGATCGCCCCGCGCGCGTAGGAATCCCAGTGCGGAGCGCCGAGGCCTACGAAGGCAGGAACAAAGTACACTCCGCCATTATTGGAAACAGAATTCGCCAGAGCCTCCACTTCCGAGGAGGTGCGAATAATTCCCAAGCCGTCACGCAGCCATTGGACGACGGCTCCGCCCACAAACACGCTACCCTCGAGCGCGTAATCCGTCTTGTCTCCGAGTCTCCAGGCCACAGTTGTGAGCAGGCGATGGGTGGATGAGACGGCACGATTGCCCGTGCTCTGCAACATGAAGCAGCCCGTGCCATAGGTGTTCTTGGTGAGTCCGGGGGTGGTGCATCTTTGCCCAAAGAGCGCGGCCTGCTGATCGCCGGCGATCCCTGCGATAGAGATACCGTTGAGACCCGGGACGGCGCTCACTTCTCCGTAAACTTCGCTGGAGGAACAAACGGTGGGCAGCATCGACGCGGGGATTCGAAAGAGATCGAGAAGATTCCGATCCCAGAAGCCGGAATGAAGATTGAAAAGCATGGTGCGCGAGGCGTTGCTGGCATCGGTGATGTGCACGCGGCCGCCGGTTAACTTCCAGACGAGCCAGGTATCGACAGTGCCGAACGCGAGGCGGCCCGTTTCGGCGAGCTGCCTGGCGTTCGGCACGTGATCCAGAATCCAGGAAATCTTGCTGCCGGAAAAATAAGCGTCGATCAACAAGCCAGTGCGCTGCTGTATGAGATTTTCGTGACCCTGCGCTTTGAGCTGATTGCAAAAAGCGGCGGTGCGGCGATCCTGCCAGACAATCGCGTTGTAGATGGGCTTGCCGGATGCACGGTCCCAAACGATGGTCGTTTCGCGCTGATTGGTGATGCCGATGGCACCTATGTCGCTCGACTGGGCGTGGGCTTGGGTCAAAGCTTGCAGGGCAACGGCGATCTGTGAAGCCGCGATTTCTTCGGGATCGTGCTCAACCCACCCGGGCTGAGGGAAAATCTGTGCGAACTCGCGCTGGGCTACGGACCGGACGGCGCCGTGATGGTCAAACAACAGAGCGCGAGAACTTGTTGTGCCCTGATCGAGAGAGAGAATGTAACGCAAGAGGCCTCCTGTTTTCTGCGGACGCCGACCAGAACGCTGCTATAGCGAAGACTGCAACGCGCGGAGAAATCGTCGAATGCCGAAATCGTAGACCGCAGCGCCGACCAGTCCGCCCAGCAGCGGCGCAACTACTGGCACCCACCACACCCGCGAGCCGTCCGTAAGGCCATTGTTGCGAAATCCGGCCACCGCGGTGAAAAGACGAGGACCGAAATCGCGCGCGGGATTAATCGCATATCCGTGCATGCCGCCGAAGCTCATGCCGATGGCCACGACCACTAAGCCGATCATCGCAGGCGCGAGGTTGGCGCCGGGAGGGACATTGAGTTCGTCGGTGATGGCCAACACCATCAGAAGCAGCAGAGCGGTTCCGATGACCTGATCGAGAAATCCTGCTTGAGGCAATGCCGGAAAGGCCGGGAAAGTTGTGAACACGCCGGCGGTCTTTTCTAGTTGAGGGTCGAACTGACGGAACGCGGGCAGATAGTTTCGGTATACCAAGGCTGCAGCAAGGAAGGCACCTGCCGTCTGCGCGATGGAATAAGGCACAACTTTGATCCAGGGAAAACCACGGAACACCGCCAAGGCAAGGGTAACCGCCGGGTTGAGATGGCCGCCGGAAACTTTTCCCGCAACGTAGATGCCCATGGTCACGGCCAATCCCCAGCCCAGGGTGATGTTGGTGTAGCCGCCGTGAACAGTGGCACCCGGAGCGTTTGAGGGAAACAGAACGACCATGGCAACTACGCCCGTGCCGAAGAGCATCAAGACAAACGTTCCAAGGAACTCGGCAATCAACTCGGCAATCAGGGTGGGCTTCTTGTTCATGCGGCGTACTCCTGCGCCGACTGACGGCGACTTTCCGAACCGCGAGTAGTCTAGCAAGGATTTCAGGCCGCCCGACGTCCGGCCTTTGCTAGGCGGCCCGCCGCACTGCGCTGGACGATCGGGGCTCCCGGGTTACCAACAATATAAGAGGCGGCGGCGTTTTTTCTTGACAGGGAGGACAGGATCTGTAAAATAGAGAATATTTATTCATTACGATGAATAAATATTCACAATGAATAAAGCCTTGCGACAGAGAGCCGTTCTGGAAGCGCTGAAGGAGGGGCCCGTAGCCAACCAGGAAGATTTGCAGCGGGCATTGCGCAAGCGGGGGTTCAAGGTGGGGCAGGCGACGCTGTCGCGGGACATTCGCGACATGAATGTGAGCAAGGCGGCGGCCGGTTACACCTTGCCTCAGGGCGAGGGTGCTGCAGGTTTGGCTTTGCCGCCGGTGCAGCGGTTGGTTCGCGAGTTTGTGCTGGATGTGCGACCCGCTCAGAATTTGCTGGTGGTGAAGACCATCATTGGCAGCGCGCAGCCGGTAGCGGCAGCGCTTGATGAACAGGAGTGGGAGGGCGTCGTGGGAACGATAGCCGGGGACGACACGATCCTGATTGTTTGCCCCGACAAAGACGCGGCCAGGAAGGTTGCGGTTCGGATTGGAGAGATGCTGAGCTGATGTCCGGGAAACTCAAGAGCGCGGTGCTGGGAGCGAGCGGCTATTCGGGGCTGGAGCTGACGCGCATCCTTGAGCGCCATCCGCGGCTGGAGAAGCCCCTGCTGCTGCGGCGTGAAGGCGGTAGCGATGGTGCGAAAGATCTGGCGGAGGTGTTTCCAGAGTTATCCGGGAACGGCGGGTATCCAATGCGACCGCTTTCGTGGCCGGAACTGAAAAATCAGGGCGTGCAGTTACTTTTCCTTGCCACGCCGCATGAAGTGTCGCGGTCTCTGGTCCCGGAGGCTATCGCGCAAGGCTTGCGCGTGATCGATCTGAGTGGCGCGTGGCGACTGAAACAGGTGCAGCATTGTGCCGTCTACTCATTCGAGGACGCGGATGCAGTCACCGCCGCAGAATTGACGGCGAAAGCGGTGTATGGCCTGCCGGAGTTAAACGGTGACCGCATTGCGGCGGCTCAGTTGGTGGCGAATCCAGGGTGTTACGCGACCTCTGTGATTCTGGCTTTGGCTCCGCTGCTGCAAGCCGGGCTCATTGATAGGGAGCGCGGAATTATTTCTGACTCGAAGTCGGGAGTCTCGGGAGCGGGCAAGGCGCCCAGCTCGCGTACCCACTTCGTTGCGGTGGCCGACAATCTCTCCGCCTACTCGGTGTTCAATCATCGGCATCTGGGAGAGATGGCGGAGCAGTTGGGGCTGCACGACGAAGAGCTGACGTTTACGCCTCATCTGCTGCCCATTCCTCGCGGGATTTTGTCGACGATCTATGTACATCTGAACCGGACGATGACGCCGGCAGAAGTGGAGTCCTGCCTGCGTGATTTTTATTCAAGCAAACACTGGGTGCGAGTATTTCCGACGCCGAAGTTGCCGGAGCTTCAGTTTTCGCTGCATACGAACTACTGCGATCTTGGGTTTTGCCTGGCTGAGGATGGCCGGCGGCTGGTGCTGGTTTCCTGCGTGGATAATCTACTGAAAGGCTCGGCGGGGCAGGCGGTGCAGAACATGAATCTGATGTATCAGTGGGAAGAGCGGGAGGGTTTGCAGTGACGATTGTGGTGAAGATTGGCGGAGCGGCGATCGAAGATGCGACGACGCTCAGGAAGTGCGCCCAGTCTGTCGCGGAGCTGGCGCAGGATGGCCACCGTGTAGCCGTAGTTCATGGCGGGGGCGGTGCGCTGACGCGCATGCTGGAGCGGCTCGGAAAGAAGAGCGAGTTTGTAGACGGTCTGCGCGTGACCGACGCGGAGACTCGGGATGCGGCGCTTATGGTATTGGGCGGGATCGTCAATAAGAAGCTGGTGGCGGCCATTCAGGCAGCGGGCATGCCGGCGATTGGATTCTGCGGCGGCGACGGCATGACATTTCGGGCCCGGAAGAAGTTTGTTCAAGGCCGCGATTTAGGATTTGTAGGCGAGATTTGTTTCGCGGAGCCGTGCTGGATCGAGGCTCTGTGGCAGCAGGGAGGAATCCCGGTGCTGGCTTCGCTGGCGTTGGGCGCCGATGGCGAATATTACAACGTGAACGCCGATGAAATGGCGGCATCCTGCGCCGCAGCCTGCCACGCCGATACGTTGATCTTTCTCACCGACGTGCCCGGCGTGAGAGATGCCGCGGGAAGTGTGATGCCGTGGCTGAGCACGAAGCAGGCAGCCGAACTGGCAGCCGGTTCGATCATCAGTGGAGGCATGTTGCCGAAGCTGCAAGCCTGCGGGCAGGCGCTGAAACAGGGTGTGGGGCGAGTGAGAATCTTCCCGGCAAACGAGGCGGAGGTCCTGCCGCAGTTCTACCTGACTAAGTTGTCGTGTGGTACGGAGGTCACGTACTCATGAGTCTGTCAGTTGTTGCTCGTTACAAGTCACAACCCGCGAATATGCAGGTTCCAGAATAAGGAGTCAAAAGTTGAATACGCATGTGCAAGGCAGAATGGCGGCGGCTCCCGAGACAGCGCCGCAAGTGTTTTGGTGCCCCGACTTGGTTTCGACTCGCGATCTCGGCCCCTCCGGCGTGGATGCAGTCTTGCAGCTTGCGGGAATCATGAAGTCGCGTCCGGCGGATTTTCGGAGGGCGCTCGCTGGCCGGCAGATGGTCATGTTCTTCGAGAAGCCCTCCCTGCGGACCCGGCTGACGTTTGAAGCAGGAATGGCAAGCCTGGGCGGCACGGCGATGTTCGTCGACCAGACTCACGAAAGGCTCGATGCCCGGGAAAAGTTGAGCGACGTGGCACACAACCTGGAGCGCTGGGTTGACCTGATTGTGCTGCGCACCTACTCGCAGCGGACGATCGAGGGCATGGCACAGCACGCCTCGGTTCCGGTGATTAACGCGCTCAGCGATCTGGAGCATCCCTGCCAGGCACTGGCCGACTATCTCACGCTGGCAGAGCGGTTTGGAGATTTGAAAGACCGCTGCCTGGCGTATGTAGGCGACGGAAACAACGTCGTGCACTCGCTGCTGCTCACATGCGCGTGCCTGGGGTCCTCGATCCGCGTGGCGACTCCGTCGGGCTATGCGCCTAATCCGCAGATTATCGCCGCCGCGCGTGAGATTGCCAATGAAACCGGCGCCGAGATTCATTTACTGACCGACCCGCACGAAGCGGTTGCCGGAGCCGATGCCATCTACACCGATGCCTGGACCAGCATGGGACAGGAGCGGGAAGAGAGCGAGCGGGCGAAGATTTTCCCGCCTTATCAAGTCAATGCAGAACTCATGGCGAAAGCCGCGCCTCACGCAGTGTTCATGCACTGTCTGCCGGCACACCGCGGATTGGAAGTGACGGACGCGGTCATGGATTCGGAGCAGTCTCTGATTTTCGAGCAGGCGGAAAACCGCCTGCATGTGCAAAAAGCGATTCTTTATTTACTGCTGGGCGCCGGCGATCGTCTGCCCACAAGGAGTGCTCATGCCTGAAAAAGTTGTGCTCGCATACTCTGGAGGGCTAGATACCTCCATCATTATTCCGTGGCTCAAAGAAAACTACGATTACAGCGTTATTGCAATGGTCGGCGATGTGGGCCAGGGCGACGACATCGAAGCGGTGGTCGAGAAAGCTTATGCGACGGGCGCAAGCAAGGTGACCGTGGAGGACCTCCGCGAGGAGTTTCTGACGGGATATGTCTTTCCAGCCCTGCGAGCAGGTGCGGTGTACGAACATAAGTATCTGCTGGGCACCTCGCTGGCGCGCCCAGTGATCGCAAAACATCAGGTGGAGGTCGCCTTACGCGAGGGAGCGACGGCTGTTGCACATGGCTGCACGGGAAAAGGAAATGATCAAGTGCGTTTTGAGTTAACGTATCAGGCGCTTGCGCCAGAACTGAAAGTGATCGCGCCGTGGCGGGAGTGGACGCTGAAATCGCGCGAGGACTGCCTGGATTATGCGGAGCAGCACGGTATCCCAGTGGCGGCGAGCCGCGAGAAAATCCACAGCCGCGACCGAAATCTGTGGCACTTGAGTCACGAAGGCGGAGAATTGGAAGACGCCACGAATGCGCCGCTGCCAGCAACGTGGCAGATGACTCGCTCGCCACAAGAAGCGCCGGACAAGGACGAGCAAGTCACCATTGGTTTCGAGAAAGGAACCCCGGTCGCGGTGGACGGCATGAAGCTCGATCCAGTGTCGCTGGTCGAACTGCTGAACGAAATTGGCGCGCGCAACGCCATTGGCCGGGTCGATCTGGTGGAGAATCGGTTCGTAGGCATGAAGTCGCGCGGTTGTTATGAAACGCCCGGGGGGACGTTGTTGATCGCGGCGCATCGCGAACTGGAAGCGCTGTGTCTGGAGCGTGAGGTCGCGCACTTCAAGCAACACGTGGCTCTGAAGTACGCCGAAATGGTTTATTTCGGGTTGTGGTTCACGCCACTGCGCGAGGCGTTAGACGCTTTTGTCGCCAGCACGCAGACGGAAATGACCGGCGGCGTGACGCTGTCTTTGTACAAGGGGAACGTTTCGGTGATGAGCCGCCAGTCGGAGCACTCGCTCTATCGTACCGATCTCTCGTCGTTCACCATGGGCGATAGTTACGATCAAAAGGATGCGGCTGGCTTCATTCGAATCCTCGGACTGCCCTCGCGCACGCGCGCACGAGCTCGTATGGAGGTTGCGCGATGAAGATGTGGTCAGGCCGGTTCCGGCAGCCGCTGGACCCGCAATTCGAACGGTGGCAACGGTCGTTTGACTTCGACCGCCGGCTGCTGAGTTACGAACTGGCGGCGAGCGGCGCCCACGCCCGTGCTCTGAAAAATGCCGGTGTTATTTCCGCGGACGAACTCATCAGCCTTCTTGAAGGCCTGCAGCAGATTGGCGAAATGGCTGCTACCTCTAAGGGTCTTGTTGAAGACGATGAGGCCGAGGACGTGCATCATTTCGTTGAGAAGCAACTGGTGGAGCGAATCGGCGAAGTGGGATACAAACTGCACAGCGGACGCAGCCGCAACGAGCAGATCTCGACCGACCTGCGCCTCTATGTACGGGCGGCGATCGATCAATTGCGGACGGAACTGGCGGAGGTCTGCGGAGTTTTCGCCGACCGCGCCGAACAGGCCGGTGGCGCCACCATGCCGGCTTACACGCATTTGCAGCATGCTGAGCCGGTGCTGGTGGCGCATTGGCTGCTGGCCTATGTCGAAATGTTTTTGCGGGATGCTGACCGCCTTGTCGATTGCCGCAAGCGCTTGAACATGTGTCCCTTGGGATCTGGCGCTGTGGCGGGTGCAACCCTGCCGCTGGATCGCGCTTTTATGGCGAATGAACTCGATTTCGAAGCTCCCACGGCGAACAGCATCGACGCCACCAGCGACCGCGATTTTGTTCTAGAGTTCGTCAACATTCTTTCGCTCTCGGCGCTGCACCTTAGCCGGTGGGCCGAGGAAATGATTATTTTCTCCTCTCAGGAGTTCGGCTTTGTGCAGTTGCCGGAGGCTTATTCCACGGGCAGCAGCGCCATGCCTCAAAAGAAGAATCCAGATCTCCTGGAGTTGGTGCGGGGCAAGGCCGGCCGCGTCATCGGAAGTGCAACCGCACTTGTGGTGATTTTGAAAGGCCTGCCTCTCGCTTACAACAAGGATTTGCAGGAAACCCAGGAGCCGCTATTCGACGCCACCGATACGGCGGTTGAGCTGTTGCCGCTGGTTGCCGGGTGGATGAAAGCGGTCGAGTTCAATGATAGGCGCATGAACCAAGCGGCACAGTCGGGATTCATGAACGCGTGGGCGGCTGCCACTTACCTGGTGAACTGCGGCGTGCCTTCGCGGCGCGCGCACGAGCAGGTCGGCAAGGCCGTGAAGCTGTGCCTGGAAAAGCAATGTGAGCTTCAGGATCTGACGCCGGACGAGTTGCGTGCTCTCAATCCCCTATTCGATGACAAGTTTCATCACTGCTTGAAGCCGGCTGCGGTATTGGCGATGCATGATGTTGTTGGCGGCACTGCGCCAGCCCGGGTCCGGCAGGGAATTGTGGCGGCGAGAACGAAAATCGAATCCCTGCGCGAGGAGGTCAACTTCCATGCGCACGCGTAAGGCTATTTTGCCGGATGCCGAGCACATCCACGATCTGATCTCTGCCTATTCGGGCGACGGCACGTTGCTGCCGCGCACGCTGGCGGAGATTTGCGAGAACGTAAGAGACTTTGTGGTTCTGGAAAATGAAGGCCGCATCATCGGGTGCGGTGCACTGCATCTTTATGGCACACACCTGGCAGAGATTCGTTCAATCACGGTTGGACCTCAAGTGCAAGGCCAGGGCGGGGGCAGTCGATTGATGAAGGCGTTGATGGCCGAAGCAAAGCGGCATCGGGTGGATTGCATCTGCCTCTTCACGCGCGCCCCAGAATTTTTTGCGCGGCAGGGATTTGAAATGGCGCAACGGGAGAATCTTCCCGACAAAATTTACAAAGATTGTCACGTCTGTCCCAGATTTCATCGGTGCGATGAGGTCGCCATGGTGCGGGGCAAGCTGCCAACATTTGCGATTCTGCCCGAACCGGCGAACTGGTTGGTGAAGTTGCAGGACCTGAGCGGCAATGCGGTGTGATTCGCGGATTTGAATGCTTTCGCTCCTGCTGGATTTTCTGTGCGCTCCGCAGCTGTTCTGCGAGAGCTCCGCGATTTTGACAATTTCTTTATCAAAACCTTTAAAACGCGGAGGCCACCGAGAAGGTCCGCAAAGGACTCCAAGGTGGCATCTCGATATCCGTGATTTTTCCGGCGCCACCGGCTCGCAGTGCTATGATTCCGTGCGGAAGCCATCCTATGTCAATCGCGACACCGAGCCGTTCTACCGCAGTTTCTCCTGAGTCGTCATCGTCCTCTACTGGCCCGCTGGCCGTGGTGACCACGCTGTTTTTTATGTGGGGTTTTCTGA
This sequence comes from Acidobacteriaceae bacterium, assembly GCA_003168355.1. Classification (GTDB taxonomy): domain Bacteria; phylum Acidobacteriota; class Terriglobia; order Terriglobales; family Acidobacteriaceae; genus Sulfotelmatobacter. The sequence goes on along the minus strand of PMSQ01000150.1, from coordinate 2,007 downwards.
CTTGTCTCAACGACATTCTTGTCCCTCACCTGAAACCAATTTTCGACCTGAACTATGCAGAGGTCATGCTCATTCAGTTTGCCTTTTTTGGAGCATATTTCCTGTTCTCCATACCTTCCGCGAAAGTGATCGACTGGATTGGCTATCAGCGCTCGATGGTGGTGGGTTTGCTAACCATGGGCGTCGGCGCATTCCTTTTCGTACCGGCGGCCAGCGCTCCATCGTACCCGCTGTTCCTGGTCGCGCTGATTGTCCTGGCAGCCGGCATTACATGCCTTCAGGTGGCGGCTAACCCCTACGTGACGGTGCTGGGTAAACCCGAGACGGCGTCGAGCCGCCTGAACCTCACACAGGCGTTCAACTCTCTGGGAACTTTTCTGGCCCCTTTTTTCGGCGGCCTCCTGATTCTGAGTGCCGCGCCCAAATCCATGGAAGAGATACGAGCCCTGCCGCCCGATGCATTGCAGGCCTATCGCCTACATGAAGCGGCGACAGTCAAGATGCCCTATGTGGGATTGGGCATCGCGCTCGTGTTGCTGGCGATCGCCATCGGCAGTTTCAAGTTACCGAAAATCCCTTACGCCCAGCACAAAGTCGGCGAAAAGGTAAACGACTCTATTTGGAAGCACCCGAACTTGATTCTTGGGGCGATTGGCATTTTTGTCTATGTCGGCGCAGAGGTTTCCATCGGGAGCTTTCTGGTGAATTACTTCAGCCAGCCTGAGATCGGCGGCCTGACCGAAAAAGTTGCGGCCAGTTTCGTTGCTTTTTACTGGGGCGGAGCCATGGTCGGGCGGTTCATCGGATCTGCCCTCTTGCAAAAGATGAAGACCGGACGACTGCTTGGCATTTGCTCGGTGTGTGCGGCCGCCCTCGTGACAATCTCCATGATCAGCACGGGACACTTCGCCATGTGGAGCATCATCCTGGTCGGGTTCTTTAACTCCATCATGTTCCCGAGCATTTTTACTCTAGGCGTAGCGGAACTCGGACCGCTTACAGGGGACGGTTCCGGAATCATGATCATGGCGATCGTTGGCGGAGCCCTTCTCCCGCTTGCGCAAGGCGCGATTGCCGATAGGATCGGAATTCACCACGCCTTCTTTCTTCCGGTGATTTGCTATCTCTACATCCTCTTCTTCGCGCTGAGCGGCTCGAAACCCAACAGCGAACGCCCCGCCCGGACCTAAGGTGGGCTAGGCCGGGGGCGAGTCGCAGATGTCATACTTAGAGATTGGGATGGCGAACAGGACAGGAGGAATTAGACCTGTACCGAGATCAACTCCGGAGTGCATCTGGAGTTTTGCATGGACTTCACCGCGTCTTCGGCCGTAAACCTTCCCATGGCCAGAGCCAGCTTTTTGTTGGTTGTCGTCTGAATGGGGCTGCGGTCAATTCGCAGGATGTATTCGGCAGCGCGAGCGCCGCCACGGTTTACTTTCACAAGAAACTTGGTGTTTTTCATGTTTTTCTCCTCCGGACGTAAGACGTAAAGGTACGGACGAATCAACACAGTGAACCGACACAAAAGTTCACAACGCGACAGTAGTGTCTTGAATGCGATTACTCTCTCAAACCTGCGCTATGGAAAACCTTAGATGGGATAACTCAATTCCGAAAACCTGAAAGAGTAAGAAAGATATCTACTTAGTTACGATACTAAGCTTCTTTGCCGCTGTTGTCAACGTGCAGAGGATTGCACAGTGCTCCGGCGGGTACTCACGCGAGTAGCCGCGTTGTTTTGAACCTCTGAGAGCGTTCAGGGCTGCAAAATCTGGCCCGCTTGCGGATGAACCTGCTGGTCTTTGATTTCGCTGGCATCCCAGCCACCGCCGAGGGCTTTCACCAGATAAACCGAGCTGACCATCTGCTGGCCGAGCAACTGCGTCTGCAGTCGTTCGCTGGTAAGCAGAACGGTCTGCGCGGTGATGACATCGAGGTAACTGGTGACTCCGCCGATATATCGATTGTTTGCGATGGTCAGGGCGCGGCGCGCATCTTCGACCG
>PMSQ01000103.1 GCA_003168355.1 Acidobacteriaceae bacterium | reverse complement strand
TGCTGCTGATCATCTTTATGGTAACTGCTCCCGTTCTGCAGTCGGGCATTGAGGTCAGCGTCCCCAAAACCCGCACCGTAAAAGAGATTTCCGAGGAACGCACCGTCATCACTATTAATAAGGATCAGCGCGTCTTCCTCGGCAACGACGCCATCAACATCAATCAGATCGCCGCGCGCCTTAAACAGAAAATTCGCGATCCTCGCAACCAGTTTATTTTTATTCGTGCCGATGAAAATGTTCCCTTTGGCGCCTTCGCCACCGTGATGGACGCGGTCAAACAGTCAGGCATCACTAACGTGAGCATCGTCACTCAGCCTTTGGAAGAAAATGGCGCAAAACGCTGAGATATTTTTCGAACACGATAGTTGGGGACGCGCCCTCGCTTGGTCGGCCGGCTTCCACCTTGCCGTCACCGCCGTCATCCTGCTCTATCCAGTTCTCTTCACCGGAGGCCGCGGCTCGGATTGGGGATCCGGCGGCGGCGGCTCTGCCATGGGAGTGACGCTGGTGAGTTCAGTGCCTCTATCTGCCGCGCCCACTCCAACCCAGAACGTTCTGGCCAACGAATCCAAGGGCCTCACCAAGTCCGAGCCGAAGATACAAGAGAAGGAACCCGACGCCATCGAGATCCAGGGCAAAAATGCCAAGCTCAAGAAGAAGCCTCCCACCTCAACCAAAGCGAAGCCCGAACCCGAGCCCGAAGAGACCAATCAGGCCGCCTTCGGCGAAGGCGGCCCCGTCAGCGGACCGTATGGCAGTTTCGCCGCCGGCGGCGCCAAAGGCGGCTTTGCGGTCAACGGCGGCGGCGGCGACTTCGGCACCAGGTACGGCTGGTATGTCCAGGTCATTCAGCGCAAAGTTTCCGACAATTGGCTCAAGTACGAAGTCGATCCCCGCATCACCAGCGCGCAACGCGTGTATATTACCTTCGACGTCGCCCGCGATGGTCATCCCTTCAACGTGCAGGTCGAGCAAACCAGCGGCGTCCCTTCGCTCGATCAATCCGCGGTTCGAGCCCTACAGCGCATCGACACCTTCGGTACCCTGCCTCCCGACTACAGCGGCAGCAAGATCTCCGTTGAGTACTGGTTCGATTACAGCAGGAAATAAATTTGTGTATTTATTGTCCTGAGAGCGCATCCTTAGAGGAACACTCGGAAAAGAGAACCACCCGGAACTTTCGATCGGGAGAATTTGTGGAATAAGAAGGCACTAATGCATCTACCGGATTATTCTTAGGGTTCCACAGGAGCGATTAGCAACTTGCCAAACGGAACGTATCGGGCTACGATATTGTCGTACGGGGTATGCTTTTTCCGCTACCCGGGTAGCAGCGCCAAACGGATGCACGACAGCCACAGAAAAATCAGCCTCGGAAAACTAACGCGCTCTTTCGTGAGCGTCCGATGCGGGGGGCTTTCTCTCGCCCGCTTGTCTTCCCTTCTCCTACTCCTGGTCGCGCTCACCTCCGGCTCCTTCGCTCAGGATTGGGTTCGCACCGGCTCCGGTCTCGGCGTCGACAAAGTCCGCCTCGCCGTTCCCGACTTCAAACCCTCCAACGCCGATCCCCAGAACACGGCTCTCCTCAAGACTTTCAACGATACTTTCTGGAACGACCTCGACAACTCCGGCGTCGTCGAACTCGTCTCCAAGAGTTTTTATCCCCTGCAGGTGCCCGGCCAGCCCCCCGAAGTCACCTTCGGAGTCTGGAACTCTCCTCCGCCCAACGCCGCCATGCTGGCATTCGGCAATCTCGCCGTCGCCGCGGGCAAGGTCACCGTTCAGGGCTGGCTCTATGATGTCAAGAACACCGCCTCGCCCCAGGTCCTCGGCAAGCAATATGCGGACGTCGCCACCGACGACGCCACCCGCCTCATCGCCCACAAATTCGCCGATGAAATTATTTACCGCCTCGGTGGCGGCATCGCCGGCATCGCCGAGAGCAATATTTTTTTCATCAGTGACCGCGGCGGCCACAAAGAAGTCTGGAGCATGGACTATGACGGCTCCAATCAGCGTCAACTCACTCATCAGGGATCGATCGCTCTCTCGCCGCGCATCTCTCCCGACGGGTCCCGCCTCGCCTTCAGCGCTCTAACTAAGACCGGCTGGGACATCCTTATGTATTCCATGGATCTCAATCGTCTGGTTAGCTTCCCCCGCTTCGGCGGCACCAATCTTTCTCCCGCATGGTCCCCGGATGGAGCCAAGCTCGCTGTCTCCTCCTCACGCGGCGGCAATTCCGAGATCTATGTCTGCGACGCTTCCGGCGGCAATCTCCATCGCATGACCACAGGAAAAGGCCCCGACGTTTCTCCCGTGTGGAACCGCAAGACCGGATCACAGATCGCCTTCGTCAGCGGCAGCACAGGATTGCCTCAGGTCTATACCATGGAAGCCGACGGCACCAACTTGCAGCGCATGACCGACCAGGGCTATGCCGTCTCACCCAATTGGTCGCCCAACGGACAGTTCCTTACCCTCGCCTGGACCCGCAAATATGGCCCCGGTGAGCCCGGCTCCTCTGACATTTACTTGATGGATATCGCCAGCAAACAATGGGTCCAGCTCACCCACGACGGTGGGCGCAACGATTTTCCCTCGTGGTCGCCCGACGGCCGCCACATTGTTTTCCAATCCAGCCGTTCCGGCAAAGAAGAAATCTGGGAGATGCTCGCTGACGGCACCAAGCTCCATCAGTTAACTTTTACCGGACGTAACTCTCAACCCAACTGGAGTTGGAAATAAACCGCACTTCGTTTGAACTCGATTTTCGGGTTCGCAGGAGGATTTAACATGAACATGAAGAAGATCAACAGGAAGCAGCAAACTTGGAGTGCATTCGCAACCGTCATCGCTCTTGCCGCCGTGCTGATGCTCGGCGCTTGCGCGAAGAAGGCAGCTCCCCCACCCCCGCCACCACCCCCGCCCTCGCCGTCTCCAACCGCTGCTATTTCCGTCAGCCCGGACACGATCCAGAAGGGCCAATCCTCCACTCTGACTTGGCAGACTTCCAACGCCACCGACGTTTCCATCGACGGCATCGGCGCGGTTCAGCCCAGCGGATCGCAACAGGTCAGCCCCGCTGATTCCACCACCTACCACCTCACTGCCAAAGGCGCCGGCGGCACTCAGGACGCTACCACGCGTCTCACCGTCACGCCACCGCCCGTGGTTCAAACTCAAACTCCTTCACCTACGGATGAAGACCTTTTCGGCACGAGCGTCAAGGACGTTTACTTCGACTACGACAAGTCCGACCTTCGCGGCGACCAGCTCGCCGCCGTCCAGGCCGACGCGCAGTTCCTCACGCAGCACTCGAGTATCAACTTTACGATCGAGGGACACTGCGACGATCGCGGCTCCACCGAATACAACCTGGCTCTGGGCGACCAGCGCGCCAGTTCGGTGAAAAATGCCTTGACCACGGCCGGAATCAGCGCCGCCCGCATCAAGACCATCAGCTACGGCAAGGANNTGGCAGCAGAACCGCCGCGGCCACTTCGTTTATCAGAAATAATTAATATCCCTGCGATCTGGGGCATCGCCATTCGCCATGCCCCAGATCGCAAAACCCGCGGCTGCCGAAAAACGCGGCGTGAGCTTGGTTTTGAAAGGGCGCGGCTTAAAGCCGCGCCGTAAAATCCCGGCAAACTCTCGCGGACTTTCAGCCCCCAAGGGGATGGCACGCTGACCATCCATGTTCACCTCCCAAATCTTCACAACCCACTCCACCCCTATTCCATCTAAAATGGTTTCAGGAACCTAGCCTATGAAATCTCAATCCCGCTCCGCTGCTTTCGCTCTGCTCGCGATGCTATGGCTGGCCGCGACCCCCGCATGGGCCGTCAACAAGGAAACCATCCAGCTGCAGACTCAGGTCCAGCAACTTCAGGAACAGATGACCGCCATGCAGCGCAGCTTCGACGAGCGCATGGGCGTCATGAAGAACCTGGTCGAGCAGGATACCGACGCTGTCAACAAAGTTGCCGCCGCCCTCACGTCCCTGCAGGCCACTCTGCAAAAACAGCAGGGAGATTCCGGCGCGCACGTCGACCAGCTCTCCGGCCAGATCCAGGCACTCAACGACAGTCTCGATGAACTCAAGGCGCGCCTCGCCAAAGTCAGCAAGCAGCTCGAAGACATGCAAGCCTCTCAGCAGAGCCAAGCCGCGCAAACCGCCCAACAACAGGCGCAGACGCAGGCGCAGGCCCAGGCGCCTCCGCCCGATGTCCTTTACAACAACGCGCTTCGCGATTACAACGGCGCCAAGAACGATCTCGCCATCCAGGAATTTTCCGACTACATCAAGTTCTATCCCAACACCGATCTCGCCGGGAACTGCTACTTCTATCTCGGCGAAATTCAGTTCCGCCAGGGAAACTACCCGCAAGCCGCGCAGAGCTACGACCAGGTCTTGCAGAACTTTCCCACCGGAACCAAAGTCGCTTCCGCTCAATTGAAAAAAGGTTTTGCTTTAATCGAACTCGGCAAGCAGGACGACGGCGTGCAGGAACTCCGTCACCTCATCCAGCGCTATCCCCACTCCCCGGAAGCTCTGCAGGCGCGGGAACGTCTGCGCAAGCTCGGAGTTTCTTCCAGCACTCGCCCCGGCGAATAATTTCGCCGTTTCGGTCGCTTGATTGCAGGCTATCGGCATCTCACCAATAGTTCTGGGAAGGGCATTGCCTCCCATGCTAGAGGGGAGCCGCTTCCTTCTAATGTGCTTTATGAAATAATCTCCAGGAGGCCCACATGACCAACATTTCGAAAAATGATCCCGACGGCGCCAAGGGTGCCACCGAAAACGAAGAACACACTCACGACGGCAACGCCGGCCTGGCGGGACAACTCGGTCACCGCGACCAAGACCCTATGCTCAAAGACGCCGACACCGACTTCCCCGAGCCCGGCAACAGCCCCGAACACTCCGGCGAAGCTCCGGAGACAACCGCGGAGAAGAGTAAACCTAAGGTCGCGTAGCGCCGGCCGTGGGCGCCACCGCCTCCATCACCACTCGCTCCACTTCCTTCCACGCGCCCGCCCTCGGATCAACCACCTCAAAATGTCCCGCCCCCGCAATCTCCACCAACCGCGCGTTCTCTTTGGCCTTCACCTTCGCGCTAACGTAATCCTTGCTAAGCGCAAAGGGCACCACATCGTCCGCCGTGCCATGCACCAGCCACTGCCGCGCCCCAATCGTCAGCCGCATCGGATCCGCTTCGCCATAATGATCCGCCACTTCCGCCGGTGTCCCGCCCAGAAATTCCACCACCGCGTCGTTACTCAAGTGGAGCTCATACGCTCGCTGCAAATCCACAACTCCAGCCAGAGAAATCGCAGCCTTCACTCCCGTTTCGTGCGCCGCTAAACAAAGTGCAAGCTGTCCTCCAGCCGAATGTCCCATCACGATAACCCGCTGCGCGTCCAACTGATGCTGTCGCGCATTCTGCATCAGGAACTGATACGCCGCACGAATATCGGCAAATGTTGCCGGCCATCCTCCGCCCGCATTCCCCACACGCCGGTACTCCACATTCGCGGTCGCCACTCCCTTCGCCGTCAATCCCGCGCACAAATGACCCATATATCCCAGGTCATATTTCGCCCGCCAGTACCCGCCATGAATAACAATCGCCAGCGCATGGGTCCCACTTGCCTTCGGCAACCGCAAATCCACAAACTGATTCCCATCGCCCCCATACGCAACTCGCGCATCAGCACTCGGCGCCGCCAAACTCAAAATGTCATCGCCCAGTGTCATTCCTTGGTTTACCCCGTGCCCCTCTGTGCCCCCTGTGGTTAAAGGTCTTGTTCTTGTTCTTCTTTTCTTCTGGATCGAATCCGCAGCAAAGAAGCTTCTCAACTGGCCGCTGATCACTGGCAACTGCCCCTACTCGTACCGCAGCGCCTCAATCGGATCCAGCTTCGCCGCCCGTATTGCCGGAACCATCCCACTCACCACGCCCACCACCGCCAAGATCCCCGTCGCCACCAGCAAAATCATCGGTGACACAATCAGCCGGATATCTCCCGCCTCCGCATGTTTCGCCATCGCGCTATAAAACGTCAGCCGACCCACCGACACCGACACCACATACGACAGCCCAATCCCCAGCATTCCGCCCACCGCCGTAATCACCATCGCCTCCGCCAGGAACTGAAACATGACGTCCCGCCGTCTCGCCCCCAGCGCCTTCTCTACTCCAATCTCCCGCGTACGCTGCGTTACCGACACCAGCATCATGTTCATCAGTCCCACCCCGCCAATCCCCAGCGTCAGCGTTCCAATAAACGCGAGCAGTCCTTTCAGCGCCATTGAAATAATTCCAAACTGCAGGAGTTGCTTCTGCGCATCGAACACGAAAACCGCGCGCTTATCGTCGCTCTTGAAGTTGTGCGCCGTCGCCAGCGTGTCCCGCACCGTCTGATCCAGCCGGTCGTGATTCAGCCCTTGCGAATCCATCCAGATTCCATCCAGATAGTGATTGTCTTTCAGCACATTCATGGAGTTATACGGAATATAGATCGTCCGGTTATCGTCGTCGTCGCCTTCCTGCATCCGCGGCTTGACCACCCCCACCACCTGAAACTCCACGCCATCGATCCGGATATCCTCGCCCACCGCTGCCATCCCCGAAAACAGCTTGTCCTTCGCCTCCGAACCGATCGCCGCCAACAATCCGTGCCTCGTATTGTCGGGGTCATTCAGAAAACGCCCTTCCCCCATGTCCAGATTCCAGATCTCCTCAATCGCCGGATCAATCCCCGTCACCGGCATCGTAAAGGTCCGGTTTCCGTTCTGCACCGACGAATCCTTCTGCGACATCCTCACCACGTGCTTACACAGCGGCACATTATTCCGCAGCAGTTCAATGTCGTCATTCGTAAACCGCACCTGCACTCCCGCCTTGTTCCCTCCCGCCTGCTGCGACGTGCGTCCCGGAAAAATCCCCACCGCGGTGGCCCCAAAGCTCTCAAAGATATTCTCAATCGCACGCCCAAACCCGTTCCCGTACGCCAGCAACAACACCACGGTCGCAATCCCCCACGCCATCCCCGCCATGGTCAGCAAAGTCTTGCGCAAATCATGCCGCATCGCCGCAAACGCCTGGCCCAACAAATCCCGATGCATAAGTTCTCAGCTTCTAGCTCCGAGCTTCTGGCTAAACCTGTAGGATGTCAGCTTCCAGCTAGAGTGGTTAGCTAGCAGCTAGCAGCTATTCCTTCCGCAGCGCCTCCACCGGTTGCAACATCGCCGCCCGCCGCGCCGGATACAATCCCGCAGCCACTCCCGCCACCGCCAGCGACGCCACCGCCAGCACCGCCGTCCGCGCCACCAGCTTCGGCGGATCAAACCCCTCGCCCAGCGACACGCCCGACAGCACCGCCATCAGCCCGGCCGCCGCACCAAGCCCAACCGTCCCACTCAACAGCGTCAGAAATGCTCCCTCCACGAAAAACTGAAACATGATGCTCGCGTTCGTCGCCCCAAAGCCTTCCGCAACCCAATCTCCCGCGTCCGGTCCGCCACCGCCACCAGCATAATGTTGATGATCCCAATCGCTCCCAGCCCCAGCGTTACCAGCCCCACGCTCCCTAGAAACACATTCATTGCATCGAAAATCTTCCCCACCTGGTCCACCGTATTCACCGTATCCCACTCGTCAAACGAATCCGGATTGCTCGCATCGAACCCATGATTCCGCGCGATCACTTGGTGTACCTCCTGCCGTGCCGCTTCGTGCAGTGCCCGCGTTCTCGGCTGGTATTCGATAATGCTGATCACATCCGGCGCTTCGCCCACATTCGTCAATCGAAAATACTCCCGCATCGTGCTGAACGGCATAAAACACTGCAGGTTTTGCGTATTGTTGTCGCCGTGTCCAATCCGTTGCAGCGTTCCTATGACTTCAAACTGCACGCCATTCAGCAGAATCGTGCTGCCCACCGCCGGACGCCCGGAAAACAACGTCCGCCGCGTCTCATCGCCCAGCACAATCACGGCCCGTTTCTGCGCTACATCCATCTCATTCAGCCAGCGTCCTTCGTTAATCGGAAGGTAGCGGATCTGGTTGAACATGGTCGGCACTCCCAGCATCTGTCCGCTGGCCTGGTAGAAATCGCTCACTGCCCGAATGTCGTTGCGCTTGAGCACCGGCGCCGCCGCTCCCACGCTCTTGCAGTCGCGCAGAATATCCAGATAGTCCCGGTAGGTCAGGTAGTACTGCCGCAAAGCCGTGAAACTCCCCTCCGCCATGGGAGCCCGGCTTGACCAGATAAACATCACGTTCTCGCCCAGCGTATCGAACTGCTTCTTATTTCCCGACCGGAATCCTTCCCCCAGTCCCACCAGCAGCAGCAGCGAAAACACTCCCCACGCAATTCCAAACATGGTCAGAAACGACCGCAGCTTGTGTCCCCAGAGCGTCCGCAACGTTTGCCCGAAGATGTCAAAAAGAAGTCGCACGATTCATGATTATACGTCTGCGGCTCAACCCTCTTTCGGTGGATGATGCCCCCAAGAATGAACCTGAAACTGACACCACAGTATGCCGTCAAAGCAGCGAAAAATCATGCAAGCGGTGCGGAAACTTGGAAGAGCGGCGCTTCAGCCCCGGTCGTCGCATTTTGCGTTCACCGCTGGAATCCAGGTCGGAGTTCTACCACGGCTGTTAAAAGCCATCCTATGAATGGCTGTTCGGAGCAGTCAGCGCAAGGGCCGATTCTATCAACAATCAGGGTGAAAGAACCGCAGCCGGCGGGGTTCTGAGTTTAAGCCTGATGCCGCCCACTATCTGTAAGTGCGACTTGTTCCTGGCCGCAGCAAGGTCGTCCAGATCAAGGCAAACAGCCTAGTTAAGACTTTGAACGCTAACATTGGCTGAATGATTCTCCCCTTCGGGGAGTCCAGCCTCAGCCGGAAACTGGACCCGGATGACTTCGTTCCTCACAGCATAGACCACCAACTTGGCAATCGAATGGAGGTTAAGCTTGGACATAAGATTGTTTCGATGTGTTTCCGCCGTCTTCGTTGAAATGTTCAGAATTTCGGCGACCTCTTTAGACCTCCTGCCCTCGGCCAGGAGTTGCAACACCTCGCGCTCCCGAGGCGACAATCGGGGTGCTTTAGCCGTGGTTGGCCCAGGGCTCCCCCTCCAGCGGCCGCGTATAAGCACAGCCGGTGTTCGAACGCCGGAGGTGCAGTTGTCCTGTTGCAGGGCTTTCACCGCTGTCGCCAGGTCGTCAACTCCGTCGGACTTAAGAATCCACCCACAAACCCCTGCTTGCAAACTATCTCGAACCGCTTTCTCTGAGTCAGCGTCGGTGAGGATCAGTATTCTCTGAGTCGGATTGTCTTTCAGAATCTGTCGTGTCGCGTCCATGCCATTTAGTCCTGGCATGCAAATGTCCAGGATAATAAGATCTGGCTTCAATTGCATGCACTTCTCTACCGCATCTCGTCCGTCAGTAGCCTCACCGCAGACCTCCCAACCTTCGTGAGAATCCAGCACTGAGCGCAGACCTAAACGGAAGATTGGATGATCGTCAGCCAGCAAAATGCGAAATGCGGACATACTTCCCCCCACGATAGCAAGGGAGGAATTTATCAGAGGAATGCGATCCGGTCTGAGCAGAACTGCTCACACGCAATGCGGGTTGTCGCAAAGGTTCTCCAGAACTCCCCTCAACATGCAGCTGATGTGGTTATCTGAGCTGCTTTCTTGCCGATCCGCTGCTTCAAACAGTTTCTCCCAAGTCCCATTCTTGCTTTCTGCCTCTTCGTTGTATAGCAGCGAATGTATAGCAGCGAAATATTGGCACGCCAGCTGAGCAATATTGACCAGACCCCCTGATTCCAAAAATGGCACAATACAAATACTTGAACGAGAGACCCTGTCCGTCTCCGGCGCGCCTCCGAGGAGGACTTATGTGGACCCTTTCAAAGCATTTCAAAGTGCCAACCGCCCAATCCGAACTGGAAGCCCTGATTCTGGAACGCACAGCAGATCTGCAAAAACTTTCTCAACGTCTGCTGAAGGTGCAGGATGAGGAAAGGCGGAAGGTAGCACGCGACCTGCACGACAGCACCGGCCAAACCCTGGCTGCGCTAAAGATAAGTCTTTCCTTTCTGGAGGAAAGCTGCAAGACAGACCCGGCCACAATGGTGCTTGTTTCCGAGGTTGCGCAACTGGCTGATCGGGCCATCGAAGAGATTCGAACCATGTCGTACCTGTTACATCCGCCATTATTGGATGAGGTGGGATTTGCCTCTGCGGCGGAGTGGTATATCGAAGGATTCGCCAAGCGGAGCGGAATCAAAATAACTGCGGACATTGCGAATTCGCGTGGACGATTGCCGAAGGAGCTGGAGATCGCTCTGTTCCGTGTGTTGCAGGAGAGCTTGACCAACGTACATCGCCACTCCGGAGCTTCGGATGCAAGCATCCGTTTTCAGTATGAAACCGCAGCTGTAATTCTGGAAATACGAGATTTCGGCTGTGGTATACCGGAAGAACGCTTGCGGTTGCTCAGTGGGGCGAGCGCGGAAACGGGCGTCGGTCTGGCCGGGATGCGCGAGCGCTTGCACGAATTAAGCGGCAAGCTGGAAATAGAATCCGATGGTAGCGGAACGAGCATGCGAGCAACAGTTCCACTCTATTCAATGTTTATCCCAGTTCAGGTTGAAGGTTACGGGGAACCTGGTCCATCCGCGCAAGCCTAATAAAACGTTAGACCGTTCATTCGAATGGACGCTCCGCGTCTGCTCGGGGTACCCTGTGACCCCCAGTGCCTGTTGGTTTCAGTCTTTAGCCTTATCCGCCTTGATCCCCTGCAAATCTTGGCTAAGAGCCTTTTTTCAAATGATTTTTTTCTCCTGTCCACACATTTCATTTCTCTCTCCCGCCAAACTCCGCTATCCTCTACCCGGATGACCTCGCTGCCTCTTTTCGAGTCTCCTCGGCGCCACCTTCTATGACCCGTCCGGCGAGGCATCCGGACGTGTGCGCGAAGTCACCCTCGCCCCTCAGCCCTGGTGAGCAAACGCTCGCCCGCAGCCTCGCCCGGCAACGCCAAGAAGAAGCCACGCTCCAACTGTTCACGCGGCCCGCGAATCAAAGCTTATGTCACATTCAGCTCTCTTCAATGTATTAGCATTCATTGAGTCCCAAGGCCAAAAGCACCAATGCAAACCGACTCCGCACATTTCGCAACCGCTCCCATCGCGTTGAAAATGGCTGTGGCCATCGGCATCGGCATGCTCGCCGGCATGGAGCGCGAATGGTCCAACAAAGACGTAGGCGTTCGCACCTTCGCCATAGTTTCCCTGCTCGGCATGCTCGCCTCTCTCATCGGACAAACCGTCGCCGTCACGGCGTTGATCGGCGTGTTCCTGCTGGTTGCGGCCATGAACACGCGCAGCATTCTCTCCGACCGCTCCCTGGAGATCACCACCTCAGCCGCCTTGATCCTGAACTACCTCCTCGGCGTCCTGGTCGGTCTCGGTCATATCTTCACTCCCGTCGCGGGAGCGATCGTCATGACCATGCTTCTCGCCTGGAAGACCGAACTCAGCCGCTTCGCCGGCGGTTTGCAGCCCTCGGAAATTCGCAGCGCAGTCCTGCTCGGCCTTATCGGTTTCGTCATCTATCCCGTGCTACCCAATCGCTACGTCGATCCCTGGCAATTGTTCAACCCCCGCGATGCGTGGATCAGCGTGATCGCCATCGCGGGAATCGGATTTGTCAATTACGTGCTTCTCCGCGTCTACAGCACACGCGGCCTCTATCTCGGCGCGCTCTTCGGCGGCTTGGTGAACAGCAGCGCCACCGTCGCTGAATTAGGCGCCAGAGTGCGAGAAACCGGGATGGTCAACCGCGCCACAACGCTATGCTTGTTGACCACCATCGCCATGTTCGCCAGAAACCTGATTCTCGCCACCATTTTCTCGCCCCGATCCCTGAGCGCCACTCTAGTGCCACTTCTGGCCATGACCCTCGTCGCCGGTTTCTGGGTCTGGCGCGACCGCGGAATCGAACAAACAGTTCCCGGAACTCTCACCCTCACTTCTCCGGTCTCACTCTCAAAAGTAATCTGGTTTGGGGCTCTCTTCATTTCCATACAAATCGCCGGAACTCTGCTCACTAAATACTTTGGCAACTACGGCATGTTGGCCACCGGAGTCTTCGGCGGTCTGGTCAGCAGCGCCAGCACCACGGCTGCCGCCGCCACCATGGCCATGCACGGCAAAATAACCCCCGCCCTCGCCGGCAGCGCCACCGTGCTTACGTCTTTGGCCAGCGCCGCCGTCAACCTACCCATCATCTGGCGAACCACCAAAGACAAAGCTGCCGTAAGAGGATTGACCGTAAAAATGGCAACCGTAATCGGAATCGGAATTGCCGCCGTCGCCGTCGACCGCATTTTCCAGTTTTCCGAATTGCTGGTGCGAAGGTAAGCGTCCTTAAAGGATTCGTATCAGTGCGCCCAGCGGAGTTCCGGGCGGCTATAGCGGCGCAGCCTGAAGAAACAACAATCCCTGCACCTTACTCGCGTCTTCGGTTACACGATCGAAAAAGACTTCCCGGCGCGAATCAGAAAAGCGCGCATCCTGCAGTAAAAACTTGTGGATCGCGTATGCTACCGCGCCATTGGAGTTGTCGACGGTCTCCACGTAGGTCACTCCCTCGGCGACGTACAAATGTGAATTCCACATCATGAGTGGTGCATGCTTTTCCGTGAGCATGTAAATCAGGTGACCGGCATTGACCTGATCCGGTGTCAGATATTCCGCCGTGACCATGATCGGGCGGCCATCGCTGAGAAGATGCCTGCCTTGCAGCTTGCTGGCAATGTCCTTCAAAGACTTTGCATCCGACGACTCGACGCTGTTTTCCAGAGCAGAATTCTTCCCGCAGCATACTTCCTTGTCGTTGAAAAGCATCTCCAGCGATGTCGCCAGCACATCGGCTGAGTGCGTAGTTCGCGCCGTCAGCGAAGGCAGATCATGGACGCGGACCTCCTGTTCGGGATAAGCGACCTGCCCATATGCCAAGCAGCCAACGGCAAGCCCCGATGCCACGATCCATGTAGTCGCGAGATGAAATACAGACCCGACCGTCAGCCCGTAGAATTTCATCGCTATCCTGCCCGGTGATTCGCCGTCTCAATCATCTCACTCCCCGCCCGATTCCCTATTCTGATGTTTGAAATTCCATGTTCTCGTCAACCGAAAGCTGCGGCGGCATCCCAGAGCCGTCGTCGCCGGAACGCGTAGCGAGTACACGAAAACCACTGGAACTGGTTTCGACCTGGTAAGTATAAGGAGGACGCTGCCGGGCAACACTAATGTAGTTAGTCGAGATCAGTTCGTCGAAAGAGGCGTATTTCCCTTCGCTCGCGTAGTACCGTCGCTCGGCCGTGGCAATACTGATCAAATCGCTCTTTACTCCGGTGATGTTGATGGCGGCCTTCGGATTGTTCACCCCAGCGGCAGCAGAAGAGCTCTGCGCCTGCCTGGAATAAACGTACATGCCAATAGCCAATACAATGACGGCGCTGAGAAAACCGAACAGGCGGCCCATGTGTCCCTCCCCAGCCAATTGCACCGCGAAACCGGCCTGCCGACAAGTAACCAGAGTGCAGCGACCTGCCTATGCCGACGGGGTTCTGAGTGTAATCGCCCTGGTTGCAACAGGTAAAGAAGTGTCCGTGGGGCGCATTCATGGGCACCCAACTTGTAAACTGTTTGGAGGCCCGTCATGGAACTAGAATAGAGGATCGAGGGGTCGGCATACAGATGGAGCGGCAGGCTTGGACGTGGTGTTGCATCGTTGGCCTGACGATCAACGTCTCGGCGCAAGGGGCCGCCCAGCGGCTGAACCCAGCCCCGAATGTTCAGATCGTGCGCGTACGCATTGGAGAGTCTTGTGGTTGGTGCACTGGCAACTACGACGATAATGTAACGACCATTGAGCCGGGATCGATCGTTCGGCTCAACCGATCCTCCTCGGACCGTAAAGCCTATCCGGACATCGAGACCAAGTACAGGATTACGAAACGCGACTGGGTGGACCTGCAGCACTTCATCGATGCGGGAGTGCTGGGGGCCTTTACGGATCAACGCGGTTGTCCGGGGTGCGCGGACGAACCGACCGTGTCGGTCGAAGTGCAGTTCAGCAACGGGACAAGGAAGTCCGTTGGCTACAATGTAGGGGAGACCGCCCCGCCGATCACAGCGTTGTTGCAGAAGATCGCAGCCATTCAGGCGAAGGCTAAGCTGCAGAAGCCTTAATCTTTACCCTAGTTCGTATCGTCCTAATTCGGAACCCTCGCTCGCTGTTGTTTGGTCGTGGTTTCGGGACCGGCTTTTTCTGCCTTTGTTGGCAAAACTTCGCCATCACACTCATTGACGCGAGAGGGTCGGCCAATTCTCAATGAGTGTAATCGCTGTTAACGTAAACTATCCCGGTGCGCTAAGCTCTTGGGCATGATCGGCCCCACGGCAGTCGAGCAATTGAACACCGTTCAGTATCTCTACCTCCGAGAGTTGTCCGAACCGCAAGACAACTCGTTGAAGATCATCGTTGAAGAAGCGGTGATTAACCGCTCCGGTGTCGCCAATTCCCACCCCGAACTCCACCCTGAACTGCAAGCCATTCTGAAAGATGCCTCACCCATTGAGTCAGTCGAGGGCTGTAGGGGTGTTCGAGCTTTTCTGGAAACGTTACGCCGCATATCTGGTCACGGAAGAATTGGTAGGGTCAAATTCCTTAACCGGATACGACGACGAAAGCTACACGGGAAGCATCCTGCGTGTATATACCAAATCACACTCACTTGGCACGAGACACGGGCGGGCACACTGATCCTCTTCAGCATTACAAACTGGTTTGCCTGAACCATCTCATCGACGCGGCGTCATACGCACCTCCAGAGGTTCGTGCGGTCACTGAACAGTCCAGAACGTCAACACAATCAGGATGGTTGGCGTTAAATCGCCATAGCACTCACCGCCGGCTTCTTAGCACCATCGCCTGCTTACTAGCTCGGCATCATTCGCAGCCGCAACTAACAATCTTTTCAGTGCCTGCTATTGTCCGATGGAGCCGTTCCGGTGAAACCGGCCGCCTTGAAAGAAGCGGTGACGCACCATGCTGTGGCCAAGCAGAAAAAAGAGGACTGCCAAGAAGAGTGCGAACAGGAACTCTCTAGTTCCGAACGAGGGTGGCTTTCGCCCTGCGGGGTCCGTTGTATTCAATGAACTGGCCATAGACTTAATTCTAACCACCTCGGTCAATCTTGGCGCGGTCCGACAGGCGCAAACTGACGAAACGTCGCCATTTCACCACCTGCCCCACAGCCACACATTCATGAAATGACGCCTAGCTACCCAGCCCACTTTTTTCTCCCCACCCCTCACATTTCGTTTCTTCTTCCCGCCAAACTCCGCTATCCTCTAGGCCGGATGACCTCGCTGCCTCTTTCCGAGCTCCTCGGCGCCACCGTCTATGACCCGTCCGGCGCGGCATCCGGACGCGTGCGCGAAGTCACCCTCGCCCCTCAGGAAGACCGCGACCGCATCGCTTCCTTTATCGTCAAAACAAAATCCGGCAACCGCGTCCTTCCCTTCTCCGCCGTCTCCACCATCGACGCCAATATTCACGCCTCCACCAGTCCCGCCGACTGGCCTGCCGCCAACGGCGCCGAAGGCTTGTTCCTCCTGGAACGCGATCTCCTCGATCAACAGGTCATCGACATCAACGGACGCAAAGTCGTCCGCGTCAACGACGTCGAACTCCAAATCGATGCCCGTACGGAAGCCGGCCTCCCTCGTGCCGTCCTGCACATCCAATCCGTCGATATCGGCGTCCGCGGCGCCGTCCGCCGCCTCCTTCGCGGCCTCGCCCCCCGCGCCGCTCTTCATCTCCTGCTCCAGAGAATCCCCCCTCGCACTATCCCCTGGAGCTTTGTCGATCTCATCGAAACCGATCCCGCGCGCCGCATCAAACTCAAAATCTCTCACGAAGGCCTGGCCACGCTCCATCCCGCCGACATCGCCGACATCGTCGAAGACCTCGCCCCCGATGAGCGCGAAGCCGTCTTCCGCACCCTCGACGAAGAGGTCGCCGCCGAAACTCTTGAAGAAGTCGCGCCCAATATCCAGAAGTCGATCGTCGAATCCCTCGACTCCGAACGCGCCGCCGACATCGTCCAGGAAATGGACCCCGACGCCGCCGCCGACCTCCTCGCCGATCTCTCCCAGGATCGCACCGAACAAATCCTCGTCGAGATGACGCCCGCGGCCAGTCAGGAAGTCGTCGAACTCCTCGAACACCGCGAAGAAACCGCCGCCGGACGCATGACCACCGAGTTCCTCGCCCTTCCCGTCGCCGCTACCGTCGAGAATGCCATCGGCGTCATGCGCGAGTTCGAGGGCGGCATCGAATCCGTCAGCACCATCTATCTCGTCGATTCCCACGGCACCCTCGCCGGCGCCGTTCCTCTCATTAAGCTCGTCCTCGCCCAGCCCGGCACTCCCCTCCTTTCCCTGACTCAGGAACCCTTGGTCCTCACCCACAAAGAAACCGGCGACAACGAGGTCGCCGAACTCTTCGACAAATACAATCTTGTCACCCTCCCGGTTATCGACGAACACAACAAGCTAGTCGGCGTTGTCACCTCTGACGACGTAATCACCATGCTCCGCTCCAAACTGTAGAAAAGTTTTACCCTGTGATCCCCTGTGCCCCCTGTGTTTAAGCCTTTGATTTGACGCCGTACTTCTCGCCTCATCGGTCTCGTATAATCAAACGTTCCCTGGAGACCCCCTTGCCTTTCGACGACCTCCGCCAATGGATCGCCGCCCTCGACCGCGCCGGCGAACTCAAGCGCATCCAAACCGAAGCAGACCCAATCCTCGAAATCGCAGAAATAACCGACCGCGTCAGCAAGATGCACATGTGGGGACAGCCGCCCTCGGCTGTCCGGCCAAGCGCAGCGAGGCGGACCTCTACACGACAGCCCGGCGGCCCCGCCTTACTCTTTCAAAACATCAAAGGCCATCCCGGCTCTCAACTCCTAATCAACCAGTTCGGCTCCGAAGCCCGCATGAAGCTAGCCCTCGGCGTCAACTCCTTCGACGAATTCGCCGACCGCATCCGCGTCTTCATGGACCTCAAATCCCCCCAAGGCTTCCTCGACAAACTAAAAATGCTTCCCCTCCTCACCGAAGCCGGAAAGTTTTTCCCAAAAACCGTCCCCACCGGCCCCTGCAAAGAAGTAATCAAGCACGACAACTTCTCTCTCCTCGACTTCCCCATCCTGCAATGCTGGCCGCAAGACGCCGGACGCTTTATCACTCTCCCCTGCGTCACCACCCGCGACCCAAAATCCGGCAAGCGAAATTTAGGCATGTACCGCCTCCAAATCCACGACCCCAAGACAACGGGCGCTCATTGGCAGCGACAAAAGGTCGCCGCCGAACATTACCGTCAAGCTCTCCGTAATGCGACGGCTCATGTAGAGACAGCCGCCTCGGCTGTCCGGCCTGGGCGAAGCCCGGCCGCCCCCGGCACAGACTCCGCCCGCGCAGCCGTAGATCTAATGGCCCGCACCTCCGGCGGACAAGTCCTCGCCGACGCTAATCATCCCTCCGGCCGCATGGAAGTCGCCGTCGCCATCGGCACCGACCCCGCCGTCACCTTCTCCGCGATCGTCCCCGCTCCCCCCGATGTCGAAGAATATCTAATCGCCGGCTTCCTTCGCGCAGCTCCCGTTGAACTCGTCAAATGCGAAACCGTCGACCTCGAAGTCCCCGCCTCCAGCGAGATTGTCCTCGAAGGCTATGTCAACCTCGACGAGCTCCGCACTGAGGGCCCCTTTGGAGACCACACCGGCTTCTACTCCCTCGAAGATCTCTACCCTGTCTTCCACGTCCAATGCATCACGCATCGCAAAGATCCCATCTACGCCACCACCATCGTCGGCAAGCCTCCCATGGAAGACGCCTACATGGGCAAAGCCGTCGAGCGCGTCTTCCTGCCGCTGATGCGCCTCACCATCCCGGAATTGATCGACATCAATCTACCCATCGAAGGCGTCTTCCACAATCTGATCATCGTCTCCATTCGCAAGTCCTATCCCGGCCAGGCGCGCAAGGTAATGAACGCCATCTGGTCGCTTGGCCAAGCCATGTTCACCAAGTGCATCATCGTTGTCGATGAGGACGTTGACGTGCAGAACATTCCCGATGTCACCCTCAAAGTCCTCAACCACATCGACCCCGAGCGCGACATCCAGTTCACTCTCGGCCCCGTCGATTCCCTCGACCACGCCAGCCGACTCGCCAACTACGGCTCCAAGATGGGCATCGACGCCACCCGCAAATGGCCCACCGAAGGTTTTACGCGGCCCTGGCCGGATGAGATTGTCATGGATGCGAAGACGAAAGCGTTAGTCGACGGCAAGTGGAAAGTGTTGGCCAAAGAGCTGGGGATTGACTAAAGCCGTCGCACTTTTTTCCTAACCACTGAGAAAATGACGCGTCTATACGCGAGGGGTTTCGTTCGAATTTTGCGAACGCTCTCAAGCTCTATCCCAGGTTTTCGCCACTAATCGCGGACTGCAAGCAAATCACAGTTCTATAGGAGATATCGCATGATCGGAAATTCCGTACCTCAGCCGTCGGGAAAAACAAACGCTCTAGCGGCAATCGCGGTAGGTGGTCTGATCGCCGGCGCTTTGGACCTTATGCAAGCGTGCATCCTCTTCGGATGGCACGTTCCACTGGTAATAGCCGCCGGCCTTCTGGGACGACAAGCGATTCGAGGGGGAGGCGCCGGCACCTATATTCTAGGTGTCTGCCTTCACTTCTTTATTGCCTTCTCGGCCGCGGCTGTCTACTACGCGGCAAGTCGCAGACTGGCTTTTCTGAAGGAGCACCCACTGGTGTGCGGTTTGTTCTACGGCGCTGCGGTTGACCAGGTAATGAGTCTCGTCGTTCTACCCTTATCCGCACTTCACGAACGCGGCCCCTACGAGCTTCATGACCTGATTTTAGGGCTGGTTGTGCACATGGTCGTGATCGGGCTGCCAATTTCTTTTAGCGTTCGGCGCTTCGCAAAATAGATGAAAATCGCCCCAGCGAAAATCATGCTTCTGTTGGTGCAGAGACGAGGAACAACCAGCCGCCGCCTCTAGTCTGCCAAGGCGGCGGAAAGCCCGTGACCCTATGAAGCCGGTGTGCTCGCCGGAGTGGCTGGCGTTTTCGGGGGCTTAGTAGCCTTGGTCGGACTAGCCGGAGCACTTGCCGCGCCCTGCGCGCCACTGGAGCATCCCGAGCTGGACAACTTACACCAAAACTGATTGATGTTCAGCCCAACGCCAATCCGGTAATAATCTCGGTTAGGCTGCCGCAACGGCAGCACAATAACAGTAAGAGAGGGCACCGTTACCGTCGTAGGCGGAGTTGCAAGAATCAACGGCGGCAGATTCTGGTTACTCTGCAGACGTATGTACGACGAGCCGAAGAGGTATAACCATGACGAACTTCCAGTAGGTATCGGCAATATCCCGTCCAGCTTGAAGACCACCCCGCGCAGGTAGCCACCGGTCACCGAAGAATCTTGCCCCAAAGACGCATCCAGCGCGGCATAGGCCGTCGAACAGCTGCCGGAGGTGCCGTTACACGTCCCAAACGTCCAGGGATAGGTAGTGCGAAGCCCGGCTCCATACTTCAGAAAGAAATTCGATCGGTCTTGATTCGCAAATGCGATATTCCGTGTACCCTCCCGCCAGGCAGGTTGTCGGATTCGACGCCGTGTTCAGCGCCAATGCCGGACTGTAGCCGTTTGCCGCGGAAAACCGGCTCACCAGCTCCGTGCACTCGACGGTTCCTGCCGCTGACAAACGCCACCGGGGCATTCTGTGACGAAAGTGGGTAGTAGCCCCAAGCCCGGCCACAATGCTCCAGTTCTTGCTCTTGCCGATTGCTTTTTCCGGCCCACAAACATAATCGAATACCTGTCCAACGTTAGAGTAATTGTAAGTGGTAAGTCCTGTGGGATTTGAAATAACGCTAACCACCCCATTAGTCGCCTCCTGCGGTGCGCTGGTAAGTCGAATGCGTCCCCATCCGCTGAAACCGTGCTGCGACACCGGTCCTCGATAAAACATATTCAAGAAACCATTTGTCGTTTGCGACTGTGCGCTATAACCTGAATACTCCACGCCGCCAATCATAATCAGTACAGCCGGACTTTTTACCACCATTTCGCTGCTCACCGGACCATAGGTCGGAGAGCTGCCGCTGGCAATAACCGACTGCGCCACAATCTTATCGCCAACATTGGACTGAAACGAAGCTGTGCCGCTGCTGAACGTTCCGTCCGAGCCCACCGTCCTCGTCTCGCCGTTCGGAACATCGTTCACGCAGATCCGGATGGTTCCGCTGGTTGCGTTCGGCGCGGTCCCCGAGTACCTTGTCATATTCCCGGCATCGGTTGTAATATTCAGCGTCGGCGCGGCCGCCGTCGTCCCGCTGGTTGGGGCATCCTTTGCGCAGCTTGGCTGCTGGGACGTCGGCGTGGTCCCGGTAGTTGTGGCCGGAGCGCTGGCTGTTGAAGAACTTGTTTGTCCAACTACAATCTGCGCACAGCAGAACATCCATACGCTTAGTGCCCATTTTACACATACATTAGCGCGCATATATACTCCCTTAGTTTACCGCGTAAACTCCACAACAACCGGCAATGTGCCGGTGCTGTCAACAGAGATCACAACCGTTGTTATTGCGTCGGAGCGCTGGTTTCAACCTGCATACACCACTCCTGTAGGCACGCAGCTCACCCTTTAGCTGATGCCCGCACTATTCCGACTCTTTGGGGAAAGCAGCAACAAGGATCACTGACGATAACTTAAACCGTCGCCCCCGGCGAATCCCTATTGCTGAAGTTAGGTGTATTTAGGACAAAACCAAGTACCTGTCAAACACAACAGTAAGGAACACGTTATACAGTTGATACCGCGAGTTTGTAAATGACGCCGCTGTTTATGCGTTGCGACTTGGTTTTGATGTTTTTGGGAGTTTAAAATTCCAAGCATTTGAGGTTCGTGGAATCCCACCTTTCGCAAAGGACGCGAAAGATGGGGGCACCCACTGATCGATCTGCTCGCCGGAATCAGCGGAATGACATCTCTTTTCGGTGGCGGCTTTGCAGTACGGCTGAAGCCGTGCCCTTCCCGGTCAGAATCAGAGTCAACGTCAAGATCAACGTCAAAGGCGACGGACAGGAGTGTCCGTCCCACACGATCAAAGTCCCCGCCCTGTCTCCGCAAAAAGCGCGGAGACAAGGACGGGGCATCCGCCATGCTCTCTAGCCTCGACACCTACTAAAACCACCTAACCAGCAACCTGCTACCTCGCATGTGTGCACTATGAGACATTATTCCTCTCGCCCTCAGCGCACACTCATCTCTGCCGCCTTCCCAACGCGGACACTCTGACTCTGGAGAGCACATGCACCGTTCACACCATTACATCGCTTCGCTATTTCTCACCGCCGCGCTTGCCGCGCCCATGTCAATCATGGCCACGCCGGTACCTCAAGAGGCCGGCGTTCAGGTCCGCGTTTACGACAAAGACCACAAGGATTATCACAACTGGGACGGCAACGAGAATCGCGCCTGGAACCAATACCTCACAGAAAACCACAGGGATGCTCACGAATACTCCAAGGCGAATAAGAAGGAGCAGTCGCAATACTGGAACTGGCGCCATGCTCATCCCGATGATCGAGATCACGATAAGCACTAACCAAATCACTCCTCACGTCCCAGCGGGCGGGACGCACGGGAGATCAAAATCCCCGCCCTGTCTCCGCAAAAGGCGCGGAGACAAGGACGGGGCAGCCGGAGAAGAAAAGCAGGTTCCTCACCAGGCTTGGCGCCCGGTTCGGAATGACATCCCTTTTCGGAAAGAGGCTTTCCTCAGTTTGCGGTACGGCTGAAGCCGGGCCCTTCCCGGTCAAAATCAAGATCAACGTCAACAGCAACGTCAAGATCAAGATCAGGGTCAAAAGCGACGGACAGGAGTGTCCGTCCCACACGATCGAAGTCCCTGCCCGAGGGAACGGAGAGGCAAGGACGGGGCAACGCAGCGCGCATAGCAATCCTCCACGGGTCCATCGCCATTGTAAAGTGGTGCGAGATAGATCCCATGCCGTGCGGCAATAGTCTCCATCTCCTCGACCCGCTGCGGAGTGATGAACCCTCGGCCCTGAGAGAAGGGCTCGAAGCGGCCCTCCAGAGCCAGGGCCATGCCTTCGAGTAGACATCCGTGGACCACGTCGGGGAACGGATGTCGATTCAGAATTCCATGAAAATCCGGCGTGAATCTCAATCCGCCAGTGATCTGTCCCAGGCCTCCAAAGAAGATTTTGGCGCCAGGCATCTCCGCGTTTGGAGACAAGTTCTTCGGATAACCTGCATCGCAAACAATGGCCTCGGGCGCGATGCGGCCCAACAGAAGCGAAGGAGACGCCAGACTCGCCGCGCAGATCACGACATCGGCCTCGGAGGAGAATCGCTGGCGATTGTCTTCCAGAAGATCGTTCTCCTGGAGATCGGTCGCGATCTCCACCTGAACTCGATCGGCCTGCAACTCCGCGGCGAGCCTGCGTAGCCGCTCCACATTGCGTGCGCTGAGCAGTACGCGCTTCACCAGAGGCGCCAGACAACGGGCGCAGCCGGAACCCACATCTCCTGTGGCTCCAACGATGAGCAGCGTTGATCTGCGGAGATCGCGACCTTCCAGCGCACACATCTTCTTGATGCCCTCAACGATGTAACCGACGGTCAGCGTATTGCCTGTGGTGAAGACCGTATCGTGTCTTTCCGGAAGCTGATCGAAGTCGCCCTCGATCAGAATGGAGCTGAATCCGCCGAGACTCACGATCTTCGCTCCGGCCTGGATCGCGCAGGCCGCCGCGGCTCGAACGCGAGCGATGTTCTCATGCACGTAGCCAGCTTCCAGACGGTTGGGAGGAATGAAGGAGTCGATGTAGAGTCCGCGCACCTTCGCGCCGACAATCGAGCCAACCTCGACATGACAGACTGCTCTGGGCGGAATCCAGGGAAGGATATCCTTGATCTCATCGTCCGGCAGAGGCGTACGTTCCGGTCCGCGTAGGACAGAGAGTACGTCCGAAGCCGCTCTCCAACTCTCCTGATGCCCGATCAGAGCAAAATCGACCTCGCTGGTCTGCCCTCGAAATGTTTGTCCTTGGATAGTCCGCTCTCGCCTGGCTAAACTGGCAACTGAGTCACCCATACGAGTGTTACCTCCCCGGGTATTCCCAGCATATCCAGCGTCTTAAGATACTGTTGCAGCGACGCTCCGCGAAGTTCGGCAGCACTCAAGCTGACCTCACGCAGTGAAGGCTTTACACAATTGCCGGCACACACTTCGCAATGCCCGTCCTTGCATTCCTTCGCCAGCATCGTCGCAAGGGTGGTCATCACATCCAGATGCAGCCGGTACACTTTATCGTCGAAGCGCTGCGCGTCCAGGGCTCGCTCCGCTCTGAGAATCGCCATTGCGTGATCGACGTGCTCTTCTTCCTCGGCTGCGATGGACGCGAAGGTCTTGCCCAGACTCCCCGG
Organism: Acidobacteriaceae bacterium; assembly: GCA_003168355.1. GTDB lineage: Bacteria > Acidobacteriota > Terriglobia > Terriglobales > Acidobacteriaceae > Sulfotelmatobacter. Next base: position 7,282 of record PMSQ01000103.1, on the reverse strand, counting down.
CGCCACTTTCCCGACGCGCGCGTAGCTTGCCACGGCGAATGATTCCAGCATGATTTCCTGGACGATCAGGCAGCCAATAAAGTCACGCTCTGTGACGCAGCGCAGGAATGCTTCGCGGAGCCGCTTCCAATGCTTGGCGTCGACGTTATTGGAGACGTCCACTCCAATCTTGCGGCCCTCGGTAGCGAACCGGGCCGCATGCCCCCGTTCAATCGCCGCATGCTCCAATGCATCGGCTATTTCTTCAGGATCGTCACATATCTCCGATAAGGAGGTGTAGTTCATCGCGGCAAGTAGTTCCCCGGTGATCGCCTGCGCCAGCACGTCCTGCCAAATCGGAGCAGTGGGTGAGAGAGAAGTACATTCAATCGTTGAGCAGTTAAGACCGATAAGGGATTCCATACGTCCTCCTGAATGGCCTTCCAAACATCATTCCCAAACATCATTCTCGAACATCGAATCAAACCGTTGCTGCTTTGAGATTTGCTTTAATCTTCATTTTTTCCTCCGGGTGAGCTAAAGCACCAAGGGCGCGCCATTTATTTGTGAACGAAACCCGGACCAGCCAGAAAATCATCAACATCAGCGGCAGGAAGCTCAGAAAGAAAAGTGTGCCGGTCTTGCGCATGAAAGCGGGAAATATTTGTTGCCGCGCCAGGAATATCGACGATGCGGCGATGAACAGCGCAAAGCACATGCGCCACAGATGCCGCGCGAGACGTTGTGTGCCAGAAATACCGCCGCGCACGAGCATGCGCACGTCCCCCACAGTAGCAAGCACAGCCACGGAGCCCAGAAAGGCGAAAGGCCACGCGGGATATCCATACTTGAGTCCCGTGGGGCTAGTGGCCGCCTCGAACGTACAGGTCATTTCGACAGCTGCGAGCGCCAGAACCACCAGAAGAGCACCCCAATCAACAATTCCCGTGCCCCCGTTCCTACGCCTCGCGGTCATCCATGCGGTTGCCACCAAATAGAACGTTAGAGTGCCTCCCAGAACATTGCCCGGTTGGGATTTCATGAGCGCAAGGTACACCCCGCTCGCCGACAGGCAGAGCATTGCTACTACAAATACTTTGCCAGCGAGGCCATGCCGGCGGGACCCTTTGAGGAGGAACGCCGCGACAAACCCAGACAGCATTCCCAAAGTGCCGGCGATAATGTGAAGAAGTAATAGTGGCGATCGCATTTCTTCATTCCTTTACTTAGTCATTTCCCGCCTGCGCTGGCCTGCCCCTGCCAGCGTTCCGGTTACCGGTCTAGACAAGTCATAGAAGAGAACCGTCACAGCGATGTAGCACGCGGTTGCGAGAAGGTCGACGACCAAAGCCAACCTGCCGTGAACGAAGAGAACGAGTCCTCCCATTAGTATGGTGAGCAAATAAAAGACAGCGGTAATTCCTGCCCTGAAACGCGGTGACTCTTCTGCGACCTGTTTCATCATTACTGCTGCGCTCATATTCTTTCCTCCTACGCGGTTGCATGAATCAAGCGAGCGAATCAGATCGGCCCCTGATAGCGGCGCAGCCGGACCGCTGCCAGAAGCAGCACCGCAGCGACGATCAACCCGATCCACAGACCCGGGCTACTCAGGAATCTGCCGGGGGCGAGTTGGGCCAGCGGAATGAAATGCGCGTCGATCGGGACGCCGTTCTTATCAGTTAGATCGAAAGCGGCGGCAGAGAATCCAAAAAACCGATCTTGCATGAGCAAGCCAAAATGCGAAGTGTTGAGGGCAAGCTTTTCGAAAACGCCAATTGCAATCGGCGGTAACACGGCCCATAAAAAGGGCGCGCGGCGCGCATAGCCCGAGACGAGAATCAGCCAGGCGTAGATCGGCGCGTGCCAGAGCGCCAGGACGATCAGACCGTAGAGCAGTACCACTTGCATCTCGAACAGCGGCAACTGTCTCCAAATAGCTGCGGCGCTACCGCCGCTGATCAGCGCACCAGCCATGCTCAGCACGCGCATGATGAATTGCAGCGGGACAGTGATCGCGAACACGAGCAACGGCAGAACTACGAGAGGGATGATGGCCTTGGAGAGCACGGTCGTTCCATCGGAAACGGGCAACGACTTCCAGAACAGGATGGTGCGGTCGCGGCGTTCGCCGTAGAGCGCATCGAGCGAGTAGAAGATCCCAACGATGAACGCGATCACGGTGGTGAGCATCCCCGCGTGAGAGTAAGGCATAGCCAGAACGATGAGCGGAGGCGCCGAGTGAAGCGCCGCCATGGCCCGCATGCTGTACGGCACCCAAAGCAAGCTGATCAAGTAGCCGAACAGATAGACGGCAGCGGTGGCCAGGGGTGCGATGTAGATAGAACGGTTCTCCCATAATTCGCGACGCACCGACCAGTACAGCGGCCGAGTCTCCGCGATCGGCGCGGGCGCACCCGTCGGCGAATTGAGCGGGGATTCCGGCCCGGCATTCGATGGACTATTCATTGAGCCACTCCTTGTGCCTCGCCCGCCTGATTGCCCATGACGGCAACAAACAAGTCAGCGATGCCGGGTGTCCGCACCTCGCCAAGCCCGGCTAGTTGCTGACGATCGACGTGGCTAAGTTTTAGATCGAATAGCAGGATGCCGCGGCCGAGCACCTGGCGCTCGTGAATCGGCTTGAGCGCCCGTGCTGCGACGACCTTCTCCGGGTTCACCGTCACTTCCACATAGCGCGACTCGAATTCTTCCATGCTGCAATCGAGTACGATGCGGCCGCGGTTGATAAACATGAGATCGGTAAGGACGTGCTGGACGTCTTCCACCTGATGCGTGGTAACGACGATGGTCCGGCTGCGATCGAAGTAGTCGTTCAGCAGCGAATCGTAGAACTGCTTGCGGTAGAGGATGTCGAGGCCAAGCGTCGGCTCGTCCAGCACCAACAATCTTGCGTCAATGGCCATGACCAGAGCAAGGTGCAGTTGGGTCACCATACCCTTCGATAATTCCCTGATTTTGCTGGCGCGGCGGATGTCGGTCTTGGCAAGAAAACCCTCCGCTTTCGCGCGATCGAATCGCGGATGCACGCCGGCCACGTAATCCAGAGCCTGCCAAACCCGCATCCACCGCGGCAGCACGGCGACATCGGCAATGAAGCAGACATCGCACATAAGCTGATCGCGTTCGGTCCATGGATCACGTCCGAGCACCTTCAGTTCTCCGTGGTACGGAGTGAGGCCAAGGATCGCGTTGAGCGCCGTGCTCTTGCCTGCGCCGTTGGGGCCGATAAGTCCTAGAATCCGGCCCTCTTCAACCCGCAGATTGATGCCATCCAGAGCGATGGTTGTGCCGAAGGTTTTGCGCAGGCCACGTGCTTCTATGACTGTCATGACTTCGGTTCCTCCTCCGCAGCGTTCGACGGCCGGCCGTTTGCGGAAGCGTCCAGCAGTTCCTCTGCCCTAAGGCCGAGCCGCTGAATGGTCGCGTGGACCCTTGGCCACTCTTCCGCAAGAAACTTCTGGCGTTCGCCCTGCAACAGCAGATTCCGCGCGCCCGTATTGATGAACATGCCGCGACCTCTCCTACTCTCGACCAACTGCTCATCGACCAGTTGTTGATAGCCCTTCAGAACCGTGAGTGGATTGACCCGATATTCGGCCGCGACGTTGCGCACGGAAGGCAGCGGGTCGCCTTCGTTGAGCACGCCGTCGAGTATCATGGCGACGACGCGGTCGCGAAGCTGGCGGTAAATCGGCTGACTGTCGTTCCACTCACGATCCATGATGTTTTCCAGTATCCTTTACAAGAGCGGCGCGAGCGATCGCTCAGGTCGCTCCGGACCGCTGCGCCGCCGCGGATTCCTCACGATCCATGGCGGCAGAAGCGGCGTCACTTGGTCCGCTTTAGGTCCAACAATCCACCCATCTGTTTGCCGTCCGCCATTGCGAAATTCCAGGTTTCGGAGTGATGGTCCGCATCGATCAGGTTGAAGACGGCGCTCTGCATGTGTCCCTCCCGCGTGCTGCCGGCGACGTCGAGAAAATTGAAAGTGATGGTCTTGCCGTCGGGAGAAATCGTTCCGACCATGCGAGGCCTATTTCCGGCGTCACAATAATGCGTCAGGAGCAAGCGATCGCCGTCCATATAAAGCAAGGTGATCGGATTCTCGGGTCCACCTCCTTTCATCTCGTGCAAGATCGCGTTACCCATGGAAGTCACGCGGAGCGAGATGTGTACGGGACCGCCATCAAAGGTGCCGTCCCAGGAACCCGCCAGAGTCTTCAATTTGTCAAACGACTTTTGCGCGCCGGACTGGGCAAAAGCCACGGTGGAGAGCGCCATCAGAACAACGAACAGCATAAAACGATGGGATTTCATATTCATTCTCCTTAAGCTTCTCTACTTTCGGTTCAGCCTTCCTCGCATACTCAAGCGCGAGCATTCATCTTTGATCGACCACCGTGCCACCTCGGATTGCTCACAATGCATGGCGGCGGAAGCGGCGTCACTTGGTCCTCTGCAGGTCGAAGTGCGCGTGCACCGGCTTGTCCCCAGGCTCCATGTAAGTCCAGTCCTCGATGTGATGATTCTCGTCGATCACGGTAAAGACTGCATGGTCCATGTGTCCGTACTGAGTGCTGCCGGCGACATCGAGAAAATCGAATTCCACCTTTTTTCCGTCCGCCGACATCTTGCCCACCATACGCGGTCGATTTCCCGCATCACAATAATGCGTCAGGAGCAGGCGGTCCCCGTCCAGATAAAGCATGGTGATTGGATCGTCAGGCCTTCCAGCTCCCGTCATCTCATGCACGATCGCGTTACCCATGGACGTCACGCGAAGCGAGGCCTGCATGAGCTTGCCTTCCATGTCGGGTTGCGGCGGGAGGGTCGTCACGTGGCCTTCCCACGAACCGGCCAGGGTTTTTATTTTGTCGAAAGACTGTTGTGCGTCGGACTGTGCGAAAGCTGTGGCGGCGATCAGAACAAATAGAACGGAAAGTGCGTTGCGTGGTTTCATGTTCAGGTTCTCCTTTTTCTCTTTACTTTTTTCTCTTTTTCAAGCGGTTGCGGAAATCTCCTTGGCAAGCCGGGTCTCCACGAGAGCTTTCAAGCTGGCAAGTTCCGCTTTGCCTCTCCAACTTAAAAGCAAACGCCAGCCAACTAGTGTTGTAGTTAACTACAACACTACATTAAATGCAAGCATTTTTTATTTTATTTCCGCCCGTCCCCGCCTAAAATCGCTATCCCTATGATAAATAACACCTTGTGGGGATCCCAATCAGCGCTCGATCCACGGCCCAGACGATGAGCTCTTGAACAATTTTTGGAAACCCTTGATTGCGGGTGCAGCGCGAGCGCTTCAATTTGCTTTGCTTTCGGTATACTGCAAAGAGTATGCCGGTCCTGAAAAACATCGCCGCCATCGCCAAAGGCATGAGCATCACCTTCATGGAGATGTTCCAGCCCACCACGGTCGAAAACTATCCCGACGGCAAAGGTCCGCTCAAGGGAGCGAAGTTCGAAGCCCGCTTTCGCGGCGCTCACGTACTGCAGCGTGACGAAAATGGCCTGGAAAAATGCGTGGCCTGCTTTCTCTGCGCCGCCAACTGTCCTTCGAATTGCATCTACATCGAGGCCGCCGACAATACCGCCGAACACCGCGTAAGCGGTGCCGAACGCTACGCCAAGGTCTATAACATCGACTACAATCGATGTATCTTTTGCGGCTATTGCGTGGAGGCTTGCCCGACCGACGCCATTACGCATGGGCATGGGTTTGAGTTGGCGACGTTTAACGCGAGCACTCTGGTTTACCGCAAAGAGCAGATGCTGGCTCCCCGGCCGGCGCACATGGGAGACAGTGTCGTGTTTAACCAGGCTGATGTGGATGGCGGCGCTCCGGCGCAGATGGTGGCGGGGAGTTAGAGTTCGAGACAGACTTTCGAGTTCGAGCAAGTCACGCCGGTCCTCGGGGCCGGCGTTTGTGTATTACTAGTTGCGAGTAACGAGTACCTACGTACCTGGCAAGATAGCTGTCTGGCCACGGATCTACTCCGATGCACACGGATAAAACTGGGAGCTAAGCGCCAAGAGTCTTAAGCATGAGTGAGTTTTTGCAAACCGTGAAGGAACGTGTCGTCGTCTACGACGGCGCGATGGGGACGAACATTCAGGTGCGAAATCCTACCCTGGACGATTATTGGGGCAAGGAGAACTGCAGTGAAGTGCTGGTGCTCAGCCGTCCCGACATTATTCGGGATATTCACGCGGACTTCTTCAAAGCTGGATGTGACATCGTCGAGACCAATACGTTTGGCGGGTCACGGATCGTGTTGAGCGAATTTGAACTGCCAGACCGCGTACATGAAATCAACGTTACGGCAGCGCGGCTTGCGAAGGAGGTTGCGCAGCAGTTCTCGACGAAAGATAAGCCGCGGTTTGTGGCGGGCTCGATGGGGCCGACGACGAAGCTGCCGTCGCTGGGACACATCGGCTTCGATGCGATGGCAGCCGCGTATGAGGAGCAGGCGGCGGCGCTGATCGAGGGCGGAGTGGATGTTCTGCTGATCGAGACCTGCCAGGATTTGTTGCAGGCGAAGGTCGCGACCGTGGGCGTGCTGGAAGCGATGCGGAAGGCGGGCAAGCGTCTGCCAGTTGCGGTGCAAGTGACATTGCAAGAATCCGGAACGATGCTGCTGGGCACCGAGATCGGGGCGGCGCTGACTGCGCTGGAACCGTTTGATGTCGATATCCTGGGACTGAACTGCGCGACCGGGCCGAAGGAGATGAACGATGCGGTTCGGTATCTGGCGCTGAATTCGACGAAAGAAGTTTCTGTTCTTCCCAATGCTGGGTTGCCCTTTAACGAAGGCGGGCACGCGGTCTACAAGCTGACTCCGGGCGAGTTGGCGGAGTATCACAAACATTTCGTTAAGGATTACGGCGTGCGAATTGTGGGCGGCTGTTGCGGAACTACGCCCGCGCATTTGAAAGCAGTCGTAGATGCGGTATCCGGCGTGGAGCCGGCGAAGCGCGATGGGAAGCGCGTGGGGGCGGCTTCGAGCGCCTACACTTCGGTCCCGCTGGACCTGGAACCGAAGCCTTTGATTGTCGCCGAGGAAATGAACACGACTACTCGGGTTGAGCATTTCCGGAAGCTGGTGCAGGGGAAAAAATATGACGACATTCTGGCACTGGCCAAGAAGCTGGTGAACGAAGGTTCTCACATGCTGGATTTGTGCTGCGCGATTGTTGGCGAGGATGAGAAGGGATACGTCTCGTCGATTCTGGAAAGGATTGCGACGCGGGTTCCGGCGCCGATTCTGGTGGATTCGAC
>PMSQ01000052.1 GCA_003168355.1 Acidobacteriaceae bacterium | reverse complement strand
AACATCTGGAAGGAACGGTATCGGTCGATCGTTGATCTGGAGCGCCACCTCTATCGCAACGGAACGCGGATCGTTAAAATATTTCTAAACCTTTCGTACGAAGAACAGCGCAAGCGCTTTCTCGCGCGCATTGACGTGCCCGACAAAAACTGGAAAGTCAGCTCATCGGACAATCACGAAAGGAAATACTGGAAACAATACATGGAAGCGTATGAGGAGTGCCTGAATGCGACTAGCACTCATCACGCACCCTGGTACGCCGTTCCCGCCGATGATAAGGAGAACGCCCGGCTTATTGTGTCCCGCATCGTCCTCGACGCGCTCCAGGATCTCAAGATGGCATATCCGAAGACCACGGAGAAGCGTCGGCTCGAATTGCAAGCGATCGGCAAGGAACTGGCGAAGTAACCACGAAGTAGTCGAGAGGAATCATTTGTATGCCTACGAAAGAACAAACGATAAAAATTGACCAGGATAACAGGTCGAAATCGCGGCCAAAGAATTTAGATCGGACCCCTAAGCGCTCTAACTTTATCTTCGATGCGGCTTTGTCTACTGCTGTCGCCGCCAATGGCCGACGGCCAACCAAAGCGCCGCAGCCCGACGGTCCGCTGACACCCGAAATGCTCGGCAAGATGAACCGCTACTGGCGAGCCGCGAATTATCTCTGCATCGGTCAGATCTATCTTTTCGAGAATCCCCTGTTGCGAGAACCTCTTAAGGCCAAACAGATCAAACCGAGACTGCTCGGGCACTGGGGAACTTCCCCGGGACAAAACCTCATTTACATTCATCTGAATCGGCTGATCAAAAAACACGATGCGAATATCATTTATATTGCCGGTCCCGGACACGGCGGTCCGTCGCTGAATGCGTGCTCTTATCTCGAAGGTAGTTATACCGAAGTACATCCGGAGATCACGCCAGATGAGAATGGCCTACGGCTTCTTTTCCGCAAGTTCTCGACGCCGGGCGGCGTTCCCAGTCATTGCGGACCACACGTTCCAAATTCCATGCACGAGGGCGGGGAACTCGGCTATTCGATGGTTCACGCATTCGGAGCGGCTTTCGACAATCCCGACCTGATCGTCGCCTGCATCATCGGGGACGGAGAATCCGAGACCTGTCCGCTGGAAGGAAGCTGGAAGTCCGTCAACTTTCTAAATCCGGTGCGGGACGGCGCCGTCCTTCCCATTCTGCACCTCAACGGTTACAAGATTTCCGGCCCGACCGTTCAGGGACGGACGAGCGACGAAGACTTAAAGGCGCTGTACATAGGACGCGGCTACAAGCCATACTTTGTCGAAGGCGACGATCCTGAAGTCGTGCATCAACTCTTGGCTGGAACGCTGGACGACTGTTATGCCGAGATTCGAACCATCCAGCGGGAGGCGCGTCAGAGCGGGTTCAAGAAGCAGCCAATCTGGCCCATGATCGTCCTGCGCACGCCGAAAGGGTGGACCTGTCCGAAAGAAGTGGATGGAATCCCGATTGAAGGCACCTTCCGCGCTCATCAGGTCCCTCTGGCCACGGTCCGCGAAAACCCGGAGCATCTCAAGATCCTCGAAGCCTGGATGAGAAGCTACAAGCCGGAGGAGCTCTTCGATCAAAAGGGGAGATTCATTGCCGAGCTGGCAGAGCTCGCGCCGGTTGGCGATCGTCGCATGGGAGGGAATCCTCACGTGAACGGCGGGCGACTGCTGACCGCGCTCGATATACCAGATTTTACGAGTTATGCGTTGGAGATCCCAGGACCGGGTCAAGTAGTCGCAGAAGCTCCACGAAAGCTCGGAGATTTTTTCAGAGACATCTTCAAGCTCAATCCGACAAACTTTCGCATATTCTGTCCGGATGAGACGGACTCCAATCGCCTAAATTCCGTTCTTGAGGCAACCAAACGGTGCTTCATGGCGGAGACTGTTTCGATCGATGACGAACTGAGCCCCGATGGCCGTGTCATGGAAGTATTGAGCGAACNNGCTGTCAGGGATGGCTCGAAGGGTACTTGCTGACCGGGCGTCATGGCATGTGGTCTTCCTACGAAGCCTTTGCGCAGGTCGTAGATTCAATGCTGACCCAACATGCCAAGTGGCTGGAGCAATGCCGAGATTTCCCCTGGCGCAGACCGCTCGCATCCTTAAATGTTCTACTGACAAGTCACGCCTGGCGAAATGATCACAACGGCTTCAGCCATCAGGCGACGGGATTCGTAGACAACGCGCTGGCGCGCAGAAGCGAAACCATCCGGGTCTACTATCCGCCCGACAGCAACTGCCTGTTGAGCGTCTTCGACCACTGCCTGCGGAGCCGCAACTACGTCAACATCGTTACCTGCGGAAAGCAGCCGCAGCTTCAATGGCTGAACATGGACGAAGCTCTCGAACATTGCTCGCGAGGGGCATCGACTTGGAAGTTTGCTACCAACGACGGAGGTGGCGAGCCGGATGTAGTACTGGCCAGCGCAGGCGATGTACCAACCATCGAAATCTGCGCGGCCTCGTGGCTTCTGCAGAAGTATGTTCCCGGCATCAAGGTGCGGGTTGTGAATGTGGTGGACTTGAGCATTTTGATGAGCCCGGATGATCATCCGCACGGCATGGATAACATGTCCTTCAACGCTCTATTCACCAAAGACGCACCTGTCATCTTCGCCTTCCACAACAATCGCTGGCTCATTCACACCATGGTTCATGGACGCTCCAATGAAAGCCGCTTCCATGTACGCGGTTATATGGATCAGGGCACGACCACCACGCCGTTCGACATGGTAGTGCTGAACAAGATGAGCCGTTTTCATCTTGCTATCGATGCACTGAAGTACGTCTCACGGCTGCGCTCAGAGGTTTCGGACGTAGTCGACGCGTTCAACCGGAAGCTGTACGAACATCACGACTACATTCGAGAACACCTGGAAGACATGCCAGAGATTAGGAACTGGCACTGGACAGCCGATTTCAGCGAGGCGAGCGCACCTCCGCCACTGGCTAAAGGACATCCTCGCGGAAGCGTCTTCAGCGACAGCTAAATGAAGCGACGCGGGCAGAGCGGCGTTGACGAAGGCGAGTCGTCCGTGAAACCGACGAACCCACGCACTCCGGCGCGCATCCTGACGGTTAATGGTGGCTCCTCGAGCATTAAGTTTGCCCTGTTCGAAGTCAGCGACTCGCTTGGACGGATTCTGGATGGCGGAATTGAGCGGATTGGACTGCCGGAAGCCACCTTTCGTGTAAAGGGATCGTGCGAGGCGGACAACTTTTTGCGCTCAATCAAGGCTTCTGATCACACGGTTGCGGTCGGCGTTCTGATGGATTGGATCGAGCAACGCAGCGGGCGCGACGCATTGGCCGCGGTCGGGCATCGCGTGGTGCATGGTGGGCCGAAGTATTACAAGCCGCAGCGAATTACTGCGGAAATGGTTACGGAGCTGAAGCACCTCAGTCCATTTGATCCTGACCATATGCCGGAGGAGATCCTGTTGACCGAGGCGTTTCATCGCCGATTTCCAGATCTGCCCCAAGTGGCATGTTTCGACACGGCTTTTCACCATGACCTTCCGCGCGTGGCGCAAATGCTGCCAATTCCTCGCCGTTACGAGGCGCAGGGCGTGCGGCGGTACGGGTTTCACGGGCTGTCGTACGAGTTTCTGATGGAAGAACTGGCCCGCATGGCTGGACCGGATGTAGCGCGGGGCCGAGTAATCCTCGCTCACCTGGGTAATGGGGCTAGTCTGGCGGCGGTGCATGACGGCAAATCCGTCGACACGAGCATGAGTTTCACTCCGACCGCCGGCGTGCCGATGAGCACCCGCACCGGTGATCTGGATCCCGGACTGGTTTGGTATCTGGC
>PMSQ01000156.1 GCA_003168355.1 Acidobacteriaceae bacterium | reverse complement strand
CAAATGGCGGAAGCGAGTGGGGGTCGAACCCACCGGCGACGAGGTTGACCCGCCGCCCGCCGGTTTTGAAGACCGGGATGATCACCGGACCACATGCGCTTCCAGAAAGTTCCCGCTACTTTGGCTGGGGCACGATGCGCAGATACGGTTTGGGTGACTTCCATCCTCCGGGGTACTTCTGTTGCGCTTCCTCGTTCGACACTGAGGGCAGAATGATGACTTCGTCGCCCTGCTTCCAATTCACTGGAGTAGCAACTTTATGCCTGGCGGTGAGCTGCATCGAATCAACGACTCGAAGTATTTCGTCGAAATTCCGGCCGGTGCTCATAGGGTAACTCAGCTGGAGTTTGATTTTTTTATCCGGACCGACGACGAATACGGTGCGCACAGTGGCATTGTCCGCCGCGGTGCGTCCCTCGGAGGTATGTCCGCTCTCGGCCGGCAACATGCCATAGAGCTTCGCAATCTTGAGCTCGGGGTCGCCGATCATCGGGTAGTTCACTTTGGCGCCCTGAGTCTCCTCAATATCGGCGGCCCACTTGCCGTGGCTGCTCACGGGGTCCACGCTCAGGCCGATAATCTTGGTGTTCCGCTTGGCGAATTCGGGCTGCAGGCGCGCCATGTAGCCAAGTTCGGTGGTACATACGGGAGTGAAATCTTTGGGATGGGAAAACAAAATCGCCCAGCCATCGCCAATCCATTCATGAAAGTTGATCGCGCCTTGCGTGGTTTCGGCAGTGAAATTCGGGGCGATGTCATTGATGCGGGGGATTCTGGCGGTTTCGGTTGCCGTCTCGGTACTCATGTTTTTCTCCTCGTGAACTTGATTCGCTCAAAATCATGAAATACCCAGCTTTCAAATTCGGGTGAATGTCGGATGAAAACGAAACCCACCCATTTCGCTGGGTGGGTTTGGAAGAAATCTTGTTCGCTCCCTACCCACACGCCAGCGGACACATGCAACAACAGCACATGACGCAGGCATTGGAGGGGCTAAACATGTCGTTAGAATAGAAGCCCGCAGTGACCCTGTCAACCCGGAGATGGCCAGCAGCGGCGTTTCAGCGGTTTGTTCCGGGGCCTGGATGGTGGCGCACGGCGTGGCTAAACCCGACGAGCGGGTCCTCCTTGAGCAGGGCGTAGTGATGAAGCGGCCCAGCCGGATTTTCGTCCGCGCCTCGCAAAGCGATAACCGGATAGTTAACGTACGTGTGGGCGGACACTCGGTTGAAATCATGCGCGGCGAGGTTTTTCTTTAGGAGGCCGTGTGCAAGCACGTGCAGAATCGCACCTTTCGCAATCTCGAAAAAAGTCAATGGCAAAAATCTGCCATTTGCTTCGGCGGTACTTTACAGTATTGGTCATTTGCCGTTAGCATCGCTTCGCTCTTCTATTCTTCGTGAACAGAGAAAATTTCCGCTTGTCTCCGGCGTACAACGGCGGCTTGCGGATATGGACGGTGAATGAAACCTAAGCGCACGATCCTGTGTGTTGACGACAACGAACAGTCCCTTTCCTATCGCAAAATCATGCTCGAGACCCGCGGCTACCGCGTGGCGAGCTTTTCCCGCGGCGAAGAGGCCCTGGAACGTTTCAAGCAGGGGGGCATCGATCTGGTGGTCACCGACATGGCCATGCCCGGACTGGACGGTCCGCAACTGATCGCAGCCATTAAGAACCTGTCAGCCCATGTCCCGGCAATCCTCATTTCAAGCAAGGCTCGCATCTACGATCATGAATCGCAAGCCGACGTATTCCTGGCCAGGGGGATGTACGCGCCGGCGGATCTTCTGGAACGAATCCGTTTGCTTCTGGTGCGTAAGCGCGGACCCAAGCGAATGCAACAGAGAGCGGCGCCATTGCCCCAGCGGCAGGGAGTGGCGTGATGCGGCGGTTCGATGCCGCCACTCTCTCCAATTCCTATCGTGTAAGATCAAGGCTGGCATGGGCGCATTCATCGAGGCGATTGATCTTCACAAAACCTATCGCGTGGGAAAGATCGACGTGCCCGCGCTCCGTGGCGTCTCCTTCAGCGTGCAAAAAGGAGAATTCGTCACCGTGGTCGGCCCCTCCGGCAGTGGCAAGTCCACACTGTTCTACCTGCTCGGCGGCTTAACGCGCGCCGATTCCGGCAAAGTAATCATGGCTGGGGACGACTTCGCCGCGCTCTCCGACGCCGAGCGCACGCGCATGCGCAAGCGCAAAATCGGCTTCGTATTTCAGAAATTCAATCTGCTGCCTACGCTCGATGCCCGTTCCAACATCGCCATCGCACAGGAAATTTCCGGCAATGGCAACCGCGATCCAGCATTCTTCCTCCGCATTTGCGATTTATTGGGACTCACCAGGCGCCTTAACCATCGCCCGTCCGAGCTTTCCGGGGGCGAGCAACAACGGGTAGCCTTGGCTCGCGCTCTCGTCAACAAGCCCGCAATCGTGCTGGCAGACGAGCCCACGGGCAATCTGGACACCGAGAACTCGAACATCGTTCTGAAAATGTTGCGGCAGTCCAATCAGGAGCTAGGCCAGACCGTGTTAATGATTACCCATAATCCCGAGGCGGCGCGGTATGGAGACCGTATCATCCATATGCGCGATGGCCATGTTGTACAGCCCGAAGAGGATCCGCAATGGTCACCCCACTGACGGCACCCAGCGTAACGTTGCCCCGGCGGAACGCCTCATTTATAATCAGGCTCGTCTACTATTAGAAACATGAGCGGGAGTAGCTCAGTGGTAGAGCGCAACCTTGCCAAGGTTGAAGTCGCGAGTTCGACCCTCGTCTCCCGCTCCATATTTTCCGGCCTGCTCAGGGAGGTTCCATGGGACCTCGACCGTCTGTCTTCTGGGTTTTCAGCTTGTCCCGGCAATTGTTTTGCGCGCCTGCCAGCGACCGTTCACTCCAGTCCGACGGTATGTGTCAATCAGGAGTCGGGTAGACTTTTTTCACCGGTAACGCTACTTTAAAAGCGGAGGGGCGCGGTACCCAAGTGGTAAGGGAGAGGTCTGCAAAACCTTTATGCGTCGGTTCGATTCCGACCCGCGCCTCCAATTCTTCCTTAGTTCGACCGCTCCGACTTAATTCCTGTGCAGGCGCGAGCGACCTGCGAACTCCTGCTGGGTAAGCGCCTCGCAGGAGTCGCATATCTCGCACGGTTTCCCGGGAGCAGTCCTCGATTACTCTCGAGGAGCCCTCGATAATCCGAGCCGAGAGCGCGCTTATTGCACGGTCAGCGAAACTGAAGTCGTGTGCTGCGCCGTCCCACTTGCACTCGCCGTAATAGTCACCGTGTAAGTGTTTGCCGGAGTGCCCGTGTTGCCGGCAGGCGCCGGGGTGCTGCTTCCGCCACCGCCGCCGCATGCCACCTGAAGCAAGCAGCCGCCGAGCATAAGGAAGATGAGACAGAAGCTCAGGAGCTTTCTCCGGTTTGGCTTATTCACTCCAGCCCCGCCGAGCAATATGGCCGGGACTATCAGCCCGATTGCGAACAGCATGCCCGACCCCTTTTCCCCGGCCGGCGACGCCAGTGCCGCTTGAGAACCGGTTGTAGCGACCACGAGCGTGGAAGTTCCCGTGTCGTTCGTCACTGAGATCGCTCCCAGCGAACAAGTGGTTGCGGGGTTCAAGGCAGGAGACACGCTACAGGTGAGAGTCACCGCCGAAGGGTTGAGTCCGCCTGTCGGGCTGATTGTAATAGTCGATTTCGCCGATGCTCCAGGCGCGACAGAGGACGGCGAGAGCGCAGTGGCTGACAGACTGAAGTCGGGACCAGCCACCACCTGGCTCACTATGGGCGAGGCGCTAACGATGAAATTGCCGTTTCCGCCATAAGCGGCCGAGATGTTGTGCGTTCCAACACTCAGCGTCGACGCGGTGAATGTAGCGACACCGCTCGCGTTCAAAGACGAGGAGCCGATCGTGGTCGTTCCGTCGAGGAACGTCACCGTACCCGCAGGCACAGCTGTCGTGAATGAGGTGACCTGAGCCGAGAAAGTGATCGGCTGATTCGTATAGGACGGGTTGGCAGAAGAGCCCAATGCTGTGCTGGTGCCCGCCTGCAGGACCGTCTGAGTCAATCCCAGGGTGCTGGACTGGTAGTTGCTGTCCCCGGAGTAGACCGCAGACAGCGAGTCCACTCCCACTGGCAGACTGGGTGTGGTCAGTGCGACCTGCCCGCTTACCAACGCTCCGGAACCAATGACGGTGCTTCCATTCTTCAGGGTTACGGTGCCCGTGGGCGCCGTTGGGTTAGTCAGGCTCGCCGCCACCGTCGTCGTTAAGGTAACCGGCTGCCCGAAGGCAGAGGGATTTCCGGAAGACACAACGTTCATAACCGTGCCTTGCGCGTTCAGCAAGATGCTTACTGAGTCACTGATGCCGTTGGCAACAGCTAGATCCGGAGTTCCGTTTCCGTTGAAGTCCCCAACGGCGGCGGAGATGGCTTGCGATCCCGCGCCGAACAGCGTTGGAGAGCCAAACGTACCATCGCCGTTGCCCAGCAGCAAACTCACAAGGTTTCCGGGAGAGCTCCCAACCGAGGTGCTGCTGATCAGCGCCACGTCGAGCTTGCCATCGCCGTTGAAATCCGCGGCTACAATCGAGGAGGGATTCGCACCCGTGGCGTAGGTCTTGGACGGCTGGAATGTTCCGTCACCGTTGCCCAGAAGCACGCTTACCTGTTGAGTCTGGTTGTCGGCCACGGCCAGATCAGGATTGCCATCGCCGTTCAAATCTCCTACCACCACCGAAAGCGGGTTGCCTCCCGCTCCAGTAGAGTAAACCACCTGCTTCTGGAAGGTGCCGTCGCCGTTGCCCAACAAGACGCTGACGGTGTTGTCCGTCTCATTCACGACTACCAAGTCAAGTTTTTGATCCCGGTTGAAGTCACCCACGGCCACCGATAAGGGACCGTTCCCGACGCTGTAGCTTACAGCGGCCTGGAAGGTGCCATCGCCGTTGCCCA
>PMSQ01000157.1 GCA_003168355.1 Acidobacteriaceae bacterium | reverse complement strand
TTCGTTCAGCTTCTCGATGTTCAGAAATTTCTCGTTGTCCAGAATCATGTAGAGAAGTCGAGCCGTATGAATTGGTCGCGGAGTCTCGCTGTCGGCGTTCTTTAGCGTGTGAATGGTTCGGTTCACGGCCCGTTGTACATCGTCGTTTGCAATCTCTTCTGAAGGCTTCGCCGCATTTTGCCTTTCAGAAGGCAGATTGGTGAGGAGATAAGGGGCCATCGGACCCCTCTTTCTCTGTTTGGATACAAGCCCATAAACGGCAAGGAAAGCTTCAAGAATTGCGGTGAGAGATTCAAAGGAGATGTCAGTTTGGCCGGTATTCGCGAACAGCTCTGCACCTTGCTGACAGTAGTAGGCAACCAGGGTCCATTCGGCTTGTGAAAGCGGCAGCTTTGCGTCTACCTTCCCGCGAATCTTAACCAGGGAATCGGTTGGCTCCGAGAGTAGATTTACGAACTCCAATCGCTCCTCTTTAGAGGACTCAAGGAGCTGCTTTGCGGCCTCGGATGTTGAGACGGGTTCGCCACTCTTGGCGGCCATGATTTCCTTCAAAGTGTCGAGCCTTTGACGCAGCTCGTCGGAAACACGAATGGAGATCACCGGCTGCTGCAGGATTGGGGTCTTTTCTGCCAAGGGGTCAGCCTCACTAAATATCGTAACGTTACGTATTGACTGTATTGGTACGCCTGCGTTAGTGTCAAGTGCAACGTTTGCTCCCCGGTCGGACGACCTACGTCGCAAGGATTGCTGCACGCTCCGCCAAATAGGCCCGTCCGGAGTTCCGGGATGGAGTAGAAAATGAATCCAGCCGAAGACAACGAACCCTTCGTAACGCCCGAAGAAGCAGCAAACTTTTTGAAGATCAGCCCGGTGACCGTGAAGAAGATGGCTCGGGAGGGCTGGCTTCCCGCACATCCCATAGGCAACGGAGTCCGCAAGCGCTGGCGTTTTCGAATTTCAGAGCTAGTTTCACACATGCGTTGTCGTGTAGAGTCGGAAGCGTCATCCGTGCGCGCTTTAAGGAGGAAAGTTTCTTGAAACGCACACAGCAAGACGTGGGCACGCTTGTCCGCAAGAAGAGAACGCGAGGCCCGGATGTCTGGGTTTGGCGCTTTTACGAAACGGACGAGATGGGCATTACGCGAAAGCGCAGCGTAATGTTAGCGGGAGATGCGGAAGGATGGCCAACGGAAGATCATGCCTGGCTGGGGTCGAGAGAGTTTCGATACCAGCGGATGGAGCAGTCTTCCAGTCAATCGTTCGGAGCATTGGTAAGGCGATACATGCACGAGGCAATGCCAGAACGGTATTCAACCAAGAAGTCCTACGTATCCATTTTGAAAGTGCACATTTTGCCAAAATGGGGCGAGGCTCCTGTGGCCGAAGTGAAAAAGCCCCTCAAGGTGGAACAGTGGTTGAAGGAGCTGAAGCATTCTCCCAAAACGAAGTCCAACATAAAGGGTCTCCTGCATCGCATTTTTGAGTACGCGATGAAATGGGAAATTTTGGAGACTCAGAGAAACCCGATGCAGTTAGTCGAAATCAAGGGCGTGACGAAACGTGTTCGAAAGAAAGTTGTGCTTACGGTCGAGCAATATCAGGCTCTTCTCGCAGAGCTTCCGTACCACATTCAAGTGATGGTCATGATTGCAATGTGCCTGGGCTTGCGCATCAGTGAGATCAGGGCATTGCAGTGGCAGGACTTTGATTTGAAGGGGCGGATACTGACGTTGACCCGATCTATTGTGGGCCGCTACGTCTGGAACGGCGGAAAAACCGGAGCTTCAGAGGACGAAGTGTTTCTGGATTCCAAGCTAGTGTCCGTTCTGGAGGCTTGGCGAAAGCAATGTGTCGAAACGCCGGAGGCTTGGCTATTCGCTAATGCGGATACGAAACGTCCGGTCCACGGCGATGCCATTCAGAAAGACTACTTGCGACCAGCGGGTGAAAAGATCGGATTGCAAGGAGTGGGGTGGCACAGCTTTCGGCACACCTATCGGACGCTGATTGATGATATCGGCACCCCGCTCGGGGTGCAGCAACGCCTCATGCGGCACGCCGACATCAAGACGACCATGAATACCTACGGCTCAGCATTTGAGAAGACCAAGCGCCGAGCCAATAGCCGGGTAGCAGATCTTGTTTTGCCGCCCGCGATCAATAGCCAGCTGAAGGATACGGCGAAGGAAGTTTCCCTGAAGAATTTGAGGCCCGAAACAGCCACGATCCAGTGATTTGGAATTGGGGACTACGCCTGTAGTCCCTCAAATCCGTAAATGGTTGCGGGGGGTGGATTTGAACCACCGACCTTTGGGTTATGAGCCCAACGAGCTACCAGACTGCTCCACCCCGCACTTCGATCATAAACAATGCCTCCGACATCGTCAAACTCCCCGCGGCATGCCTCTTCCTCCCGGCTTTGCGCGGCTTGGATCCAATATCGCTCCCGCGGCGTACACTGTGTACCTCGGTACGCGGTTTGTGCGCAGCACGTGTGCCTCAGTCCGCGGGGGGCGTGTACCCGTCTCTGAAGCGATCCATCGCATCCAATGGCGGGTTCCCGGCATCGAACAGAAGCCAAGCTTTTATTTGCAGGAATTAAGATATTTTTGAGCAATAGAGGAGAACATTAGTCTATGGCCAAGAAAGATCTCAACGCAAAAGCACCCACCAGCGAGCGCGGGAACGTGAGCGCGCAACCTCGCCTCCATCAGAGTGCTCCAGAAATTCAAAAGTATGGCACCGTTTCGCACATGTTGCCTCTCGATCTTGAGGAACCGGTTCGCCTGGAGATGACCGAGCAACTGAACCTGTTGCTGGCCGATACCATGACTCTGCGTGATCTCTATAAAAAATCCCATTGGCAAGTAGCGGGACCAACGTTTTATCAACTCCATCTATTGTTTGACAAGCATTACGGAGAGCAATCGGAGATCGTGGATACGATTGCCGAACGGATCCAGCTTCTTGGCGGCGTCTCGATTGCCATGGCTGCCGATGTGGCGGAAACCACGCGCATCGCGCGTCCGCCCAGGGGCAGGGAGGAAGTTCCGGTGCAGATTTCCCGCTTGCTGGATGCGCACCAGATCATCATCGGCCACTGCCGCGAATTGGCGAAACGTGCGGACAAGCTAGGCGACGACGGCACCAATGATCTGGCGGTCAGTGATGTGCTCCGCGCCAATGAACTGCAAGCCTGGTTCCTTAGCGAGCACCTGGTGGATGCGCCGCTCGTACGCGCCGAGCCGCGGCTACGCAGCATCGGCTGATTGTCGCCGCAAACAAATCGAGCAGGCTCTCGCCGCGGAGCCTGCTCGCATAATCATGCTCATGAGCCGGCTACGTCCGGCTACCCGTCTTCAGATTATCGTGGTCGTAGTATTCGTAGGCCGACATCGGCTTTTCTCCACTCTTCTTCCAGGTACGCGAATCCTTTGGCAGCTTCCCCAGCACCCGCGCCATTTCCCGGATGTGCATGGCCACTGTGCCACAGCATGCCCCGATAAAGTTGATGCCGATATCACGCGCCTGCGCCGCGTAGTCTCCCATTTCTTTTCGCGTAAGCTGCAGCGGATCTAACCCATAAGGAAAATCAGGCAGGCTGGTGAAGTCCGGTTTCTCCTTCGGAGTGCGGTATGCGACCGGTTGACACGCCAGGTACCCTGAGACTGCTTTGCGCATATGCTCCATCGGACCCAGGATGTGCTCCGGAGGCCGCAAGCAGTTCATCCCAACAATGTCGGCGCCGGCATCGAACAACGCCTTCGCGGCATCGGCTGCGCTCTTGCCATCGGCCGTCTCATCCGTGTTCTCGAAGCAAATTGTGACCATCGTGGGTAAGCCTGTTTTCTTCCCACGCTCCACCGCAATCAGCGCCTCTCCCAGCCAGGAGAACGTTTCGCCGATAATGAAGTCGACGCCCTCCTCAATTTGCACAGCCAGTTGCTCGTCGAACGTCCTCCGCACCCGGTCGGCAGCGGACGCGCTTCCCGGTTCGTACATCCAGGTCAGACTCAGGTTTCCCGCAACCAGGCAGCGATCTCCCGCAACCTCGCGCGCAATGCGAACAGCCGCTCGATTCAAGTCCTGCAATCGATCCTCAAGTCCTACGGTTGCCAGCTTGTCCCGGCTCGCATAGAACGTCAGCGCTTGCAGCACTTCCGATCCGGCCTCGCGAAATTCAACGTGCAACTCCCGCAACGCTTCTGGATGCGTCAACACAACCTCCGGAGTGAACGGACCCGCACGCACCCACCCGCGCTTCTCCAGTTCCAACAAATATCCGCCGTCGCCCAGCACCGGGCCTTCCTTCAGCCTTTCCAAAATGCCTTTCTTTTTCATGCTCGCCCCCGTATATCGATTTTGTTATATTCTTAATTCTCGTGAGCATCCTTCTCGTCGGCGTCATCCCGAGCGCAGCTGTTCTTCAGGCGGAGCGAGGGATCTCACGCGTGGCCGTCTTGAACCACGTTGTACTCCGACTTTTCCCTCGGCTCACGCCACCGCTTCCTTGAATCGTCCCTTCTTCCAATCCCGCAAAGCCTGCATCGCCGCATTCCGCCCCGGCGCGCCCGTGACGCCGCCGCCAGGGTGCGCTCCCGCTCCGCACAAATAAAGCCCGCGGATCGGTGTGCGATACTGCGCCCAGCCTGGCACCGGACGCATAAAGAAGAGTTGCTCCAGCCGCAAATCTCCGTGGAAAATATTGCCCTCGGTTAATCCATAGGTCCGCTCCAAGTCCAGCGGCGTAAGCACCTGCCGCGCCACAATCGCGCCCGGCACGTTGGGCGCATATTCGGCAATCTTTTTCACCACGCGATCGCCCAGCAGTTCTCGCTTTTCATCCCAGTTGCCTTCACGCAGTTTATAAGGGACGTATTGCACGAAGCAGGTGAGAATGTGTTTGCCCGGCGGCGCCAGCGATGGATCCGCATTCGAGGAAACCACGCAATCCACCCATAGCTCCTCCGGAATCTCGCCAAACTTCGCGATGTCATAACACCGCTCCGCGAACTCCAGTGATGGAACCAGCGTGTAAAACGTGCGCTCCAGCGGCGATGCCTGCGGCGACGTTCCCGTAAATCGCGGTTCTTCCGCCAGCACAAAGTTGACCTTCGCGCATGGTCCGTCCATCTTGATACCGCGCACGGCAAACAGAAAATCTTCCGGCAGCTCGCGCGCTGCAACCATTTTCAGGAATGTCCGCTTGGGGTCGGCGTTCGAAAGAATCATCCGCGCCCGAACCTCGCTTCCATCCTCCAGCACAACGCTGCAGGCTCGCCCGTTGCGCACCTCGATCTGCGCCACGGACGTGGAGGTTCGAATCTCTACGCCCATTGTCTTTCCGGCCGCGGCCAGCGCCTGCGTGATCGATCCCATGCCGCCCATCACGTGCCCGTAAAAACCCTGCAGTTCGTGCTCGCCGCCGCTCAGCAGGTGAAACAGCAGTCCAATTGCCGTTCCCGGCTGGTACGGTCCCCCATGCTTCCCGTACACATTGTTCGCCAGGAACATCGTCTTCATCTTCCCGGATTCGTAGTTGTTATCGAGAAACTCGCCCAGGCTTCCGGTGAGAAACGAAATCAGTTGCGCGATCTCCACGCTTGAAATTCCTCGAAACCGTTTCCCCACGCGAAACAAGTCGCTCCATCCGCTCACGGTGGAGGTGTCCATCTCCGGTGGCGGCTCCATAAAAAACGGCTGCAGGTAGCGCGCGAGCTTCTTCAGTTGATCGTCCACCTCGACAAACCGCGCCGCATCCTTCGCGGAGATCTTTCCGAACTCCGCCTGCGCCCGCTCCCGATCTACCCACCACGGCACCACATGTCCATCGGGGAAGGGAACTTGAATCGCCGGATCGCAGGGAATCATGCGCAATCCATGATCCGCGAGGTCCAATTCCGCAATCACTTCCGGCCGCAGCATACTGGCAATATAAGAAGTCGTCGAAACCCGGCAGCTAGGAGCGATCTCCTCCGTCACACAACACCCGCCCACGATTTCGCGCCGTTCCAGTACCAGCGTGGAGAGTCCGGCTCGCGCCAGATACGCAGCCGCGGTCAAGCCATTGTGACCGGCGCCTACTATGATCGCGTCGTAGATGGAGTTCGAAACCTGTTTCACCAAGTCTGACTCAAAGTCACGCCGCTATCTCCCGCGGAACCATACATTACTGTACTAGCCACTAAAAATGAAGTTGAAAATTAGAACCGTCTCGTATATGCTTCCGTGACTTGGAGTCATTCATGAGCGGAATCGCCAGCAATCCCGTCGCCCCTCCGCGTTACATGCGCCACAACGCACCCCGCCCCCGGTCCGAGGCCAAGCGCTCCCACATCATCGACGCCGCCATGCGGCACTTCGCGGAGAACGGCTATCACGCCGCCCGGGTCGGCGACATCGCGGCCACGCTGGGCATCGCCAAAGGTTCCGTCTTCCAGCATTTCGGCAGCAAGGATGGCCTGTTTTTCGAAGTCTACAAACGCGCCGTGCGCTCTTTCTCGAAATATCTGGACGCGCCCGCCGACGTGCGTGCTGCCGGCTTTTTCGACGTTCTTTACTATTGGCTGGTCCGCACCGAACATCTGCTGCGCGAAGACTGGATCCCCTATCGCATTTCGCTGCTGGGCAACTACGGCACCGATCTGGTGTTGAAGCGCGAAATCAATCGCTTTCTCACCACAGAAGACCCCTACGGTACCGTCGCCTTTGTGCGCTTCGGTCTGGAGCGCGGCGAGTTGCGCAAGGACATGGATGTGGAGATGATTGTCTCCATCCTGGACTGGACCATGGAGCGGTTTCAGGACGCTTTGCTCACCGCCGAGCTCGATCCCGGTCTCTTTCGCAAGCAGGGAGAGATGCCAGAAAAAAAAGAAGCCCGCATTCGCCAATTCCTGGCGCTCTTGCAGCGCGCTGTGGGCGCCGCTTCTGTGTCTCAGGTCCGCGGCCGCGAGATAAGGAAGATTGCCGCCGCTGACCTTATCGCCAAGCCGAAGACGGTGTAACAGCGCAGCCGAAACACCAACTATTATTGAAGTCCACGGTAAGAAAAGTTCAGACCATGCAAACTTCCATCGATCAGATCCTCTCCAGTTACGACGACCGCGCCCCTCTTCCGCAGGCCTCAACCATCCCCGCCGCTTGGTACGTCGATGCTCGCATCGCGGAACTTGAGCGCCTGAGCGTGTTCAGCAAAACCTGGCAACTCGTCGCCCGCACCGATCAAGTGAGGGCGCCGGGAGAGTTCGTAAGCACCACTGTCGCCGGTGAACCTGTTGTCGTTGTTCGCGGCAATGACGGCGCTCTGCGCGCCTTCTACAATGTTTGCCGCCACCACGCCGCCGCCGTTGTCACTCAACCTTGCGGCCAGGCAACTCTTTTGCATTGTCCGTATCACGGCTGGAATTACGGCCTCGATGGCTCTTTGAAAGGCATGCCCGAGTTCGAAGGCGTCGAGAATTTCGACCGCGCGCAAAACGGTCTTGTCCCCATTCGAGTCGAAATCTGGGAGTGCTTCGTCTTCGTCAACCTCGACGACCACGCCGCGCCGCTCTCGGAATTTCTCGGCGGCCTGGTCAAGCGCGTTGCGCCTCTCGGTATCGGCAAACTGCACTACTTCGACCGTCGAACCTTCAACATCCATTGCAACTGGAAGGTTTTCGTCGATAACTATCTTGACGGAGGCTACCACGTCCCTCATCTGCACAAGGGCTTGAATTCCGTTCTTGACTACAAGCAGTACACCATTGAAAACGAAGACCGTTACTGCTTGCAGTCAAGCCCGATGGTCGCCTCCGGCGAGGATGCGGCTACCGGCGCCGTGCGCAAGGGCGACCGCGCCTGGTATTTCTGGCAGTATCCCAACCTCATGATCAACTGCTACCAGGGATATATGGACACAAATCTTGTGATCCCCGTCGACGTTGATCACTGCACCGTGATCTTCGCTTTTTATTTCGGAGACGTCAGCGAAGCACACCGTGAATATAACGAGCAGTCGGTCAACATCGGCAATCGCGTGCAGGAGGAAGATCTTGGCATCTGCGAAGACGTGCAGCGCGGCCTGAAGTCGCGAGCCTATCGCGCCGGTCGTCTTTCCGTGCGCCGGGAGGCCGGAGAGCAGTTATTTCACCGTCTCCTCGCCGCCGATCTCAAGCGCGGCTTAGAGCCTAGGTCCGCTGCCGCCGATTAGAGCATGTTCGATTGCACGCAAGCACTAGCAGCCGCATGGCGGCGAAAGAATGCAGCCCACAGCTTGCCCTGAGCCTGCCGAAGGGGCACAAGCCGTGGGTAAGGGAGAGAAAATGACCAAGCCCCAGAGGGGTGAAAGAATCGCTCGTGCCTTGCGCACTTGGCTAATGATCGTTGCCTTCTGCAGCGCTCTGCTCATTCCCGCCGCCGCCCAAGTCACCGCCATCCGTGCCGGCACGCTAATCGACCCGGACTCCGGTGCCGCCCTCACCGGCCAGATCATCCTCATTCGCGACGGCAAAATCGAAGCGGTCGGCTACAACGTAACCATTCCGTCGAACGCCAAAGTCATCGACCTCACCAAGATGACTGTCCTGCCCGGTCTCATCGACTGTCACACCCATCTCGCGGATGGTGCCGGCGAGTGGAGCACAAAGACCGCCGCGCAGATCGCGCTGGAGTCCGTGCCCAATGCCCGAGCCATGCTTGAATCGGGTTTCACTACAGTGCGCGACGTAGGCGCGTATCGTGCTCTGGGCGATATCGCCCTCCGCGACGCCATCAATCGCGGCGACATCGTTGGTCCCCGCATGTTCGTCGCCGGCGCCTATGTCACCATTACCGGTGGCGCCGGCGCGGCCACAGGCCTCGCTCCCGACATCACGCTCCCTTGGGATTTGCATTACGGCGAAGCCAACAGCCCATGGGAAGTGCGCAAAGTCATTCGTCAACTTGCTCACGATGGCGTCGATCACATCAAGATTCTTTCCAGCGGCGCCGTCCTAACGCACGGCAGCAATCCCCACTCGCAGGAATTCACGCCGGAAGAACTGCAGGCCGCGGTCGATGAGGCCAGTCACTTTGGTCTGCGCGTCGAATCGCACGCGCACTCAGCCGAAGGCATCAAGAACGCGATCCGCGCCGGCGTAGCCTCGGTAGAACATGCCACGATGATCGACGACGAGGGCATCGCCCTCGCGAAACAGCACGGCACCTATCTCGACATGGATATTTATGATGAAGAGTGCATCCAGGAAGACGGAAAAAAGGGAAGCATGCCCAAGGACTTCCTGGAACACGATGCCCAGCTAGGCCAGATCCAGCGCGACAACTTCCGCAAAGCCGTTGCGGCGGGCTCGAAAATGTCTTTCGGCACGGATGCGGGAGTCTGCGCCTACGGCACCAGCGGAAAGCAATTCGCCTTCATGGTGAAGTACGGCATGACTCCGATGCAGGCAATTCAAGCCGCCACCAGCAACGCCGCCGACCTGCTCGGTCATTCCAATGAACTTGGCTCGATCAAGCCGGGAAAATATGCCGACATCATCGCCGTAACCGGCGACCCCCTAACCGACGTTCGCCTGCTGGAAAACGTTCAGTTCGTAATGAAAGACGGCAAGGTCTACAAACAGTAGAAACTTGCGCACCGAGAAACTTCAAAAGGCGAGCAGATCGAGAAGATCGACTTCACACCTTGCGGAAAAACTCAATGTTGCGCTTGATTTTGGGTGGCGCAGCGCTTCAGCGCTGCGATACCCCTATTTCCAATGCGGCTTTAGCCGTTGAGGTCAGACCTCGATTTCGCGTTCACTGATGATCCCTCGCAATCGTCTCCTGCCACGTCTTCGACTTGATCATCGTCCCATCCTTCAGCAACTCGCGCGTGTACTTGTAATAAAAATTCTTCTGATCCGTCGTCACCAGCAAGTGTCCGCGCCAAGTCAGCGTGCGGCCCTTCAAAGTAAACACACTCTCCGCTTCGCCCCGCACAGAAGAAGTCTCCGGATGCGCGTCATCGGCATCGTAGGTCAGATTTTCATAATCAATCTCCTTCCCCCAGGGATATTCGCCGCTTTCCTGTCCCTTCCAATGCACGGTCGTCTTATGGTGCGCCTCGTCACGCTCCACCGTCCACTCACCCGGCCATGGAAACCCTTCGCTTTTAATGTCGGAACGTTCTTCAGAAGGTTCGGGTGGCGTAAACGCGACCGGCGCAACCCCATGTTCCGGTACGACCGGCAACACGATCCGTGAACCGTCGCTTCCACCTAGTTCCAATGAAGTGGTCATGGAGTAAGGCGTAGGCAACATCATCGGCCACTGCGCATTCGAAACCGCCACGCGAATACGATGCCCTTTGGGAAATACCCACGACGTCAAATGCATTCCTATATCGAGCGCATAAACCTTACCCGGCTCTAGGTCGTGCGGTTCACTCATCGAATCCCGCTGCGCTCCGTTAATCCCCGCTCCGGTAATTTGCGTGACCGTTCCGTCCGGCGACACATCCGAAAGCCGCGCAAACCAATCCGCCAGCGGCGCCGTGGCCGAAGCGCGCAGCAAAGCACGAGGTCGTCCCAGGATCGCAACGTTCTCCTGCAACGGCGCTGAATCGTACACCAGACTGAACGCGTCCACCGGCCGCACATCGCTCAGCAACTCGCCCCACCAGAATCCCGCCTCCACGCCCACCGACGGTACGTATTTGAGTTGATGCGTGCCCGGCTGCGCCGCAGTTTCCGCCAGCGAGTGATTCGTTTGCAAAAATAAAACTGATGCCTTCGTTTCCTTCGGTGGCCACGCATCCTCGCGCCTCCACTCGCCCGGAACGTTTCCGAGACTCGGATCAGGCGGGTGCCAGTGCTGCATATAAATCATCAGCCGCGGATCCCGTTCCACGCCGGTGTCGCGCCCCTTCAGCCAATGATCAAACCACCGCACCGCCTCATTCCGCCATTCGATCTGCGGCCCCGGCTCCGCTTCATTCGGAAACGTATGGTTCCACGGTCCCACAATCGCCTTTACCGGCCCGCTCGCCTGCATCAGCATGTCAGTTACGTTGTCGCGGTATCCGTCGAGTAATCCACCAATCAGAAAACTTGGAATAGTAATTTCCTTCAACGGATGTACCCGCTCGCGCCAGAACGGCCCATCATGCTGATGCTTCAAATAAAGCAGCGACCACGGGGGCGTCTCAAATCGCGGACCTAGAACTTTTTCGTCGAGCGTATAATCCGGCGCTCCTGTCCATCCCTCCGCCATATCCATGTTCAATTCGAACTCATCAATGTGCGCCATGCCGTCCACGTAGTGCACATCGTCGTGAAACAACTCCGCCGTTGCGTCCGTCGCCAGAATCGCCTTCAACCCCGGCGCATGCCGCATGGCCATCTGCAACGCGGTGAACCCTCCCCACGAAATGCCGAACATCCCCACGTTCCCGTTCGACCATGGCTGATGAGCCAGCCACGCGATCACCTGCTCTCCATCCACCTGTTCCTGTTCGGAATACTCCCGCTCCGGCGGCGCGCCCTCACTCGCGCCAAATCCTCGAATATCCACCCGCACACTCACGTACCCGCGGCGCGCAAAATAAGCATGCTTGGGATAATCCCCGGCCGCCGTACCATCATCTTTGCGATAGGGCAAATATTCGAGCAGAGCAGGGAACGTCTCTCCCGGCTTCGCTCCATCCGGCATGTAAAGCGTTGCCGCCAGCCGCACCCCATCTTTCATCGGAATCCACGCCTGTTCCATGCGAACTCCATAAACTGGAGGAGAAGGAGCCTCACTGGCGAACGAGGCACATATAAAGAGAAGAGAGGTGAGTAACCTGAAGAAGACACAGACTGCCCGACGACACGCCGTTCCGATCAACCTAGTCTCCTGACACCGCTGTGGAAGATCTTCCGCTACTGCTTCCAAATCCTAGCCATACCACCACGCCGATTTAGCTAGAAGCCAGCAGCTAGAAGCTAGTAGCTGATACTGACATCATTCCTGCGTGGATTCTTGTTCCCGCCGCATCGCCCGCAGATCGATCCCCAACTGCTCCGCCTTCTTATAAAGATGACTTCGCTCCAGCCCCAGCGACTTCGCCGCTAGGCTCACATTGGAATGGCTGCGCTTCAACTCCGCCAGGATCACCTCGCGCTCAAAAGCATCCACGCGCTCAGCCAGCGCTCCTGATGAGAAGGAAGAAGCTACAGCACCAATGCTCACACCCTTCGGCAAAGCCATCTCCACAGTCGTTAGATCGACTTGACCATCGGTTGCCAGCAGCATCAACCGCTCCACCATGTTGCGCAACTCGCGCACGTTGCCCGGCCACGCGTGCGACTGCAGCGACTTCATCACTTCGGTAGCAAACGGAATGGGCTTCCATCCGTTCTGTGCACTCACCTGGGCCGCAAAATGTCCGACCAGCGCCGGAATATCTTCTCTGCGCTCTCGCAACGGCGGCAGCACCAGCGGAAAGACATAAATCCGGTGAAACAAGTCCTGGCGAAATTTCTCCTCACGCACCCGTGCTTCCAGGTCGCGATGCGTCGCCACCACCACGCGCACATTCACGCTCACCGGCTTGTCGCTGCCGATGCGCTCCACTTCTCCCTCTTCGAGCACGCGCAGCAACTTAGCCTGCATGGCCAGCGGCATATCGCCAATCTCATCCAGAAAGATTGTGCCGCGATCCGCCTGCTCGAACTTTCCAATATGCCGCCCCGCCGCTCCCGTGAACGATCCTTTCTCGTGCCCGAACAGTTCCGACTCAATCAGCTCCGCCGGAACCGCCGCGCAATTCAGCGTCACAAACGCTCCTCCGGCACGCGTGCTGCGTTCATGAATTGTTCTTGCCACCAGTTCTTTGCCCGTCCCGGTTTCTCCCAGAATGCAAACCCGCGTTTCACTTGCCGCCACGCGGTCCACCTGCGCCATTGCGCGCTGCATGGCCGCGCCCTGCCATACAATTTCGTGCTTGCCCAGCCGCTGCTTGAGCTGCCGATTTTCGCTTTCCAGCCGCCTCAGCTTCAGCGCATTCTCCACCGTGAGTAAAAGCTTTTCCGTGGAGATCGGCTTCTCCAGAAAATCCACTGCACCCAGCTTGGTCGCCCGTACCGCCGTTTCAATATCGCCC
Source organism: Acidobacteriaceae bacterium (assembly GCA_003168355.1). Lineage (GTDB taxonomy): Bacteria > Acidobacteriota > Terriglobia > Terriglobales > Acidobacteriaceae > Sulfotelmatobacter. The sequence continues at coordinate 18,620 of PMSQ01000157.1, read as the reverse complement.
TGCCCTGACATCATGACCACCGGCGCGGTCACTCCCTGCGCCTTCAGTTCTTCCAGCAGCGCGAGTCCGCCCTTGCCGGGCATCACCACATCCGAAAGGATCACATCGAAGTTCTGCGCCTTCGCCAGTTCCAGCGCTTTGCCCGCGTTGTCACACACCGTAGCCTCGTGCCCGGCCAGCCGGAACGCCCGCGCCAGCGACGCCAACGTGTTCGCCTCGTCGTCCACAATCAACAGATGTGCTTTCGTCGGCAACCGTCCTCCTAAATTTCTATGCGCGCCCGGCCTCGTGCGCCGCGTCCAATCGCCTCGGCAACTCAATCACGAATGTCGTTCCTCGTCCCGGCTCACTCTGCACGCGAATGCTCCCGCCATGATCGCTTACTACCGACTGCACGATGGCCAGCCCCAGTCCGGTGCCGTTTTCCTTGCTCGTATAATAAGGAGTAAAGATTCGCTCACACTCCTCCGGCGTCAATCCCGATCCCGTATCCGCAACCTCGATCAGCACCTTACCTTCTTCGGCCCGAGTGCGCAGCGTCAGCCTTCCGCCTTGCGGCATCGCATCCATCGCGTTCAGCACAAGATTTGAAATTGCCCGGTGCAACAGCTCCGCGTCCGCCGACACCGGCTCCAGATGCGGGTCCAGCTGCGGCTCACAACTGATCTTTGCACGCCCCGTCGCTTCCAGTTGCGCCTGAAAAAGCAGCACCACGCCGCGAATCACCTCATTCACCTGCACCCGCTGTAACTGCGGTTGCGGCATCTTTGAGAACTCGCTGAATTTTCCAATAATTCCTTTCAGATTCGAGATCTCCGCCAGCAGCGTTCTCGAACTCTCCCGCAGCACTTCCTCGAACTGCTCCGGATTCTGCTGCCGCGCCCGCACCAGATTCTCCACCGTAAGCTGTAGCGGAAACAGCGGATTCTTCAATTCATGCGCCAGCCGCCGCGCCAGCTCCCGCCACGCCGCCACTCGCTCCGCTTGCACCAGCCGTTCCTTTTGCCCGAGCAACTCGGTGGTCATTCGATTGAAGGAATCTGCCAGTTGCCCAAGTTCATCTTCGCCATTCACCTCCACCCGCGCATTCCAATTTCCCGCCGCCACTTCCTGCGCCGCATGCGCCAGTTGCTCCACTGGACGCGTCACCCGCGCCGCCGCCCAACTGCTCAAAAGAATCGCCAGCAGAATTCCTCCGCCGCCCACCATCAGTGCCGCTGCGCGGATGTGCCGCATCAACTCCACATAGGTGCGCCGCGAGTTCCCGATCAGCAGAATTGCCAGCAGCGGCCGATTCTCGCCTTTGCCGGCACCCAGCAGCGGGATCGCATGAAACACTTCATCCCCAGCCCGATCCTCCGACCACGGCACCACTCCCGTCATTTCCCGACCATACTGCCGCACCGCATCGATCAGCGGCTCCAGCTTTTCCGGCGAATGCATTTTGTCTGAAGATGCACCCGGGTCGATCAGCAATTCCGCCGAGAAGCGGTCCCCCCGATTCTGATACAGCAGGGCCCGCATCCCCCCCGGCAAATCCAGTGCGGAGAGAAAGTCTTTATCCAGCCGCCGCCCGCCAATCACATAAACCGGCCGCTCTCCTACCCGCGTTGCGCCCACAGCAAACAAACCCAGCGCCGTTCCCTCCTGCAGTGCTTCCTGCTTCAGAAATGCTCCCTGATCGGCCGCGCCGGGAAAACTGCCAACCGCGCTCTCCGGATATCCAAACTTTGCCGGCCACTGTGCGGAGGAAATAATCGTCCCATCACTTCCCACAAACTCCAGAAAGTCGAGTTGACTATTCTCCGCTGTGGCTTTCGCCAACTCAAAATACGGACCCGAATCCGCCGGCGCATGATTCAAAGCCAGTGCCATGCGCTTCGCTGCCTCCGACGCCGCAATCGCCTCCACTCGCCGTGCCACATCCTCGCCCTGCCGGTTGAACTCGCGACGGAACTGCGTCACCAGCGCCGCGGTTCTTTCAGACTCACTACGTTCGAAGGCCTTTCGCGTTACTTCTGACACCAGCCATGCCACCGCCGCCACCGACAGAAAGACCGTCAGCGCGAACACGCCCAGTAGTTTGCGGCGAAACATCATTGCCTTTCTCTTCTCACCCCTACCTCATTCGGCCGCAGCAACCGCTCTACTGAATCGTTCGCATCATATCTCACCGTTCAGCACGCCGCGATACACATCATGGGTCGGATTCACCGCCGCTGCGAACTCATCCCCGGTTTTCGCTGGTGCCGTCTGCCGGACAGATTGCCGGATAAAGAACAGCCGGAACACATGCCCGAAAATAAATTCCTCCGCCAGCAGCGCCACCGCCAACGAAAACACCATTCCCGCCACCACCGCCATAAATGTCATCGCCATCTGCATACAAGTTTCCTCCTGAATGTTTTGCGAATCCGCCCGCTAACCTATATCGCAGGATGAACGCCGATCTTCATGGGAATGAAAACTAAGGACTTACGGGAGGCTGAGTGCTAGCAGGGAGTGGCCATTCGAGGTCGATGTGTCTCCACAAACACACTGCGCGCTCAGCAATGCACAGGTGCGGTCCTTCATTTCATCACGGAAGCACGGAGACACGGGGAAAACAAGAGCAAGAAAAGCAATCAAGCTAAAGATTTTCTCCGCGTCTCCGTGCCTCCGTGGTGAAAAGCCTTGTGCGGTAGTGGGCTACTTTGAAATTCATCAAGATTCATCGTACACTTCGCACGTCCCCAGCCATGGCCGCTGGCGTGACGGATCGGCTGTGGAGCGTAGAGGACTTGGTAGCCCTCTGGGAAGCATACGAACAGCGGAGGGCGGAAAGAGCGGCGCGAATGCTGAAAACAGTAGCCATATTTATGGCGCTGACCGTCACGATTACAGGACTAAAATTACTTTTCTCTCCCCACGGTTCCGACGATCAAATCATCGGAATTGTGCTCCTCGCTGCTGGTCTGACATGGTTATGGGAACGAACCGGATTTCGCGGTCTGAAATGAAAGTAGCCCACTACCGCCTTGTGTCCCCATTTGACTTCCCATTCTCCCCGCCGCTATCGTTGCCCGCATGAATGTTGTCAAAGCGACCCGCCAGTTTGAAGACTGGCTCGCCCAACGCACTCACCTCGATCAGAAAGACCTGCGCGTCAAACACGCCAACATGAAGGCGGAACTCTTTCCCTTCCTCCGCGCAACTTACTACCGCTGGGCGCAAATCTGGCCGCAGGTTTGCCCCGACCTCGCTAAGGCTCCGCACGTCCTCGCCGTCGGCGATCTCCACGTGGAGAATTTCGGCACTTGGCGCGACATCGAAGGCCGCCTCATCTGGGGTGTCAACGATTTCGACGAAGCCTGGCCCATGGCCTACACCATCGACTTGGTCCGCCTCGCCGTCAGCGCTCATCTCGCCGCCGAGGCCGGACGTCTTCCCATCAAACGCGAGGACATCTGCACCGCCATGCTCGAAGGCTATCGCGAAGGTACGCAGGCCAAAGGTTGCGCCTTTGTGCTCGGTGAAAAGCATCAATGGCTGCGCCGTATCGCCGAAGGCGAACTCCGCGATCCCGTCCACTTCTGGGCGAAGATGGACGCACTCCCCACTCTCAAAACCGCGTGCCCCATCAGCGCCATCGACGCCCTGCAGCACCTCATGCCCGCGCCCGGCATCCCGTTTCGCCTCGCCCACCGCGTTGCCGGACTCGGCAGCCTCGGCCACGCTCGCTACGTCGCCATCGCCGACTGGCATGGTGGCCGCATCGCCCGCGAAGCCAAAGCGCTTGTCCCCTCAGCCTCCTACTGGGCTCAGAGCGTTGAAGTTCAAAAGAGCGGCACTCGCAAGAACGAACACGAAGGCCCCGCCGAAATCCTTTACCAGGTCATCGTCAGCCACGCCGTGCGCTGCCCCGATCCCTTTGTCCAATTGCGCGGACGCTGGATCACTCGCCGCCTCGGTCCTCACTGCTCCCGTATCGAACTCGCTTCATTGAGCGCCCCCGATACCGAACTACGCCTGCTCCACGCCATGGGATGGGAAACCGCCAATATCCATCTCGGCACCCCATCCGCGCGCAAATTAATCCTTCGCCATCTCGCCAAACAAAAAGGGAAGTGGCTCCACCACGCCGCTGAAGCCATGCTCCAAGCCGTCCGCTCCGACTGGGAGGTATGGAAAAAGAAAGGCTACATCTAACCCAACGCGCCAGAAGCCCTCACCGCAAGGAAAGGGCACACACCGTTATGGCTTGCGGGAACTCGATGTTGCACTCGGTTTTGGGTGGCGCAGCACTTCAGCGCTGCGATAACTGCGGCAACTTTTCGAAGCAAAAAAGCCCCCGCACCCTTTCGGGCGCGGGGGCAGTTTAAACAGCTGTACTGTGCTATTTCTTTACTGTAGCGGCGAAGGAATCGGCAAACGCCTGTCCGTTCGGCGTTCCCACTCCGGTTACGTTATCCCAGCCCACATTCGTGTGCAGAGCAGCCGGGGTGTTGCACGAGTTTCCGTCAAAATCAGTGCTAGGCAAAGTTGAGCAGTCGGTCCCGAAAGAAATCACCAGCGTCGTGTCCTCTAAAGCAGCATAGTTCCATATCGCGCTGATGACCCTCGGGGGCGGCGCTCCGCCCAACACTGCACTCGCGTTATATTTATTCGTCCCCGTAAGCTCCTGAATGGAGGCGACAACATCGGTTGGCGAGCTAACCGGAACTACGTCGTTGATCGCTCCCGCTGGCAATGAATAAAGATACTGAGCGGCTTGGCCCAAGGGTACTCCCGCTTCCTCGTTGGCAATTGCCCACAGTCCGGAGAACATCGGGGTGGCAACGCTCGTGCCTCCATATACCAGCCAAACCTGTTCCGGAACCTGCCCCGGAACGCTGATTAGAATTGCCACTCCGGTGTACGGGTCCGCCAACCACGAAACATCGGGAAGCTGACGATATTTCCCAGGCAGTGCTTTCTGGAAGGCAGGCTTGGGGAAACCACCCAGGCAGTCTCCGCTGCTATCCTGGACTGCGCAGTTGCTCTGGCCTCCGCCCGCTCCACCAATAAAGCCGAAGCTAAGCGGCGGATCGAATATTTCGCCCTCTTCCGTCAGCAGAACTTGGTTGTTTCCCCAACCCGCCTGCCATGCGATCGTGTTGTCCGAATTCAACGACAGGCTCACTCCTCCCACCGCGGTTGCCCACGGCGAGTCCGCCGGAGCGCCAACAGCGGCCGGGATTCCGAAAGACGTATAGTCGCCGTCGTCGCCCGTGGCGAAGTTGGTGGAGATTCCCGAAATTGCTGCAATCTCGGAAATCAGATTTTCGTTATCCAGTTCCGACGCCGGCGTAAAGGCTTCGACTGAAGAGTAGCTGCCCGAGAACGAGTTGCCCAAGTCGTAGTTCACCGCAAAATACTCGCCTTCGTTCACATCCTGGAAGCTCGCCGAGGGCGGGACCACCAGGACGATGTTGGCGCCGGGAGCAATGGCATGCGCCCACTCCACATCGATGTTGATCTCCGGATCCTCAGCCTCGCAGTCGCTCGCCGTTGGTGTATAGATGATGCTGAAGTTCGACGAAGTCAGCAGGGGCAATCCAAACTTCGCTGAAAACGCATTTGCGTCCTTCTGAATCGTCGGCGAACCGCACCAGTCAAGGATCACTACGGTCTGTCCCGCCCCGTTGAATCCCTCACCATACAGTCCCGTCAGATTGTAGGCAGTCTGGATCGGTCCTGGCGTGTAGGCGCAACCGTCGCTAGTCAGAGTCTGAAGATTTAACAGATTGCCGCTATAGGTCCCGATTGGAAGCACACCAAGGTTGTCGGTAGAAAATGTTTCCCTCACCGTTCCGGGGAAGCAGATCGAAGAAAAGAAATTGGAAGACGTTGCGAATGGCACCGCAGCCGGTGTGCCCTTCGGAAGACTCGCCGACTGGGCCATCAGCGGATGCTCATACGTACCCGTGTCTAGTCCTGAAACCGACCTCACTAGCGGAGCTGCCGCCCCGTCCACATAAGGATCGCTGGCGTTGGCCCGGATCACCTTGGCCCCAACCTGGTAGTTGTTGAGCTGCACGTGGAACGCCGTCTCCACGTCACCCACCGTGCCCCGTGCCCTCACGTAGAAATTGTTCGGCCCAACCCTCAACACATTCAGGTTGTGCGATTCAAAAAACTGCTGCACCGTCTTCGCTTCTTCCGCAGTCGGTGCGAACCTCGTTGCAATTTGCGCCCGGTTCAGGAATTGACGGTAGTTGGCAGATGTGCGGTCATACAGTTGCCGCGCCAGCGCATCCATCTCGGCACGATTGTGCGGTTGCAGCCAGATACTCACTTCCATGGTTTTCGACGGATCTTCCGTCCCCAGATTCTTTGCCGTGGATACATAGCTGGGGGTATTGTGGGCGATGGCCTGTCCACCGGCGGCAACCGCCGGCAGTGCCGTGCAGGCGATTAGGGTCGCCACAACGACACACAGCCAGGTTGTCTGCGAACGGCGGGAACCCGCCGTTGTAAGCAATGCTTCCTTCTGGTTATTCATTTCTCCTCCTGGGATGAATTTTCCGGAAAACCTGACCGCGACAAGGACGAAGTGTCTTCAGCGCGCAGGGAAAGTCAGGGGCAATTAAAACAGTAGCAACCAGAACTGCCGGTTGCCCGCTGCGAAATCAGCATGGCCGCATACCTTGAAACCCCACAAACGGCGCGGCATCTGACCCCATTCAAGCGTGACGGCATGTTAGACCCGTTACGGGAGAACCGCAATGGGCAAAACAATTATTTTTTTCCACAGCACTCTGACGCGTGTGCAATGTTTTGCAACGTAGCTGGCAAACACCCAACGCGGGCTGGCTAAGTCATTCGGAACTCCCCTGCGTTACACTGTTTCGCCCCCATGCCGCCCACTTCCCATGATCCGAATCAACTCCTCACCCAACTCGAAGCCGCCAAAAACCGCTTCGACCCTGGCCAAGCCCTCCTTATCTCCAAACTTCTCGCGCAGCTCTCAAAGCTCCAACTCGCCGACCCTCGCCAACTCATCCGCTTCCACGAGTGCCTGCTCTTTCTCCGCGCTTTTCCCCACGCTCCGTCTCTAGTCCAACGCGTCGAGCACCTTCTCAACACCTTCCACCAGCGCATCGAGAAAATTCGCGCTCTCCGTGCCCACATGGCCTTGTTCGACGACTTCGACACTTCCGGCATCGCCGGCACCACCATGCAGGACACTCTCTCCTTCGACGCAGCGCTCTGGCTCGCGAATTGCATTCCCCGAAATGTCGAGATCGCCTGGAACGACTATTGGGACGACTACCAAGCCGAGCACTCCCGCACCAACACCTGGCCGCGTTTCATTCCGTTGCTCGAAGAAGACGCTGACGTCGAGGCCAACATCCCCTGGCTGCGCTGGCTCGACGCTGCCCGCGGCCGCCAAAACCCGCTCGCTTGGCTGCTCGAACGCTTCCAGAAACTCCCGCTCCCCGCTCGCCAACGCGCCGAACTCTATGATTCACTTCGCATCCCACTTCGCTGGAGACTCGAGAACCTGAGACTCTCCCGCACCCGCAACTGGACTCGTCCTCGCCGCTTCTACTTCCACAACGCCCCACTCCTCCAGCGCTGCGAAGTCTCTCTCCCCCGCGAGCTGTCCCAGCCCGCGCCCAAACTCGAGAAGCTCTCGCTCACCGCCGGAGAATCCGTCATGCACGCCATCCGCGAAGTCATGGCCGTCCGCTACCGCGAACTCTATGGCACTACGCTCGGCGATCCCAGTTCCGTAGTCCGCGCCAACCTCGGTCGCGGCGTAGTCATGCATTTCTGGGGATTGCCTCCCGCCCGCCGTCTCCCGCTCCGCGCCTACATCGCCGGCTACACCCTCAAGAATGGCGTCCCCATCAACTACATCGAAGCCATCGGACTCTGTGAATGGATCGAGGTCGGCTTCAACACTTTCTACACTTATCGCCAGGGAGAAACCGCCTGGATCTACGCCCAGGCCCTGCGCTGTCTCCACGTTCTGACCGCTGCCCAATGTATTTCGATTTATCCCTATCAGATTGGCCAGAACAACGACGAAGCCATCGACTCCGGCGCCTTCTGGTTCTACCGCAAACTGGGTTTCCGCTCCGGCCGCCCCGATCTGCAGAAGTTGTGTGAAGAGGAAGAAGAAAAGATCGCCGCCAACCCGCAATATCGCACCCCGCCCCGCACCCTGAAGCGCCTCGCCGAGGCCCACATGTTCTATGAGCTGAGCGGACCGGTGAATCGGGCTTTCGCGAGCCGTCATGGCAATCAGCCGCGGAGCGGCGCAAGAATGCAGCCCACGGCGCAAGCCGTGGGTGGACCATCGCCGAACGAGCCAGCCCCGAAGGGGCGAAAGAACAATCCCGGCCCCTGGGACACCTTCTCCACCCGCGACCTCGCCCTGCACATCACCCGCCGCATGTCGCGAGAATTCGACGGTGACAGCCACAAAATCCGTCAAGCCTTCACCGCCGCCGTAACCCGCGCACTAAACCTCAACCCCGCCCGCTGGACTCCAGGTCAGCGGCAAGCGCTTGAAAACTGGTCGCTCTTCCTGGCTCTAATCCCCGACCTACCCCGCTGGACGCCCAACGAAAAGCATCGCCTGATCAAAATCATCCGCGCCAAATCCGCCCCCAATGAAATGTCCTACCTCCGCCAATCCCAGCACCACCCCCGCCTGCGAGCCGAACTCCTGCGCCTGGGCTCAAACCCGAATCAGCTCGCGTAGGGAGCCACCTCGGCTGTCCTAACTAGGGCTTGCCCTGGCGAACCTAGCGAGCCGAAGGCGCGAAGCCCGCCAGCCACGCAATGGTGCGTAGTGCGTTTTGCCGTGCTACAATCCGGCGTCCCAAGCTGGAGACTGCGTCAGAAGTCGACGACGGTGTTAGGGAGTGGGGCCGAACCATTTGCACTGAGTCAGACAACATCTGCTCGTTCACGAGTCCCCGGGGACGCACTCAACTTAGGAGGATTCCATTATGCAGGTGCTGCAAATTATCAATCAACCCGGCCCCTTACCGCTCAAAGCATCGTTCACCGCTCCTTTGGATGGGCCCGCGCTCCTGGTCGTGACCAGCAGCCTCTGGTCAACCGTCAGCAACTCGCCGCTGCAACTGTATGTCTCCCTGGATGGAACTCAAATCGCGACCGGACAGACGTTCTCCAACGCGCCCACCACTCACCGGGTGCTGCCGACGCTGTTCATCGGCTTTGCTCTGACTTTTGGTCAGCACACACTCACGTTGACTCTGGGAGGCTCCGGTGTAACTTCCGATCAGAACGACTTCTTCAACGCGAGCATTTTGTATTGAAACTCGATGTTGCACTCGATTTTGAGTGGTCTGCACCTGATTTTGAGTGGCGCAGCGCTGAAGTGCTGCGGTAATAGCGCCCCATTCTTGTCTCTCTGTTGCTTGCAGAGACACAGTGGGAGTTCGAATCCGCCAATGCTAAAGTCTTGCGTGTCACCCATCCATGCCCGCGCCCATCCTCCTCTACGACGGCGTCTGCGGACTTTGCAACCGCCTTGTCCAATTCATGCTCCGCCGTGACCGCCAAGCCATCTTTCGTTTCGCATCGCTGCAAAGCGCTCTCGCCGCCCGCATCCTCGCCCGCCACGGCGCCAACCCAGTCGATCTCGACACGGTCTATGTCGTCCTTGACCACGACCCTGCTAAAGACAACCCCAACCACGATGCAACGCAGGATGATTCAACCCAAGCCCGCCAACCGGACGAGCGTCTACTCTCCCGCTCCGACGCTGTCCTCTTCATCCTGCATCAACTCGGAGGCTTCTGCCGCTTCCTCGCATTCCTCCTGCAACTCCTGCCAAACTCCTTCCGTGACTGGGCCTACAACGCCATCGCCCGCCACCGTTACCGCATCTTCGGCCGCTCCGAAACCTGCATTCTCCCTACCGCGAAGAATCGCAGCCGCTTCCTCGACTTGTAGTTCTCCTGCAAATGTTCTGCTGCAAATCCCGAGGCGTGCTCTCCGCGAATGTGCTGGCCAGCCAGGTTTTGGTATAGTCGCCTCTACTCTGGAAAGGATTGCTAATGAACCTCTCACGCATCGCTCTCGCAACCCTTGGAGGTTTCGCCGCATATTTCGTCCTCGGGGGTCTTGCATTCGGCCTGTTTCCATCGTTGAAGAATGAATTCCTCAAGTACCCGGCCGTGTATCGCTCCCAGCAAGGACAGATGAGCCACATGCCGGGCGGAATGACCGCCATGTTTGTGTCGATGGTGGCGCTTGCAGTGATTTACGCAATGCTATACCAAGGCGGCTCCGGCCTCGCCGAAGGTGCGCGCCTGGGTGCCATCTTCGGTGCCTTGATCGGAGTTTTCGCGGTTGGCTCTTTTGTGGTGCACAACTACGTCAACCTGAATATAGGACTGAACCTCACCCTCCAACAAGCCACCGCCTACTTCATCGAGTGGACGGTTACCGGCATCGTGATCGGCCTCATTTATCGCCCTGCCGCGCCTCACTAACCGATTCAGCCAGGTTTTCCGTCGCACGACGACAAATGGGAACAGGCACTGGGGTGGTGGGCGCTGCAAATTTTCCGTGAACAGATCCGCTCGCCGCTCGGAGACTCAGGTTACCGCGCCGAAGATTCCCATCCATTTTGACAGCCTCGCCCGCTCCGTTCGATATCGAACATTCACCTGATGCAAAAGCCTCTATAGTTTCGACTGGGCCGACGCAAGCGCCGCGTGGGCCATCGATGGCCACGAAGAAAGAACCTCGTTGTCCTTATTGCGTGATCGAAAAGGCGTTCTACCCCATGACCGTTCTCGCCAACGGCCGGATGATCTGCAAGAACTGCGGCCACATCGTTTTTCCGAACGATCCTGCTTTCCGCTGTCCCTGCTCGAAGTGTCTGGAAGTTGAGTTGTCTCCCCGAGTCCGCCGCATACGCCGCCGCTAAATTGCGACCCGGTCACTGCTCACAACGGCGCGACCGGCCTCGCGTCTATCGCCGCCGCCGCCGCGTTCCGGCTCTGCGTTTCTCCTTTTCCGCCGAAGCCAATCGCCACGCCACCCGCAGCAAATCCCGCATGGCATCGGGATGCACTCGCGACAGCCGCACCAACACCCACTCGTAATTAAGGTAGTGATCGGTGATGAAGTAAATCTTCGGATCGGCTGCCATCAGCTCGGCGCGTTGCTCAAAATCCATTCGAACCACCAGCGCGTCCCCATCCTGATGCACCCGCGCCACCAGCGCGCCGCCCACCTTGAACGCCGGCGTACCGTAGGACGTGCTTTCTTCCACGTTATCGAGAGCCAACGCCATCTGGCGCACGGTTTCGAAAGTCACCGCCATAGTCGCGACCGGTTTGCTTCAAGCGCAGCCCGAGAAGTATAGCGCGCGATGAACTTTCATGATCGAACTCATCGCCACTCCCGACGCACGCGGCAGCCTCAATTTAAGATGGTGCCGACAGCAGAGCTCGGGAAAGTAGCTTGCCCCTCGCTAAGAAACCAGGAACGAAATGGAGATTGAGTATGGCAACGAAAGAAATCAAGGTACAGCGCTTCAGCGGACTTATTCCAGGAGTTTCCATGATGTCGTGGCTGCGTTCGAAGCGGCGATCGGGCATCCGGAAATGAACGCGTTCGGCAAGAATCTCGTCGCCGCCAAAACCTTTGCCGAAGTGGAAAAAATCGTCCGCGCCGCGACTGGCCCCACCGCCGCCCGCCCGTCAAAAAACGCGACGGACGAGGCAGCCTCAAGTTAAAATAGTTCCGACAATAGAGCCAGGGCAACGTGCGCCGGCCCCCCGCTAGACTATTTCTCGCTAAGCTCTAACCTTTGTGGGCGCTTTCCTGCCAGATTTCTCTCCTGCAGACTACGCATCAATCGCTCATCCTCCGCGATCAGCTTCGGGCTTCGTCTTTCGCCACTTTGGATTTCAAGCAGCCTTTGCATCAAATCGGCGAGATTTTCCATAAGCTTCCTCCAATGCTGGCCACGGCTGGTTGGTTGGCAGACATAGTAAGCGGCATCCCAAGCGCAAGCTGGTCAAAATTGATCAGGTACTGAATATTGATCAGGTGCTGAATTAAGACCCCACCTATCCCGGTGGGGGCTTGAGCCCGTCGAAGGGACCTGTGCAACCCGCCTCCGGCTGCTCGACTGATATACCCGCCTCTGCGCATGAACCTTGACTGATCGAGCTCACCGCCCACCCGCCCGTCGAAAACCGCGACGGCCGGGCCAGCCTCAAGTTAAGATAGTGCCGGCGATAGAACCAGGCGGAGGTGGCCAGCCTCCGCCCTTAGCCAGCCAGATAAGCCGTTGAGCACCAAGCGCGGTGCAATTTGCGAAAAGGTTGGATGATATTTGTATTGCTGGTTGTCGCGGCGGTTTTGGTGCCTGCACGTGCACGAGCACAGTGGAAGACACCATGGACCTACGAAGGGGAAAAACATTGGAGTGAGCTGGATCCGGACTACGCTCCCTGCAATGTCGGCAAGGAACAGTCTCCGATCGACATTCGGAATGCGGAGAAAGCCGAACTCCCCGCCCTGCGATTCGATTCCAAAAGCGGCCCGCTCAAATATTTAATTAACAACGGACACACCATCCGAGTGAACTACCACGACGCTCCGGGAAGCGGAAACTTTCTGATCGTGGGAGACAAGCGCTATCAACTCACTCAATTCCACTTTCACCGTCCCAGCGAAGAATACATTCACGGTAAGCCATACGATATGGTGGTCCACTTGATGTACCAAGCCAGCGACGGGAAGGTTGCGGGCGTGGCAGTTCTTCTCAAGGCGGGTAGAGCGAACGCCACAATTCAGCAAATTTGGGCACATATGCCACAGACGGAGAGCAAGGTGTTGACTGATTTTTCGCATGAAGAGCAGGAGATTGCCGGAGTCGAAGTTAATCCCGCCGGCCTGTTGCCCCGCGACACCGCCTATTTCACCTACATGGGGTCGCTCACAGCTCCGCCCTGCACAGAGGGTGTCCTGTGGTTTGTGCTAAAGACTCCTGTGGAGATCTCGGCAGAGGAGATCAGCGCGTTCGCCAAGCTTTATCCGCACGACGTCCGGTCCCCCCAGCCGCTCAACGGACGCGTCGTGAAGGAGAGTCAGTAACGCAGACTAGCCCCCCGTTGCATCCTTACATCCTTACTACGGGACGTCATTCCGATTCGGGCGCCGAGCTAAACGTTACGCCGAGTGCCGCTCTTTGAATTCCTCAATCTTTACCTTTGCCTTTTCTTTCGTGTCATCCACAGACTGGCTGACGTTCTGCCGCCTCTCGGCGGCCTTCTCGGAAGCGGCCTGCTCGTGCGATTCGTGGATCTGCTTCGCGGCGTTCTTGGCATTGCCCCAGGTTTCCTGCACCGCACCTTTGGTTTGATTGACCACACCTTTGTTGGCTAGCTTTTTGCTGCCAACACTTTCTCCAACGCTCCGCTCCACTTTGCCCACTGCCTGATCGATCTTGCCAGCCACTTGATCCTTGTTCATAAGTTTCTCCTAATTTTGTATAGTTGCGCTTGAGGTCATCCAGTCTCTCGATCCTACGCGCCCATCTCGCGCAAGCCATCGGGAGAACAGGGTAGACCGCCTGAATTTGAACAGCAGCCTTCTCCTGCGGTACATCGTCGCGTAGCAGTTCCGAGTTACGCCCGCTTGCGTTTTTTCGCTGCCTTCTTTCCCGCGGCGCGTGGTTTCTTGCGAGCTACGGCAGCGGTCTTTTTCTTTTTCTTCTTCTTGCTTACAGCTTTGACTGGAGGCAGCAATTCCACCTTAGGCTGTTTTGCCGTGCGATGGTGGCCATGCTGCAGCGGCTGAATGCGCGCTGCTTCTGCTTCCGTTCGGAGCTGAGTGTCAGTAGCTTTTTGCCGCTCTTCATCCAGGTATTCTGCAATCGTCTGAGTTGACATGGCTGCAAGTGTGGCAGAACGGTCTCGTCCAATCTGTGCTGTTTTGGCCACTCCGTGACAATTCATGAGCACCACGAGGGACGTCATTCCGGATCGGGTCGAAAGCCCGCGAGAGCCTGCTTAGATTTGCGCTGTCATAGCGGACCGACCGATGGCGGGATGGCTCGCCTTTTGTGCGCCACCACTGCCGACGTCGGGCTCACTGGTTGGGCAATCCGGTCGTAATGATCTCCTGCCCTGTCACCCCTAGCTCTCCCGCCCTTTTAGAATCTCAGGTTTAGCGGGATTTTGCGATTTAATCTCCGGGCTGCAATCAGTTAGGGGCAAAATCTTGAGCGCCAATGAGTTAGTAGGCCAGAATGCACTTTTGTGTGAGCTTTGCTCCCCGTATTTGAGGTTGCGATAGGCCCGCTGGAATCATCCGCGATTGATGCTGTGGATGGCAAGGTTAGATGTCACAGTCTGCGCAAGTCGAAGTTAAGGGCAGAGGGATGTCATTCCGAACCGGGCTGAAAGCCCGGTGAGGAACCTGCTGTTCTCTGCGGATGAACCTTAAGGATTGAGCCCAGCGCCACCTGCCCGCCGAAAACCGCGAGGGATCGAGACAGCGAGCCCCATGGGCAGATCTCCATGCGTTGCGCAATGAATAAGTAGGTCTCACGAAGGGATCTCATCCGACGAGAGACTCATAGCGAAATAACTCGCGCCAGCCTGAGGCCCGCGATAAACTTCCGGCATGGAAACCTATCTCGGAAGCTCACCCGCGATGACGAGGGTTGTGGAACTGGTCAAGCGAACGGCCAACAGTAAACACCCGGTCATGCTGACTGGGGAGGAAGGAACCCCAAAAAACGAGATCGCCGAACTCATCCACACGTTAAGCGGCAGAAAGGGATTTCTTGTCACCGTTAACCTCGGCGGTATTCCTAGTGGACTAGGGGCTTCGACACTTTTAGGTCACGCGCGAGGGGCGTTCACCGGGGCCATAGCAAACCAGGAAGGGCTGGTAGCCAAAGCCGACCATGGCACGTTGCTCGTTGAGCAGATCGAAACCGCTTCGGCGGAGGTTCAGTCAGCGCTGCTTAGCCTCGTGCGAGAAGGCTGTGTCACGCCGATTGGCAGCAACGTTTCCCAACCAGTTGACGTGCGCATTGTAACCGCCACGAGTGTGTCTTCCTTCTTGAATATTAGGATGCTCCGACAGGAACTGATGTACCGGCTGAACATTGTTTCAGTCAACGTTCCCCCGCTAAGGGAACGCGCAGAGGACATCCCCGAACTCGCGGCCAGATTCCTCGGCCAGCTCGGCGGTCCATCACTGTCCTCGGACGCTGTTGCAGTCCTGAAAAGTCGTCCCTACCCTGGGAATGATCGTGAGTTGTATTCCATACTGGAGCGTGCCGTTGTTCTTTCCGACGGGCAAAAGATTGAAGCGAAAGACCTCCCCCCTGTCTTTTCAAAATGGGAGTCGACCGAAGAAGAAGGGGCTGCGACCATTCGCCGGGAACTCGCCGCGACTCGTGCCGAGCTCGCCAATCTGGAAAGCTCAAGCATCAGAGCGACCCCAATCTGGGAGGGACGTCGATTCAAAGCTGAGGACGACTACTGCTTCATCCTCATGCCTTTTGCAGAGGTGCGTGACCTGCAGAGCGTCTACGTGAATCATGTAAAGAAGGTCGTGGAGGAGCGCTGCAAGCTACGCTGCGAACGGGCCGATGACATAACATTAGCGGAGTGATGCAATCGGTATGGGAGAGCGTCAACCGGGCACGACTTATCATCGCAGATATGACCGAAAGAAATCCGAACGTATTCTATGAGCTAGGGATAGCACACACACTAGGAAAACCCGTGATAATGATCACCCAATCAATGGACTATGTCCCGTTCGACCTGAAGCACCTCCGATGCATCGTGTACGATTACAAGCCCGGGACAATCTCCCGTTTCGAACAGGTTCTGGAAAAGACGGTGCGCCGGGTGTTGGAAAGCACCCCGGAGTAGCCTGCGGCCGCGATCCGCTTTCGTACGGAAAGCTAAAATAGTGTTTGCGATTGAATCGGCTCCTCCGCCTTTACACCCCCACCCCCCGCCTGTTATCCTCACTACTGTCACAACGATAAATCGAAACTAGAACAGGAGTGCACCAGGTTAGTGCTAGCCAGAGAGCAAAAGAAATCCGTCATCGACCAGTATCAGACGCACGCGACTGACACGGGGAGTCCCGAGGTTCAGATCGCCATCATCAGTGAACGCATTGGCCAACTGACGGACCACTTCAAAACGCACCAGAAGGACCACGGCTCGCGCCGCGGCCTGCTCATGCTGGTCAGCAAGCGGCGTCGCTTGCTCGACTACCTCAAGAGATACGATTCCGAGCGCTATAAGACGGTCATTGGGAAACTCGGCATCCGCAAGTAGGCTTGCGAAAGTAACCCAGGGAAACTGTTCCCATAAAAGTATCTGAGAGAACGCCGCCTTCCTCTCGAAGCCGGTACAGCATTGAGCCAATTCACACCGTGCGTATTATCGAAGATGTATTCCGAGCCGGTCTCGGAACCCAGCTCTCATGGCACCCGCTCATCCATGGCCTACGTGCCTTTCCATCCACGCAACCATCGCCAACCGGAAAGCGCGACCGCTCTCCTGATCCCAATAAGAAGGATGAAACATGAAACCAGAAGTTAACACCGTCACCGTCGATCTCGCCGGCGGCAAACAACTCTCATTTGAAACTGGAAAATTGGCCAAGCAAGCCCACGGCGCGGCCGTTGTCCGCCTGGGCGATAACGTTGTGCTCGCCACCGCCACCGCCAACGCCGATCCCCGCGAGGGCATCGATTTCTTCCCCCTCACCGTCGACTACCGCGAATACACCTATGCCGGTGGACGTTTTCCCGGCGGCTTCATCAAACGCGAAGGCCGCATGAGCGAGCGCGAAGTGCTCACCAGCCGCCAGATCGATCGCCCCGTCCGGCCCATGTTCGCCGACGGCTTCAAGTGCGAGACCCAGGTCATCGCCTTCGTGCTCTCCGCCGACACTAATAATGATCCCGATGTTCTCGGCATCAACGGCGCATCCGCCGCGCTCACGCTTTCCGACATTCCCTTCCTCGGCCCCATCGGCGCAGTGCGTGTCGGTCAGATCGGCGGCCAGTTCATCATCAATCCCACCTACGATGAAATGCGCGAGAGCCTGCTGAACATCATGGTGGTCGGCACCGCCGATGGCATCGTGATGATCGAGTCCGGCGCGAAAGAAGTAGGCGAGGAAGTCGTCGTCGACGCCATCGAGTTCGGCCACACCGAAGTCAAGAAGATTTGCGCCGCCCTCAACGACCTGCGCGCCAAAGCCGGCAAGAAAAAGCGCGAAGTCATTCCACCGGAATTCGATCAGAAGTATTACGATTCGCTGAAGAAGAAAGTCGGCGCGGATTTGTCCGATCGCCTCGACACCAAGAAACATCCCAAGGCCGAGAGCCACGCGTTGGTCACAGAACTCAAGAAAAAGCTGAAAGCCGACATCCCCGAAGATGATGAAAAAGCGCAGGCGAAGTTCAAGCAGTATTTCGAAACCCTCCGCGAGCGCATCTTCCGCGAAGAAGTGTTGGAAAAGAAACGCCGACCCGACGCTCGCGCCTTCGACGAAGTCCGCGACATCTGGATCGAAGCCGGCATCCTGCCCCGCACCCACGGCAGCGCCATCTTCACCCGCGGTGAAACCCAAGCGTTGGTAACCACCACGTTAGGAACGTCGGACGACATGCAGCGCCTGGAAGGCTTCGAAGGGGAAGCCAAAAAACGCTTCATGCTCCACTATAACTTTCCGCCGTTTTCAGTGGGTGAGGTTGCGTTTATGCGGGGGGCGGGACGAAGAGAAATTGGGCACGGAGCGTTGGCAGAGCGCGCGATCTCGGGAGTACTGCCGACGGAAGAGTCGTGGCCTTACGCGATGCGCGTGGTGTCGGACATTCTGGAATCGAATGGATCGTCGTCGATGGCGACGGTTTGCGGAGCTTCGTTGTCGCTGATGGATGCCGGGGTTCCGTTGAAGGCTCCGGTGGCTGGAGTGGCTATGGGGTTGGTGAAGGAAGGCGAGCAGTATGCCATTCTCACTGACATTGCGGGCGCGGAAGATCACTACGGCGACATGGACTTCAAAGTCGCGGGCACAAAAGATGGCATCACCGCGCTGCAGATGGATATTAAAGTTGCCGGCATTACTTCGCAGATTATGCGGGAAGCGCTGGCGCAGGCGAAGCGCGGAAGGTTGCACATTCTCGGCAAGATGGAAGAGATTATTTCTTCCGGACGGGAGAAGATTTCCGACTTCGCTCCGAGGTTCTACACGGTGCAGATTCCGGTCGATAAGATTCGCGACCTGATCGGGCCGGGCGGCAAGATGATTCGCAGCATCGTGGAACAAACTGGGGTCAAGATCGACGTGGAAGATTCCGGGTTGGTGAAGGTTGCATCGAGTGATCAGGCTTCGGCGGCGAAAGCGCTGCAGATCATCGGCGATCTCACGGCGACTGCGGAAGTAGGGAAGACTTATCTCGGCAAGGTTACGCGCCTCGCCGATTTCGGCGCGTTTGTCGAAATCATTCCCGGTACCGATGGATTGCTGCACATCAGCGAAGTGGCGGAGCATCGCATTGCCGATGTGCGCGACGAGTTGAAGGAAGGCGACCAGGTGCTGGT
>PMSQ01000020.1 GCA_003168355.1 Acidobacteriaceae bacterium | reverse complement strand
GGAGATTGTGCAGTAAGGAAGCTTCGGAGCGCCGGATGGGATGGCGGGAACTGAAGAGCGTGGTTGAGTGGGGTATCATCCCCGCTGTTGTGCTGCTCTTTTATGTTCCTTGGATAACTTTGATCCGATGGGTAAAGGCAGACGTAAAAAAGCCCCGGAAAGAAGTCATTTGATTTGGCGTGATGGATGGGAATACATAGGTCCTTCGGCGACAAAAACCGTCGCCTCAGGATGACAAGGGTTTGAAGCTAGAAGCTAAGAGCTAGAGGCTAGGAGCTGTTTTATGCCCCGAGAAATTGTTACGTTACAGTGCGGCGATTGCAAAGAGCGGAATTATTCTACGACCAAGAACCGGAAGACGACGACGGAACGGCTGGAGTTTAAGAAGTTCTGTAATCGTTGCCGCAAGCACACGCCGCATAAAGAAGTGAAATAGATCGGGAGATCTGGCGATCGGGTCATCGGGCGATCTTAAAATCACCCGATCATCCGATGACGCAATCACCCGATGGTCGGGAGATCTGGCGATCGGGTCATCGGGCGATCTTAAAATCACCCGATCATCCGATGACGCAATCACCCGATGGTTACAGGGGCGTAAGCTCAACGGTTAAACTGTCGGTCTCCAAAACCGAACTTGGGGGTTCGAATCCCTCCGCCCCTGCCAGATTTCGGAAGGATGCCGGGAAGGGCCGGGACAGGAGCAGTATGGGAGTGGAAACGAAGAAGATGGCAAATTCGATCACAGCTGCCGGTGGAAGTTTCGGAGACCAGATCAAGTCCTGGCCGGAGCGAATAAAGACGTTCTACAACGACGTGCGCACGGAGATGCGCAAGGTTACAGCGCCGTCGTGGAAAGAAGTCCGCGCCACCACTGCGGTGGTAGTGATCACGGTCGCGATTTTCGGGGTGTATTTTTGGATCATTGACGGAGTGATTACCAAAGGCGTCGGCGCCTTGTACAACTATTTCAAATGAGGGCGGCAAGCGCAGCAACCGGAGTTTAACTTGATCATGCAGGACGAAGAAAAAAACGAAGCTGCTGCGGGCGGAGAGCAGCCATCCAGCGTGGATGGTATTGCAGCAACCGGCGAGCCTCCGCGCAATCCGAACATGAAGTGGTACATCATCCACTCCTATTCCGGGTTTGAGCGCAAGGTGAAAGAGTCGCTGGAGTCGCGCGTGCAGGCCTTTGGGCTGCAGGAAAAAATCGGCAAGGTGCTGATCCCGACCGAGTCGGTCACCGAAGTTCGCGGCGGCAAGAAGTACACGTCCGAACGTATGTTCTATCCCGGCTATGTGCTGGTGGAGATGGACATGGACGATCACGTCTGGCATGTGGTGAAATCCACGCCACGCGTGACTGGGTTTGTGGGTACGGGACAGCAGCCCACACCGCTTTCCGATGAAGAAGTTCAGCACATCGTTTACAAAGTCGCCGACAGCCGCGAGAAGCCCAAGCTGAAGGTGAAGTTCGAGAAGAACGAAACGGTGCGCATTTCGGAAGGGCCGTTCGCGACGTTCCAGGGCATTGTGGACGAAGTGAACGAAGACCGCGAGACGCTGAAGGTGATGGTGACGATTTTCGGCCGCTCGACCCCGGTGGAGTTGGAGTTCAACCAGGTGGAGAAAGTGGCGTAGCAGACGCAGGACGATCGATATGGGCACATTCACGACAAAGTTTAAGGTCTGGAATCCCAGCAGGCCGGAGAGCGCTCAGGAGTTGGAGGCGTTAGTCGATACCGGCGCAGCGTTTAGCTGGATTTTCCGAGCGCGGCTGGAAAGCCTGGGCCTGAACCCAAGTCGCCGGATGTCCTTTCGCACCATCGACGGAAGAGTGATGGAACGCGATATGACCGCGATCTATATCGCCCGCGCCGGGTATTCCGCGCCGGACATGGTGGTAATGGCGGAGCCGGGAGAGATGGAAGTGCTGGGCGCTCATAGTATCGAGGGTTTGGGGCTGGCTGCCGATCCGGTGCAGAAGAGGCTTACGCCAACTATTATGCTGGCCCTTTCTGCTGGGTTGAATTCATTTAGGAGATCGTAAGCGAGAACATTCGCTTGAAGAGAGATCATGGCAAAGAAAGTTACAGGTTTCGTAAAGTTGCAGATCGCGGCGGGCAAGGCGACCCCGGCGCCTCCGGTGGGGCCGGCACTCGGCCAGGCACAGATCAATATCATGGAGTTCTGCAAGCAGTTCAACGCCCGCACGAACCAGAAAGAAATGGAAGGGCTCATCATACCGGTGGTGGTGTCGGTTTATAGCGACCGGTCGTTCACCTTCATCACCAAGACTCCGCCGGCTTCGATTTTGCTGAAGCGGGCGGCAGGGATCGCCAAGGGATCAGGCACGCCCAACAAAGATAAAGTCGGCAAGGTGACGTTGAAGCAGGTGGAAGACATCGCTAAACAGAAGATGCCTGACTTGAATGCTGCCTCTGTCGATACCGCGATCAAGAGCATTCGCGGGACGGCAAGATCGATGGGCATTGAAGTGGTGGGGTAGCGCCGGCCTCTGGCCGGACCATGAGCCGCCGAGACGGCGGCGCTACAAGGTTCGCAGTCGAAAACACTACGGCTCATCGAAACAGCGATGAGCGGTGGGAGACAAGGAAAGAAAATGAAAAAAGAAGGAAAGAACATCGCTAAGGCGCACGCTGGAGTGGAGAAGCGCCCTTACACGCTGCAGGATGCAGTTCCGCTCCTGCAAAAAGTCAAGTTCGCTAAATTTGACGAGACCGTCGAGATTACGTTGCGTCTGGGAGTCGATCCCAAGCACGCCGACCAGATGGTGCGCGGCACGGTGGTGCTGCCGCACGGTTTGGGCAAGTCGAAGAAGGTCTTGGTAATCGCCTCGGGCGACAAGATCAGGGAAGCCGAAGCCGCGGGCGCCGATTTTTTCGGCGGCGAAGAGATGGTCGAGAAGATCACCAAAGAGAATTGGACCGACTTCGACGCGCTGATTGCCACTCCTGACGTGATGAAATCCGTCGGTCGGCTGGGCAAGATTCTTGGGCCCAAAGGTTTGATGCCGAACCCGAAGACGGGCACGGTTACCGTGGACGTGGCTAAGGCGGTGCAGGAAGTGAAGGCCGGCAAGGTTGAATTCCGCACCGACAAGACGGCGCTGGTGCATGTGCCGGTGGGGAAGATTTCGTTCTCGCCCGACAAGTTGATCGAGAATGCAACGGTCCTGATTACCAGCGTGATCAAGGCTAAGCCGTCGGTAGCCAAGGGCAAGTACATCAAGGGCTGCACGCTGAGTTCGACCATGGGGCCGGGGATTCTGCTGGATACGGCGCCGATTGAGACTGCGGCCAAGGCCTAGACTGCGACTGCCGGGCTGCGCCCGGCGGACAGCCGAGGGCGGCTGTCCCCACACTGATCATAAGAGGAACTGAGCAATGCCAGTAACCAGAGCGAAAAAGCACGAACAGGTCAAGAAGCTGAGTGCGGATCTGAAGAATGTTTCGAACGCGGTCGTGGCCACTTACAGCAAGCTCACCGTGGCCCAGGACTATGAGCTGCGCAAAGCTCTGCGCGGCGCGGGCGCGAAGTATCAGGTTGTTAAGAACACGCTAGCCGAACTCGCGGTAAAAGGCACCAAGATCGAGGAAGGGTTGAAGAACCTGACGGGCGTGACCTCGATCGCCTACACCACGGGCGANNAAAGAGATCGAAGCGCTGGCCAGCATGCCATCGAAGGAAGAGCTTTACTCGAAGCTGCTGTTCCTGATCAACGCGCCGGCGCAGCGGTTGGTGACGGTGATGAACGCCGTGGGACGCGATGTCGCGGTGGTGCTCGGCCAAGGCGTGGAGAAGGGCAAATTTAAGGCCGACGCGCCCGCTGAAGCGCAGGCTTAAGAGCCGTCGGGACGCCGACGCTACGTTTCGGGACGGTGAGAGCCGTCCGAAGAGATTTGGTTACCAGAAGTCAGGGGTTGCGCGGTTTTGATCCAGGCGTTGTCTGGCGCCGGGACTTGAGCCTGCCGCACTGGAAACCCGGCCCATGGATAACGAAATCAAGAATTCATAACTCGAAGAGTGGAGAACTTAACATGGCAGACCTGCAACAGTTGGAGGATTCAATCGTAGCCTTGTCGCTGCTGGACGCGGCACAGCTGGTGAAGAAACTCGAAGCGCGGCTGGGCGTCTCAGCTGCGGCGGCAGCCCCGGCGGCGGTAGCTGGCGGCGGTGGTGCGGCGGCAGCGGCTCCGGCCGAGGAGAAGACGGAGTTCACCGTCGTTCTCAAAGAAGTCGGCGCCAACAAGATCAACGTGATCAAGGCGGTCCGCGAGGTCACCAGCCTGGGCTTGAAGGAAGCCAAGGAACTGGTGGATGGAGCGCCCAAGAGCATCAAGGAAGGCGTCTCCAAGGACGAGGCCGAGACCATCAAGAAGAAGTTTACCGAGGCTGGCGCCGTTGTCGAAGTGAAGTGACCGCGCTTAGCGGGCGTGAGCGCAGACGTCCGTCGCGCGGTTTTTTCGCGTGACGGATGGCGAAGCGGAAGCCCGCTGCGGTCATCCCGAGCGTTCGTTGCGAGGGATCTCTGCCGTCAGGGGTATTTATTCGGCTGGATACGCACTTCAACCGGTGCAAGTCAAGAAAATATTTACGTTCTAGTTGTGAAGCCGGGGCGGTGGTGTTAGCATCTATATAACACCGCTTCCCCTGGCCTCACTCAATCGCGGGCGAGACCCGCAGGGAAGCTTGGGCACTGTTCCGTGGGCAGGCGGAACGGAAACGGCCGAAGGAAACTGGCGCGAAAGATACAAATCAAGATTGGCGAAACGCCTTGCACGGCGTCTGCGGGAAGACTTGTCCCTGCGGGCGCCCCGTCGTGTTTTCCGGCATAAACAGGTTCGCAACAACGTCTTAAGCAGCGCGGCGCGATGGGCGCCCCACATTCCGCGGGTAATCGCAGCGCACGGCTGCGCCTGACATTTGGGAGTTTCTTGACGATGAAGAATAATGCCTTCCGTAAACGTTTTGACTTTTCAAAAATTCCAGCCACCATCCAGATCCCGAACCTGATCGAGGTTCAGAAGCGCTCCTACGATCGCTTTCTGCAGATGGACAAGCTGCCCAGCGAACGCGAAG
>PMSQ01000105.1 GCA_003168355.1 Acidobacteriaceae bacterium | reverse complement strand
CCCTGGAATCCGATGCGGCTGTGGGTGCCGTCGCAGAAAGGTTTGTTGACGGAGCCGCCGCAGCGGCAGAGAGAGAAAGCTGGTTTGCCGGTGAGGTCGTACGGGGTGCCATTTACGTCGACGAGTTCAATCGAGCCTTCGGGAGCTTCCACGCGGAAGGGGCCATTGGGACGGACTGTGATCTTTACCTGAGCCATGAGTTTGATTCCTCCAACCTTACGGGTTTCTAGTAAGGCTAAGAAGATATCATCAAGCGGGGGCGGCTGTCGCGGGGGCCTTGCTCCGACTGTGGGACCAGCCAGAGCGCCTCGCTGCGCTCGGCGGGACAGCCGAAGGCGGCTGTCCCCACATGATCCTGAGGTTAGGCGGCCAGGGATTGGGACGATAGCAGGCTGCGGTAAAGATCGAGGTAATTGTCGATCATGCGTTTGGCGGTGTAGCGTTCGCGGGCGCGGGTGTAGGCGAGTTCGGCGTAGGCGCGGCGCAGGGCGCGGTCGGCATCGAGCTGGCGAAGAGTCTCAGCCAAACTACGGGCGTCATTGGTGCGGAAGTAAAGGGCGGCGTCGCCCCAGACTTCGCGGAGGCTGGGGATATCGTTGGCCACGATGGCGCATCGGGAGAAAGCGGCGTCCAGAGGTGCGATGCCGAGCGGTTCGTAGCGCGCCGTGGCGGCGTAGACGGCGGCGCGGCTGTAGAGAGCGCGCAGTTGAGCCTCGGTCTGCGGGCCGCGAATGGCGACACAACTCTGATCGGTGGAGACTTTCACGTCGGCGCGGATAGGAATACGCGGCACGGGCACGGTTTGCTCGGCGCCCACGATGCATACCGAGAATGGCTGCGTGTGTTGCGTGAGCAGGAAGACCTGCTTGCCGGCGTCGAGCAGGCGCCCGACGGAAAGTACGGAGTCGTCCTTGGCGATGTACGGATTGAAAAAGATGGGATTGCGCCCGGGGTAGATGACGGCCTCGCGGCGCGGGCAGGTGTAAGTGGCGCGAAGGGTGTCGAGCATCCAGGTCGACGGAGCAACCACGGCATCGGCGGCGGTAATGCCGCGGACAATGGTGTCGCGATACCACTTCAACCAGCGCGTGGGGCGCGGTGCGCAACCTTGCACGGCCTGCGTCCAAGTGATGAGATCGCCATGGGCTGTCACCACCCGCGGGAGGTCGACTGGGAGATTGGCGTGGCAGAACTGGTGGAGGTGAAGCAGGTCGGGCTGAACTTCGCGGATCAGGTTGGCGAGGAACTCGGAGGATTCGGGCAGGTCCTCGGGCGCCTCGTGCATCCACTCCAGGCGAAAAGCGGTTGGCCGATATTCAAGGCCGTGGAGAAGATCCATCCACGCGGTCTGATCGGGAAGGGGAATTTCGCCGAAGCTGACGAGAGTGACTCGAACGCCGCGGGTGACCAGGCCCGTGACCAGTTCACGGGTGTAGATCCAAGAGCCGGACATGGTATCGGCGGTGACAAGAACGTGCACAGGCCTCCGAGAGTGTGCAATGCCGCGGTGGACGCGGGAGTCCAGCGCGTTGCACCGACCTATTCTAGTGCGAATGGGGTGAGGTGGGGAAGGTTTTCTTCGGCATGACGCAGTTTCGTAGCGCAATTCCGTTGAAGGATGGGCGCAGGCCGAGTGGACATGCGCGGGCGGGAAAATCGCACGGACCTTTACGAACAGCGGCTTAGTTCGCGCCCAGCCTCAGGCGCATGTCGCGGGCTAGATTGTCGATGAGGCGAATTTTTTCCGCGGCGGGGGCGGGGACTTCGGGCACGGCCATGGCCAATTCACAGGAGAGGAGCATGGCAGTGAGAGATTCGCACATTTCGCTGCGAAACTGTTGCTCGACCGAGAGGCGCGCCTGGGTTTCCTCACGCTTGCGGCGGTGCAGCGCGGAGCGAACTTCGCGCAGCAGCCGCTCCATGCCACTGACTGCAAAGTTGAGGTAGACGGGAAAGGCTGTGCCCAGATGCTCGAGCACCTGGTCACTTTCGCTGGGCTCGTTCTCTAATAGAAATTGATCGAGGACCACTGCGGAGTAGGACTGTTCCCGGAGCCGGGCCACGGCTTGCTGCAGATTTTCCGCCCAGTGGGTTTCGCTACCGGTGTCGGCCTTCAGGCTCGAGGCACACTCTTGGCCGCGCGCCGATGGTGTTATTAGTAGAATCATGCTCCTGACATAGCACGCATAAAGCCACAATCGTGAGGATTGAAAAGACAAGGCTTAGAGAGCGTGAATGAGGCGCCGTTCCCGTTGTGGAACGGCGAAGCAGTTCTCAGTTCCCAGGTCTCAGCAAGACCGCCTCGCTAAATGAAGAACTGAGAACTGCCTTTAGATCTGCGCCGCGTAGTCCTTCAGCTTACGATACAGAGTTGTCTTGCCGATGCCCAGCAGGCGAGCGGCCTGCAACTTGTCGCCATTGAGTTCCGCAATGGCGCTCAGTATGGTCTGCCTTTCCAACTCCGCCATGGGGACGATCTTGTTCTGACCGTGTCCATTGCCATTGGCCGGCATCGTGATCGGTGCGCCGGCGACGGCGGGAGGCAGATCGGATACGTGAATCAAGGGACCGCTGGTAAAGGCGCAAGTGCGCTCCAGACAGTTTTCCAGCTCACGGACGTTGCCCGGCCAGTCATAGGCCAGCATGGCCTTGATGGCTTCGTCGGTGAGAGTTTTTTCCTGTCCCGAGGCGCGCAAGGAGCGCTCCATAAAATGGCCGATGAGAAGAGGGATGTCCTCGCGACGTTCACGCAGGGGTGGGATGCGCAAACTGAGAACATTGAGGCGGAAATACAGGTCGCGGCGGAAGGCGCCTTCGGTGACCGCCTGCTCCAGATCGCGGTTGGTGGCGGCCAGGATGCGAACGTTGATGGGAATGCGGCGGGTGCTGCCCACGGGACGAATCTCCTTCTCCTGGATAGCGCGCAGAAGTTTGGACTGGAGGTCGACGGGAAGCTCCCCGACTTCATCGAGAAATACGGTTCCGCCGTCGGCGATGGCCAGAAGTCCGTCCTTGGCTTGATTGGCGCCGGTGAAGGCGCCCCGGACATAGCCGAACAGTTCGCTTTCGATCAGTGTGGGCACGAGCGACCCGCAGTCGACAGGAATGAACGGCTTGTCGCGGAAGGGTCCGGAATAGTGAATGGAGCGCGCGACCATTTCCTTGCCAGTGCCGCTCTCGCCCAGAATCAATACGGGGTGGGAACTGTTGGCGGCCTTAGCAATGATGCGGTAGAGCTTCTCCATCTCCAGCGCGCGACCGACCAGGCCGCCGTAACCCTGCTTGGACTTGAGCTTCTCGCGCAGCATGCGATTTTCGGTCTTCAGCTTGAGGTGATTGGAGACGCGCTCTAGCAGCAGCCTGAGTTCGTCGGCGCTAAAGGGCTTGGTAACGTATTCGTAGGCGCCGTTCTTCATGGCCTGCACCGCTGACTGCACGGTGCCGTAGCCGGTCACCACGATGACGAGAGCGTCAGGATGCTGCGCCTTGATACGGCGGAGAGCTTCCAATCCGCCGGCCCCGGGCAATCGCAGATCGAGCAGAATGGCATCGATGCTTTGGCTTTGCAACAAGCGATAGGCGTGCTCGGCGGAATCGGCCACGTGGGCCATGAAACCGAGGGACAAAGCGACCTCGCGGCACGCATCGCGGATCGATCGCTCATCGTCGACGATGAGCAGGTTCAGAAAATTGGCGGCCATGATCTGGGGAGTAGGGATAGTGGGAGCAATAGCTGCTGAAGTCATAGGAGTGATTCCTTCTGAGGTGGTGTTTGCAACGGTTCCGAATGAGGACTAGCCGTATCCAGAAAATCTGGATCGGCGTACTGGGATGCGCGGGGGAGCAAGATCATGACGCGAGTTCCGCGGCCGAGGTCGCTTTCGAGGTGAATAAGGCCGCGATTGGTGGTGACGATACTGCGGACTGTAGTTAATCCCAAGCCCGTACCTTTGCCGGAACTCTTGGTGGTGAAAAAAGGTTCGAAGAGACGTTGGCGTGTCTTCGCGTCCATGCCGCGACCGTTGTCGCTGACAACGAGCAGGACGCAAGGAAAGGCGCCGCCGCGTTCCGCCGGCATCGACCGGGTTACGGTCTGAAACTCACAGTTGCTGGTCTCGACTACAATGCGACCGCCGTCTGGCAGGGCGTCGCGAGCATTAAGGACAAGATTGAGGAAGATCTGCTGAGCCTGCGCCTGGTCAATCCTGACCAAACCCAAGTCTGGATCGAGACGTAGATCGAGCGAGATGTTCTCGCCGATGAGGCGAGTGAGCAGGTCCCGCATGGCCCCGGCGATTTGGTTGAGGCACAGGGTGCGATCCCCTGCGGCTTGCGGCCGGGCGAAGACGAGTAACTGCTGCACCAGTCCGCTGGCCTGCACAATGGCGGCGCGAATTTCGTCGGCATACCTGCGCCTTCGGTCCCGCGGATCAAAGGCGGTGAGCAGCAGATCGCAGTACAGCATGACGCCGGTCAGCAGATTGTTGAAGTCGTGTACCACCCCCCCCGCCAAGCGACCGACCGCCTCCCATCTCTGAGCTTGGATCAGGCTTTCCTCGCCTGGAGCAGTGCCGCCATTGGGCTCCGCTATGAGCAACGCATGCCCAGGCTCCCCTGCGCCTCCGGCAAGACGCCATCCGGTCCAGTTTGTGTTTGCCAGCCCATGAGCGGCACTCTTTATCTGGAGGCGGATGCTATCGCGCGAGGCATCCAGCAGGTCTCGCATCAGCGGCTCAATATCGCAGTGGTCTTGCGGAGGGATCAAATCGTAAAGCCGCAACGACCGTTTATCACCTAGGCGGGCACGGAGCAGGTGCTCAAAGGCGGGGTTCATCTCAACAAACACTCCCTGCCGGTCACAGCAGGCTGCGGCAACGGGTGCGTGTTCGAAGATGGAACGGAAGTTCGTCCTTGGATTCCCTCCCGCCGAAAGCTCCGAAAACGGAAATGGGGTTGCGGTGCTCATGCTTAATACTGTGCCGGGAAGAATCCCGAAAGGAACAGAGAGTTGGGCTACCTGATACCTCGGTGTTCCCGAAATGGGACCGAGCTGGATCGAAGTATGAACGCTCTCTCCTAACTTCTATCCAGCTAGCGTGTTCTCAGCTCGATCCCACTATAGGAGGCCCAATCTGACACTGCGAAGGGCAGACGTCACTCAAGTTGGGAACAATTCTGTGGAAAACGCGAGAAGAGCTTTGGATTGTTCAACGTAGGGGAAAATAATAAGGTCGAAAAACTCGTGATCGCGAAGCTTCTCCAAGAATGACGAACAGGTTATTCGTTGGGGAGACTGGGATATTGACGATTGGCGATTGAGTTCGGATCGGCGAGCATGACGGGAGCGGTCAGTCGAAAGGTAAGGCGACGTCCCTTTTCAACGCGGAAGGCGCTTGCCCAAACATGAGATCCGAGGTTGCCGGACGAACCGCTCGTCTGGAAGGTTCCCCGGGCAAATAGGCTGGAGGTCTGAAGCACGATTGCCCTGCCATCCACGGTCATGGTGTTTAAAGTCAGCCGGACATATCCCGGATCGGGGCTCAGGCCGGGCCGATCCGCGGGGGGTTGGGCAGACTCCACGCGTCCCCTCACCGGCGTACCGCGTTCGATCAGCGTATTTCCGTCAATCGTGAGGGGCCCGGCAACTGAGGCGGTGAATGCTTCCCCGGAACTGACCTGTGCGGTGGAGAGAGAACTCTCCATTCGTATGGTGATGAGCATCCCAACCGGCAGGCTGCGGATGCGCGCTGGTGAGCGGAAGGGCGTACCGCCATCCTGCTGCCCATCATGGGGGACCACGGGCCGCGCGCTGTCGCCCTCCGATGCAGGATTTTCATTGAATGGGAGCCTTTGATCGCCATCGCTGGACGGCGAACTTGGAGCAGTGTCGGTGCGATGGAGAGCGTTGGAACGACCGCATCCTTGGACGAAGCTCACCCCAAGGCAAAGTGCGACGCAAGCGACCCCAGGCCCTAAGCTCCTTCGAAGTGATGCCATCGTAAGCATGGTCGCCCGATTTTCGGATGGCAAGTAAGTGGCAAATGAAGTACCACATCCGGGCTAAGGGAATCAGGCACATACGGACGTTACGAACATCCCTTCCACGTAGAAGTTGCGCGTTCGCGTCCGAATGTTCACAGATCCCGATCCGAGGGCGGGCTCCGCGACTCTTTAGAGGTGGTACAGTTCGGGGCAAACACCGTGACCCTTCTCGAGACAGAACGATTGCTCTTCCGATCACACAAGGTAGGGGACGAGGCCGATTTTGTTCGCATGCAGACTGACCCCGAGGTCCGGCGTTACGTGGGCGGGCAACCTTGGTCTTTGGAAAAGGCGCAACAACGGTTCCGGAATGAATATCTCGGTCGACCAACGAAAGCCTACGGCCTTTGGGCAACGATTCTGAAGGCGGAAGACAAATACATAGGATGCTGTGGCTTGCGCGCTGCCCAGGATGGGACGGGCGCACATCTAGGGTACTTTCTTGCTCAGCCCTACTGGGGACGAGGGTTTGCCTCGGAGGCTTCCAAAGCTTTCATCGACCTTGCATTTACGAACTTGGGTTTGGTTCGTCTCCTGGCCGACGTGGAGCACGGACACGTCGTGTCGGAGCACATTTTACAGAAGTTCGGCTTCAGGTATGCGCGCCGGGAAGAGATTTCCGGCAGCGGACGCATCATCCTTTTTTATGAACTTTCGAGAACCCAGTGGGAGCGAGGCTAATCTAGCTAAGGGAGGAATCGAGAGTGAGGTCCGATTCGTATAAGCTTTCTCGCTCAAAGGGAGTTTTTCTCTCCGCTGAATGGCGACACCTGGTGATGTTGAACTACGAGGTTGAAGCCAGCTTACTGAGCCCGTACATTCCTCTTGGTACTTCGCTCGATTCATTCCAGGGAAGAACCTACGTTAGCCTGGTCGGCTTCCGCTTCTTCCGCACCAAACTGCTTGGGTGTTTTCCTATTCCGTTCCACAACGAGTTCGATGAAGCAAACTTGCGCTTCTACGTTCGTCACAGGGAAGGCGGCGAAAGCCGAAGGGGAGTTGTCTTCATCTCCGAAGTTGTGCCCAGACGCGCGATTGCGATAACAGCCCGCCTCCTATATGGCGAAAACTACACGTACCTACCGATGAGGCACAACGTTGAGGCAGAAGAAATGGCGAAGACACTCGCGTACGAATGGAAGGTACAGGGCAAGTGGTGCAGACTCTCTGCTCAGACCGCGGGCCGGCCAACTCATCCGAATGAGGGGAGTTTGGAGCAATTCATCACTGAACATTACTGGGGCTATTCGAAGCAACGAACGGGCGGCTCTCTCGAATATCATGTTTCGCATGCGCCGTGGAAAGTGTGGGCGGTCACCACTGCCGGATTTGAAGGGGATGCCAGCGCTCTCTACGGGAAGCGACTTGCAGCAGTTCTCGAGCGACGCCCTGACTGCGCGTTCGTCGCCGATGGCTCGCCCGTCATCGTTTTCAAAGGCACTCGAATCCAATGAAGCTGCCAGGCCTTAAATCGGAACCCGCTCCACCTAGAGAAGGCTGGATACTTTACGATGGGGGCTGCGGGTTCTGCTTTCGCTGGGTTCACTTCTGGAAGAACGTAGTTGAGCCGAGGGGCTTTGCAATTAAAGACCTGCAGTCCGCTTCTGCCGACGGCAGCTTGCAGGTTCCACAAGAGAATCTACTGGACGATATACGGGGCGGAAAATTGGAATCGGGTGCGGACGCATACCTTTATGTGACACGACGGATCTGGTGGGCGTGGCCTTTCTATGCGGTCTTCTCTTTGCCAGGTCTTAATTGGATGCTTTGGACCGGTTATCGCTGCTTCAATCGAAATCGGTACCGAATTTCCTGCCGTTGTCCACTGCCCTCACAAACAGAATGCTCTGCACGTCCCAAAGACGGGCAAAAGACGGCAGTTTCCAATAAAAAATAAATCGCGGAGAGCGTCACCGCCCTCCGCGAAGTTCCTTACCGACGCCCTTTGTCCGGGGCGTTACTGCTTCTTAGTGCTCTTCTTCGGCGCAGGCTTGGCCACTCTCTTCTTGGCTTCGCCTTCCCTGCCACCGATCAGAGTCAAGGCATCGGTAGCGTTGAAGGGGAATCGGCGAACCGACGTTTGGCCCGTCGTGCTCAAAGTGACGTCCACCCGGCGATTGCTCGCCATCCTGATCGTCACTATGTTCTTGAGAACCCTCGCCCGCTCTTCTGAAGTCAGCTCGGAGTTACTCTCGACCTCACCCTGCACTTCTTCCGTGGTCAGGTTGTGCTCCTTGCCAAACGCCTTGGTTTCGATGTTGGCCTCGGGAACGCCTTGTTCGACCAGGAAGCTCCTGGTGCGGGCAACACGGCGTTCGGAGAGGGCCTGATTGTATTCCACGGAGCCACGATGATCAGCGTGGCCTCCAAGAATCAAGTGTGCATCCGGTTTGCTTTGGAGATATTCCTTGAAGTCGACCGCCAGCGCGATCAACGTCTTCTGTTGACTGGCCAGCAGACCACCTTTGGGATTCGCAACCTTCGGGTAGTCGGTCACAAAGTAAATGCTGTGCAACGAGAGCCGGGCTTCCAGTCGCACGATCTCTGGATTGACCGGCGGTGGCGGCGGGTTCTCGATCATCACTTGCGTTGTGGCTTGAGCGGTCAAACCACGCGTGTCGGTGCAGGTAGCGCCGACCGTGATCGAACCCGGCGATGTGCCAGTGGTGTCTAGCGCGGCCGAACTGCCGCTGCCGGAAACGGTTCCGCCGCTGGCGGTCCAGCTGGCGACCGAGACCCCGACGCTATCCGGGCTGGTGCAGTTGGCCGACAACTGCACGGTTCCACCGGCCTGCAAGCTCGACGGACTGGCGGAGAGAGAGACTGTCGGCGGGTTCTTCGGAGGCAACGGCCTCACCGTGTAGGTCGCCGAGCAACTCGCTTCATTGTTCCTCTTCTCTCTGGCATCGTTCACATGGGCCGTGACGGTGTAGCTGCCGGGAGCCGCGTTCGTGGTGTCGATCTGTGCGGTCGTGTCTTTCCCGGTGATCTGGCCTCCGTTGCCGCTCCAAGCATAAGTAACTGTGTGCTTGGGATTGAAGTTGCTGGCAGTAACGGTCGCCGTGATAGGCTCACCCACCATGACTTCGGCGGGCTGCACGGAGCAAGCCGCGGCCGGTATCAGCTCAGGCGCGCCACCCCAACTGAAAACGAAGCCGGTACGCAGCCGGACGCCCTCAAATTGTGGACGCGCCAGGTTGGGAAAATTCGCGGAAACAAAATCGGAGTAGTTGTGCCGTCCCCAGACGTAGTCGGCTTCAAACAATCGGAACGCGATCCACTTCTTAATAGGCAAATCCATGCCGCCACCCAGGATGGCTCCGATTCCGTTCTG
Organism: Acidobacteriaceae bacterium; assembly: GCA_003168355.1. Classification (GTDB taxonomy): domain Bacteria; phylum Acidobacteriota; class Terriglobia; order Terriglobales; family Acidobacteriaceae; genus Sulfotelmatobacter. Next base: position 15,492 of record PMSQ01000105.1, on the reverse strand, counting down.
CGCGTCGAGGCCGTTCACCGCCACGCGATTCAGACTCACCAACGTGTGCAAGAAATAATTTGCGCCATCGGTGCGCCACATGACGCGTGGACCTACAGATCCTGTCGCCTCGTAATTGCCGTTCCCCCAGTTATGACCGAGGTCAAATTCCACACCCCAGTGCGGGTCGAAATTGTAGGTGAGCGCGCTGCCGAATCCCTTGGACATATCGGGGACCTTGAAGCCAATGGGGTTGTTGAAATCCCCGAAAGGCGTGGGCACCGTGCCGCCCGGATGCAGCCACTGATACCCCACAAACACGTCCCATTTTGGGTTCGAGTCGCTCTGCGCAAACGCAGAACTCGAAATGAGTGATAATGCCAGGATCGCCAACAGGCCGACCACCACTGCACGGCCTCTGCTAAAACTAGAACAAAGTGACATTCCGTCCTCCAAATAGATACGCGACTGCGCCAGCGCTTCCATGCGCCGACCGCGTTGCAACCGTTACACTTGTCAATCTTGAAACCAGGCCCGTTTTGGAACTCGCAATTTTAACGCACAGCATCGGCTAATTCAAATCATGACCGTGTCTGAGAACAGATAGTGTTCCGTATCGCACACTATATCTCTCGAGGACCGGGACAGGTCGGCTACCTTGTCGACAGGGACAAGTACAAATACTACAGCGCACGACCGCTTTTCAAGGATTTACTGGAATTCATTCGCTCGCTAATACGCCGCAACTTCCTGCCTTCCGTCTCAAATTGACATTCCAATTCGGTGCACCGCCCGCCACCGAGGGTCCTTTAAGGTAGGCTGAGGGCCCTTATGTAGGCTGCGGATGGCTTCCTCCAGACTCTGGTAGTGGGCTACTTAGCCCTCTACCCAGACTCTTGCTCCATAGGAAGCTGGCCGCGTATGGTTGTAATCTTGGTATTTGGGCAAGCACAGGCTGCTGGAGATGACCATTGAAAAAGCGGACGACAACCGAAGGATGAGCCACGAAAAAGTACTAATCGTCGAGGATGAAGAAAACGAGCGCACAGGCCTGGCAGAGTTAGTTTCCTCCTGGGGTTACCGCACCGACACCGCTCGGGATGGGTACGAAGGTCTGGAAAGAGCGGCGCAATGGACGCCCTCTATTGTTATTACCGACCTCAAGATGCCGCGCATGGGAGGCATCGAACTGCTGGAGCGATTGGCGGAGCAGACGCAAGCCATGGCAGTGATCCTGGTAACGGCGCAGGGCACCATCGACAGTGCGGTGCAGGCCATGCGCCTGGGGGCGTATGACTACATCACCAAGCCCATCGACACGCAGCGGCTGCGCGCGATGCTGCAAAATGCATCCGCGCTGCTGGGGACGCGCGCCGAACTGGAAAGTACTCGCCGCAGGCTGCGCGATTCCGGCTCATTGGGCCAGCTCCGCGGGACATCCCGCAAGATGCAGGAGATTTTCCGGCTCATCGAGTTGGTAGCTCCCAGCACGGCGTCTGTGCTGATTACCGGAGCGAGCGGCACGGGAAAGGAGCTGGTGGCTCGCACCATCCATCAACTGAGTCCCCGCCGCGACCGGCCCTTCGTCGCCATCAACTGCGCGGCCATTCCTGAGACGCTGATTGAAAGCGAAATCTTCGGCCATGAAAAGGGCGCTTTCACCGGGGCTCTGGAGCGGCGCACGGGATGCTTCGAGCTGGCCGAAGGAGGCACGATTCTGCTCGACGAAATCGGCGAAATGCCGGTAGGAACGCAGGCCAAGCTGCTGCGCGTGCTTGAGGACCATAAGTTGCGCCGCCTGGGCAGTAAAGTGGAAACGACGGTGGATGTGCGGGTGCTTGCCGCCACCAACAAAGTTCCGGATGATGCGGTGGCTTCGGGTGAATTAAGAAGTGATCTCTATTACCGGCTTAACGTTTTCAATATCCACATGCCTCCCTTGCGGGAGCACAAGGAGGATATCGCGGATCTGGTGCAGCTTCTCCTCTCGGAAATGAGTGCGAAGCATACCCGCAAAACTGTTGCCGTCAGCGAAGCGGTGCAGACTCTGTTCAACAACTATACGTGGCCGGGGAATGTCCGTGAGTTGCGCAACACAATCGAACGCGCAGTGATCGTGTGCGATAGCGGCATGATCGAAACCAAGCACCTGCCGCCCGGATTCGGCCACGCCATCCTCCGCACTACCGCGAATGATCCGGATGCCATTCGTCTGGGCGTGGGCACCACGGTGGGCGAGGCGGAAAAGATGCTCATCCTCAAGACGCTCGAGTCCACCAGCAACAACAAAACCCGGGCCGCGGAAATTCTCGGCATTAGCTTGAAAACCCTTCATAATAAGCTCAAGGAGTACGGCAGCAGCACCGCGGACGCGGATCCAGGCAAGGAGGAATCGACGCAGTGATCGGTGGCCAGTGTTCAGTGGCCAGCGGAAAAACTTTGTACTTCGTCACCTCGTCCGCTTCAACTGGCCACTGATCACTGACCACTGGCCACTTGTTCTCATGCGACGCAAAGCCATCATCGTGCTCACTATCACCATTATGGTGACCGTGATGGTGACTGCCTTCTCATATCTCTATATCTCGCAGATCCTTCGCCAGCGCATCGACAATACCTACGAAAGCGCCGACCGCCTGAACAAGCAGCTTGCCTACTTCGCCGAAAATGATCTTCCGGACTTGACCAGCACGCGAATCGACACTAATGATCGCACCGCGGTGCGGCGCGCGCTGGCCGAGTACCTGCCGATGGATACGAACCTATTGAACAATCTTGAATCGGACGTGGACCTTTGGCCCTACATTTACGACGCCTCGGTGGTGAATGCGAAAGGCAAAGCGCTGCTCCACTCGAATGCGCAACTCGTTGGGAAGCAAGTTGCGGAACGGCCCAATTTTCTCGGCGTCAAGACTGCCCGGTTCCGCGAACAACTTCGCCTGGTGTACAGACCCGCGACCGTCTATGACGTGAGTTATCCGCTACAACTGAACGGGGAACCCTTCGGCACCATCCGGATCGGTGTTTCCACGGTCTTGCTCAAAAGTGAGATCACACCCCGCCTGATGCACGCGCTTTATTTCTCGATCGCGTCGATTTTAGCCTCACTGCTGCTGGCAGCAATGATCTCCAATGTGGCTCTCGGCCCACTCCGGAAGATCAGCCTCAACCTGGACAGCCTTGGTTCGGGCATAGCCGGGGACCTCTCGGGCAACGAATCGGAACACGATGAATTTGGATTGGTCACGCTGAAGATCGCCAACCTGGGGCGGCAGATGCGCGACACCAAGGAAATCTTTTCCGCGTTGAAAGACAACGTGGACCAGCTCATGTCGAAGCTGCAGGACGGCTTGATACTTTTCACGCGCGACTCCAGGGTGGTGCTGGTGAGTGCGCCGGTGGAACGCTTTCTCGGCAGGCCTCTGGGAGAGTTGCTGGGCAAAACCGCGCGGGAGATTTTTTTTCGCGATTCTCACCTGGGGGCGCTGGTGCTGGATGCTTTCGAGCGTAAACGTCCGCTCTCGGAACGCGAGTTTGTCGCGGCCGGAGGCAGGCGCGTCCAGGTGTCTTTGGATTTTGTTCAGGAGAAGGGCACGCTGATCGGCGCTCTGCTGATCATGCGCGACGCCGAATCTGTCCGGCGCATTGGAGATGAAATCGAGATGTCCCGGCGTCTCTCCGCCAGCGGACGAGTCACAGGCGGCGTGGCCCATGAAGTGAAAAATCCCATCAATGCGATCGTGCTCCACTTGCAGCTCTTGCAGAACAAGCTGGCACAATTAGATCCCGACACTCGCCGCCACATGGACATCATCGGCAGTGAGATTCAGAGGCTCGACCGGGTGGTGCAAACCCTGGTGGATTTCATGCGTGCCCGCGAGTTGCACCTTGAGGAAGTGGACCTGCGCCGTTTGCTTGAGGACGTCGCACTGCTCGCTGCCCCGGACGCGGAGCGTCACGGCGTCATGATCAAACTTGCCATGGCGGAAGAGCCCCTGCCCATCAAGGCGGACCTCGACTTGATGAAGCAAGCGCTGCTCAACGTGGTGCTCAACGGAGTACAGGCGATGCCCCAGGGGGGGCCGCTTACCATCTCGGCGCATCGCGAGACTAACGCAGTAGTGGCCGAGGTCTGTGACCGTGGCGTTGGCATCGCGGAAGATTCACATGAGAAGGTTTTTGAACTTTACTTCACCACCAAGAAAGACGGCAACGGCATCGGCCTGGCGCAGACCTACCAGATATTGCAGTGGCATTACGGGTCGGTGGAATTTGAATCGACTGAGGGTGAGGGAACAACGTTCCGCTTCCGGATTCCGCTCGCTGCCTCAACACTCGACGCGGAGGACGATACCGCGGTCCACTTCGAAACCCTGTTGTCGAAACCCGGAACTTGAGTTCCTCTGTAACTCTGCAAGGCGTAAGATTCAAACAGTTTTGTCGCGCCTTGGATTGAATAATGACTCTGGCCGCAATCCTCGTGGTTTACTCTTTAAGTTTGGGATGCTCGCCACGTTGCGTCCTCGGATCCGCGGTGCGACCCGCGGTCCAGCAGTCACTCGCAACGGCGGCCTCGCCCTCGACTTCACCAGCGCCTGCAGGCCAGGACAGTCCAGCACCGTCCCAACAGGCGCCACCCGCGCAGAGCCCGGACTCGCAACCATCGCCTTCTCCAGCGGGCACGACGCCGAACTCAAACTCTCCGGCAAAGCCGTCTCCAGCCAAACCTCGCCGCCATCATAAGAAAGCAAGCACTCCGGATTGCTCGACCGCGCCCACATCACTGAATCCAGCGGCCGGCAATCCCGCTGCATCATCGGATGCTGGTTTAACGGACGCTGGTTCGAAGAATCCCGGCGCAAATAACGTCGATGCGACTCCTGCAGATTCAAGCAATGCCGGTTCCACCCCGAAACCCTGCCCGCCTCCCAAGGTGGTTGTTAAGAACGGAGGATCGCCCGAACCTACGGTGCAACTTAAAGGCGGAACTGCCGAGGAGGCGTCGCACCAGCGTTCGACCACAGAGCAGCTTGTGATAGCAACCAACGACAACCTTGGGAAGATCGAGGGACGCCAACTTAACCCAAGTCAGAAGGAAATGGTGAGTCAGATCAACCATTTCCTGGAACAATCAAGAGCGGCCGTTGCCGCGGGAGATCTTGAGCGTGGCCGTAACCTCGCCATGAAAGCTCACTTGCTCTCCGACGAACTAATCAAACCTTGAACACGGACCCTGCGATTTTTAAGTTGTGGAGCGGAACTTGCTCTTTTCTTCTTCTCATGGGCTGCCGATCTTCAGTGCCTGATCACCCCACGTATCCGTAAAACTTTCTCGCTGCACGTAGGGCTTCCCATTCTCCGAGCCATCCCTCACGATACACGCCGTTAACTATCGCAACTGTGCCGTAAAGATCCCGCCCCCTTTCTCTCGCGCGCACGGTAAGAGCAATCATGATCGTCACCGCGTGCCGTGGCCCAGCATTCACCTCAGTGCGGGAGCGAAGTCGTCTGGCTGGCAACGCACGCCCAAGCCCCGTTCCTATATACCCAAGTATCTGTGAATCGCTCACGGCGGAGGAACGGCTTGCCGTTTTCTACTCCCTTCATCTTGACCGTTCCGGTGACGATCGCGGCGTTTCCGTACAGGTGCGCCGTCATGCCCTCGGTCACAAACTGCCGGATGTTGGACGCTTTCACATCCGCCAGCACTTCCGTCTTCGTCATCGACCGCCCGTCAACGTCGACGTAGATGAAACTATTGTCCAACAGGGTATCCAGCGCTCGCAGGTCCTTGACCTCCGCCGCTCGGCTCCATGCGTTCTCCAGGGCGATAATTCTGGACGCCGCTGTGGTATCTGAATCCTGACTCCGTCCCCGCAACGATGCCAAGCACACGACCGCCAAGACCAGCATCCGCATTCTCATGGAAAGGCCTCTTAGGGCCCATCGGCAATCAGCGGGTTTTCTGGAGCCCTAGTGTGCATTCTGGTGCGATGCATCCAGATGCCTGGCTCGTCGCGCTCAACCTGCTTCAGCTAGATTACGAATGATCGTCCGGGCGACAAATAGTAAGCTCTGAAGCCCCGGACCGCCGCAACTCACTTCCCTTTCGCTCTTGCCGCATTCACCTTCGTCAGCAGATCCTGCGACATGGCCTGCACCGGGCCAGGAATCTTTACGGCTTCCGTCAATACCTCGCGCGCTTCGCTCACCTTGCTGAGCTTGGCGTAGGCAAAACCCAGACGATAGAGTGCGACAGAGTATTGCTGTTCATCTTGTCCTTTGAGCAGCCCCACCGCCATCTTCAATTCGGGAATCGCCGCCGCGGTCTTGTCTTGCTTGATGTAGGCGTATCCCACAATCGAATGAGCCACTCCCGCCGAGAGTTTGCGCGACTTGTCGGCGTCCGGCGCATCCGCATTGGCGACCGTAATCGCCTTCTGGGAGTAGGACATCGCCTTGCCAATACTGCCGGGCTTGGCATCGTCAACATAGGACCCCGCCAGCAGCAGCAGCGCGGGCAGCGAGTTGGGATTCGACGCCAGCGTCTTTTCTCCATACGCGAACAACCGCGCCTGATCATTCAACTGTCCCGGCCCCAGCGTATACATGGCATAGCTTGAAACTTGATCCTGAAATACCGAGTCCGGAAACGCCGCGGAAAACTTCTCGATATCCGCCATCCGGTTCTTTGCATTGTCCTCGCCGGCAATCACGTTGAAACCCGCCGACTCGAGAAAATTGCACGAGTTCTTGGCCGCATTCTTTTCATCCGCCACCTGCTGTTTGAAAGCTTCGTCCGTCATGCCTTCCAGTTTGGGTTCCTTGCCGATGGAGTGGCAAACTTCCCCTCCCTTGGCAGCATAGTTTAGTAACTTGGCATCGCTCTTCGCCTGCTGTGCCAGGCTGGCTTGCGAGACGAGGATATCGAGATTCAGTGGCGACCCGACCAGGGCCTTATCGCCATAGTCGAGCGCTTTGCTTAAGTCGCCCGCACTTTGGTAGGCCTGCGAAATCTGCCAGTCTCCATAAGCCACGGCTGCCGGGTTCGAAGCGTACTTCTGCACAAAATCCAGGTACAGGGCGAGCTTCTTGGCCGCGTCCGGCTCGTTCGAGATGGCCTGCAGATCATGGTCTTCGGGCGTGCCTGCGGGAATCACAATGGTGTTTGTCTGCGCAACGGATTCCGCCGTGCTAACGAGAGAGAGAAAAACAGCAACCAGCACCAGCGACCCTGCGTTGCGTTTCATTAGGTCACCTCCACTGTGGATGAGAATGGGAGTTCCACTTCCATCAGCAGGCGAATCCTAGCGCCGAATGCAGCGGCGCGCAAGGATGTGCAACAGAATTTTTGAACCGGGATATCTGCAAGGACTCACTCTTCCCAGGGATTCAGAATTGGGGCCTGGGTATCTGCGAAGTCGCTGATATTGCGCGAAACGATGGTGAGGTTATGCTGAAGAGCGGTCGCGGCTAGCAATCCGTCAAGGGCGGAGAGGGGCTTGCCCTTGCGCTTGGCCTCGGCGGCGAGGAGCCCCCAGCGGTCAGCGACGGCCGTGTTGATCGGCAGAATCCTTCCGGAAAAACGGGCCTGGAGTTCCAATGCCAGCCAGTTCTCCAGATGCGTCCGGCGTCTGTTCTGCGGCAACCCTGCGACGCCTTTTCGAATTTCCCCGAGCGTGAGGACGCTTAAGTAGAGCAGGCTTTCGTCTGCCGCTTCCATCCATTCCAAAACACGTGGTTCAGGTTTGCCGCGGACCAGCTCGGAGATGCAATTCGTATCCAGCAGGAATCCACTCATAAATCCTCGTCTATAAATCGATGTCGCGTCCGGCGTCGCGGTCCCGCTTCAGGTCGAGCTCGACGCCCACGAGCGGAGATTGGCGAAAGAACTGCACCAGATTTTTCGGCTGATGAGACTTGCCGACTAACCGCTCGTATTGCTCCTCGGCAAGCATGACTACGCCGTCCTTGCCTTGGCGAGTGATGCGTTGCGGGCCTTCGGTGCGCGCACGGCGGAAGACTTCACTGAAGCGGGCTTTTGCGGTTTGGATCTGCCAGAAGTCGCTTGCGGCTTTAAGACTGCTAGCAGCGGGGGGTGGAAATCCGCGATTGGGCGTCTTCAGAATTTTGGGCATTTGGCATCCTCCGACTCTGACTAGTCTGACTAGACATAGACATGAGTTTGCGCGTCTTGCCAGAATTAGTCAAGGGCATTCGCTATCTGCAAATCGCGATCCACAAGGATAATCAGATCGAGATCGTCGAGGGACGTTGAGGGGCGTTCCGTTTGTCAGTCCGCCGGCATGGGCGCAGGACGCGCCACTACGGGACGGGCTTTCGCTGCGACTGAAGACTCCGTCGGCGTCTCCATCCACTTGCGTACTTCGGGCAGGGCTTGCCGCATGGCTACTTCTCCGGAGCGAATCAGTTCGCCGGCGCGCTTAAAGTCGTCGTAGGCGAAGCCGGCGACGTCGGGCTCGACGACCACGTCGGCGGCGCCACGCCAGAGATGGCTCATCTGGTCCTGGGCGATGGCGAAGGATTGTCCAATCACGTCAAACAGATGCCGCGGGGCGCCATCTTTCGACCACTGTCCTTTCAAATGGACTGCCAGCACGCGCTTCGCGCCCATTTCACGCAGCGGGCGCGTAGGCACGGGATGCGAGAGCATGCCATCCACCAGCCAGCGACCGCGAATCTCGACCGGCAAGAACATTCCGGGATAGGCGCAACTGGCGCGCACCGGATCGATGATCGAACCAGAATGGAAGACAACGCCTTCGCCGCTGTTGAAATCGGTCGCGGTCACACCCAGTGGAATGCGCAACTCTTCGAAGGTTTTCACCTTCAACGTGCGGGCAAGGAACGACACCATCCGGTCGTTGGAGGCGAAGCCGTAACGGGAGACTGTCCAGCGGGCAAAAGTGGTGAAGCGAACCGAGTGCGCCACTTTTTCGAGCTCTTCGATGGAAAGGCCGCTGCAGTAGGCGGCGCCGATCAGCGCGCCCACGCTGGTGCCCGCGATGATGCGAACCGGAATGCCTTCTTCTTCGAGGACCTTCAGGACTCCGATGTGGGCCATGCCCCGGGCAAAACCGCCGCCGAGCGCCACGCCGATTGCGGGAATCCGTGGCTCGACCGCAGCACCCTTGCGAGAGAGTTCCCGTCCAAAGGCCTGGACTGATCGGACGATCTTTTCAAGACTCTTCACTTCCACCGCACCTGCCTGCTGTTCGCAGGCCCACACTTAGAGTCCAACTATTGTGTAGGATGCCATGGTTCTGGTTTCGGCTGCAGGGCACGATCGTGCCATTTTGCTATTACTTGGGGCAGAAAAAGTAACTAGTTACCCGCTAGCGATCTTGCCGTGGATTTGGGTAGGGCGGATGAATCTATAGCCACGAAAGCACTGACTAACTGCTCTGATTCTGTTAACTTACACGCCATGGTGCGGGAGATATCTGCGGGGGGCGTGGTCATCCGTCTGCGGGAAGGAGACTGGTGGATGGCCGCCATCGAACTGCCGGCGGAACATGCTCCGGGCGCGCCGACTCCCAACCGGCGTGCCGCCCAGCCAAAACCGGTGCTGGCCCTGCCCAAGGGCCTGGTGGATCCGGGCGAGAAGCCGCTCGAAACCGCGCTCCGGGAAGTTTACGAAGAAACTGGAGTAACCGCGGAGCCCGTCGCCAAACTGGGCGACAGCAAGTACATCTATACACGCACATGGGGCGACGGCCAGCGGGTTTTCAAAATCGTCAGCTTTTATCTGATGCACTACCACTCCGGCCGCATCAATGACATAGCGCCCGAGATGCGGATTGAAGTTGCCCGCGCTCGTTGGGTCAGGCTGGAACATGCAGCGACGCTGCTCGCCTACAAGGGAGAAAAACAAATGGCCCGGCGCGCTCTGGAGTATGTGATGACACACGGCGAATTGACTGAACAACGTTCCTAATTCCATCCCGGTCGCTTTATCCCGCATAATGCTGGCATGCGCCTTCGCCAAGCCCTGCATGCCGCAGCATTGTCACTGATTCTTTGCTTATCACTGCTGCTCTCGCCTATAGCGGCGAAGACTCGGCCAGCTGCGGCTCTAAACCCGGGTTACCTCCCAGCGCTTGCCGCCGCAGATCATTTTCTACAAGCATGGCAATCCGGCGATGTCGAAAATGGTATGGCGCTACTGACCAGCCATGCGAGGGAGAAGGTTACGACGGAAGTCCTGGAGGGATTCTTTTCCAACTCCGGTCCCCCCGCTTATGAAATCGATCGCGGCAAGTTGTTGAAGCGCGGACGATACGAGTTCCCGGTGGTTTTCGTCAGCGCCGCTTCGCAGAATGTCCGCGCCCACCGGCGATTTTCCAGCATTGTGATTGTGGACACTGGCCACGGCGACTGGGCAGTAGATAAACTGCCGTAGGCTGGGATTATCGATTGTCAATTATCAATTTAATTCAAAGTCCCTGTGCTCCTCCGCGTCTTCGGTTGGGAAAGAATTCTAGCGAGGCTAGATCATGAAACGCATTAATAAAGTCGCCATTCTTGGTGCCGGAACCATGGGCGCCCGCATCGCCGCGCATTTCGCGAACGCCGGCGTCCCCAGCTACCTGCTCGACATCGTTCCGGGAGATGTTGCGCCCGGAGCCAATGCTGCTGCGCGAAACAAGATCGCTGCCACTGGTCTCGAGGCGGCAAGAAAGTCCAAGCCCGCCGCTTTTATGGAGCCGGCGCTGGCACGCTTCGTCACCGTCGGCAATTTTGAGGACGATCTCAAGAAATTGGCTGAAGTTGACTGGATCATCGAAGCCGTCGTCGAGAATCTCGATCTAAAGCGTGCGTTACTGCGCAAAGTTGAAGCCATTCGTAAGCCCGGCACTATCGTCACTACCAACACCAGCGGCCTGCCCGTGGGAAAAATTGCGGATGGCTTCTCCGACGATTTCCGCCGTTCGTGGTTCGGTACGCACTTCTTCAATCCGCCGCGCTACATGCGTTTGCTTGAACTCATTCCAACGCCGGAAGCCGATCAGGCGGCCATCGATGCCGTGGCCCACTTCTGCGACATCCGCCTGGGCAAGGGTGTCGTTATGGCGAAAGACACACCCAACTTCATCGGCAACCGCATCGGCACGTTTTCGGTGTTGAATGTGATGCGCCTGATGCAAGAGATGGACCTGACCATCGAAGAAGTGGATGCGCTAACGGGACAGGCTGTGGGTTGGCCGAAGTCGGCGACGTTCCGCACGATTGACTTGGTTGGGCTGGACATTCTAGGGCACGTGGTTAGCAACATGACTGCGAATGTGCACGATGAACGCAGCGACCTGCGCCTGCCTGACTTCTTCACTCAGATGCTTCAGCGCAAATGGCTGGGCGACAAAACTAAGGGTGGCTTCTATAAGAAAGTGAAAAGTGAAGAAGGCAAGGAAGACGAGCGCATGGCTTTCGACTGGAAGATCCTCGAGTACCATCCCCGGCGAAAGCCAAAGTTCGCCGCGCTCGACATGGCCAAAAACATCGAGGATACGGGCGCACGCCTGCGCACGTTGCTCGGCCTTGAAGGCAGCCCCCAGAAAGGCGACAAGGCGGGCGCATTCTTGTGGGCGGCTCTCACCGATTTGTGGACTTACTCCGCCAACCGCGTGCCCGAGATTTCTAATTGGATCGTTGAAATCGACCGCGCCATGCGCCTCGGCTTCAACTGGGAACTTGGACCGTTCGAGCTCTGGGATGCGGCTGGCGTCGAAGCTACGGTTGCTCGCATGAAGAAAGAAGACCGACCAATCGCGGCTAATGTCGAGAAGCTGCTCATTTCCGGGGAAAGGTCCTGGTACGCGGACGAGCCCAAAACCGTCTCGGGTCGCAAGTACTGGCAACTGGCAACCGGCAACTGGCAACCGGTTCAGGTTGCCGCCGGCGTGTGGTCGGTTACGGTCGCCAAGAAATCCAACGGCGTGGTCAAGAAAAACTCCGGCGCATCGCTGGTCGATCTCGGCGATGGCGTGGCCTGCATCGAGTTCCACAGCAAGATGAACTCGCTCGGCGCCGACATCGTTGGCTTGATTACGCAATCGCTGAAGCCGGGCGGCGCGGGCGATAATTTCGACGCTTTCGTCATCACTAACGATGCTACGAATTTTTCTGTCGGCGCCAACCTGATGCTGCTGCTCATGAGCGTGCAAGAAGAAGAGTGGGACGACGTGGACCTCGCCATCCGCCAATTCCAGGGCATGACCCAGGCCATCAAATTCTCACCCAAACCGGTGGTGGCTTCGGCGTTCGGATTGTGCCTGGGCGGCGGCACGGAAATTTCTCTGCACTCGGCGGCCCGCCAGCCTCACGCCGAGCTTTATACCGGGCTGGTTGAAGTCGGCGTTGGCTTGCTACCCGGTGGCGGCGGCTGCAAAGAGATGCTGCTGCGCGCCGTCGACGGCGCCGCTGCTGCGCGCGGCGGCAAGAACTCCGGCGATGTGCTAGTCGGATCCATCGAGATGCTGGAAGCCATAAAGCGGGCGTTCGAAACGATTGCCACGGCAAAAGTCGCAACCTCGGCGCACGAAGCGCGCGGCCTCGGTTTTCTCACTGACAGCGACCGCATCTCGATGAACCGCGAGCGCGTGCTCTCCGATGCGAAAGCCCGCGCCCTCGAACTGGTTCGCGCCGGATACGAGCCACCAATACCGCGCACCGACATCCCGGCGCCGGGTGAGAGCCTTCTGGCTACGCTCAGGATGGGCGTCCACATGATGCGCCAGGGCGAATACATCACTGAATATGAAGTGAAGCTGGCGACCAAGATCGCCGAAGTCCTGTGCGGCGGCAACGTCACTCCCGGGTCGCCGGTGAGCGAGCAGTACATCCTCGACCTGGAACGCGAAGGCTTCAAGTCGCTATGCGGGGAGAAGAAGACGCAGGAGCGGATTCAGTACACGCTGAAAACGGGGAAGACGCTGCGGAATTAAGGAACCGCTGTTCCCTGCATTGGAACTGAAATCCTATTGTTTTCTGCGTGCCAAGAGTGCGCGCACTGCATTGAACTCCGAGCGACTCGAAGCGTTCCTGTCCGGTCCGGTGATTGTGCTTGCCTTCGAGGATAAGGACGCCCGTACTGCCGCCGTGATCCGGGCTGCGCTCGAAGTCTCCGGCAAGCCCATCGGTGCTTACGACCTGCTTGTCGCAGGGCAGGCCGTGGCACGCGAACTTATTCTTGTGACAGCCAACGTCTCCAAGTTCTCGCGGGTGAAGGGGCTTTCCTGGCAAGACTGGGCGAAGTCCTATATCTCTGGGTCCACCCGCAGCCAAGATTCCTCAGCATTCAATCCAAATTACGGTTCACTCCGTACTTCAGGTGAGGCAGTAAAAACCGAAAGGAACCACTCACATGAAGAATCGGAAACTTGCAATTTCAATCGTATTGTTCGCCATGGCGTTTGCAGGCTTTTGTGTTGCTCAAAACCCAATGGTTGGCGGACATGATATGTCGTCTACGAAAAACATCGTGCAGAATGCGGTGAACTCGGACGATCATACAACCCTGGTGGCGGCGGTGAAAGCCGCGGGATTAGTCGACACCCTTGAGGCGCCCGGCCCTTTCACCGTTTTCGCGCCGACCAACGAAGCTTTTGCCAAGCTGCCAGCCGGCACCGTGGATAACCTGTTGAAGCCGGAAAACAAAGATCAGTTGACGAAGGTGCTCACCTACCATGTGGTGGCGGGACAGCTCACCTCCAATGATCTCAGGAAGAAGATCAGCGAGGGCCATGGCACGGCCGAACTCACTACTGTGGAAGGCGGCAAGCTGGAAGCCACAATGGAAGGCGGGAAGATTGTCCTGAAAGACGAAAAGGGCGGCACCGCGACGGTCACAATTCCGAACGTGATGCAGTCGAACGGTGTGATCCACGTGGTAGACAGCGTATTGCTTCCTTAGATCTGCGCTGCCTGGCTGATTTTTCATAGCATTTTTTCGAGCAATGTTTTCACACAAGGCGCTCCTCAGGAGCGCCTTGCCCTTTTGCGTGGGAAATTCGACGGCGCGAGCGCTACAATCATGGTCATGCGGAAATTCTCGCCCGGTGTCGTCGGCGTAATGGGATTCTTCATCTTGCTATCTGCTTTTGCAGTAGGCCAATCGTCTGCGCAGAAGGACGCTCCGCCCGACGTTCCAGATGCGATTCAGGTTCCCGCGGGCGAAGAAGTTGTGCTTTATACGCACGCCTCTGGATCGCAAATCTACACTTGCCAGGGTGGCGCGGAGGGAAAGTTCACTTGGATACTAAAAGCGCCCGACGCCGAGTTGCATGACCGACAGGACAAAGTAATCGGACAACATTCCGCCGGGCCTTCGTGGAAGTTGAAGGACGGCAGCGAAGTCACTGGCAAAGCAGCCGCCCACGTGGACGCCCTTGATCCGGATTCAATTCCATGGCTGCTGGTGAAAGTCGTGAGCCATACGGGAAACGGTTTGCTCAGTAGCGTGACCGCGATTCAGAGGGTCCACACGCGCGGCGGGCAGCCTCCGGCCGAAGGCTGCGACGCATCCCACCACGACGCCGAGACTAAGAGCAGTTACACCGCAGACTATTACTTCTACGCTCCGGCCAAGTGAACTGAGGCGCATGCCTTCAATAACGCTACGAGAGGTTAATGAGAAGCATCTAATGAAATGGTTGTGAAACCAATTGCGATCAGAGGCAGAAACCGTGGTACCTGTGTAGAAGCTGGAATGATTACCGTCGCGGGTGCCTTCCGTCATTCGACATGCCGCCGGGAAAGTTGAACAATATGCTTGCGCGCATGACTGAAATGAAATATTTGGTTATCTACGAGAAGTTGGCCACCGGTTGGGCCGCCTACTCTCCGGATCTGCCTGGGCTGGGAGCGGAAGGAACGACACTGGACGAGGTGAAGGAACTCATCCACGAGACGATGGAACTCTTCCTCAAAGGCCCGCGCAAGAAGGGTGCTTCTTCAGGCGCGACGCCCAGCACTACGACGGGATACGTTAAGATAGATGCGCATGCGTGAAGTCGTCATCGCCGCATCCGTTCGAACGCCTGTGGGGCGCGCCTATAAAGGCACGCTCCGCGCCACCCGTCCCGATGAACTAGGCGCCGTGGCTATCAAAGGTGCGCTGGAGCGCGTGCCCCAACTTGATCCCAAAGAGATCGAAGATGTCATTCTCGGCTGCGCCATGCCCGAAGCCGAGCAAGGAATGAACGTGGCCCGCATCGCCTCGCTTCGCGCCGGACTGCCGGTGGAGGTTTCGGCGCTCACCATCAACCGATTCTGCTCGTCAGGACTGCAGGCGATCGCCATGGCTGCCGAGCGCATCATGAGCGGCGGGGCGGAGGCGATTGTTGCCGGGGGCACGGAATCGATGACGATGATCCCGATGGGAGGCCACAAAATTTCGCCCAACCCCTGGCTCGTCGACCACTACCCTGACGCTTACCTCAATATGGGCCTCACCGCCGAACGCGTGGGCCAGCGCTTCGGCATCACGCGCGA
>PMSQ01000082.1 GCA_003168355.1 Acidobacteriaceae bacterium | reverse complement strand
GCAATGGACGTCTCGGGTGACGCCGCCGGAACCAACCATCGTCCAGCTCCGCCAGAGGTTGAGTCCGCGAGTGAGATGCATCCGAGTAAGCGCGAAGTGGGTTCGGTCCGCTAACGTTACCCTTTCCGGCGCGTCTGACGTGCTTGACCATTAACCTACTCAATAAGGAAAACCTCATGCCCAAACGAATTTCCCTGCGCACGGTTCTAACCGCCCTGCTGACCAGCGTTGCTTTTGCTCAGACGGGTGGCCTTTATGATCGTACGCATCGAAGCCAGCCACTAACCGACAAAGACACCGTCGTGCTCGCCGATTTTGCCAACACTACCGGCGACCCCATATTCGACGACACGCTGAGGCCGGGGCTCATAGTTTCCCTGCGCCAATCGCCCTTCTTGAATGTGCTTGATGACCGCGAAGTTGCGAATGCCTTGCACCAGATGACCCGTCCGGCCGGCACGATGCTTACGCCCGAAGTGGCCCGCGAGGTTTGCCAGCGGGCGGGCAGCAAGGCTTACCTTGCCGGATCGATTGGCAGTCTGGGCAGCGCGTATGTGCTGGGGCTGAAGGTGGTGAATTGCCAAAACGGAGATACGCTGGCGCAGGAGCAGGTGACGGCGGTGTCCAAGGAAAAAGTGCTGAACGCGCTGGGCGAGGCGGCATCGAAGCTGCGCGGCGAACTGGGCGAATCGCTGGCTACGGTGCAGAAGTTTGATATGCCGCTCGAGCACGCCGCCACGTCTTCGCTCGAAGCACTGAAGGCCTACAGCCTTGGCAGAAAGGCCTATAGGGAGAAAGGCCCCGCCGCAGCCCTGCCTTACGACCATCGCGCCATCGAGCTTGATCCGACTTTTGCCTTGGCCTACAGGGCAGTGGGCTCGGATTACGACAGATTGGGCGAGGTAGAGCGGGCTAGCGAGTACCACACCAAGGCATTCCAGTTGCGGGAGCATGCCAGCGAGCGGGAAAAGCTGATCACCACCGCGGAATACTACGAGAATGCAACCGGGGAACTGGATAAAGCGGTCCGGGCATGGGAAGAAATTGAGAGTTACTACCCGGGGGAACCTCTAGTGTACGCCAGTTTGGGCTTAGAGTACGCTGAACAGGGTCAGTATGAGAAGGCCCGGGAGATCTCGAGGCCAGGCATCCGCCTTTTGCCGGATAGTGCTGTTTTGTACAAGAATATGGCCAACTACGCCCTTGCCTTGCAACGCTTCGACGAAGCGCGGCAGTTCATCCACGTGGCACAGGCGCGAAAAGATGAGGTGGTAGTGCGCGCTTCTCTTTACGCTCTTGCCTTTCTCGGCTCGGACTCGGCGGCGATGGCGGAGCAGCAACAGTGGTTTGCGGGCAAGCCCGAGGAGAACCTTGGACTCGCTCTCGCCTCCGATACCGAGGCGTATGGCGGTCATCTTGCCAAAGCGCGGGAACTGGCCAAGCGGACGGTGGATTCCGCCATCCGGGCTGACAGCAAGGAAACTGGGGCAATATTTCAGGCGATTGCCGCGCAGCGGGAAGCGGCTTATGGCAATGCTGCGGAAGCGCGGCAGACAGCGGCAGAGGCTCTAAAGCTTGCTCCCACGAGTCAGGGTGTGGAGAGCGAAGCGGCACTTGCGTTTGCCATGGTGGGCGAGACAGCGCAAGCCGAGTCCTTGGCCCAAGACTTAGGAAAACGCTTTCCGCTGAACACCCATATACAGTCGCTTTGGCTGCCAGCGATTCAGGCACAATTGGCGCTGGATAGAAAGAATCCGGCGGTCGCCCTGAATACTCTGCAAGCTGCCTCAGCCATCGAGTTGGGAGGGTTTGACTTCGCGGACAGTATTTCTTGCCTTAATGACGTGTATGTACGCGGAGAGGCATATCTAGCCGCCGGACAAGGCGGCGCGGCGGCTGCCGAGTTTCAGAAAGTTCTCGACCACAACGGGATTGTCTGGAACTGCTGGACGGGATCATTGGCGCATCTGGGCGTAGCTCGTGCAAATGCTTTACAGGCGAGAACTGCGCAGGGCGCGGACGCCGATGCCGCCCGCGCTCGGGCGCTCGCCGCTTACCAAGATTTCCTCACGCTCTGGAAAGATGCCGACCCCGACCTCCCTCTGCTGAAAGAAGCGAAGGCGGAGTATGCCAAGCTGCAGTGAGGCCACGCTTGTCAACGACAGTTGCGATTCGACCGCGTTGATAACTTCGGGGACTATCGCATCTATCTGATTGCGCCCACCTCGCGAAATTCGGAAAGAGCATGCTTTCTTACGGACAGGAGCCTGCGCACTTGGAATCGATGACCATCGCAAGGATTGCATCGTATCCCTCGGGTGAGACATTCGCCCTGGCGTCCTTGTCGATGTTGACTTTATGCGCGATCACGATGTCTTCCTTCGGAAGTACCGTGATGTATTGGCCCCCAGTTCCCATTGCCGTGTACGCGCCCTGAAGAGGTCCATCATAAATGCGTCCAGGAAATACGGGCGCGTCCCAGACCCACCACATCGCTCCGTATCCCCAACGCTCCGGCCTGCCAGCGATGTGCAAGCTAGTGGGATTGATGTCGTTGAAGGGCGTAACGAGCGTTGTCGTATAGCGTACCCAGTCACCAGGAATAATCTGCTTGCCGTTCCAGTTGCCTCCGCGCTGCATGAGCAACCCGAGTCGGGCCATGTCGCGTGTGGAAAGATCGAAATGATATTCCGAGTGAACCGAGATGGTCGGGATTTTCTTCTGGCGTGAGCGATCATAGTCCTGCATTGCGATGGGACGCGCAATGTCGGATTCGACTGCGTCGTAGATATTCTTGCCAGTCAATTTCTCGAATGCCGTGCCTGCGGCGTTGAAGTCCCAGTTGTTGTAGACGAAATGGGTCCCCGGATATTCACTGCCGCGCTTGGGCATGTCCAAATCCAGATCTTTGTTGCCTGAGGGCAGATATATGCCAGATCTGGACGTGAGCAACTGCTCCAAGGTTGCACCTTCCTCGATTGAAAGGAACGGTTCCTTGTCGTCGAGTCCGAGTTCTTTGACGGTTTTGTCAAGATCGATCCTTCCACTGAACACATAGTTGCCGTAAAGCATGCCCAGAACGCTCTTGCGCACCGACGCAACCTTGGTGGCGAGACTCAAGTCGCCATACTCGAAGATCACCTTGCCATGCACTACGATGACCATCGCGGCCGTTTGCTGCGTCTTGAGCCAGCCGCGCAGCGCTTCCAGTCGAGCGCTGGAATAGCCCATCGACTCGGGCTTGACGCGCTCCCATTCGGTTCCTGGAACACGCGCCCAGTCGTTGTCCTGCGGCTTTTGCTGCGACACTTGCGCTAATGGCTCGACGGTGCACGACAACACGACCGCCATGGCGCAAGCGAAAAACAGAAACCGGCTCATAATCGAAGAGTTTAGACCTATCCTCTTCATCCAGCCAAGCGTTACAACAGTCGCCCGGCCAAACCTACGCTCGATAGTTGGCGAAAAAACCGATTACACTCATTGACCCGGTGACCCTGGTTTTGAGTGTAAACGCCGGTAGCAAGAGTTACTTCCGGATAGCTCCGCATTTCCTCTTCAAGCACACGACGTCCTAGCTCGCTCAGCCTCAGGGCCTCCGCGGGCACAAGCCTTTTACGACACTTGACTGCGTCGTCGCCGCTTTTATCGTTGTGCTCCATAATAGAATTGTGACACTATAGTGTCAATTCAACGAAGGGCGGTTGAATAA
>PMSQ01000144.1 GCA_003168355.1 Acidobacteriaceae bacterium | reverse complement strand
TCCGGCTTCTCGATCCGCTCCAGAAACTGGCGCGCATAAGCCGAAAGCGACTCCACATAGCGCCGCTGACCTTCCGCATAAATTGTGTCGAAGGCCAGGGAAGACTTGCCCGAGCCCGAGACCCCCGTAACTACCGTCAGCATGTTGTGCGGAATCTCAAAATCGATGTTCTTGAGATTGTGCACGCGGGCGCCGCGAACAACAATGCTCTCCGTGGGTATTGGGTCAGACATCGGTTCAGACATCGGGTAAGTGACGGCAGTAGCACCAGCGCCCGCTGCGGGAGCTCTCCCAGCAGCCTCCGTGGGCCCTGCCGAATCTTCTATTATAAATCAGGTTTATTGCCGCGAGTTTTACCGCGAAGCCCATTGACTCGCGCGCGGAGACGCCAGCCCTCTCGCCCCTAAACGCGTGGCAAACAAGATAGCCAGCAGAGAGCCAATTCCAAGCCCTGCCAAAGTCACTGCGGTAGGAACGTCATACTACAGGTCGATTTCTCATATCAAGAACCTTCAATTCGATGCCTCCCATACAGGAGGACGTTGCTCTCCATAATTCCAGAGTTCCCCAGCCCAAAATGCTCCACCCCTACATGATTTACCCGAGTGGCAAAGACTCCGGACAAGAGTACCTTTTCGTTAATCCAGTGTGAAAGCAAATCCCCTGCGTGGAGAGTTCGACATGGCATCAAGTCCAGCGGCCGCCTACGGAATGTTTTCCCAGAACGTAGCTTTGAACGACATTGTGCACACTCTGAACCAGGCCGGTTTCGACAACCAAGATATCTGCATGATGCTATCGCCAACCCACCCCATCGCCTCCCTGGTTCGCGACGCCAACCTGTTCAACAGTGAGCGGGAGTCCAGCGCGGTGACGGCTGGGCTGATTGGATGGCTTTCGGAATTCGGTGCGGTCATGATTCCCACCGTAGGCTTTTTCATCCGCTCCCAGGCTTTCTTTCATGCGCTCATGGTCTCGAGAGAAGATCCGGCTGTTTTTGGGAATGCCAGAGCGCTGGTAGGGCTCGGTTTTTCAGAGCACGAAGCCGAGCGGTTCGAGAATCACGTTCGCCACTTTGGAGCTCTGGTCTACGTGTCCTGCGGGGAGAGCGCAAAAAGCCTATGGGCGCGCGAAGTATTGCACAACACCGGCGCAGAGGAAGCTGCCACACTGGCGGAGAGATTGAATGTGGCGGCGGTAGCCTAAGCAGCGAGTCTGCAGCCGCTTCTTGAGCCTGTGGAACTGCGAACCGGTGAGAGGCCCACCCTCCGATCTTGTTTTGAAAGGGAAGGTTTGAAAGGGTGCGGCTTTCAGCCGCACCGTAAGAGTGCCGCAAGACCTGCCGCGGCTTTAGCCGCCGGGGGGAATTCGGCCAACTAGAGGGAAGTCCCGTCGTCCTGTTCCTGATCGCGCCGCTTTCCGTAGCGGAAAGCCAATCCAAAACCGAACACCATCATTCCAACCGGCGGCAACAGCATCACCAGAATCGCACGGTTCAGGGCCCGCTGCCCCTCCTTGGGCGTGCTTTTCGCAACCGCATTGCACATCGCGCAGCCCTGCGCGAACCCGGGCATTGTGCAAATACAAAGCATCGCCGTCAAGGCAATCGCACGAACTTTGGTCTCATGAAACTTCATCGCGATTCCCTAAGCCTACTTCACTCCCAACCGCAAGATGCGCCCCGCATCCGGAAAGAAGAACAAGTACATAATCACAAACAACCCCGCCACTGAGATTACGAGCATCCAGCGCATCAGCGCCGTTTCAAACTTCAGGTGCATAAAATAGCCAATAATCAATGCCGACTTGATTACCGACAGCACCAGCAGCACTTCCAGCATGCGCGCCGGCTCAAACACCTGCCGGTATCCGAGCCAGACTTCCACTCCAGTCAGAACCAGCAGCGCGCCCCACACCCAGAAATACTGCCCCTTGCTATCGTCATGCTTCGCCACATCGTGCATCGTCTTCCCCCAACTAACATTTTGTCATCCTGAGCGCGTTCTTTGCGCGAAGTGCCTGCCCTGAGCTTGCCGAAGGGACCTATGCAACTCGCCTGCGCCACCACACGCTGCCGGTTCTACTAGACCTTCGTCGACATCAAATACACCAGCGGAAAAATAAACATCCACACCAGATCCACAAAATGCCAATACAAACCCGATACTTCCACATCTTGCGCGTCATAGTCTTTTGGCTTCAGAAAAAGAATGATGCTCGCCACGATCAGCCCAATCAGCAACGCATGCACGCCGTAATGAAAAACATTGTCCGCCGGAATCAGAAAAACTCCCGCCAACCAAAGAGCCGCCAGAATCGGCAGGAACCATTTGCGCAGAGCCACCACGCCTAAATAGATCACGCCGATCGTCACGTGCAACATGTGCATCGCAGTCAGTCCGAAGAACGTCGCCGCAAACTGTGGCACACCCGTAGAAATCTTTGCGTACTCGCTATCCAGTTGTCCCGCCGGCTTGGGAAATCCCGGCAAACTTAGCCCTTCATGGATCAAGTGCGTCCACTCCATCGCATGCAGAACAATGAACGCCGTGCCGAAGGCCATCGTCGCCAGCAGCCAGTTGCGCGTCCAAGCCCTGTCATGCCGCCGCGCCGCAAATACGCCCATCACCATGGTCAGCGAACTCGAAAGCAGGCAAGCTGTCATCACCGTCGCGTTGATGATGCTTTCCTTGCCAAACGGCGTGGGCCACGCGGTATAGATGCGGTTGTAACTGAAGGCAAACAGCAGCGCCCCGAACGTCAGCGAATCGGAGGCCAGAAATAGCCACATGCCAACTTTCTTCGAATAGGCCCCAAACAGCGGAGCTTCGAACTCGCCCGCTAGCCCATGTCCGGCAGCGGCGTTATGTTGCAGCGTGGCATCAGCCATTCCCGAATTCCCCTTTCCCCTTGTCATCCTGAGGCGGGCGTTCTTTGCCCGCCTCAGTGCCCGCCCTGAGCCTGTCGAAGGGACCAACGTAATTCGCGCGGATCGTTCAGGGTTTCAACCCACGTTCTCCCTTGCAAACCCCAAAAGCTCTTGGGTGGCGCAGCGCTTTTAGCGCTGCGGTAAAGCTTCTCTTTCCCCGACGGGCTTTAGCCCCCCGCGGTACCTGCGCTTCAATGCGCCGGCCCCGTTGCCGGATCCGTCTGCATCACGAAATCCCGAGGCGCGCCCGGAACTCCGTATTCATAAGGTCCATGATTCACGACCGGAGTCACTCCGCCAAAATTGTCGTGAGGCGGAGGCGTCGCCGTCGTCCACTCCAGCGTCGTCGATTCCCACGGATTGTCGCTGGCCTTCAGCCCTTTGAACATGCTCCAGAACAGATTAATCATAAAAATAAACTGCGCCGCAATCGTAATGATCGCCGCATAGGTCATGAACTGGTGGATCGGCATCAGCTTCTGCAGATACGCCACTTCCGTGTATTGCGAGTAACGCCGCGTCCCTCCGGCAATTCCCAGATAGTGCATCGGCATGAAAATTGCATAAGTTCCAGCCAGCGTGATGAAGAAGTGCACCCTCCCCCATGTTTCATTCATCATCCGCCCAAACATCTTCGGAAACCAATAATAAGTCGCGGCAAACATTCCAAAGATCGCCGCCACGCCCATGATCAGATGGAAGTGACCCACCACGAAATACGTATCGTGCAATTGAATATCGAGCACCGGCTGCGCCAGGAACGGTCCACTCAATCCGCCGGAAACGAAAAGGGAAACAAACCCGATGGCATACAGCATCGGCGTTTGAAAGCGAATGCGCGCCTTATACATCGTCCCCAGCCAGTTAAATGTCTTGATGGCCGAGGGCACTCCGATGCACATGGTCAGCAGCGAGAAGGCAAACGCCGAATACGGGCTCATCCCGCTCATGAACATGTGGTGGCCCCACACCATGAATCCCAAAAAGCCGATGCCGAGCATCGCGTAGACCATGGCCTTGTAGCCGAAGATCGGCTTGCGCGAGAACGTCGATAAAATCTGCGAGGTCACGCCCATCCCCGGCAGAATCGCAATGTAAACCTCGGGATGCCCAAAGAACCAGAACAGATGCTGCCACAACAGCGGCGAACCGCCCTTGTGCAACATGACCTGTCCATTCACCACCACCAGCGGCACATAAAAACTGGTGCCCAGGTTGCGATCCATCAGCAGCAGAATGCCCGCCGAGAGCAGCACACCGAATGCCAGCAGCCCCAGAATCGCCGTGATGAACCACGACCACACGGTCAGCGGCATGCGCATCATCGTCATGCCCTTGGCGCGCATATCGAGCGTGGTCGTCAGAAAATTCAGCGCGCCCATCAGCGACGCGATGCAAAAGATCGCAATGCTTGTGATCCACAGGTCAGCGCCCAGCCCTTCGCCCGGACCCGCGGAGGGCAGCGCGCTCAGCGGCGCATACCCCGTCCACCCGTGCAGCGGCGCTCCGCCGGTGACGAAGAATGCCGCAATCATCACCACGAACGCTACAAACGTTGTCCAGAACGAAAGCATGTTCAAGACGGGGAACGCCATATCCGGCGCCCCGATCTGAATGGGCAGAAAATAATTTCCAAATCCTCCCTGCGGCGCCGTGGTCAGCACGAAGAACACCATGATCGTGCCATGCATCGTCAGCAGGCTGAGATAAGT
>PMSQ01000147.1 GCA_003168355.1 Acidobacteriaceae bacterium | reverse complement strand
ATCATGCTCGAATACATCAACCAACTTCGTGCCCGAGGTTACTCGATCCCGGACGCCGCAGTCGA
The DNA here is from genome assembly GCA_003168355.1 of Acidobacteriaceae bacterium. GTDB lineage: Bacteria > Acidobacteriota > Terriglobia > Terriglobales > Acidobacteriaceae > Sulfotelmatobacter. Next base: position 33,444 of record PMSQ01000147.1, on the reverse strand, counting down.
GGGCGCGGTGCTGAGGCTTCGCCCCATCATGATGACCATGCTGGTGGCAACCCTTGGACTTCTGCCCGCGGCGCTGTCGCATGACATCGGATCGGATTCGCAGAGGCCCTTTGCTATCGTGATCGTGGGCGGACTGATTTCCGATCTGCTCTTGAGCATTGTCTTATTACCCACGTTTTATGTTTGGATCGCGAGAGAGGGCGATCAACTTCCGGAACTGGAGGCGTCCCTTGAATAGTCTTTTCCTGCTCCGGAAGTTCAGAGCGAAGATCAGCGCGGGGGTAGTTGTCTACGCAATGACGGCATGCGCTCTGGCCGGTCCGGCATTCGCCCAAAGCGCAGGACCGACAAGCATCACGCTCGATGAAGCCATCCAAATGGCGCTCCAGCACAACCACAACCTGCTGGCGGCTCGAACCACGATTCAGCAGAGCCAAGCCGAGGAGATGACAGCAAACATGCGGCCCAACCCGTCTCTGTTTATGGATTGGGAGTACCTCCCGCTCAACCATTCCGCCCAGAACGCGCAATACCTGCACGATTCAACCGAAGGCGATGTCGGTCTCAGCTATTTGTTGGAGCGCGGGAAAAAACGGCTACACCGGCTGGCGGCGGCCAAGGACATTACCGCGCAGACGCGCTCACTGGTGACCGACAATGAGCGCGGTCTTATCTTTAATACTGCCTCGCTGTTTGTGAACGTGCAGCTCGCTGAATCGACACTCGAACTCGCAGAAAAGGATTTGAAGAGCTTTCAGCAAATGGTCGACCTCGGTGAGCTGCGCTACAACAAAGGCGCGATCAGCGAGGACGACTATCTCAAGATCAAACTACAACTTCTGCAGTTTGAGACCGACTATCAGCAGGCAGAACTGGCAAAGATCCAGGCTCTGTCCGATCTTCGGCAACTACTTGGCTACGAATCCGTTTCTCCAGACTACGACGTCGCAGGGCCGTTCGACTACCAAACCCTGAAGGGAAATCTGGAAGACTTTCAATTAAAGGCGTTGCAGAACCGGCCCGATCTCCGTGCAGCCCAGCAAGGCGTAACCGCGGCCAGCAGCCAGTACGAACTGCAGAGGGCGATTGGCAAGCAGGATGTTACCGTGCAGGGCAACTATTCGCACGTCAATGGAATCAACGCTGCCAGTTTCTACGGAAGCATCCCGTTACCCATCTTTAATCGCAACCAGGGCGAAATCGCGCGAACGCGCTTCGCTATCACGCAAGCACAAGAGCTGGAGAAAGCCACCAACAGCCAGGCGCTGACGGATGTGCGCGATGCTTATGAAGGACTGCGCGTCAGCGACCGGATTGTTCAGCTCTACCGATCGGGCTATCTCGACGTGGCGCAAAAAGACCGGGACATCGCCGAGTACGCCTACCAGCGCGGCGCAGTGAGCCTGCTTGACTTTCTTGATGCCGAGCGCAGCTATCGCGCGACTCAGCTTGCCTATCGCCAGACCCTGGCTTCATACTTGCTGGCTCTGGAGCAGTTGCGACAGGCAGTGGGTACGAGGGCGCTGCCCTGATTCCGTAACAAGGTTTCGCGTGTCCTTTCAGTTTAAGGTTCACTCCGGCCGGGCGCAGAACCCGGGCTCTTCTTCGAGAATTGCCCGCGTACCATGGGAACGCAGTAGATTCCACGAAAAGACATCCGGAACGCAGCTGATTCAGGACCTGCAGGCCGAGCACCAATTTAGATTCTATCAATATCAGCCACCGTCCGGAACGGACAAGATCATGCGCCTTGAGCGACGAACTTCCTGTTTGCCCGTTATCTGTCCGAGATCACCGGAAGCCGCAATGAATGTCTGCTTTCACGGAAACTTTAGGGGAACTGAAGAACGGGTTTTGCTCCCGCGCAGCTATCGCGAGAAGGGCCGAAGACCGAGAGCCTGGAGAATGTGCGCTCTCCTCCCACACCTGGAAGCGATCATGCTCCAAGTGTCGAGCGTCAATACGCGCGGACGCGAGAAAGCGAATCGCGCGAATTCCATGGGATTAAACCTCTAGAAATATAGAAGCTAGTCTGATCGGCTCTCTGATACCTCGAACGTGATCCAAAACATACAGCCATATCGATCAGTAGGTTAAAATTTGGCGTATGCGAGTGCAAATCCGCGCCCGGCAGATCGCGAGAATCTATGCAATGTGGCTACTGATCGCCCATTGTGTGGTGGCTCAGACGCGAGTGCCGACCGACACACCGCCCCCGAATGGCGAAGAAATACAGCTGCACGCCTACCTCGAACATGCTGCGGAAGCGATGCACAAAGGCGACAACGCGGCTGCAGCGCAAGCTCTGAGGAGCGCATTGAGAATCGATCCGCATTCACTCGCCGCACTAAACAATCTGGGAATTGTGCTGGCCCGGATGGGGCGACCTGCCGAGGCGATCCCGTTGTACGAAGACGCTCTAAAATTTCACCCTGACGACCCTTCGACAAAACGCAATCTGGCCATCGCTTACTTTAAAGCCCAACGCTATTTGCCGGCGTGGCGGTTGCTGCGGCCGATGGCGGCAAAATATCCAAACGATTTTCAGATTCTCGACTTGGCCGGCCTCTCGCTCTTTGCTCTGGATCGTTATCCGGAAGCTGCCGCGTACCTGGAACGCGCGAATCACGTCGAGCCATCCGATCTGGAGACCCTCGATATGCTCGGCAAGGCGTACCTGCGGATGAAGGATTACAAGGCGCTGACTGACGTCTTCGCTCGAATCATGCAGGTGAGTCCAAACTCAGCATCCGCTCACATCATGATGGGCACGGCTTATGATGAGATGTCGAATCGACCGGAAGCCATTAAAGAATATCAAGCGGCGGAGCAGGCAGATACCAACTTCATGGGCGTACATTCCGGCCTGGGTTTTGAATATTGGCGAGAGGGTGAGAACGAAGTTGCGGAGAAAGAATTTCGTGCAGAACTACAACGCTTTCCAAGCGATCCCGTCTCAAACTGTATTCTCGGTCTAATCCTCCTGGATAAATCGCGGCCCGCAGAGGCCGAGCCTCATTTTCGCGCAGCCCTGGCGGCGAATCCTCGTTATGCCGAGGCACTGTTTGGTCTGGGGAAGACTGAGCTGGCGCTGCAACATCCCCAAGCGGCGGTTGAGCCACTTCGCAAAGCCATCGGGATTGATCCCAACTACTTCGAGGCCCACTTTGTTCTCGGCAGTGTGTTGCGGCAGCTAGGAGAGACTGCCGCAGCAGCGAACGAACAAAAGATTGCGCTTGGTATCCAGGAGAAACGCAGGGCCGAGGCGATCAAGCGGAACGAGATTCGCTGAAGGCTCTGAGCAAAGAACTCTTGATCCTTGCCGACAATCGGGAAGCAAAAGCGCACGCCGAGGCGTGCGCTTCTGGTAGCGGTTAGACGCCAGCTAAAAGCTAACCTTAGCGCCAATCTGAACATTGCGTGGATCGTGCCATCCGTTGACGGTACCGAAGCTTGCCCCGTCGTCCACGCCTGTGTCGATCGAACTGGGGTTGCCGTGATTGAACGTATTGAAAGTCTCGAGACGGAGTTGCAAGGCGACTCGTTCGACGAATCTTATGTTCTTGATGAGCGACATGTCCCAGACCTGCAATCCGGGTCCATAAATTGCGCCCACTGGGGATGTGCCGAAGTGGCCCACTGCGTCGGTGAAGGCCGCCGTATTGAAGAATTCCGCCGCGGTTTTCGGACCGCTGGCATTGCCAATCTGATCGGCACGGATCTGAACTGTGCTGCCGGACCGCGTCATGCCCAGACCGCCGGGATAGAGTGGACAAGAAGTAGTGGTGGCCGAGATGGTGCAGCCGCCTTCCGAAGTCGGCACGGTGACCGCGCCGAAGGGGTCCGAAGCTTGGATAATCGAAAGTGACTGACCTGTCTGGATGGTGGTGATGCCGGAGATTTCCCACCCGCCGAGGACTTTGCCGACGAAGCCGTTCTGGTTCCTGTAGAACGGCAGATCGTATACGTAGCTGGCGATGAACATCTGGGGAGTGTTCAGGGTAGAGGGCCCGTAGCTCTGCCCCAGGTTGTAGGTATTGTATGTCGCCAAAGCCCGGTCCTCGGGGCTCGTCGTGAGTAGCCTGGACCAGGTGTAGCCAAGTTGCAAAGTTAGGCCCCGGCTGAAGCGGTGGTTCAACGAAGCTTGCAGGGAATTGTAGTTGCTGGTGAAGACGGGATTGCGGTCGGTAATTACGCCGTACCCGGCAAATGGACGTATAGCGTTCACGTCGGATCCGGGACTTGCCAAACGTGCGGCCAGCGTGGGTTGATTGATATCCACGTCACCCAGCAGATGCGTGCCCCTTGTACCCACATAGCCTATTTCGAGGACAGTGCCGGGCAAGATTTCCTGCTGCAAGGAAAGGTTGTAGTCCATGTAGCTCGGCACCTTGAAGGTTGGCGTGCCAGTTGCGATTAAGCCGTTTGGGCCGAGCGGAGGGCCCGCCAGTTGCCCACCAAGAGGGTTATCGAACAAATTCAGGTTGCTGTTGCCGTTGTTGTTCACAGTCACAGTTTGGACCAGTGGCGGGTCGGTAAAGGCATTCTGCTCCCAGATACCATTCAGCGTGCGGTCATAGAAGATGCCGAAACCGGCGCGGACGGCCATCTTGCCATCTCCGCGCGGATCCCAGGCCAGACCCAGCCGCGGTCCCCAATTGTTGTTGGAGTTGGCATTGACGCGGCTGCCGAAGGGTGAGCAAGATACCTGCGGAGCGACAGCTTGCGCCGTGGTGCAAGCTGTGCCACTAGGAAAGATAAGTCCATTGGCATAGGTTGCTGCGCTTATCGGGTTGCCGCTGGCTGTCACTCCGGTCATATTTCCAGAGATGGGATCGATGACCGCAGTATTAGCCGGATTGAACAAAACAGGATTGAAGTTAGTCAAAGTGTTGTTGCTGTCAGTGGGCGATGGGAAGTAGCTCCATCGAACGCCGGCGTTCAATGTCAGGCGGGGAGTGATCTTCCAGTCATCCTGGACGTAGACTTCGAAGTTCACATATCTAAGGTGCGGGATCGTGTCCTTGCTCGGTTGCGTATAGCTGTCCGCTTGCCCCAGCAGGAAGTTGGCGAATGCCGGGTTGGTGTTCGTGGGACTGAAACTGAATGTCGCGAAACCGGAGGAGGCGTTTTCCGTCTTCTGCATCCACATCGCAGTAAAGCCGGCGCGGATGGTGTGATTCCCATGCTGGATGGAAAGATTGTCGAATATGTTCTTGTCGATGTTGCGCTCAAAGTAGGGCGCGCTTCCGTTACCCAAACCAGTAAGTGCTGGCACCGCCTGCGTCCCACCCGTGAAGGATACATCAGGTGCTCGACCGTTCGGATCCGCGTACTTGGTATTGTTGGTGAGTTGGCTGAGAAAAGCCGGAGAGTTTGCGACTCCGCTGAGAGTGGAATTGATCGCACCCCACGCGTCCACATATTCGATTTCGTTCACCACCTTCGGCGAGATCGTGGCGCTCGCGTTCACGACCAGATTGCGACCGGGCGCATTCACCGATGTAGTTTCTACTCCAGGGTAGTTCCCGCCCCCCCAGAGCGAGAACGGCTCATTCTGCGGGACAACATCTTCCATGTAGCGCCCGAAGACGCGGACTCTGTCGCCTACGTTCTGATCGATGCGTATAATATCCTGACGAAAATTGTTTAACTGGCTGTAGTTGGTAACTAGCTGTCCCGTGGAAGTATTCGGCGGGTTGTTCACCATAAAGGCGTTTAGATACGCGGTGGCATTCTTGCTGTAGCAGGACGGGCTAATGGTGGATACGCCGCCAGCGGTGGTCACACATCCCGCGGGAGCAACGCTAACCGGGCTCGTGAAAGAGCCGGCAAGCTCCGCGGGGGTGGGCACATTGATAATATTCAGGCCCGGCGTGTTTGCTTTACGCCATTCCTCCGACCAGAAAAAGAATGTCTTGTCCTTCTGAGGGTGGTAAAGCTTCGGGATAAAAAGCGGGCCACCGAGGGTGAACCCAAAGTCGTTGTAGCGCTCAATTGGGACGGTGTCTGCGGACGAAAGCGGCTGACCGGCCGCAATAGAGGCCCGGCCGCCAAACGTATTCGCATTATAAAAATTGTTGCGGTTGAATTCGTAAGCGCTGCCATGCCACGTATTCGTTCCCGACTTGGTTGCAACTACGATTTGACCGCCGCCACTGCGTCCGAACGCCGCATCGTAGTTGCTGCGCTCCAGCGTGAACTCCTGGATGGCATCGATGCTCGGCGTGTTCAGCAAGGTTCCGTTCGAACCGCTGTCGTTGATGTCAGCCCCGTCCACCGTGTAATTGTTAGCTCCTGTGCGCGCTCCGTTCACCGAAATCGAGGTATTGTTCGCTAAACCGAAACCGACTTTATCCGGCAATTGATTGGCCACACCGGGTTGCAACAGGATGAGCTGTTCGAAGTTGCGGTTGTTCAGCGCCAGCTCTCGAACCTGCTCGCCTGTGACGGTCCCCGATTCCTCCGCTGTGGTTGTTTGAATCGCGACGTTTTCCGCCGTCACCTGGACGGTTTCGCTAGCACTTCCGGTTACCAATCCCACATCGAGTGTGTGTTTTTCCGCGACGTTGAGAATTACGTCTTTAGCCACGAACGTTTCAAATCCACTGTTCTTGACGGTGACCGTGTACCGGCCTGCCGGAAGATTCGTAATATTGAAACTGCCGGTGTCGCTGGTGGTCACGGAGCGGATGTCCGCTCCGGTTTCCTCGCTGTGAACCACCATCGTCGCGCCAGCCACAACGGCTCCGCTGGCATCCCTTACCGTGCCTGTGAGAGTTGCCGCCAACTCTTGTCCCAAACCTGCAGCTGACAGGCTTAGGATTATTAGGCAGACCGCTAGAAATGAAGAAGACTGGCTCTGCATAACTCCGCAATCATCTCTGGTTGAGCCTCTGCGCATGTTCCACGTCAATTTCGCCATCACAGGACCTCCTCAAACCGACTTCCTCAAATGGGCGTTACAAATGAGCCACTAATCCAAACGCACTATGCTATATAGCACGCGATGGTTCGTAGTCAAGAGGAAAAAAGCAATCGGCCAGAGAAAATTGTTGGATAGGGCCGGGCGATTCATCCTCCTTCGTCGGAAGAGGATCGAGAGAGAAGAGGTTGTAGGTCAAAACGCTCTCTGAATGGGGAGGGAATTGCGTCAATTGCTATGAAATACTCGCGGACGCTCAAATCCGGTTGCACACACCCAACATCCGGTACGGGAGGTGCCTTTTTCTGTAAGGTAGTCCTCATGAAAACACCATCAATGCCATCCCTTTCAAGAATTGAGCTTTACATCAAAGTCACAATAAGCTATATAGCATAGGGCGCTGCAAGTGACCGCACCCGGGGCTTGACGTATCCTGGGGCCTTGCCTAGCCGGCTCGCCGTCCAGGAGAGTCTGGAAACAATAAACATGTCTGGAAATCATCGCAACAGGACACCCGCCTACAAAAGAATCCAAGGCGAGATCCGCGACCGCATCGCTTCCGCTAGGCTGAAACCGGGGGATGCGGTTGCGTCGGAGCGCGAACTGGCCAAGACCCACAAAGTGAGCCTCATGACGGCTCGCCACGCCCTGGCCGGACTGGAACACGAAGGAATCGTCGAACGCCGGCTCGGTGCAGGTACCTTCGTTGCCGTGCCCAAAATCCACTTTAACAAGTTGATGAGCTATACAGAACAAATGTCGAGCCGTGGTTTGGCTCCGCGCTCCCGGGTATTGGTGGCAAAGGTGATCGAGGGCGAGCCGGAAGTTGCGGCCCGGCTTGGGCTGCCGGCAGCCAGTCAAGTGCTAAAAATCCAACGACTCCGGCTTACAGGGGAAGAGCCGTTCGCGCTGGAAACCTGCTACTTGCCCGCGGCCGATTTTTCCGGCCTGGCATCGGCCGCTCTAGGAAGAAGTTCCTTGTTTGCGATTCTCGAGCATGACTATGCGACGAAATTGGCATACGCAGACGAAGAAGTCGATGCCACATCAGCGGACGCCAGCATTGCGGAGATGCTTAGTGTACCTCCGGGCGCGTCTCTGCTGCGCATTCGCCAGACCATCTATTCGGTCAAGGGCAAAGCTACGATTTACGGAGTTGGTTTCTACCGCTCAGAACGACACACCCTGTTTATCCGACGCCTGCGCTAGGACCGTGTAGCCGCGAAGAGAGGCCATGATGCATCTAATATTCGCAATGATTCTCGCGAGTTTTATAGCATTATCCGGCACACCGAATCAGGCAACGCCGCCGCAAAGCCCGGCTCCAAGATTCGTCAACACCCTGATGCCGCAACCGGCGCATCTTTCCACGCGGGAAGGACGGCTCACCCTCACACCCTCCTTTGCTGCCATCACGGACGGCTATCGGGACGCTCGCCTCGACGCCGCCATAGCGCGCAGCCTTGATCGCCTAAAAACTCAGACTAGCATTTCGATACCTACATCTCCGCCAGCCTCCAGCACATCCGGGGCGCTGGTGGTCAGTGTCGACGGACCTGGAGAAACCATCCAGTCGGCCGACGAAGACGAGTCCTACTCTCTTGAAGTCACGCCCTTGGGTGTGGGCCTCCACGCCGCTACTGTGGTCGGAGCCATGCGCGGTCTCGAAACTCTGCAACAGCTGGTGCAGTCTGATGCGACTGGTTATTTTGTTCCTGCAGTATCAATTCGCGACACCCCACGTTTTCGCTGGCGCGGCCTCATGATCGACTGCGGACGTCACTTCATGCCGGTCGACGTTATCAGACGCACTCTCGACGGGATGGCCGCTGTTAAGCTTAACGTCTTCCACTGGCATCTTAGTGAAGACCAGGGCTTCCGCATCGAGAGTCGAGCTTTCCCCAGACTCGCTGGGTTGGGCTCTGACGGACTTTTCTATACCCAGGAGCAAGCCCGCGAAATTGTTGCCTATGCGCGCGACCGCGGCATTCGTGTCGTACCCGAGTTCGACATTCCGGGGCACACCAGTGCATGGTTCGTCGGATATCCCGATCTCGCCAGCGCGCCCGGACCCTTCCACATCGAGCGGGAGTTCGGTGTCTTCGATCCGGTGATGGATCCTACGCGAGAAAGCACTTATAAATTTCTCGATACTTTTATTGGAGAAATGGCGGCCATCTTTCCTGATCACTTCATGCACATCGGAGGTGACGAGAACAACGGCGTACAGTGGAAGGCCAATCCGCGTATCCGGGCCTTCATGCGCGAACACAATCTCCGAGACACAGCCGCGCTACAAAACCATTTCAACCGGCGGCTTCTCAAAATTCTTGAGAAGCATGGCAAACATGTGATCGGCTGGGACGAAATTCTCAATCCCGACCTGCCCAAGGACATCGTCGTTCAGAGCTGGCGCGGCTTCGATTCACTCGCCACCGGAGCCAGAAATGGATATAGCAGCATTCTGTCCGCTGGTTACTACTTGAATCTTATGAGCACTGCCGCAGCACACTACATGGTGGATCCGTTGCCCCAAGCAAGCGGACTTAACCCTGAGGAGCAGGCACGCATCCTCGGCGGAGAGGCCTGTATGTGGACTGAGCAGACCGCCTCACAAGACATCGATTCGCGCATCTGGCCCCGTGCCGCAGCCATCGCCGAGCGACTCTGGTCGCCGCGTGACGTAGACAATGTAGACGACATGTATCGTCGACTTACCGTCGAGTCGCTGCGACTGGAAGCTTTAGGTCTCACGCACATCTCTCAGAAAGCAGCGAGCCTGCGCCAGTTGGCCAGAACCCAACAGATCGGTCCGCTGCATATCCTGGCCTCCATTCTCGCCCCTGTTACTTTCAACGAGCGCGCACACATTCAGCATCCGAATCAACTCACGCCACTCAATCAATTCGTTGACGCTCTTCCCCCCGATCCACCATCGCGCCACAATTTTGAGCTGCTCATGAGCGCCTATCTGCAAGATTCCGCGACCCGATTGCAGCAAGAAGCCGAACTTACTACCAACTTCAAAGCTTGGATCGCGGCAGAACCTGGACTCCTGCACTTGATGGCTGGCTCGCCCCTCCTTGCCCAGGCCGAACCGCGAGCTCAGCAGCTCACCGTACTGGGCACGATGGGTCTCGAAGCGGTTTCTTATCTCTCATCCGGACTGCCTGCGGCTGCGGGTTGGAGGGCTGAGAAACTGGCTGTCTTGGACGAAACCGAGAAACCGCAAGCGCTGGTCCGCTTCACAGTTATCAAGCCCTTGCGTGATCTAGTCAACGCGGTTCCCGAGGCGCCTAACAAATAACTGTCGTTGACACAAGAACTGAAGGGGACTGACTTTCTTAGTCAGCCCGCCTTCAGTTCTTCATTCTAGGTGCCAAGGTCTCTATGGACTAGCGGCCCAGGCCTGCGGCCATGGTTTTCACCATGGTTCCATTTGCATCATCGTCTTTCAGCGCCCACACGTAGGAGCCGCCAAGACCTCCTGGAACCTTCAGGTTTATATAGATCATCTTCAGAAAAGCCGTAAAGGGATCGTCATAGGTATAGAAGGTCCCGCTAGCCGGCTCGTACAGCGACACTGCAATTCTTCGCGGATCGAAGTAATTCTTGTACCCGTTGGAAGTGAGGGTGGAGAGCGTCGAATAGGTCAAGAGTCCGGGAGTCAGCAGGGTGTCGCAACCGGGCGTATTTCCGCTGAGGTCCGTACACAAACCTGTTCCGTTAGCCAAGAGAACTGGAGAAGGGGCAGTTGAGTTCTGGTACAAGCCGTGGTTCACGTTGGAGACGCCAGTCCAGCCGGCGCCATACAAAGGCAAACCCATTGTGTACTTGGAAGGCGGTACCCCGGCCTTGAGATAGGCGTTTACGGTGTCGTCGATGTCGAGCTTTTGGCCAAACAACGGGTCCTGGCGGGAATCGAATAGTGGCGATGCGTCATTGGTCTGCGTGACCCATGAGCCGGAATAGTTGTAGCCATCGATGGTGATGAAATCCACTTGCTCGGAGGCTTTCCGAAGATCGATGTTGACATAGTTCTGCGCGCCCGCGGGCCCGTCGAACGACAGAGTGTATTGCTTCCCTGTCGTTTTGCTCAAGGCGTTCAGTTGGTTGCGGAATTCTGCTAGCAGGGCTGTAAAGTTCTGCGTGTCGGTCGCTGTGGGGAATTCCCAATCGATATTGAAGCCGTCAAACAAGCCGGGGGCGGTGATGCCCGCGGCGATGTTGCCGTTGACAAACATATCGATGCAAGAAGCGGCAAGGGATTGGCGTCCGGCAGTCGTGCTGGCGGCGCTGACGAAGGCCGCAGTGTTGGCAGCAGACGCCCCTCCCAGAGACATCAGCACTTTCAGTTTGGGATGGAGTGCCTTGAGTTGTTGGATAGCCGCAAAATTTCCATAGAGCGGCCCGGGGTAGGCGATACCGCTCACGCTGGGCAGATAAGGAGATTGATAGTCGGCCCAGGTATCAGCAATGGCGCATGCTGGCGCCGGAGTTGTCGCCACATTGCCAAAGGCGTAGATGAGGTGCGTCAGTTTATCGGCCACACCATTCTGTTGCAGGTTTGCAATGTTGTAGCCGGCGTAGTAGATACTCCACTCTTCGAAGTATCCTCCGAGAATCTTGCCTTGGTTGTGGTTTTGTGCGAATGAGGGGGAGATGCATGCGACGAGGGCCAACAAAGTCAGCAAAGCCACTCGGAGCAGGCGTGGCAGGAAATGGATTGACATGGCAAAACGCCTCCAGAATTCGTAAAGTACGAACCGCCGGAGTATAGAGCTATATAGCGGAACTTGCAATACCATATTTGTTGAGCGGCCCCCACTATTGGCGGCACAAGGAAACCGAGCCCCGCGCAAATGGCACCCAGGACAAAATGAAAAGGCAGGCTGACTAGTTAGCCAGCCTGCCTTGAAGTTCGCGGTTGTCAGATCTCTATGGATTGAGATCGTTCGCGATGGCTTTGGTCAGGTCTCCATTCGGGTCGTCGTCTTTCAACGCCCAAACGTAGCCCCCGCCGAAGCCGTTGGATTTGATGAAGTTTACCTTGCACTGCACCGACGTAGCATTGTCATAGCTGAATGCGGTGCTGGTGGTTGCGTTGAACATACGGGCCGCGCAGCGTGTGGAGTCGTAGCTGGGCGTGAACCCGTTGCTCAGAAGGTTGACGATGGTCCCGTAAGTAGCCAGGCCGTCGGTCAACAGGACGTCGCATCCTGTAGTCGGACTGGACTGGTTTTCACCCGTCGGGCAGTTTCCAACACCGTTGGCATTGGGAACCGGCGAAGTTCCATTTGTAGTGGTGGCTCCGGTCGGATCCGTGACTCCGGTTGCGTTCTGGTACATGCCGCCGTTCGTTGAGGTTAGGCCTCCGGCCCAGCCAGCACCATAGAGCGGGAAGCCCATGGTGTACTTGGCTGCCGGCGCACCCTGCGACATGTAGTACTGCACGGTGGCGTCGATATCGTCAGCCGGTTTTCCGTACAGTGGGTTGGCGGGTTCGTCGAACAATGCAGACGCGTCATTGGTGGCGTTGGACCAGTCTCCGGCGTAGTTATAGCCATCGACATTCATGTAATTCAACTCCGCCGCGACCGCAGAGATATTGATGGTGTCATAACCACCATCGTTGCCCGAGTCCGCAGCCGCGCCCGGGGTTGATGGGCCGGCAGCCAGATCGGCCAATAACTGATACGTTCTGCCGGTGGTTCCCGTCAGCGTATTCAGTTCGTTGCGGAACTCGGTCAACAAAGCGGTGAAGTTGGCCGTGTCGTTTGCGTTCGGAAACTCCCAGTCGAGATCGATGCCATCGAAGAGAGTGCCGGTGGAAACACCCGAGGCAATATTGCCCTGGATGAACAGGTTGATGCAGGAGCCGACAAAGGCCTGACGTTGCGCCTGTGTGCTGGCTGCCTGATCGAAGAGCGTGTTGTAAGTGGGTGGATTCCATCCGCCGATGGAGATCAACACCTTCAGGTTAGGATTGAGCTGCTTGAGTTGTACAAGCGCACCGAAGTTCCCTTGCAGCGGAGCCGTAGCTGGAGTAGCGCCAGGCACCTGCGACACGACCTTCTGATAGTCGGCGTAGGTGTCGGCGAGCTCGCAATTCACGTTGCTGCCGTTCGCGACCGGCTTGGCAAAGGCATAGATGAGATGCGTGAGCACGCCGGCTACGCCATTCGACTGCAATTGCGCAACGTTATAGTTGGCATAGTAGGTGCCCCACTCTTCATACCATCCACCCATAAAGAGAGTGCTGAGTGCGGATGTCGACACAGTCACCGTCGTTGCTGACGATGAACCGGCAAAATCGGTGGCCGTCAGCGAGAAGGTGTAACTGGTTGAAGGCGTCAGTCCACCCTCGGTATCGGAGGTTGAGCTGGTGGTGAGTGTCGAAGGCCCTCCCGTGATCGAATAACTGATACTGCATCCGCTCGGAGGACTGACTGCGTTCCAACTCAGGTTTGTGCTGGAATCGGTCGTGCCCGATGCCGCCAATCCCGTTGGAGTGCTCGGCTTGGTGGTGCACGTGCTGGCTGAAGTCGTTACGTTGATCGCCGAACTTGCAGCCGAAGTGCCAGCCGAATCCGTCGCTTCTACGCTGAAACTGTAGGTCGTCGACGGATTAAGACCAGTTACCGTTTCGGAGGTTGTGGTCGGGCTTGCGATTACGGTTGAACTCTGCAGGACCTTGTAGCTCACAGTGCATCCCGCGGGGGGAGTAACCGTATTCCAATTCAGGTTTGTGCTGGAGCTCGTCGTTCCGGATGCTGCCAGTCCAGTCGGAGTAGCTGGCGCAGCCGAGCAGGTCGAACAGGAACCAGTCGCAGTCCAAGGTTCGCCGCTGCCAGCTCCGCCGCTGTTGGTCGCCGGACTCTGGTTTTGCGTCCAGAAATTGGCGACGTAGTTCTCTCCGTTCTGGCTCGCCGTCATGCCTTGCGTGTAAACCTGAGTTGCGCTCCACGCCGTTGCGCATGAGCCGCCACCCCCTGCCAGAGTTGTTACATTCACTGCCGTGCTCGCTGAGGAAGTGCCGGCTGCATCCGTTGCTTCCACCGTAAAGCTGTACGACGTTGAAGCTGCCAGCCCGCTCACGGCGAATGTAGTGCCGGTTGCGGTGCCGATCGAGGTTCCGTTCTGCAGCACGGTGTAGCTGCTGATCGTGCAGCCACTGGGAGGAGTGTCTGCAGTCCAACTCAGATTTGTGCCGGAGCTGGTTGTGCCAGACGCCGCTAATCCGGTTGGGGCGCTTGGCTTGGTCGTGCAACTATTCGCCAGCGTGGTCACATTTACCGCTGAACTTGGGCCCGACGTGCCGTTGCTGTCCGTCGCCTCAACCGTGAAACTGTAAGAGGTCGAAGCGGAAAGGCCGGTCACCGCGAACGTCGTGCCAGTTGCGGTGCCAATCGAGGTTCCGTTCTTCAGTACCGTGTAGCTGCTGATGGTGCAGTTCGTGGGAGGAGTAACGGCGGTCCAACTCAGGTTGGTACTGGAGCTGGTTGTGCCAGACGCCGCCAAACCAGTTGGCGCGTTGGGTGTGATCGTACAACTACCGCCGCTTCCGCCAGTTCCAGTGAGAGCAGATGTCTGCGTGCCGCTGTCGGTCACTGTCAGTGTGCCGCTGGCCGCGCCTGAGGTGGTTGGGTAGAAATACACGTAGATTGGACACGAGCCGTTGGCGGCCACTGAGGATCCACAATTGCTGGATACGACGAATGGGCCGCTGACGGTGACGTTACTGATGCTCACGGCAGAGCTGCCGCTGTTGGACAGTGTGAAGGTAACCCACGCGGTGCCTGTGCCGACCGCGGTGCTCCCAAAATTGTAGCTCGAAGGGCTCAGAGTGACTGACGCTTGCGCCAACAGCGGAACGGCGATAAAGACGCAGAGCAGGGAGGAGAAAAGAAATGCACGCTTCATTGTTGCTCCTTGATTCGGGGGACGCGTGCCAGGGCGGTCCGCCCGCGGTTGGGTGGTTGAGGGAAAAGGAGTCCCGCGGCGGTCGCGTCGGACTCCGTGTCGCGAGGTTTGGCTATATACGGCACTCATGGAAGATTCACGGAGCAGCGGCTTACTGATCGCGACGTTTGCAGATATGGAAGAAGCAAGTTTCCAACGGATCCATATCCCAAACTGCTCTATAGCACTCGTGCGGAATACCGTACTCCCCCCTAAGTGGCCGAGTCAAAGAACTTTTTTCTTGTTGCGTGATCCGAACTACAAATTAGTCCGCGCTCTGCTAACCCGTAGAAAGCGTGGGGCGTGCAAGGCGGGGGCAGCTTTGTTCTCAGACTGTGGAAAAACGGCGATACTCGCGCAGTCTTGTTACGAAAAACGAACTTGATGGGCTGAAGCTATGCAGGTCGGCCGGGCAGACCGACGGACAATGTTTTTTTCTCACAAAGACGCTCAGGGATACGGTGGTCTCGATTACTTGAGGCCCGCCGCAATCGCTTTCGTCAGAGATGCGTTGGCATCGTCGTCATTCAGCGCCCACACATAGGCGCCGCCAAGCTTATTTTTCTTGATGTAGGCCGTCTTCGCCGCTACCGCAGCAGGATTATCGTAGGTATAGAAGGTTCCGCGGGCTGGATTGTAGAGTGTTGCTCCAACTCTTGCCGAGTCGTACCAGGCGGTGAAACCGTATTTATTCGTGAGGTTCTCAATGGTCGAGTAGGTAGCAAATCCCGCGGTCAACACGGTGTCGCAGCCGGGCGAGGCTGCGGTTTTGTCCGGTTTCGGGCACAGACCCGATCCATCAGCCAAGAGAACGGGAGAAGCGCCGGTTGCATTGTGGTACAAGCCATGGTTCACGTTCGCGACGCCCGTCCAGCCGACGGCATACAACGGCAACCCCATGGTGTATTTTGCCGCCGGCACACCGGCCTTGAGATACGCTCTTACGGTCGCATCGATGTAGCGGGCGTCGGCATACATAGGGTCGGCGGCGCTGTCATACAGCGAAGACGCCTCATTGGTTTGTTTGTCGTCTGCTCCGGCGTAGTCGTAACCGTCGATGGTGAGGAAGTCCACTACCGCAGCGGCGGCTTTAAGATCGATGTTGACATACTTCTTCGGGCTTGCGGGCGAATCGAACGTCAGGACATATTTCTTTCCGGTCGTTTTCGCCAAAGCGTTGAGTTGCATGCGGAACTCTTTCAGCAGAGCGGTGAAGTTCTGCGTGTCCGCCGCGCCCGGAAACTCCCAATCGACATTGAAGCCGTCAAACAAGCCGGGAGCTGCAACGCCTGCAGCGATGTTGCCCTTAACAAACATGTCGATGCACGAAGAGGCGAGCGCGGCGCGGCCGGCCGGGCTGCGTGCGGCGGTCACAAATCCCGCAACGTTGCCCGCTTGCCCCCCCAAAGAGATCAACACTTTCAGATTGGGATGAAGCCCCTTGAGTTGTTGGATCGCGCCAAAATTTCCATAGAGTGGCGCGGTGTAGAGTTTGCCGCTCACACTGGGAAGCGCCGAATTCTGGTACGCGGCAACGGGATCCGCAATGGCGCACGCCGGTGGAGAAGTCGGGGTTACATTGCCGAAGGCATAGATCAGGTGTGTCAGTTCATCGGCCACGCCATTCTTCTGCAAATCCGCGATGTTGTAGCCGGCGTAATTGATGCCCCATTCTTCGAAGTAGCCCCCGAGAATTTTGCCATGATGACGTGCGTGCCCGAATGACTGAGAGACACATGCAACGAGGGCCAACAAACTCGTCAAAGCCACTCGCAGTAGGTGCGGCCAAAAATGTTTCGACATAGCGAGCGCCTCCAGGATTCGTGATTCGCAAAGGATTGACCGGCAAGCATAGAACTATACAGCAGAGCTTGCCCGGCCTCCACGCAAAGAAAGATTTTCGGCGGACACTGTTCTCGATCGTTTATACTCATTCTTATTCGATAATTATGCGCTTCTCCCATGAACAGTTCCGCGAACTGGCCTTGAAGCACGGTTTGGCGGTCACGCACCAGCGCCAGGTGGTCTATGAGGCCGTCGTCGCTTCCCACGGTCACTATTCCCCAGAAGACATTTACGCCGCGGTCCTACGTCGCATTCCATCCGTTTCTCTCGCCACGGTCTACAACAATCTGCGGCTTTTCATCCAGTGTGGGTTGCTGCGAGAGGTCACTCCTCATGCGTCCACGTTGCGCGTGGACGGCAATCTCGAACCTCATCATCACCTAGTCTGCTCCCGCTGCAAGTCGGTGCAGGACATTGAAGGAGAGTTCATCGATTTCAAACGGCTGTCCCGGCAACTGCCGGACGGCTTTGATCTGACGCAGCCGTTGATCGAGGTCTTTGGCCTCTGCCGCCGGTGCAGCGCCAGAAAGTAGTTTTTTTACGCAGTACCCAGTCAAGATTCGAAGGACGAAAACATATGGAAAATACACTCGCGACTTCATCGGGGAGTGTTGCCCCCGAAGCTAACGAAAAAAAATCCGCAACCGACTCGAAGTGCCCAGTAGCGCACGGTGCTCGCAAATCCTACACGAATGTTGATTGGTGGCCGAATCAGGTGAACCTGAAGGTCCTGCACCAGCATTCCCCGCTGTCCGATCCGATGGGTAAGGAGTTCAATTACGCGGAAGAGTTCAAGATGCTCGACCTGAATGCCTTGATCAAGGACCTGCATGCCTTGATGACGGATTCGCAGGCGTGGTGGCCGGCCGACTTTGGGCACTATGGGCCGCTGTTCATTCGTATGGCGTGGCACAGCGCTGGCACGTACCGTATCGGCGACGGCCGCGGCGGTGCCGGTGCCGGGCAGCAGCGCTTCGCGCCGCTCAATAGTTGGCCGGACAACGTGAACCTGGACAAGGCACGCCGGCTGCTCTGGCCGATCAAGCAGAAGTATGGCCGGAAAATCTCGTGGGCCGACCTCATGATTCTCACCGGGAACGTCGCATTGGAGTCGATGGGCTTCAAGACATTCGGTTTTGGCGGCGGTCGCGTGGACACATGGGAGCCCGAGGAGGAAATTTATTGGGGACCTGAGGGCACGTGGTTGGCCGACGAGCGGTACTCCGGGGATCGTGATCTCGCGAATCCTCTCGGCGCGGTGCAAATGGGCCTGATTTACGTGAATCCGGAAGGGCCCAATGGCACGCCGGATCCCATCGCTGCGGCACGGGACATTCGGGAGACGTTCAGCCGCATGGCGATGAATGACGAGGAAACAGTTGCACTCATTGCCGGCGGACATTCGTTCGGAAAAACGCACGGCGCTGCCGTTCCCGCTCAATATGTAGGCGCCGAACCAGAAGGTGCAGACATCGAGGATCAAGGCTTCGGGTGGAAGAATAAATTTGGCAAAGGTTTTGGTGCTGACACCATCGGTAGCGGTTTGGAAGTCATTTGGACCACGACGCCGACGAAGTGGAGCAACAACTTCTTCGAGAACTTGTTCGGCTTCGAGTGGGAACTGACCAAGAGCCCGGCTGGCGCGCATCAGTGGACGCCGAAAAATGGTTCAGACAACGGCACGGTGCCGGATGCGCACGATCCTTCAAAGCGTCACGCGCCATCCATGCTGACCACCGACCTGGCCTTGCGGTTCGATCCCGCTTACGAAAAGATCTCGCGGTGCTTCTATGAGCATCCAGATCAGTTCGCAGACGCGTTTGCGCGGGCGTGGTTCAAGCTGACGCATCGCGATATGGGGCCGATCGGACGTTATCTCGGCCCGCTCGTTCCAAAAGAGACTCTGTCATGGCAAGATCCCGTCCCCGCAGTGGATCATCCGCTGATCGGGGAGCAGGACATTACTGCTTTGAAGGCGAAGATCCTTGCATCTGGTCTATCTGTTTCGCAGCTGGTCTCGACGGCTTGGGCGTCGGCGTCGACGTTCCGCGGCTCGGACAAGCGCGGCGGAGCGAACGGCGCGCGCATTCGCCTCGCGCCGCAAAAGGACTGGGAAATCAACCAGTCGACTGAACTGGCGAAGGTGCTGCAGAAGCTCGAAGCGCTTCAAAAGGAGTTCAACAGCGCCCAGACGAACGGCAGTATGGGAAAGAAGGTCTCGCTTGCTGACTTGATCATTCTCGGCGGCGATGCGGCGATCGAGAAAGCCGCGAAGGCTGCCGGACACGACGTGAAAATCCCATTCACACCGGGGCGCATGGACGCGTCGCAAGAGCAAACAGACGTCGAGTCCTTCGCGCCGCTCGAACCGAAAGCCGATGGGTTCCGCAACTATCGCCGCGGCAAGCAGCGCCTCTCGGCTGAGGAGATGCTGGTGGATCGGGCGCAATTGTTGAAGCTGACTGCTCCTGAGATGACGGTTCTGGTTGGAGGCCTGCGTGTGTTGGGTGCAAATGCCGGGAAGTCGACACACGGCGTCTTCACCAAGCGGCCCGAGACGCTGACGAACGATTTCTTCGTCAACCTACTCGACATGCATACGCAATGGCAGCCCTCCACTACAGTCGAGGGCGTTTCCGAAGGCCTGTACGAAGGGTGCGACCAGAAGACGAATGAGGTCAAGTGGACCGCTACACGCGTAGACCTGATCTTCGGTTCGCAGTCGCAGTTGCGTGCTGTCGCGGAAGTCTATGCGTGCGCGGATTCAAAGGAGAAGTTTGTGAAAGACTTCGTGGCGGCGTGGACCAAGGTTATGAACCTTGATCGCTACGACCTTGCCTGAGCTCGGCGAAAAAGAAAGCTGTCAATTTCCAAGAGAAAAAGGCGCAAAAGCCAGCATGGACGGGGCCAGTAGTCCGGTCTCTCCAACCCGATTTGTTTGGGAAATGTCCCCAAATACGGGCATTATTCGCGTATTTCAATGCAAGAACAGCAGACATTCTCTGCGGTTCAGACTGCGTGGCGGAGGGAGAGGGATTCGAACCCCCGGTACGGTTTCCCGTACAGCGGTTTTCAAGACCGCCTGTTTCAACCACTCACACATCCCTCCGGACCGGTAAGCGGAACCCATTTGATATTTTACACTCGACCCGGCGGGGAATCAGCTAGTTAACTGGGAAACCAGCCTTCGACCACTCATTGAATGAGGCCGAATGCCCGCGAGTGAAACTCCATGACCTCGGTGAAGTGAGCCAGAAAATAGGATAGGCTGTGGTCGCCGGGATACGGATGATACTCGTGCTTCACTCCTTCCTTTTGCAGTTGCTCGTGTAGCGCGGCCGCACCTTTTTCAAAACCGTAGTTATCATCCTGACCGCAGTTGAAATAAATGGCCTGTCGTCGCAGGGCGACCTGGTTTCTGCCCGCCAGAATGAACGGACTATTGTCTTTCCAGTGTTGCACCGTAATCGGGCTTCCGAAGACTGTCGACAACAACTTCCCGAGTGGAGCCCCGGAGCGGGCCGCAGTGTCCAGTTCCTGCGGAGATTCAGTAATCAGCGCAGCACTTTGCGCGCTCACGGCCGAAAACATCTCGGGACGAGAAAAAGCGAAACGAAGGGCACCGTAGCCGCCCATGGAGATGCCGCTGATCGCCCGATTATCGGGCCCTTTGCTGATGCGATACTTGGTTTCGATGAGGGGGATGAATTCCTGCAGAAAAAAGTCACTGTAGAGAACCGACCCGTCGGCGGAATTGACGTAGAACGTTCGACCGCCCTCCGGGGCGACAATGAGGAATTCTCCCATCTTGTGCTGCCGGCGCAGATCGTCGAGCAGAGTCCACCCACCACTGTTAAACAGGGTTCGCTCGTTGTCGCCCAGGCCGTGGAGGAAATACAGCACGGGATAGGTTTGGACCGGATGCCTGGTTGCGCCCGCGTCATAGTTGGCGGGGAGATAGACGCAATAGTGAACCGGAGATTTCAGGATCCGGCTGTTCAGCGCGCTACAGTCAATCCGGCTCTGAGCGTGAAGCGGAAACGAAACGGTAAAGACCGCGAATAAGAGGGCGATTCGGAGACAACGATCCATCGCTTTCAGTTTACTCGTAGCGTAAGGCCTGCACGGGATCGAGGCGGGCCGCGCGTCCTGCCGGGTAAAGCCCCGCTGCGAGGCTTACCAGGAAGGAAAACAAGATGGCGAACGCCACCAGCCACCACGGTACCGACCAGAAATGTTCTGGCGGAAAAGATTGACGCTTGAGATAAATATTGGTTCCCAAGTTGATGACCTGGCCGATAGCCCAGCCCAGAGCGACTCCCACAACGCCGCCGAGAATGCCCATGGCGCCCGCTTCCGCGAAGAAGAGTTTCTTCACGTCACCGTCGCTAGCACCGATGGCTTTCATAATGCCGATTTCGCGGCGGCGCTCAAGAATAGCCATCACCAGCGTATTTACGATTCCGATGCATGCGACAGCCAGTGCGAGACTGCCAAAAATTCCGAGAAACACGTCCAGCACCTTAAAGAACTGCTGCACGCTACGGCTCGCGTCAAGGATCGAGAAGGTGTTGAAGCCCATCTTCTTGATGGCGCTTTCCACCGTCTGCACCTGGCTGGGGTTTTTCACTCGCGCACTCACCGACGAATAAACCGGCTGATCGGTGGCGGCGCGGGAAATCTCACGCAGGTCGGTGGGCTGCATTACGTGCAGACTCTCGGCCAGCTTGAGCGGAAGAAACACCCGCGCCCGGGTTGGCCCGCGCATGCTCTCAGGATCGAGATCTGCGACGCCGACAATCTTCAGCTTCAGTTCGCGCGAAACAACAGAATAGGCGGCATCAAAGAGATTCTCGCCGCCAGGAGTCGTGGTATCGTCGTGCGCAGTCGCCGAAGGCGTCGTCTCGCGCTGCGCATAGCGCATGGTCAATTCCTTGCCCAGAAGGGGGGCGGCCAGTTCCGTCACGTTGGTCTCGTCAACGCCCGGCGTTCGAGTCCTTCCCAGCAGCTCTTCGGCGAAGGTCTTTTGAAGAATCGCTTCGGGCGCGATGTCGGACGAGAAAAATTGTCCTTGCACTGTGTCAAATGCGTCGTTCGACTTTGCGGACGGAGGCAGCGCGGCGATCATTGTCAAGTGAGGCTTGTCTTCATAGCGAAGCTCGGTGATAAAGCGAATGTCAGGGTAGGCTTCCAGCACATTCGGCAGATGTTCGATTTCGACCCGCGTAGGCTCGTCCAGGATGCGGCTTTCGCCTGGGGCCGGTGCGCCACGCTCTTCTTCGCGACCGAAGTTGCGTAGATCGCGCCGGGAGGTGACAACAACTGTGTCGAACAAACCGGACTTCATCAAACGTCGCGACGCAAGCTGCTGCAGCCCGATTCCCAGCGAAAGCATAGCGACCAGGGACGCCACGCCCACCGAGATGCCGATGGTAGTCAGCGAATTTCGCAGAAAGGACTCGCGCAAATTGCGCAATGCGAGTTCTGCGAGGTCGGGAAGCTTCATAAACGCTCTCCATTCGCCGCAGCATCGCTCGCCATAGTATTAGCAATCCCCAATGCATTCGATTCATCGCCGACCAGTTTCCCATCCGCCAGGAAGATGAGGCGCTGGGCGTAGCGCTCGGCCAAGGCACGCTCGTGCGTTACCATAATCACTGTCATTCCCAATTGCTGGTTGAACTCGCGGACCATATTCATGATCTCAGTTCCGGTATGGCTGTCGAGGTTGCCGGTGGGCTCGTCGGCGAGCAAGAGTTGAGGGCGGTTGATGAGCGCGCGGGCCAGAGCCGCCCGTTGTTGTTCTCCGCCGGAGAGTTCGCTCGGCCGATGGTTCATCCGCGCCTGTAAGCCAACTCGTGCAAGGGCTTCGCGCGCCAGACTGTCGCGCTTTCGGCGCTCGACCTCGGCAAAGCGCATGGGTAGCTCCACATTTTCTGCGAGCGTCATACTGGCAATCAGGTTAAACGATTGGAAAACCATTCCCACCGTACGGAGGCGATATCGGGCGAGTTCCTCGCGGGAAAGTTGCGCCAGATCGTGTTCCTGCACAATCACACTGCCCGAAGTAGGACGGTCCAGGCCAGCGATCAGATTCAATACTGACGACTTTCCTGAGCCGGAGCTGCCCAGAAGAGCAACGAACTCGCCCGTTTTCACTTTAAGAGTCACGCCGTCCACGGCTCGGATGAGAGTCTCGCCCATGCGGTAATGGCGGCAAAGTTGTTTCGCATGAATTGCAGGAGCGCTGTTCTGTGGGGATATGTCCGAACTACTCATGTCCTAGCGGACCTCTCCTCTGAGCACACGCAATGCGTCCGCCGACTTGGCGTCGCCGTTGCGCGCCGGGGCGGAGCTGCCGTTGCCGTTCTCGTTCCCCTCAGGCTTATCGCCCTCACCGGGCGCGAGAAACAGGTTATCTTCCACCCCGTGCTGTCTGGTGTACAGATCGTAGTAGCGGCCTTGCGCGGCGTAGAGTTGCTCATGAGTGCCACGCTCCACGATTTGCCCCTGCTCCATCACCAAAATCTGGTCGGCACGGCGGATGGTTGAAAGCCGGTGCGCAATCACAAACGTGGTGCGGCCCTGCATCAGATAAGAAAGTCCGTGCTGGATCATTTGCTCCGATTCGGAGTCGAGGCTGGAAGTTGCTTCGTCGAGGATCAGGATGCGTGGCTCGGCCAGAATGGCGCGGGCGATCGAAATCCGTTGCCGCTGCCCGCCTGAGAGCTTCACGCCGCGTTCGCCGACCACAGTATCATATTTGTCGGCGAAGGATTCGGCGAACTCATCCACACGCGCGATCCGGCAGGCGCGCAAGATTTCTTCTTCGCTCGCGCCGGGACGCGAAAACGCCACATTCTCGCGAATCGTTCCGTCAAACAGAAATGATTCCTGCAACACAACTCCAAGACGCGTGCGGTAGGAGTCGAGCCGTACCGTGCTCAAGTCCGTGCCGTCCACCAGGATTCTGCCTTTAGTTGGAACGTAGAAAGCCGAGATCAGTCCGATGGTTGTGGATTTTCCCGAGCCCGATGAGCCAACCAATGCTGTCACTGTGCCGGGCTCTGCGCGAAAAGAAATGTCGCGCAGCACTTCGTGAATTCCGTCATAGCTGAAACTCACATCGGCAAACTCAACGATGCCGCGAATGTCGCCCAGCGCCACGGCACGCTTGGGATCCTGATCTTCCGGCCGCTCACGCATAATCTCCTGCGTCCGCTCGAGTCCAGCTAACGCCTCGGTGAGCTGGGTTCCGATGGAAACGATCTGCATGATGGGCGCAACCAGAAAACCTAGCAGCAAGGTGTAGGAAACAAACCCGCCCACCGTCAGAGTGCCCGAAGCAATCTGATGCGCGCCCACATACATGGTGACCGCGCCCACGCACCCCAGCAGAACGCTGGCGGAAAGGCTCATGACTGAAGTTGCAGTCAGAGTGCGCATCACATTGTCCAGAAGGCGGCGCACACCAGTGGCAAAAATCGCTTCTTCGCGCTGTTCAGCGTGATACCCCTTGATCACGCGCACTCCACCCAGCGATTCGGTGAGCCGGCCCGTGACCTCGGCATTAATTTTGCCGCGCTCACGAAAAATCGGCCTGATGGTCGCGAATGCTTTATTCAGTACAACGCCAAAACACACCAGCGATCCGACCGCAATCAGCGTCATCTGCACGCTGGTTCGAAGCAACAAAACCAGCGCAATCCCGGAAGTGACCAGGCCTCCGGCAAAATCCACCAGGCCCGTGCCCAGCAGGTTACGCACGCCCTCCACGTCGCTCATGATGCGGGACACCAGACTGCCGGTCTTATTCACGTCGTAAAAAGCAACGGGCAGGCGGGAGATGTGAACCTGGACTTGTTGACGCAACTCCGTGATCAGACGCTGCGCCGCCTTCGATAACGACTGGGTCAGCGAAAACGAGGTGACGCCCTGGACGAGAGTAGCCCCCAACACGACCAAAACGAGCGGCTCCAACTTGTCCATGTGATGCTTGTTGATGACGGTGTCGATCAGGAACTTGGTGGAATAAGGCAACACCAGCGCCGCGACACGGTTGATGATCATCAACACGAAGCCGAGCGCCAGCAGCCAACGCCGGGGACGCATCAGCTTCCAGACTTCCGGCAGAACTGCCCTTAGTCTTTCTACTTTCGGGGGCTTCGGCGGCTGTTTTGGATCGGTGCTCAATCTGTAATTGGACTCCGCCAGACCTGCATTGGCTTCATTATTACTGCATTGTGACACGCTTGGGCCGGCCGTTGTATCCTCGGGGCGTGCCACGTCCGCCTTCGCCGGAGCGTTCTCCAACCCTGGGCCTGCTGCTCGGACTGATCGTCACGCTCGCGGCTGTAGTAGCCTACTCCGCTTATATCACCTGGCAAGTGGCGGGCTTGCGCAAGCTGCAGGCGGAGCTGATCGACCGCAATCGCAAGGATTCCCTGCAGTTGCTGCGCATCCAGAACGATTTAAATCTGCTCGCGGTCGCCATGCGGGATATGATCGACAACGACGAACCTTATCCGCTCACTGCCTGGTCGGCACAGTTCAAACGCATCCGCACCGACCTGGACGATGCGATGCGCCTCGAAGCCGGATTGGCCCCGACAAGCCGGACGCTGGAGCAAAGCGCTTCACTCAGCAGTTCGCTCACGCAATTCTGGGGTGCGGTCGATCGTGTATTTGAGCTGGCTGGTTCAGGTCAAGATAAGAGTGCGAGGGAGCAGATCCAGCTTTCGCTGCAGGCGCGGCAGGCAGCTCTGAACACGACCGTGGCACGGCTCTTGGTGCAGAACAGCGAAAACGAAGAGCAGGCCGCAGCTCGCATTGTCCAGATCTATGACCGGGTACAGCGGCAAGCATATGTATTCCTGGCCGCGACGCTGGCCGCGATCCTGCTGACTGGATTTTCCATGATCCGGTGGAACCGGCAGCTGTTCGCCCGCATGGCCGAGCTTTCGGAGCGGCGCAGCGAGCTGGCGCAGAAACTGATTGCCACGCAAGAGTCAACTCTGCGCTACATTTCGCGCGAGTTGCACGATGAATTTGGCCAGATTCTAACCGCGATGGGATCGATGCTCGGCCGCGCCGGAGTTCATGCGCCGGAAGGCTCGTCTTTGCGTACCGACCTGCAAGAAGTTCGTCAGATCGCCCAAGACACGCTGGACCGGGTTCGGAGTCTGTCGCAGGCATTGCATCCTGTAATGCTGGATGAGGTCGGACTGGAGTCCACGCTCGACTGGTACATTCCAACCGTGGAAAGACAGACCGGGATTGCCATATCCTATGAGAAGCAGGGCCAGCCGTTTGATGTGGACGGCAGCGCGGCAGTGCAGGTCTATCGCGTACTGCAGGAAGCGTTGAACAATTCTGCGCGACACTCTGGCGCGAAGCAGGCGTGGGTGCGATTGCGCTTTCTGCCTGCGACGCTTGAGTTGGAGGTGGAAGATCACGGTGTTGGCTTCAGCGGCCGGCCGGTAAGGCAAGGCATCGGGCTAGTCGCGATGCGCGAGCGCTCTGAATTGATGGGAGGGCAGATTGTGTTCTCCACTCCGGACGCGGGCGGAACGTTGTTGCACCTGACCGTGCCCCGCGAGAAGGTTGAGGCCCGGGGCAGGGATTAGAAATTAAACAAAATTATGACAAAGAAGATCACGGTATTGTTGGTCGATGACCATCGCTTGGTACGGCGCGGCTTCCGGCGCATGCTGGAGGATGAACCGGATATGGTCGTGGTGGGTGAAGCAGGCGATGGTGAAGAAGCCGCGAAGCTGGCGCGCGAGTTGAAGCCGCAAGTCGTGATCATGGATTGTGCTTTGCCCAAGATGAACGGCCTTGATGCAACCCGGCAAATTCTTGAGGACTTGCCCGAAACCGCCGTGCTGATGCTCAGCATGCATTCGGAAAATACCTGGGTGCGGCAGGCGATCGAGGCCGGCGCCAAGGGCTACATTCTGAAGAACGCGATGAACTTGGAACTGGGGCCGGCCGTGAGGCGCGTGGCCGCGGGAGAAACCATTTTCGATCCCCAAGTGGAGCAGCAGTCAGCTCTCAAAGGTGAGCGCAGCAGTGGGCTGACGCCGCGTGAGCTTGAAGTCTTAAAGATGATTGTGGATGGTAAATCGAACAGGGAAATTGCCGCGGTGCTCGAACTCAGCGCCAACACAATTGCCGTTCATCGCACCAACATCATGAACACGCTCGGCATTCACAAAACTGCCGAGCTGGTCGTCTACGCTATTCGGGCCGGTCTGGTGAATGTTACGTGAATCGCAGATCCTTTCTGGGGGGCATTGCCGGTCTCGCATCGGTCTCACAGTGGCCGCTGCTGCGGGCTATGGGCGCGGCAGTGGAGGTCACGCCTTCGCCCGGCTTTCGGCTTGTTGATGTGACCTCCAGTGCCGGCATTCAGTTTCAACACAACAGCGGCGCCTTCGGAGGGAAGTTCCTGCCTGAAACTCTGGGTTCCGGCTGCGCCTTTCTCGACTACGACCGCGACGGTTGGCAGGACATTCTTCTGATCAACGGAATGGATTGGCCCGGCCACAAGCAGCGGCGCTCCACACTGCGGCTTTACCACAACAACCGGAACGGCACCTTTACCGACGTTACTTCCAGCGCCGGACTGGATGTTGAGATGTATGGCATGGGAGTGGCAGTCGGCGATTACGACAACGACGGCTTCCCGGACATTCTGATCACCTGCGTGGGACAGAATCGACTATTCCACAATACCGGCAAGGGGACCTTCCTGGATGTGACCAACGCCAGCGGCTTGGGAAAGCGCCTGGGGTTCAGCACGTCCGCTCTTTGGTTTGACTATGACCGCGACGGACTGCTCGACCTTTTTGTTTGCAACTACGTAAAGTGGTCACCCGAGCGTGATGTGTTCTGTAGCCTCGACGGCAAGCATAAATCCTATTGCACTCCTGAAGCATATCGCGGCGAGACCTGCTGGTTATTCCATAACCGCGGCAACGGCACATTCGAAGACGTCACCGCGTCCAGCGGAATTTTTGACAGCAGCTCCAAATCTCTTGGCATTGCCATGCTGGATGAAGACCAGAGCGGCTGGCCCGACCTGCTGGTCGCGAACGATACTCAACCCAACAAGCTGTATCGAAACCTGCGCAACGGAACCTTTCGGGACGCTGCCGTCGAGGCCGGACTCGCCTTCAGCAGCGAGGGCAAGGCGCGAGCCGGCATGGGCGTGGATGTTGCAGATTTCATGAACTCCGGCCGTTCCGGAGTGGCCATTACAAACTTCGACAACGAGATGACAGGCCTCTACGAGTGCGGCGGCAAAACCTACGAAGATGTCGCGGCGCAAGCGGGCGTCGGCTTGGCTTCCAAGAACAGCCTGGGTTTTGGATGTGTTTTTTTCGATGCCAATCTCGACGGCTGGCTCGATCTTGCCGTGGCCAACGGACACATCGACGAGACGGTGCGCAACATTCGCGGCAACGTGGGATATGCCCAGCCGCCGCTGCTGTTTCTCAATAACGGCACAGGGAAGTTTCGCGACATCGCCCCGGAAGTCGGCGCCGGATTCGAAAGGCCAAAGGTCGGACGCGGTCTGGCTTATGCCGACTTCGATCGCGATGGCGACCTCGACCTGCTGCTGACCACCAACAACGGTCCAGCCTATCTGTACCGCAACGACCAGCTCACCGGAAATCACAGCATTCGTTTTCGGCTCGTCGGCACCAAGTCGAACCGCGATGGAATCGGCGCGACCGTGCATATTGTCTCCGGCGGCCTGAGTCAGTGGCGCATGGTGAAGAGCGGTTCCAGCTATCTGTCGCAGTCCGAGCTTCCGCTTACATTTGGACTGGAGAAACGTGATCGCATCGAGCGCGTTGTCATCATCTGGCCCAGTGGCGGAACAGAAGAATTTCAGAACCTGGCGGCGGGACGATGCTACGAATGCACCGAAGGTAAGGGAATCTCGCCGCTTGATGGATATTGATTCGCAGCGCGGCAGGAATCGCTTCAAGGCCAGCTATTGGCTCCTGCCGCGGTCATGTCTATATCGACCGATTCGTTCACTCGCAAGAATAATGTGCTTGGATTCTTCATGCCCCAATTCGCATAAGGCACTGCGAAATGAAGTGTCGCAGTCCAGTAATCCGAGGACATCTCAATCTCGGCGGGGACTGTTAATTCGTGGTCCGATCCGTGGATATTGAAAATTCCATGGACCTGTACTGAGGACTTTCCTTGCAGCAACACAGTTCCGTCAACCCGATCGGGGCGGAACGTGATTTCGGGGTATCGATCGCTTTCCAGTACCTCTCGATGCATTTTCCGGTCGCGCATCCCGCTGCCGCTGTCGCCGCTCTTCGTATCCACGACGATTTCGCCGGTGAGTTTCTTCGAAGCAAAATCAAGGTGCAGAGCGCCACGCTTCAACTTAAAAGTTCCGCGAACCGTGTGGAGTACGTCGCCAAGCGTGAAACTAATGACGGTGTGCTGCGGATCCAGCTGGAACGCCACATCTTGCGCCGCACCCGCAACGCTGGCTACCGCGAGAAATGCAATCGCAGCCAGGAATGGCCGACGCACTCGACCTCGGCGGAATCCCTGGATCTCTTCTTTCATCGGCTATGCAGTCAACAGTCCCCACCCCAGAGTGAGCCCGTCGAGAGCGAGATGAAACGGAGAAAGAGTTCCCACGTGCAGGGCCAGCAATCTGCGAAAAACTTCGGGACGCCTGCCCAAAATCTGAAGAGTACGCTGCTGGAACCTGGGGTGGCCGTCGAGCATGAGCATCAATCGCGCCATCAACAAGGGGCGCTGCGCCAAGCGACGGTGCGCGGACTGGTATCCGGCGAGACTTCCATATCTAAGACAATTCGCCAGCACTGCGGCCTGGCTGAAGGCAAGGCCGAGACCTTCGCCCGTGATCGCATCGACCGTTCCTGAAGCATCGCCGATCAACGCGACATTTTTTCGCCAGACACGCTTGAGCTTACGATTGGCAGACGGTGCTCCTCTTTCAACCGAGGCGGTCTCAGCCCCACGAAGGCGGGTGTTGAGCTCGGGGAACGTGCACAACGATTCTTCCAGGCGAAACTCTGGGTCGTGGGATGCCACAGCCACACAAACTTGTTCGTTGCTCACCGCAGTGACATAGCCCTGAGTGTGCTCTCCCCAATATATTTCCATGCGGTCGGTCCAGGATGGCACATGATAGTGCCGGCGAAAGGCATATCGGAGATCGGTTCGCGAATGAGCATCCAGATTCGCCCAACGGCGTACGCGGGAGTTGACGCCATCGGCTCCTACTATCCACCGCGTGCGGATCTTGCGCTCCCCGAGCTGGACTTCCTGGTTGGAGATCCCCGTGACTACGCTCTGCCAAAGAAGATCGACCCCCAATTCAGCAGCACGTTCGGTCATGATGCCATGCAGCGTAGTTCGGCGAATCGAGAGGCCACGGGCGCCGGATGGGAAATCCGCCTCCGCCGACAGCCCGGAACCGAGAAAGCGCACGCCGCGAACAGGACGGCCCTCAGCCACAGGCACCACAACTCCCAGCCCTTCCAGCGCCGTGATCGCGTCCGGCATCAGCGCTTCCCCGCAAGCCTTGTCAATCGGCGGTTTGGCGCCGTCGGCCACCACTACCCGTAATCCCTGCTGGCGGGCGGCAATCGCAGCCGCCAGTCCGGCTGGGCCGCCACCGATCACGAAGACATCTGTCGAATGCGGCAACTTCGTGACCTCACCATTGCAAGAGTAGAAGCTCGGAACAGAAACCTGGTCCCATGGCGGCGAGCAGGCCCAGCGTCCCCGGCTCAGGACGCCGGTTCTTCATCACGTCTTCGAGCACACAGAGCACAGAAGCGGAAGAAAGATTCCCGACCTTACGCAGGCAATCCCAGGAAGCATCGAGCTGCCCGTTGTGCAATCCCAGCGCGTCGGCCGATGCGTCGAGTACCTTGGGCCCTCCGGTGTGCAGAACAAAGCTCTTAAGGTCGCTTCGCTTGTGTCCGTTATCCGCCAGGAAAGCGTCCACATCCCGCCCAAGGTTTTCCCGAATCAGGGTCGGGACCTCAGTAGACAGTATGATGCGAAAGCCTTTTTCTGAGATGTTCCAGCCCATCATTTCCTCTGTACTGGGGTAAAAAACTGATCGAGTAGCGAGAATCTTAGGCCCATCAATTCCAGCTTCAGAGGATTCGAATTCTGAGCCGGTCACGATCACTGCGGCAGCGCCATCGGCGAAAAGTCCCGACGAGATCAGATTTGCGACCGACAGATCTTCGCGCTGCAGCGTGAGCGAGCACAGCTCGACCGATACCAGGGCCGCCGCCTGCGAAGGATATGCGCGCACGTAGTCTGCGGCGCGTGCGATTCCCGCAGCTCCAGCCACGCATCCCAGTCCAAAAATCGGTGTACGACGAATATTTTTAGG
The DNA here is from genome assembly GCA_003168355.1 of Acidobacteriaceae bacterium. GTDB lineage: Bacteria > Acidobacteriota > Terriglobia > Terriglobales > Acidobacteriaceae > Sulfotelmatobacter. The sequence goes on along the minus strand of PMSQ01000147.1, from coordinate 2,293 downwards.
AAGATTCATCCGGTTGATCAGCAGAGCGTCGATGGAAGGGCTGGCGACTCCGGTGACGGTCGTGAAAAGCAATGCTCCCAAGTCTTGCGTCTTCAGCCCGGCATTCTGTAGTGCCACACAGAGCGCCTGCTCTCCCAACTCTTGCGCGACCCTGATCCAAATGTCGTTGGCCTGCCCCCAGGTTTTGATATCAACATATTGTTCGGCAGGGATCGCGAGGTAGCGGCCGTCTACGGTTACGTTGCGATGCAACCGTGCCAGCAACAGAGGATTCTTGAGTTGGTCGCCCCAGTAGTCCTGGAGCCGGTCGAGAAGAACTTTCTGGGTGTAGTAATGCTTCGGGAAAGCGCTCGCGGCGCTTGCGATCCTCATGGATTTCTGACTCCTGAAGTCAGTCTCGGCACGGAATCAGCCCAAAGCTTAACGAATCGGGAAAGCTTGTCCGGATTCGATAGCTGGGACTCCCGTTGCATCCGGGTAAACCGGCGCCGGCTTGTACATTGTCGCAGAGTTTAGGACTTTTGTTTGTCCCCCCGGCTCGCAAAACCGAGCCCCCGCAGGATCGACCGGACTGCCCTCCCTGAGTTCGCTTCCAGCCAAACTATCGCAGGGCGACAACTCCGCATATCCGGCGGCAAGATCACACTCTTCCTGCTTCAACTACTGCTCGCTTCAACTACTGCAACACTGCGATCGAGGTAATACTGTTTCCGAGCGGATATGTGGCAATTGCATTCAAACTCCCGCTGCTGTTGCCAAACGCCTGAACTCCCCCCGACGTCTGGTTCACCACATACAAGTATTTTCCATTCGGGTCCATGGCGAGGAAACTCGGCTCAGCTTCAGAGCCAAAGGGGGAATCTTGAATTGCTGCAGGAAATCCAGTACCGGCCGTAATCGAATAGGTCGAAATGTTGCCGGATCCTTGATTCGCCACATAGAGAAACTGCCCCTTGGGATCCGTGATCAGCGCAACCGGATGCTGACTGGCATCAGCGAGCGGAGAGCCCTGGACCTGGGTCAAGGCACCGGATGACCCAATGGTGTAAATCGAGATCGAGTTTGCAATACCGCCGTTCGCCGCGTAGAGATACGTGCCGGTCGGGTCGATGGCCATTCCTGTGGGACTGCTATCCGCGGTAAAGGTGAGGGAAACCGCACTCGACGAAAGGACACCGGCAGTGACGCTGAAGACTGCGATCACTCCTGGCTGGCCTGCGGCGCTGATATAGAGGAAGTTGCCCGATGGCGACAACTGCATACTGCTGAGGGCCAAACCGGTTCCAAAAGGAAGCCCCACCGGTGTCAGTGCGCCGCTGCTGCTATCGATCGAGAAGACCGAAATGGTGTCCGACAAGGCATTCGCGACGTAGAGGTAAGCGCCGGCAGGGTCCATGGCCAGGAGCTGCGGACCTGTGCCCACGGGCGTTCGGGGAAATACCTCGTTCAACGTGCCGTTGCTGTCGATCATGAACAGGGAAACATCGTTTTCATCCTGGCCAGGATTGGCGGCGTACAAGAATTTCCCGGAAGGATGGAGCACCACGGCCCGGACTCCATCGCCCACCGTGTACGGACTCCCCGAAAGCTGCGTGAGTATGCCGGAGTAAGGATCTTCCCGGAAGGCTGCAATTTGATTGGCGGCGGGAATGGCTGCGTAGACGAAGTGACTCGATGTGCCGCCGCAGCTCACAAAACCGGCTATGCTTGCGAGAACCAATATCACGACTAAAGCTTTCTGAAGCATCCGCTACTCCTGAGAGAATTTGAAAGCGAAGAACAACAATAATACCGGGCCGCCGAGAAATCGGCATTCAGGCACCACATTCTTATCATACGGGCACCACAGGAAAAAGGGGGGCTGCATACGCCACGCGTAATCTCGCGTCCTGCCGGCTAGAAAGTTCTCAGGCCCCCCAGAAGCGGAACGCTCGGGCTCCTGCCTGCCTACTCCTGCGATGCGCGGCCGCTTAGACCAGGTTGCACGCCGCCTGCGCGAGAGCGGTCCACGTTGCATCTCCCAAGAAGCCGCAATCCACTCAGTGGGCCGGACTCGGAGCGGCCGTGCCCGAAGAGTCTTCCACCCCGGATCTGGTTTCTCCACCGCGAAGTGCCAGCCGCACGCGGTCAAGATAAACATACACGACGGGCGTAGTGAATAGAGTGAGTGCCTGGCTGACGATGAGTCCCCCGACAATCGTGATGCCTAGAGGACGGTGCAGTTCGGAACCAGTTCCGCTCCCGAGCGCCAAGGGCAACCCTCCCAGCAGAGCCGCCATGGTCGTCATCATGA
>PMSQ01000023.1 GCA_003168355.1 Acidobacteriaceae bacterium | reverse complement strand
GATGTCGGAGCCATGTGACCATGGCTAGGATCTTATCGAAACACTCTCCATCAAGCTCTTCTCCAAGTCATTGATTCTGCGAGTGCACTAAGTTTTGACGAGGAACAGGCCACTGGCCAGAGCAGGGAGGTCGATTCCATTATTCGATGAAACACGGGTTGCCCGAGGTCGAGAGTCCACCTCCATCTGTAATTTTGAAACTGCACCGGACCAGGGTCAAGAAAAATCATTGTGCGCCAATCGCTAATTTCTGCGCCTGCTCCGGCTCAGTCGGCAGCACCAAACGGGCTTTTACGCCGAACATCTCGTAGTCCGTGAACAGCCCCCGGCACCAGTACGTTTTGGTGTGCTCGGCTCGCGCCGCAATGGTGACCGGGACAAGGTACTGCGTCCCGTCTTTCTCCAGCCAGCCATAAGTTATCACTTCCCACCAGCGGTACCACGGTCCCGAAAGGTCGAGGGCTTCCGAAATCCGCAAGATGATCCCTGAGTCGTCCATCCAGACTTCGCCGTGGCAGTCGTAGAATTTCTGCGTGCTCCGTTGGAAGAAGCCGTAGCTCATGACAGACCGGAACAAGCACACCCTGTCCTCAACGTTCGCGGTGTACTGGAACACGTGGACGGTTCGACCGGCCACGACGGCGTCCGGCGCTTGGTGGATTTTCAAGTTAAGCTCCGTCCCGACCATTAGAGGAAGCTCAGACCACTCAGGGCCAGGCACGATGGAACCGTTCAGCGGCGGGAAAGGGACCCTGTCGTAGAACTTCTTGTCGCCTTGGCGACGCCAGCGCTGCCAGCCGTCCAGGATGAGCGTCTCGTATGCGTCCGTCACCTCCGGCTCGCGGTTATCACGACCCCAAGCGAATGTTTGGGTTGCGGTGAAGTTACGCATCGAATCGGCGAGGTGCTGCGCCGTGCTTCGCAGCTTGACTACCTCGGGGGACTCCAACGAGCGCTGCGAAAGACCTTCGGTGCGGTGCCAAACGTAGGGCGGATACAAGTCTGCGGCGACCGGAGAGACGAACACGGTCTTCGGAAAAAGGGTCGCTTGCAAGTAGGGCTGCGCCCTCGTGACAAAGCCCGAAAGCTCCTTGACAGGCACCGCGAGCGCGATGCGGTCTTTGCCCTCGGCCATGCCGTTCAGGATGCCGACGATCTTCTTTGTCCTGCTGTCAACCACAATGCCACCGCTAGCGCCGCCACGCACGCGACCTTCTTCGTAGCTGAAAGCAAGCAGACCTTGGGGGGTCTTGCCGATGAACTTGCCGTGCCAGTGAACCAGCCCGCGCTTCGGGTTCCAGTTGAACGGGTAGGCGTAGATGTCCGCTTCAGGGGTGTTCTCCAAATCGTCGGCGTCGAAGCCGATGCCATGCAAGTCCTTGACGGGATGCCGCATCTCGTAGATGGCAAGGTCGTGAGCCGGGGTGTACTTCAGCGAGCCGCCCCCGGCAAGGTTTATATCTTGCGCCCCGGCATCGTCCGGGTCGGAATCGAGGTAGCGGTGCGCGGAGAACACCCCCTTAATACGGACGTAGTTGCCCATGACCTTAGCGACATGGTAGTTGGTGCCCACGAAGCGGCAGTCCAGGTCTAGGCAAAACCCCGTGCCGAACTTAATGGAGAAAGGGGCGAGATGCTTGATGTCGGGCTTGAAATCGGTGATGGGAAAGACGACGTGCTCGGGAACGAATTCCTGAGCGCACACCGGGAGGACAAGGGCGAATAGAAGGAGCATAGGCCACAATCTTGGAGCGTTGAGTCCCTCGCTAGGCGGGACGAAGGCGCAGGGATGAGGAATGAGGTCTTGCCCGCTTAGTGCGGAGCCCGCGAGCGGGTTGATGAGAGAGAAATAATCTAGCACGGCTGTGTCAATCCTTTCGCCGTGCGCATCTGCAGGATATGTTCCTCTTTTCCCAAAATTAGTGAGACTTCACGAACGAAGGTTCTGGGGTGCGCGGACTCGGTTATCTGCGGTACCTGGCACGTGGTGGAAATCGGATTTGGTAGACAGCACAGGATCGATTGCGGCACATTTGCGCTGAGTTGGGTGATTTCGCTACTCTGAAGTGACTCCACTTCCATCCTTATATTTGGCCCCACCCTAACCGATAGCTCGGCCTACCCTGTCTGCGAAGCAGACGGGGAGGGTGATAGATAGGAGACGCAAGGTGGAGCTATTCGAAGACATCAGGCGGGAACATGGGCGTGGAACTGGATCGATTCGCGCGCGGTCGCGAAGAGAAGCCCAGTTTGAGCAACTCGCAGTGAATGCGCGGCGCTCCTCAGGTTGGATTCTCGGTAGCCAATCGACAGATCAGAGTACGAATTTGCTTGCCCACTCGGGTTCGTCCTCCCACTCGTCGGGCCCTTGAAATCCAAGTCCAATACAACCGGAATCCAGCCCGATGCCACTGCACCACGGTTCGAGGAGTAACCAAGACGAGAGGCTTCGTCCACCCCCGACCAGAACGTTTTCAAGGCGATCCAAAACAGCGTGTGGAGAGCTGTCGATCGACGGCGAGGCCGTTTGGCGAGCAGAGCGACCAGTTGCTGATGGAGAGCGAGATTTCAAGGACGAGTTCTCTCTGGAACCGAAAGCACTGACAACCCATCCCAGGAGATGTCGGAGCCATGTGACCAT
>PMSQ01000079.1 GCA_003168355.1 Acidobacteriaceae bacterium | reverse complement strand
CGGTAATGCGCCCGCGCTCGATGTCCTGCAACATTGAGGGTCTGACATCACCGTAGCCTTTGAGTATCTGATCAAGCCAGGCATCGTACTCTTCGCTCGGGACGCTGCGCCCAGACCGGGCTGGCGGAATCGGCTCGACGATCATCCGTTCCGGTCGTGCGCCGCTTGCCAGGGCCACTGACAGGGCCTCGTCATATGCTTGCTCGAAGACCTCGCGACCCTCTGACGAGGTGATGTACTCGCGCATCGTCCCTCCCGCGACTGCCCCGAGGGTGGTAACCGAGCAGTTCAAAAGGAGCTTCGACCAAACAGCCCCGCGAAGATTTGGCGTGACCCTTAGCTCCACCGCGCGGCCAAGCCATTGACGAACTCGCTCCGCCCGCTCGCTTTCGCCACCAGCAAGTTCACCGATCAGTAGATGACCCGCGTTGCGCTGCTCGTAAATGCCCGGTTCAGTCATGGTCGCGCCAAGATTGGACAGACCTCCCAGCACGCATTCCCCGAGCCGGTCCCCGAGCATCTGGGGCACACCGCCGTTCTGGATCGGCAGCAGGGTGCCACCTGGTTCGAGCAGCCCAGACAACTTTGACGCCACCTCGATGGCGTCGTGAGCCTTGGTGGCCAGGAGGACGAGATCGAAGGACTGGCCCGTGTACTCCGACAATGGTGCGACGCGGTTCACGTCAACCATGACGTCACCCCCTACTCCGGTGATGCGTATTCCACTCGTCAGCACTCGATCAGCTGAAGTACGATCTCGCGTCGCGAGCGCAACCTCCACGCCAGCATCCAGCAAGCGTCCCGTAATCACTCCACCGAGCGCTCCAGCCCCAACAACCAAAGTGTTCATCAAACTTGATCCTCCGTCGCGTTCCATTCTGGATTCAGCCAGATTCTCAAGCGTGAAGAACCGGGCATTAATTCCTAGTGGGAATCAGGGAAAACGGAGTTCTCGATGTGCAAAGTTATGTGAAACCGAGATGCCCGTAACTCGCCAGCTGCCGGCTTCTTTGATCGCTTGAATGCTGTTGATGCCGCGCGCGACTCGCTTGCCGTCGCTGTATAGCGCGTAGCTGCTCCATAAGTGCGCGATGTTGGCGTAGCACTCAATGTGAAATTTCAGCTGCTTTTCTTCCAGCATGGCGTGGCCACGGGCTTTGACGCCGGCGATCCAATCGTCCAAGGTCTGGATGGTGTAGCTTGGCGTCCCGTCCGCGCCGATTGAAACGAACATCATGCGCGCTTCGGGTATAAACAGGGCCTTCATGCAGGCCGCGGCTTTCCCTTCACTGCGTCGGTTTGTGCGCCGGCCAGCGTTGCGGTCATCCCGAGCACCGCCAAGCCGACAACGCCCACCATCACTCTACGCACTGATCTGTTCATGCTGCCTCCACTGCCTCGCTTTCCCGATTGGTCTCATGCGTTAGACGTTGTAAGAATTTCATAGTTGGCTAACTACATGTGCAATTGAACTGTTGTTGGAGCCCGTTCACCAATGGCTTACATCTCTTTGCAGACATCGACCCACGTGGCGCCGGTGAGCTGGGTAAATCGAGTGAGCGGGATTCGGATAGCTGCGTGGGTCGAGCCCCCAGCGGTTACGACCTCCTCGAAACGCTTTAGTCGAATGTCGAAGAATACGGGCAGTTCGGAAGCGAGGCATAGCGGCGTGATTGCGCCCACTGGATGACCTGTAATCTCAGAGGCCTCGGATCCCGGCATCATATGGCCTCTGCCGCCCAGCTCCTCCTTGACTTTGCGGTTGTCGAGCCGCGAGTCACCGCAGGTCACGACGATGATCGCGCCCTCACCGACGCGCAATGTCAGCGTCTTGGCGACCTGAGCGGGTAGGACTTTCCACTCGCGCGAAATGTAATCGGTCGTATGCGGCTCAGGCAGCTCGACGACCTCGAGCTCCGGCGCGTGCGCGGCCAGATATTGGCGCATGATTTCCGGCGTCATGGAAATTCTCCTAACATCGCGGTGCTATCGAACGGCCACGGAATTGCGCAGTCGATCAAGACCGTAGTAATGGACCTGCTTACGGAGCGGGCGCGCTCCACTTGTCGAGATGCCGATCGAAGTACACATACGCCGCATTAAACAACATCATCCACGATGAGTAGCGTGCGAGGTCATGAATCTCGTTCGGAATCATGATTACGTCATGGTCGACGTTGTGCGACCGCAAGCCATCGATGAGTTCGGCGGCCTGCTGGGAGGGTACATCGCGGTCGTCGTCCGCCTGCACAAGCAGCACGGGCGAGTGCCACTGGTCGATGGTCGCGATGGGGGAGGATTCCACCGCCCGGCGACTCGCATCGCCTCCGTCGATTGGCTCGCCCACCGAGGACAGGAACGTCGACCAGTTATACAGGCCCGCATAATCGACACCGGCCGCGAGTAAATCTGAGGCGCGCGCGAGACCGAGGGCCGTCATGAGTCCCCCATAGCTTGCCCCCAGATGCCTAATCTATGGGAATCGACGTCCTGTCGGCCTCGCAGATAGGTGATGGCGCCGAACAGGTCATTAAGCTCGCTGCCGCCGCCGGGGCCGAAGTTGTCGGCCTCTCTGTAGTCAAGGCCATAGCCGATACCGCCGCGATAGTTGACTGACAGCACGATGTAGCCCTCGGCGACGAGGTACTGATTCAATGCGTATATCCAGCTATACGAACGGTTGGGATTGAACCCCAGCAGCATCTGTCTGCGAGGGCCGCCGTGGAAGAACAGAATCGCAGGGTGCGGCTTGGAGGTGGTTTCGCGTGGCAGGAACAGTTGCGCGTGCGTTTCCTTCGCCGTAAAGGTCACGGCCTGGGGCATGACGAGCTTGGAACTCGGGAAGGAGGACGGGATGGCTTCCGGAGCGAGCCGCCGCCATTGCCCCCCCGCACTCAACGCGACTGGATGAAGCGGCTGGGTGCCGTCGCCCTGCAATGCGAAAAGAGTGCCGTCGGCGC
>PMSQ01000056.1 GCA_003168355.1 Acidobacteriaceae bacterium | reverse complement strand
CCGGACTGGTTTGGTATCTGGCGCGCACTGAAAAAATGAGCGCCACGCAATTCAACGACATGGTGAATTTCCAGTCCGGGCTGCTAGGCATATCCGAGATCAGTTCCGACATGCGTGACTTGCTAAAGCACGAGACGCTGGACGTACGGGCGGCTGAAGCGGTCGCGCTGTTCTGTTACCAGGTCAAGAAGTGGATTGGTGCATTCGCGGCGGCGCTGGGTGGAATTGAGACACTGGTGTTCGCCGGTGGTATCGGAGAGAATGCACCCGCAATCCGCGCTCGGATTTGCGATGGACTGGGATTCCTTGGAATCGAACTCGAAGAAAAGCACAACGCGGCGAACGAGGGCATAATTTCCACGGCGTCCAGCCGAGTTGTCGTCCGCGTCATTCATACGGACGAAGAGCAAATAATAGCCAAGACCGTTTGCCAGGTCCTCGGCCTGACTATAAGGCGATCTCCATAACGAATTATGGCTGCAATTGTCGGAGTCGCATCATCGAATTCTTCCACAAAGTCGGTCCAGACCACATCCTCGTCCGGACTCACGAGCGATGAAGCACATAGCCGTCTGCAAAAAGACGGGCCCAATGCAATGCCCGATGTGTCCGCCCATCCAATTCGAAACGCATTGGCCAAGTTCTGGGCACCTGTTCCTTGGTTGCTCGAAGCGTCGATTGTGCTTCAGGTCGTGCTGCATAAGTATGCCGAGGCTGCGGTCATTGCGGGCCTGCTAATCTTCAACGCAGTGCTAGCCTATTTTCAGGAAGGTCGTGCCCAGGCTACCTTAAAAGCCTTGAACTCTCGTCTCGCCTTGAATGCCTCCGNNGATGTGCATTTGATCGGGGGATCCATCCTGCTCGATCAATCCATGCTTACCGGGGAATCTCTGCCGATTGAAGCTGGTCCAGGCGTTGATACCTACGCGGGAGCACTGGTACGTCGTGGTGAAGCAACCGCAGAAGTGACAGCCACTGGGATTCATACCAAGTTTGGCCGTACGGCAGAACTCGTGCGCACTGCGCACGCCGCAAGTTCGCAGCAAAAGGCTGTGCTGCGCATCGTGCGCAATCTGGCGATTTTCAATGGCGTCGTCATCCTTATTATCGGAACGTATGCCTACTTTCATGCGATGCCGTGGAGCGAGATTATCCCTCTGCTGCTCACGTCGGTTCTGGCTGCAATACCCGTGGCGTTGCCGGCGACATTCACCCTCGCGGCGGCACTCGGAGCGCGATCTCTGGCGAAGCTGGGCGTCCTGCCGACTCGGCTTTCGGCTGTGGATGAGGCTGCGACAATTGATGTTTTGTGCTCGGACAAAACGGGAACGCTCACCCGTAATGAACTTTCGGTCACCAGCGTTAAGCCGATGCCCGGCTTTGACGAAGCCCACGTTCTCGGCATGGCAGCCCTCGCAAGTTCTGAGGGCGGAGATGACGCTGTGGATGCGGCGATTCGCTCTGCGTCCAAAGAGAAGCCAACGTCGGACATGCCAAAGCTAATCNNGGCGTAGAGCGCATCGTCAAGGGAGCCTTCACGGTAGTCGCGAGCCTCACCGCCGCACCACCTACCGCGGCTGGTTTGGCCAACGAACTTGAGAAGCAAGGGTTCCGGGTCTTGGCAGTAGCTGCGGGCACCGCAACATCTCTGAAGCTTATGGGTCTTATTGCACTCAGTGACCTGCCCCGTAAGGACTCGATCTCTCTGATCTCAGAGCTCAAGACCCTGGGCGTGCGCACGGTCATGGTGACTGGTGACGCTCCGGCTACGGCGGCAATCGTTGCCCACGCAGTGGGATTGGATGGTGCTGTATGCCCGCCCGGAGCCATACCCGACGGCGTAAAACCGGAGGATTTTGCGGTATTCGCAAGTATTCTTCCCGAAGGAAAATTTGATCTCGTCAAGGCCTTCCAGAAGAACGGGCATACGGTCGGGATGTGCGGCGATGGCGCCAACGATGCCCCAGCGCTGCGTCAGGCACAGATGGGGATCGCCGTATCGACCGCAACCGATGTCGCCAAATCGGCAGCAGGTATTGTGCTGACGCAGGCTGGGCTTGGTGGCATCGTCGCCGCCGTAAAAGAAGGAAGGATCACCTTTCAGCGGATTCTTACCTACACGCTGAACTCCGTCCTCAAGAAGATTGTGCAGGTGCTTTTGCTGGCAATTGGCCTGGTCATGACCGGACACGCGGTCTTGACTCCCATGCTGATGGTCATTGTGATGATCACCGGCGACTTCTTGGCCATGGCGTTGACCACTGATAGAGTGCGACCATCGCCCGTGCCAAATTCCTGGCAGGTCGGCAGAATTACCATAGCCGGGGTCACTCTGGGAGGCTGCTTTTTAGCGTTCTGTGTTGCTGTCCTGGCGGTTGGCAAGTTTGAAATGCAATTCGGAATCGAGGCCCTGAGAACGCTTTCTGTCGTTGCCATCGTTTATGGCAGCCAAGCCACCATTTACGCCCTGCGAGGGCGTCGCCACCTCTGGGGACTGCGCCCCACGGTATGGCTCGTGGCGTCTTCCGTCGCCGACATTCTTATTATTTCAACCTTGGCGATTCGAGGAATTGCGATGGCACCACTGCCGGCTCCCGTCCTGGCGTGTGAGTTTGGAGCGGCCATCATTTTCGGATTGATCTTGGACGGAGTGAAGATCCCTGTCTTTGCCCGGCTTGGCATCTCTTGATTACAGTCTGGGATTGATGTCAACCAACTTCTTTATTAGCGTTGCCAGTATTTTGAATTCACAAATTCAATCGCGTCACACCTTTGCTTCCGGCGGGTCGGCAACCCTTCCAGGTGGCAAGACATCCGGCAGGTCAAGCCGTGCGACACCAATCCGGCTATCGGCCATCCCATAATAGACGTCGAAGCGATTGGGTCGGCCGAGATCGTCCCGCCGGTCGATGCCGGTCGGGAACACGACGTGGGCGACGGTCCCGCTGCATTCCTGCGGCAGTGTTGGCGTCAGCACCGGCTCGACCGAACGATAGCGAATCGCTTGCGGATGCTCTTTCGAGAGCACCATCACCCCCGCCGAATAACACAGTGGGTGTCCTCCGCTGCTGGTATTCTCCATTTCGCTGACGCCGTGGTAAACGATCAGCCAGCCGTGCCGAGTCAGGATTGGCGGCGTGCCGCCGCCGATCTTGAGACGCTCCCAGGGTGACACTGGAGTCGCCAGCCGATGATGAGACATGAACCGACCGAGGCGATTTGATTCGCGCGACTCCAAGGACATTACGCAATAGGAAATCCAGATGCTTTCCCGATCGAGATCAACCTTACGAGCCGCGGGGTGGCGAACGGTTTCCTCTGGGCGAGTGCCAGGAAAAAGTGGCCGGTGCAGGATAGCGAGTTCCGGGTGCCCGGATGGATTAGGAATAGCAACCGGAAAGAGACTGGCGTCCTTGTCATCCACGTCACCGCATTCGACGCCATGGTAAGGACCAAAGGTCGCGAGCCCGAGTCGTTTCCAATGAAACAAATCCTTCGATAAGGCTAGGGCGATTCGCGGGCCTTCGGGCGAAAAAGCCGTGTAGGTCATCATGTAGGTGTGCAGCGGCTCCACGAAGGTGATGCGAGGATCTTCGCAGCCACCACCGCCATCGGGCCGCCGCTCATAATCGGCCTCCGGCTCCAGCGCGATGCCGAGCCGCTCAATGCCTGCCGGATCACCGGCTTTATTGAAACGCACTCGCGCAATGCCAATGCGCGAGTAATTCCCTCGAGCAACCAGCCGCGGGAAGAGATAAAGCTCACCGTCCGGGCCACGAGCGGCAGCCGGATTCAGGACCCCTTCGACCTCCTGCGCATTCCCCGGCTCCGGCTCCATCAACATTCCTAGCCGTTGCAACTTAAGTCCGGTCATCAAATCTTTTTCAGCGATTGCCATAACTTCACGCCGCCTTACCACCGACTGCTAAACAGGCGATGATGGTTTGAATAACCCGCTTGGTCTCATTGGGATCCTTAACCGGGATGCAATCGACTCCCGCTGTTTCAGCAGGGTAGTCATTACCGCCCACGTACAAGGCGTCGCCGATATAGATCATTTCTTTTATCGAAATACCGAGCAGGTCTCGAAGTTTTCTGATGCCGTAGGCCTTGTCAATCCCAGGCTTGGTAATGTCAACGGATGTCGAGCCCCCAATTCGGACAGAAAACTCGGGAATAAAAGTGTCAAGAATCGCTTTGATCTTCTTCCGCTTGGCGAAATCGGGGTCCCATTTTTTCTTTTCTTCCAAGGGAGCTTGCTGACCTAAGGCAGAAAATGTTATCTGGCTTCCCCGGTCCTCAATTTGCTCGCCCCAGAGCTTTTCGATCTTGAAGTCTGCAACTCCGATCGCCTTCTTGAGGGAACCGAGGATCTTTTCTCTTTGATCTGTAGTGAAATCCTCCGAATAGATCTTTTTCCAATCTGCTGACTCGTATCGGTAAAACTTTGTGCCGCAGGTAGGAAGGAGAGATAGATTCGCCAGGAGTTTGTCGTGGGGTAGATTCGAAACGAGTTGCTTTTCAAACTGCGGCCAGCCGCCGCCGGAAATCACCGCCACTTTCACAATACCGAGAAGGTCATGCAGAAGTCCCGACATTTCTGGATCAACGGCCGATTTACTGTCGGCAAGTGTGCCGTCGAGATCAAACACAATCAGCTTTTTCACTATGCCTCCGCCTTCTTAATTCTCGCGTTTCAGTCTGGTATCGCGATTTCCAACAAGTTCACGGCACCGCGCGGCCGAAAAACACACGTGCCGATCACCGCAGGTAAGAGGAATACGTCGCCTTTTCCGACGGCGTAAGTGGCGCCGCCATGTTCAACATCTCCCGCCCCCTCGACGCATACCAGTACGCGCGGCAAGTCCGCCTCGCCGACGGTAAACGGAGACTGTCCGCGCAGCCGCCACAACCAGAAATGTTCACAATGAAAGAGTCTCTCGCGCTCCACCGGGATCGTTGTCTCAACCACGGGCGTCACCCGACCAACCGGGCCTTCCGAAAAATCAATGCAGACCATCGCCTTATCGACTTGGAGTGCCCGTGGCTTTCCTGTCTTCGGATCAATATGGTCCCAGTCGTACAGGCGAAACGTCACGTCGCTATTCTGCTGAATCTCGAACACCACAAGGTCGCCGCCCAGAGAGTGAACCGTGCCTGCGCGCAGGAAAATGGCGTCGCTCGGCTTCGGAGTTAAACATGCGAGATGGTCCGCAACCGTGCCGTTGGTGATCGCACGCCGCAGATCGGCTTCCGTAGTATCTGGCTTCAGTCCCGCATAAATGCGGCTGTTTGTCCCGGCTTCCAGCACAACCCAAGCTTCGGTCTTCGGGGTCTCGCCCGCTGGCAGTAGGTTCGTATTCGCTTTCGTGGGATGCACCTGGACCGAAAGCATTTCATGAACGTCGAGGAATTTCAGCAACAGTGGGAATCGGCGGAAACGCCCGGCCAGCTTTCCCATTATTTGCTTCGGGAACTGCTGTAGCAATTGACCGATGCTCTGCCCTTTTAGAGGTCCATCAGTGACGCGGCTCTGATGGTCGTCGCGATCACTGAGTAACCACGCTTCTCCGACAGGACCACCGGGCAGGGGTGCGGTGAGCAAGTTGGCCAAATGCCGGCCACCCCACAGCCGATACTGATAGATCGGTTCGAATCGCAGAGGATACAGAAGCGCTTGATCTGATGCTCCTTCCCGGTCGTCGACAGCCAGGCTTACGGTGGTATCAATCATGACTGGTCTGAGAATGTCGGCTCGTGAGGAGGCGGATCAGTTCTGTGAGTCCGTTGATCGTGCAATTTGCCGAGGGTATGCTCAATCAATCTAGCTAACTTATCTGCGGCGCCGTTGACGGCCAAGTCCACAGTAGCCGCTTCGTCGGTGACCGCGATGGGCTGGCGGCCTTCGAGGCGCGCCTCCATCATGCAGCGTTTGTCATTCTTGCCGCTCTTGGGGCCGCGTTCGTCGGTCAGGTGGACCTCCACCCGCGTGATGTGATCGCTCATTCGGCTCAGGGCATTCTCTACTACGCCCCTGATCTGATCGGCCAGTGCCTCGTGACCTTCGATTGTGTGGTCCGTATTGACTTGGATTTGCATGCTGATCTCCTGCCGGATTGATTGATCAAGGATGTTTCTTATGCTCACAGATTGCGGCTGCGAAGTTCATGGAACCCGGCTGCCGGCCGGCATTTGCTTCTGGCGGCCAGAAGGCACCATCGACAAGTCGTTGGTTCCGACGTAAATACCGATAGCAACGAGCATGGCGAGTAATCCGCACCAGAATCGCCAATCATGATGTGCGCGCCGCCAGTACGGAGTCTGACCATGGCTATGATGACTCTCGCCGTTTGGATGCAAATGTTCGGTATTGTGCATGGTCATGCTCGTCTCCATATCAGATCGAGGAAGTTGGGTGGTGTGCCATCAGTGCAGGCGAAAATCACGGGCCGCCCTTTTGGGAGGCGACTGTCCTCATCTAAGCGCCGCTCAACGAAAGGGCGGCCTTATGTTCCGCGTCATGCAGCCAATAGGGCGGCCGACCGTAGTGAGTGTGGAGCCGGTCTTCGTACTCACGTGTGAGCGGCGCAGACTCACCGAACTCCGGCGCGCTTTTGATGGCATCCCGCCAGAGACCGACGTACACTTTGGACTCAGTCCAACTCACCTTCTGGATCCAACTGGGCGAAACCAGTACCTTCTTACCCGGCCACCAATTCCTGGTAAGGACCTCAATGTAGCGAATGGCCCAGGTTTCGTCGTCCACGACGAAGCCCGCCACATGGCCGATCTCGCCATCCTCAGCCTCAATGTGATAGCCCGTGACAGCTCCAGTGCTGCGAAGATGCGAATCCATCGACTCTCTCCGGATCTTTTCCGCCAGCACATCTTTGGGGATTGATATTCGATTCGACAAGCCCGACGGATAGGCCCCGGGGCCCCATAGGAAGGGTCCGCCCCAGTAATTGGGATAACTGTAATAACCGAGATATTCGGTCTCGTACTGCCGGGAAACGGGCCGCTGCGTGTCTCTGTTAGGGCTATTCTCCACTTGCTTTTTCGTCAGCGCTACATCCAACCGCTTGCCTTGCCAATCCACGTTCGTCACAGAGAATGGTGAGATCAAAACTTCCCGGTCGCTGAGCCAGCCTCCGGTTGCCGCCGTGAGGTAGCGAATCGCCCATGTCTCGTCGTCGAAATATAACTGATCTACAGTTCCAATCTCGCCGTCCGTGGCCCGGATCACAAGACCTTTCACTTGGTTCACATTCGTTAGCATCGGTAGTCCTCCCTAGTATGTCCTTGTCGTCGACCACTCGAACTTAAGTCAGGTGGCACCTTCGCTCTGAGCAAGAGTGACCAATTCACGGTTTCTGAGTCGGAGCTTCCGCGCCTTGAATCGGTCCTGTTTTCTGGCCCAACTCTTGGGTGAGCTTGTGAACATTCATTGAATGTTCGTGCGCCTGTTTGCTGAGCTCGTGAGCAGTGAGGTGATCTTCTTTGCCATGGGCGACAGCCGCCGCCGCGTGCGCGTGGGCCGCAAGGTTGTGGAGTTCTGCAGCTCGCTCGTGTGGTCTCTGTGACATGATTCTTCTCCTCGTCACTGTGCGTTTATCGCACGTGTCGTCGCTCAGGCTGACCCACTTCTCGACATTTAGGAGGCGACGGTTTATGCAACTCGGTCGTTGTCATTTCGATACTCTTCGGGAATGTCGTCCTCCGTCACTTAGCGGGTCGTGACCTCTGAAACATCCGGATCTTTGGCGTTCTCTACACCATCGACAATCGAGGCTTCAAAAGCGTTTCCCTCTTCTACTAATTCCTCTACGCTCTCAGAATCCGCTTCGGCCGGGCGCGACATGCCCTGAATGTCGCCAGACTGCCCGGCCGAGTTCGTTTCACGTTCATCTTCGTCGCGCTGCTGGTAACGCCGATTATCTGCAACCATGCTTCTTGCCTCGTGAATGAGTTACCGCATTTCTGCAGCTTTCGCTACTATGCGGCCACAGGTTCCGCCGTATGCAGTGTTGAGTGAGCAGGATTCGTGCTTTCGATGATCTCCTTGGCCTTTGCCACTTCTGCAGCCGTTCCGTGGGCGATCAGCAGAAACTGATCGGTCGTGAGCGCCGTCTGGTACTTCACAATGCTGTCCTTGGGGATGCCTATGCTGAATAGACCTGCTCCCAAAGCACCCAACGCACCTACTTCCACGGCACCTTCCAACCCTGCCACGATCCATGCCACTAGAGGTCCTGCCACTAAAATTGGGCCGAGACCCGGAATCATGAACAGAGCAGATCCGAACAGAAGGCTCCAAAAGCCTCCCCAGAATGCGCCGACCTTGCCCCAATATTTCATTCGGTCACCGGTATTGTAGTAGCCGACCACTTGCTCATCTGTGTGATATCCCTTCCCGACGATCGACAATTTGTGCATGTCGACTCCGCCACGCTGAAGTTCCTTAACTGCTCGATCCGCATCCGTATGAGTGTGATAAATCGCAACAACTGAATTTTCGATAGACATTTGCTAATCTCCTCGGCTACCTGCCTGAATTCTTCAACCCATCAACATTAAGTTCCCACTCGCAGTATGACAACGCACACACGCGAAGACTGGTTCCTATTGCTCAGTATCAGTGTTTAGTTCGGTATTCGATTACACGCCCACAAACTCGGGACGGTAATCCTTCCAAATCCCCGTAGCCGGCGAGATCACACGGACGGGAGCATCTTCAGCGTGCTTCGCGGTCCTCGCCCATTGCCAGGCGTNNGTCTCTGACTGGAGAACGGCGGCTCCGGCAGTAAAGAGCTCCACAAGCTCTTCCCAACGGTGGGCCCCGACGACTGCCATACGAGCGATATGACTTGTGTGCTTCTGGAGAAACCGCAAATCATCCCATGCGTGCCTTCCATTCGGCTCCGTGCATTTCAGTCAGGTCCACCAGGATACCGATCGGGTGCTTTTTGTGCTGGGCAATGAAGAACTCAAGCTGCGGCTCGAATGTCTTGAGTTCCTGATCCAACAGCTTTCCGACGACCTTAAAGGCGAACGCGACTCCCCCAGTTTCCTTCAGACGTTCAATCACCGGCACACCTCGCTGTTTCGTTTGAAAGCCGTACTTATTCTTCCGAGACATTGGGATCTACGACAAGCGAGCGGAGTTTGCAGCCCAGAGAAAAATCCACAATTCCCGGTCAAGTGGAGCGGACACGATGCAGCGGACACGATGCAGTTGCTAGTCGTCAATTCGCTTCGCGGCCGAGGAAAATAGATATTCCATTCTCACGCGCATACCACGCTCCCTCACATTGCCTGCATCGTCACCTCGCTGCGCATACTGGGTAAATTCCGCGTTTGTGGTGATGCTTTTGTCTTTCAATAGTTGGATGATGCCGCCAATCTGAGCGTCAAGGGTTTCGAGATAAGGCAGCATTTCCTCAAACACTTGTTCGGCAGGGAGCATCTTCTCAAACACAGCAGGGTCCACTTTCATGCTCATTCTCCTAGCCCACCCGCGCAGAACGTCTCCGTGTCTTTGGATCTAGCTGCAGCAGCCGTGGCTGCCCCTCGACGTTGCTGCAGACTTGTCCAAGTATCGCTCCGGACTGAGGTCGAATTTCTCTTTGCACTTTGAACCGCAGAAGTAATAGGTCTGCCCTTTGTGCTCAGTTCGCCCAGCGGCAATAGCGCTTTCTACGTCCATGCCACAGACAGGATCTTTCACAGCTGTTGTGCTATTCATTGTGACCCTCCTTAGGTTCCGTTTCGAGGTTATCAACCGACCTGCGGGTGGTCTGAGCAAGAGTGCTCACTCAGGTCCGACCAATCGGTTGTACCCTCAACGTTTGACGAATACTTAGCCTCAGGAGAGGGTCCGGCTACGGAGTTCAAATGGACCAAATGACACATGCGGCCCACGGAGAAGAGGCGGACCCACACGCCGGTCACAGAATGTCAAAGTCGCACGAAAACCACGACCGTCACGCCGGACATTCCGTCGCCATGTTTCGTGACAAATTCTGGTTGAGCTTCGCTCTCACGATTCCTGTGATTTTCTGGTCGACCGATGTGCAACATTGGCTTCGGTACACGGCGCCTTCCTTCCCCGGCTCGAAGTTTGTCCCTGCCGTCCTCGGGACGGTGGTCTTCATTTATGGCGGACTAGTCTTCATCCGCGGGGCGTGGGGCGAACTTGCCGGCCGCAAGCCCGGCATGATGACCCTCATCAGCCTGGCGATCGTAGTCGCCTTCGGGACATCGCTCGCCGCAACATTCGGCCTCTTCGAGATTGACGTTTGGTGGGAACTCGCATCTCTGATCACGATTATGGTCCTCGGCCATTGGCTCGAAATGCGAGCCATTTCCCAGGCGCGTGGTGCACTCAATGCACTCGCCGCGTTGCTCCCTGACACTGCCGAACGCATAAGCGGAACCGAAACTCAGACCGTTCCAATATCTGAGTTGAAAGTGGGCGAGGTTGTCCTTGTCCGGCCTGGAACTCGCGTTCCAGCGGATGGCGAAGTCGTCGAGGGCTCTGCCGATGTTGACGAGTCGATGATTACCGGCGAGTCCCGGTCAGTCTCGAAGGCACCAGGCGGCAAAGTCATCGCGGGAACCGTCGCCGCCGGTGGAAGCCTGCGAGTCCGGGTTACGGCAGTTGGAGAGCAGACCGCCCTGTCCGGCATCATGCGGCTCGTCGCTGCTGCGCAGGCTTCTGGGTCTCACACGCAGGATCTCGCCGACCGTGCAGCCGCAATCCTTTTCTACGTGGCGGTAGCATCTGGGGCCATTACATTCGCTTATTGGTGGCTTGTGGGGGATAAAGAACATGCCCTAATCAGAACTGCAACTGTCCTCATCATCGCCTGCCCACATGCCTTAGGACTCGCGATTCCGCTTGTGATTGCAATCTCGACATCGATCGGGGCCCAGAATGGTCTTCTGGTCAAGGACAGACTCGCACTAGAACACGCCCGCAATTTGGACGTGGTGATTTTCGATAAGACCGGAACGCTCACGCGCGGGTCTCCAGCAGTATCAGGAATGGTCGCTGGTTCTGGGGCAAGTGAAGACTATTTGATTTCTCGTGCTGCCGCCGTCGAGGCCAACTCAGAACACCCACTCGCGAAGGCAATTGTGGCCGAAGCCAAGCGCCGGAACCTGACCACGTTGCAAGCTGCCAACTTCGAAGCACTACCCGGTCGAGGAGCACAAGCAGTCGTGAACGGCCAGAGTGTGATCGTTGGCGGACCGCGCTTGTTGACCGAAAACAAAGCAATAGTGCCCCCCGAAGTTGAGAAGTTGACTACCCAGTGGGCGTCTGAGGGAAAGACGGTTCTCTATGTCGTTGGCGAAGGGAAACTGCTCGGCGCTTTCGCCGTCGAGGATGAGATTCGACCCGAATCCAATGAGGCTGTTAAGGAACTTCATCGCCTTGGTATCCGTGTCGCAATGATCACGGGAGACTCAAAAACGGTGGCCGATTCGGTAGCAAAACGAATCGGTATCGACGAGGTCGCAGCGGAGGTACTTCCCGCTGATAAGGCTTCCGCAGTGAAGCGATTTCAGGCGGGTGGCAAGCGTGTCGCAATGGTCGGTGACGGCGTGAACGATGCGCCGGCGCTGGCGACCGCAAATGTTGGAATTGCAATCGGTGCCGGAACAGATGTGGCGATAGAGTCAGCCGGAATCGTACTCGTGCGAAGCGATCCGCGCGACGTTGTGGGAGCGATCGAACTATCTCGTGCTACTTACCGAAAGATGATCCAAAATCTGGTTTGGGCAACCGCCTATAACCTTGTCGCCATCCCGGTCGCAGCCGGCGTTTTCGTCCACTGGGGGCTCGATCTGCCTATGAGCGTGGGTGCAGTGGCAATGAGTCTGTCGACCATCATCGTCGCCGCGAATGCTCAATTGCTTCGCCGACTAAGACTGCAACGTCCAGCGGTCTAGAAGAGACTGCCGAATGAGCCACCGCGCGCGGCTCTCGCTCTCTTTGACTTTCTGCGCTAGCGCACGAAACTCCTTGGCTTGTTTGTGACTCGCTTTCACTTGCTGCTGTTCGAGCTGTCGGGATTTCTCACTGGTCGATCGTCACTCGCGAAAGCTTTTCGGCCCGCTTTCGAATGGAGCGTCGCCCGACGACTAGGCCAACGGCTCGCCGGTCATTTCTCTATGTACCTCTTAACGAGCGACACTATGAATGAACTTGCCACGACGATCCCCAAGAGTCCTTCTGAAGCTGCGAAGAATCTCGTGATTCCTGATGGAGTAAGGTCGCCATACCCTATCGTGGTAAAGGTAATGCACGAAAAATAGAGCGCCTCAGAGAAAGGAAGCCCCCAGGTGACATCACTGTCAATTTGGTACCCTCCGTTCTGAAGAACAATGTCAGCGTTGTGCACAAATCCACAGAATCTGGTCGTGTAAATCAACGCGGCACCAAGCAGTATCACCGCCGCACATACGGCGAAGCGCCACGGGTTCTCAAATGCGCGAGTCAGTCTCACAAAGGCTCTAGATGTCTTGCTCTGTGACAGTAATGCGGTGCGATAACGCAATTCCGACAGGCTACGTTGGTCCCCGCCGATGAACGTTCTGTTGCGGAGAAAAGTGAGGGGTTTCAAAAGTGGATTGTGACTGTAGGTTCGATCCAAGAGAGAAATCCAACAACACATTGGCGCGGACATGCCAATCGATATCTTTCGCTTCACGCGTAGCGCGAACCGGTCCAGGAGAAAACGATTGGACCAAATCTACCTGGCGGGGGAAGAAATCGCAATGCGTCACTTCAAAATTATCGATCCTGAAAAATCGTATCAGATTCGATGTCATGCGGAGGGATTCGCAACGAGTATTGACGAGGTGACAGTCGTGAATATTCGAGGCCCCCACATCGAGCTCGTTTATCGCATTACTGCTAATCCTTAGTACCGTGCAATTGCTGTTCCAGATGTTTACCTTCATATTGGGGTCCTGATCGTTCCCCGATATGGACAGTGTTCCTAAGACCAAGCAATTGTCGAGGGAGACATCATGAATACCTTCGTGGCTCCCAATATGGAGATCTCCGAGAACGACACAATTGAAAAGACAAATCTCCTTGCTGTCACGGATATCAAGATCAGGAACGTTTAAGATCTTGTTCTCAAAATCGATCTTGGATCCAAACAGGCGACCATCCGAATCGAGTCCGAGTTCCGATGCAGATGCAATCGAGAAGCCGGTGAGATTATGAAAATAATCGGCCAGCGTTCCTCGCTTGACAGCTTCAAGAAAGCCATCCCGATACGCTAGGGAGACAAGCTTGTTCAGATATTTTCTAGGCGCACCTTCCAGAGGCTCTTGGAGTGACGGGAGTTTCTCCTTCGCGTAAAGGCAATGACAGTCTAAGCCAGTAAACTATGCCAGCATGTTCAGATATTTCAAACGTCCACGGTTGCATCGGCGTCGCGGGTGCGCACCTATTCTTCGATAATCAGGTTCGCGCTGCCAGCTCTTCGAGGATGTCCAGTAACGCTGTCGCGCAATAGACTCTGTCGCGCCTCGCATCGCCGACCTGCTTGACAATCCTCGCCCTTTCGAGGCGCTCGATCGCTCTCTGCGCGGTCGTGAATGCGATCCCCAATTTGTTAGCTACGCCATTCGTTGTGACGAAGGGATTTGCTCCGAGAAGTTCAATAACGCGCAACGGGTTGCTGCTTGATTCTCCGGAAACTCTCTTTTGCCACTGAGCGAGCAATTGGTTGATTCGTGTTGCGCGATTCAGAGCGTCTTCTGACATCCGAGCGACCCCCAGCAGAAAATATTCCAACCAGTCGCTCCATGCTTCACGTTCGCCGACTCCACGCAGGCAATCGTAGTAGTCCCGCCGCGATGCTTCAAAGAACGCCGACAAATACAGAAGCGGTGTAGGCAGGATCTTGCGCTCCCTCAGGAATAGGGTGATGAGCAGACGTCCGACTCGGCCGTTGCCGTCAAGAAATGGGTGAATAGCTTCGAACTGATAATGGGCCAGCGCGATGGTTACCAACGGCGGTAGGGTCGATTCATGCAAGAACTTTTCCCAAGCCGCGAGACTGGCCTCGATCTCTCCCGGCGGCGGCGGTACGTAGGATGCCGTTGCGATCGTACTGCCAGGCTTGCCAATCCAATTCTGGGTCTTCCGAAATTGCCCCGGTGCGGATTGCTGCCCCCGGACGCCCGTCATCAGTTTTTCGTGCAAGTCACGAGTGAGCCTTACGCAAAGCGGCAGTTTCTTCAGCCGTGACATGCCGTGCTCAAGAGCAACCACATAGTTGCCGACTTCCCTCAGGTCGTCCGGGCTCCGGTCAACTATCGCTCCCGCTTCGGCGGCGAGTAGTTCTCCCAAGGTGGCCTGGGTTCCTTCGATCTTGCTCGATAGAACAGCTTCACGCCGCACAAATGGGCGAATTAGAATATGGGGATTGGGAAGCCGACCGCCTTCCCCGGCTAGTCTTCCAACGAGCCGGTCAGCGTCCGACAGGGCGCGCCAATCAGCCGCGGCGTCCAATCAAGTTCGGGTGGCAGCGGCGCAGGCACGAAGGCGGAATAGCTGCCCTGCGATACGCTCTTGCCGGGAATGGTAGCTACCTTCGGCATAAGCCGTTTTTCCGGGTCGAAAATAGCATTCTACGCTATTTTCACAATCAATCATAATCGAAAATAACGAGACTGGTTATCAGCGGCCCCCTCTTAATGGCGAACAAATAGCGAACATGCTACCCTATAGCGCGTGGATGAAGGACGCAAACGAGTCTTAGCGATCGTAGCCGGCATACTTGTGGCTCGGCATCTCAAGAATCCCGAAGATCTGCACGATTCTCGTCCCAAGCCCCAGGACAGAGTCCCTCGTCGCCAGTGCTGTCCAATGGGCGGAGCGAATCATGAGGAGAATCGACGGGATCTATCAGCGAGGAAGTTCGATTTTGCGGGATCAGATACGAATTAGTAGAAAAACAACAAGCCGCCGCTCTACCGTGACTTAATTCTGGGAACGGCGGCTCGCCCCCCTCAATGTGATTTATATGAGTCTGACGATACTACCTCATGTGCCGACTGCCAAGCGAATTTGCCGTCTCCAAAATTCACTTAGAATGTCAAACATGCTTTGCCGCCAAAAGTATTGGATCACTGTTTCCTTTCTCCTATTTGCTTTGTCTGTGATGCAGTCACAGACCAGTTCCGAAACCAAACAACTCTCCGCAACTCAGTCCATCGGCGATGTAGTTACGAGTAAAGATCACATCGGCGCTGCGCAACTGTCAGAGACAATTGGTGCCAAAGCGGCGCTCGTGAAAAGCGCGCTACCAATCCACATCGTCTACATTCATGGCATCAACCAAGTAGGAGCCGGCGACTCATCGCTCTTGCAAAAAGGCATTTGCAAATATCTGGGAGAATGTACGGTAACAAGGTTAGGTCGTATCTACGCTGACAGTGGGCCTTTTGCCCTGGATCATGATCCGCCGGGGCTCACCTATATGCAGGTCCCCATCTGGCGTACAAAAGACGATTGGAACGCCTCAGCGCCATTCGTTGACCGATATGAGATTGTTGGCAATGGTCATGCACCAATCATACTGTACGAACTCAACTGGTTTCCTCTCGCCTACCCACTCAAGTGCAAATGGCTCATCACTCGCGATGCCAGACTGACCGGTCCCTCCAAAGAACAGATTAATGTCTGCGCGGTTCCCAATGGCAACCAAATGGATAGCGATCACCCAGGACGTTACCTTGCCTACCAATGGATCTCGCCGTCCGAAGCCGCGGAGCTCAGCCGCATCTCCCGTCATGCGACACTCGCAAACCGTTCGCTAAAAAATGGCCTAATGGACTGGGGGTTTGGCGACGCGGTAATGGCCCTTGGTCCTATGCAAGAAATATTAACTGCCGGGATTCGTCAATTGTTGACTAAGTGTTTGGAGGCCGCTGGAATTGACTCAACGACAGAGAAGCCAGAAGAGATTGCCCCAGAGTTCTTTTTTGTTACACACAGTCTTGGCAGTTATCTTTCAGTAGTCGCACTCGACTCGGACTGGCTGGGTCTGCAAAGCCCCGAGCTGTCGGAATTCGCGATCTCCCCGCAACAGAAGACCGCGGCCGATTACTTGTCATCGCATACCGCCGGTTTCTACTTCCTTGCAAACCAACTGGAACTCTTGGAATTTGCACTGGTTTCTGCTCCAAACCAAGCATCCAGCAGTTCCGCACCCGGCGCCAGTTCATCACAGACGCTGAAGCCGATGTCGATTACGAACTGGGTTTCGAAGAGGCAGGCTTTCTTAAAACGTCGCTCTTCTTTAATCGCGGTTCCACAGATAATCGCGTGGAGCGACCCTGACGACTTGCTATCCTGGGACGTTCCCAACATCGAAGGAGTGAATGTCGTGAATCTTCACGTGCGAAATTCAGGTTTCAAGATACCTCCCTTCATCGCCTGGCCCACTGGCGCGCATGACAATTACGCGAAAAATCGGAGGGTCCTCCGTGTCATCTTCAAACCTACCCAGGAGCGCTGACAGACCGCAGCATCCGGTCCATAAGTGTCCGCGTTGAGGCTTGGGATTCCCTTCTTTCATGCGCGGCAAGAAGCAAACCAAAGAAATAGATATAACCGGCTGGAATAATCATCCGACGAAAAGTGATTGGACAGGAGAGACTCTGGCCGCTAGGGTGAACCGAAACGCAGCGATCCGACGGTCGCTGCCGGAGGTTCTCATGTCGCGTTTCGCCCTGCTAAAGGCTCCGACTTGGAAGCGCATAGAAGTTCGCGATCGGTTGGCAGCATCGAAACTTCCATTCCTTGCCCTCTTGTTGCTTGTATCGGCCGCAGCTCATGCC
Organism: Acidobacteriaceae bacterium; assembly: GCA_003168355.1. Lineage (GTDB taxonomy): Bacteria > Acidobacteriota > Terriglobia > Terriglobales > Acidobacteriaceae > Sulfotelmatobacter. Next base: position 853 of record PMSQ01000056.1, on the reverse strand, counting down.
CAGGGAAGTCCGTTCGACACCGGCTTCAACGCCATCCAAAGCCTTTTCACCGGCACCATCGCGAAGGTTGCNNTTCGCGCATGGCGAACCCGGCGCAAAAAAGGCGCTTGCTGGTGTTGCCGCTGGAACGGGCATCGCCGTTCTCGCAGTGAATGTCCTGAGTTGGCTTTGGGGCGTATAGCGCCATTCCCAGACACCCATCAACCCGCGCTTAGACGAGGGATTATGCCAGACAAACCACAGCAGAGGCTGCTTAATCGTTGGAAAGCCGATCCCCAGTTGCAAAGCTGAATCTCGAAGCTTCAGCAGTGCCTCAATATTCCCTTCGGATTTGCCGTTCTTCTGCATCGGGACGCAATCGTAACGACAACGAAATTCCCGGTCAACTCCGCCGCATCTCGCATAAGTTAGCCCACGGGCTCATTGCAAAAACGACTATATCGTACACTTTTGGACAATAAAATCGTATCTCATGTACACTTACGACTTCTGTCCTAAACGAGCGATTTTTCGAGGTCGAAATGCGCAAGGCTTACCTGTTTATCGCAGCGGTTGGTTTTTTTCTTTCGTCATCTTTGATCTTTGCTCAGGCCCAAACGGGAGCGAGCCTTTCCGGCGTGGTGACGGACCAAACCGGCGCAGCCCTTCGCGATGTCGCGGTGACAATCAAGAACGTCGACACAGGTGCAACGCGCACGATCGCAACCGACGGCGGGGGGCACTTTCAGGCGTCCGGCCTGCCTCCGGGGCGCTTCGAGATTCGAGCGGCAAAACCAGGGTTCGCCGATGAAACGCGCACCGGAATCGGCTTGGCGGTTGGCCAGGACGCCGCGGTCGACATTAAGATGCAGCG
>PMSQ01000106.1 GCA_003168355.1 Acidobacteriaceae bacterium | reverse complement strand
GCCTTCTGGATGAAGTAGTTCAACATCTTCTCGGTGACTTTGAAGTCGGCGATCACGCCATCTTTCATGGGCTTGATGGCGACAATGTTGCCCGGCGTACGGCCCAGCATCTCTTTCGCCTCTTTGCCCACGGCCTCCACTTCGCCTGTGTTCTTGTTAATCGCGACAATCGAGGGCTCGTTGACCACGATGCCTTTGCCGCGTGCGTACACCAGAGTGTTGGCCGTCCCCAGATCGATTGCCAGGTCGCTGGAGAACAGGCTGAACAATGACCTGAGGTTGTGAGAGCGCGATGAATGAAATCCGTTGCTTGACATGACCAGTCTGCCTTCCGCCTTGCGTATCGTCTAACTCGCTGAATATTGCCGCTCACTGAATAATAATTTTCTTCTGCTGCGTATTCACCCCGCCCTGCGCCGTCTGCGCCGTCACCGTTACTACATTTTCCCCGGTCGCGAGCGGCGGCGTGAAATAGTGGAACGTGCCGTCGGAGGATATCATCGGTACCTCGCGCCCATTCACCATCACTCGCGCCCCGACCTGCGTCTTCCCCTCCACTTCAATGACGTGCCCATGTTGGATGAAGGGATCCAGGTCCAGTTCGATGGCTCCCATCTGCTTCCCCTTGGGAATGATGGTGAAGCGGTTCTTCTCGCTCTCCACCGATTCCTTTCCCGACGCTTCGTAGGACTGTACCATCCAGTAGTACGCACCTTCGCCCAGGCTTGTAACATTAACGTCCGCCGTGTTCACTTTCTTATCTAGCAGTGTAGAAGAAAAGTATGGGTTCCTCGATATCCGCAACCTGTAGCCTACCGCATTCGCCATCGGCGTCCAGGAAAACTCCACGTCCTTCGTCGTCTCACCGGAGGTGAAGAGCGGCGCCATATTGGCTGGCGAAATCGGCGTCGGCGGCCCCGTTCCTTTGTCCTTCTCCATGTGCGCTTCTTCCTGCCGGAAGCTCACCTTCTCCCAGTTGGCCAACTGCACCGTTTCCCCATTTCTCGTAACTTCGCCGGTGCCCTTCTTCATCAAAATCTCGTGTTGATCCGTCTTGGGGTCGTTGTGTACCTGCGCCGTCGATTCCGGAGACAGCGATGCCGTCGCCCCCGCCACAATCACCTGCGATTTCGAGCCCTGGGAATAAGTCGCCGTCGAAAGATCCACGGTTCCCGTGCTCACCGCCACGGCCACGTTGGTCTGCTGCTGATCGTTGGCCGAGTTCTCTTCAATCACGATCAAAGAATCCTGTTTCACGGTGTAGCTGGTGCCATCGTTGAACACGACCTTCGCCATGCCTTCCGACCCCGTCTGCACCACGTCACCTTTCTCCAAAGGGACGTTATAGTCAGCCGCCAACCAGCTATTGCCGCTGCCCTTCTTCACCCGCACCGTGCCGTCCAGCGCCGTAAAATGGGCTTGCTGCGCCGTGGACGTACCACTCCCCGCCGGCGGCGCCATCCCCGCCACGCGCTCCAAAACTTTATTGGCCATGCCGTCGGCCGCCTTGATGCTGTTCTCGGTGAATTGCGGAAAGGTGAACCGCACGGCGGCCAGAAACACCGCTGCACCCGCAAGGATCATCAAGGCCACGCTACGGTAGGTGACCGTGGTCCATGCGATGTGGATGCCCGGTTTGCGAGTCTGCGAAGACACGTTGCCCAAAAGCCCTATTCAAACCTTTTGAATATGCGGTAATTCCAACGTTACCACAAGACTATCGGCACAAAATAAGGGTAATCAACTGGGAACGTTACCTTCGTTTGGATGTGTTCATCCTAAATCGCTCGCAATTCCTCGCCCGAGGCGACGTTTATGCCGAACGGCATTACGGCATCAATGTGGGGACAGCCGCCCTCAGCCTGCCCTGAGCAGAGCCTAAGGGGCTGTCCGCCGGGCGAAGCCCGGCTCGTATTTCGCGGAACCCTGATCGGCGGCGCAGTGACAAAACATCCCGCGCCAGTCTTGTTGAAATCCGCTAATTATTTGCTCCGCGCTTGACATCGCAATACGCCGTCGTCAACAATTCTTTCGCACGTCAACCACCGGCTTCCAAATCGTTGCACCCGATTCACTAGATTCCTCACGAGGTTCTTTCATGATGCTCGCCGCACGCCTGGCCATCTTCCTCTGTCTTCCATTCTTTCTAACTGCCGTTCTTTCCGCCCAAAGCGTCACCGTTTCCCAACCCACCATCTGGGCCACCAAGCCCGACGTCGCCGCCTTCGAAAAAATCGAGACTGACCGCCTCGCCGCCGGCGAGCGCGCCATCGAGACCCTTCTCGCCGTCAAAGGCCCCCGCACCATCGAAAACACGCTCGTCCCCTTTGACGAGGCCGTCCATCAAAACAACTCCGCCGGATATTTCGCGGGACTTATGGAACAAGTCCATCCTGAAGCAACCTTCCGCGATCACGCCACGGCCATGCTCACCAAAGCCAGCGCTGCCCAGACTGCAATTGCTCTGAATCACGACGTCTACAACGCCCTCGCTGCTCTTGATCTTTCCAAAACCGACGCTACCACACGCTATTACGTAACCCGGCAGCTTCTCGAATTCCGTCTTGCCGGCGTCGACAAAGACGACGCCACGCGAGCCCGCCTCAAGAAATTAAACGACCAGTCCACCGAACAGCAGTCCATGTTCGATCGCAACATTGCCGACGGCCAAAAAGTAGTCGAAGCCGATCCCTCTGAACTCGACGGCCTGCCCCAGGATTACATTGATCGCCACAAGCCCGATGCCAACGGCAAGATTCACATCACCACCAATTATCCCGACGCCCTGCCCGTCTTCACCTTCGCCAAAAGCGACTCCCTGCGCCGCCGCGTCACCCTCGCCTTTAGCACCCGCGCCTATCCCAAGAATCAGGAAGTTCTCACCAATCTGATGAAGACGCGCTACGAAATCGCCACCCTGCTCGGCTATTCCTCATGGGCAGACTACAACGCCGCCGACAAGATGATTGCCAAAGGCCACAACATCGCCGACTTCATCCAGCAGGTCAACGACGCTTCCCGCCCCCTGGCGCAGCGCGAATTCGAAATGCTGCTCGCCGAAAAACAGAAGACGACTCCCGGCGCCAAAGAAATCTGGAGCTACGAAGCGGCTTATCTTTCCGAATTAGTCCGTCGCACCAAATACGACTTCGACTCTCAATCCGTTCGCCCGTACTTCCCCTTCATGCAGGTGAAGCAAGGCATCCTCGATGCCGCCGCCGAACTCTTCCACGTCAGCTTCCAGCAGGAGCCGAACGTCCCCTCATGGGATCCCTCGGTCGAAACCTGGATCGTCATCGACAGCGGCAAGCCCATCGGCCGCTTCTATCTCGACATGCATCCCCGTCCCGGCAAGTTCAGCCACGCCGAAATGGTCGCTGTGCTCGATGGCATCCGCGGCAAGCAATTGCCCGAAGCCATTCTCGTCTGCAACTTCCCCGCACCCACCGCCACCGATGCCGGCCTCATGGACTACGGTGACGTCGAAACTTTCTTCCACGAATTCGGCCACCTCATGCACCACATCCTCGGCGGCCAGCAGCAGTGGGCCGGCATCAGCGGCATCAGCATGGAGTCCGACTTCGTCGAAGCTCCCTCCCAGATGCTCGAAGAATGGATTCGCAGCCCCCAGGTTCTCGCCAAGTTCGCCCGCCACTACAAAACCGGCGAACCCATCCCCGCCGACCTCGTCGCCCGCATGAACCGCGCCTCCGCCTTCGGACGCGGCGGCTGGGTCGGCCGCCAAAATTCCTTCACCGCCATCTCCTATGACATCTATAAAACCAAGCCCGCGGACGTGGACCTCGACGCCGTCACCCTCGACGACGCACGCCGCTACACTCTCTTCCTTCCGCTACCTGATACCCACCTCTGGGCTTCCTTCGGCCATCTCGGCGGCTACTCCTCCGCTTATTACACTTACCTCTGGGACAAAGTGATCGCCGAAGACTTCTTTCTGCAATTCGATCGTCGAAACCTTCTCGCCGGCGACGCCCCCATGCGCTACCGCCGCGTAGTCCTCGAACCCGGCGGTTCCATATCAGCGAACGACCTTGTAAAGAATTTCCTCGGCCGCCCCCAAAACATCACCGCCCTCCAATACTGGATGGCCGAAGAGTTCGACTCATCGGCGGGAAGCACAAAGTCCGCCGGACAATGACGCAGAAGCAAAGGCGGGCCTGTGTGGAGCGGGCACTCCTGCCCGCTGCCTTTGACCTCGCTTGCAACCATCCGACCGGCGTCATCCCGAGCGCAGCCGTTCTTCAGGCGGAGCGAGGGATCTCGCGCGCATCACCCGCCGGGTGCCCCATTTCTCGCGTTCTTTCCGAGAAGTGGGAATTTCCCGCTGTCGTGTTCCAGAATGTAGCGTAGGGGCGAAGATCAATTCCGGAGACCTCGGAAAATACTCAGGCAGGACTCTACGATGGAATCCCACCCTTCAAGAAACGAAGGGTGGGGGAACCCTGCAACTCAGTGCTTACGAGCCAGCCTGGATCAACACTGAACCGCTATTTGCTGGGGAGGTAACTTAAGTCGGGACGAAACTGAATGATGTCGCTCGTCTGTTTCTCGATCGAACGGTCGAGGCGATCGACAATGGAATCCGCCTCTGCCTGTCCAAAAGCTTCCTTGAGCATGTCACGGTAGGGCTTCACGCCGGGCTGGTCCTCGAAGTCGGCCCAGTTCTTGTGGGGAAAGGATAGGACAAAAGTTCCTGCCGTGCCGCCGTTTACCAACACGTACCATCCATAGTTGACGGGCTACTTGGTCTTTATTGTGCCCTCGTGAATTCGTTCGATGGCCGAGCGAAAATCTGACTCTTTTCCCGCACGCACTTGAAAGGTGAATATCTCCGAGAACTTGGACGGCGTCGTGTCCCCGCTGTCATTACTGATCTTGGGCAGGTAGTCATAGTAGCGAGTCACTACGGAGTCTACATACACTCCCACAACTTTCTGGAACTCCGCCAGGTCAGCCTCATCGGTAACGGGAGGCTTGTCGTAATCCGCCCAGTGTTGGTTGAATCGGCCGACCAGGAACGTTCCCGTATCGTCGCCGCTGATGGTCGCCCAAACTAGCAGTGGCAGCGTGTCATTTTGTTGCTTGTGCCATGCCGCCTTCTGCTTTCGTCCCGCCTCGTACTGCGGCACCATTGTATTCCTCACTTTCTGGAACTCCACGCTGGCCAGAGTACCGGGCTTATCTTTATCCTGTGCGCCCAGCGAACCTGCTACGAACAACATGATGCCCACAGCTGACAGCAGCCGATTACGTTTCATTGTGTCCTCTTTTCTGTAGGTTGTTTTGTTTTCCCACACCTCAAACCGCACAAGCACCCCACCCAATCGCTTGGCTTGCGAAGTCAAGATCTAGTTTCAGTGAGGGGCCCGAGTGTGGATGGTAAGGAACGCCAGCATCCTACACGCTTTCGTGCAGAAAGGGCGAAATATTAGGCAAGGCGTACGGAATTGATCTTCGCGTTCCATCCAGACCCAGTTGTCCTCGGTTGTTGCCAGCAACATCCGAGGAGTAGGGTGCAGTTTGAATTATTCAGAGCTTGTGCTCTTGGCTCCCGGGTGGTCGGCGCAAACATGCGACGTAAATTCGTTGTCGCGCTGCAACTCAAAGTTGCGCATCATTTCATCGAAAGACGTGCCGGTGGGACCACCGGAGGGTTTGAACCGCCAGTCACATTCGGAGCAACCAAAACCCCGAAAACGCTGTCGCTCAATCCATACAAGCTTCCGTCTCATGGTCGCCTATGTCGCTGCGCCCCTATGTGGTCTGACGCATGCTCTGGTTCCCGCTTGCCGTCGAGGGAGGAAACCTTTTCCTTTCGCAGCCCCAGTCGCGGCGTGGCGGAGGACCTGTCAAGGGAAGTGCGGAGTCTACACGCATCAAATTGAATGGTCTGTCGGGAATCCTACATACACAAAAAAATCTTGTTCGAGCATGCTCTCCATTGTGAGCACGTTCTTCGCTACCTGTCCTTTGCTTCAATGTGCGTTATTGCTCAGACTCGGCTTTGAATCCAGGATAACCTTGCTGAGCGTGAGATCAGGGAGTTTCGTTATGGTGCAGCACGTTGGAGATGGAGATTGGCGATCCCTGGCAGAACAGGCCAGTAAAGAGATGGACCCGGCAAAACTGACGATCCTCGTTGAGAAGCTTTGCTGCGCGTTGGGCGGTGAGCGCAGAGAGAAGTCTCGGTTGGCAGAGACATCCAGGGAGAATGAGCCAAGCTCTTTTCTCAGCAATTAGCCGCAACAGATTACGACCCAAAAGGATGGCTTGTGGAAGGCAAAGAGCTCAGAGTCGTGCACTCTGGCGAGCGGACCAATACAGAAGGGAAACCAGTCAGCAGCCTCATACTTCTATCGATCCCCGATAGCGACTACAGCTCACTGCGTCCTCACCTCGAATATGTCAGCATGCCAAACCATCTAGTCCTTCACGAGGCGACTGAAAAGCTGAAATTTGCGTATTTTCCGAATCGCGGTTTGATTTCTCTTGTAGTCGTAATGAAAGATGGAAAAACGGCCGAAGCTGGCATAGTCGGAAGTGAGGGCTTTACTGGAACCCTGGCGGCTGTTGGCCTGAGCAGGAGCCCGCTTCAAGCCGTGGTGCAAATCACGGGGGATGGCTTTCGGGTTGAGGTCGGAGCTTTGCGGAACACGTTGGAATCCGCTCCAGACCTGCGGTCGACGTTGAACCGCTATGCCGCAATTCGCGGTATACAGGTGGCACAAACAGCGGCCTGTAATCGGCTCCACGATATTGGGCAGCGCCTTGCACGCTGGTTGCTGATGACTCAGGACCGCGTAGATTCAGGATCATTACCCATCACTCATGATTTTCTCGCAACCATGCTAGGGACAGATCGACCTAGCGTGAGCTCGGCAGCTGGTGTGTTGCAGAGAGGGAAGGTCATCGCCTACACCCGTGGCGCGGTCGAGATCGTGAACCGCAAGAAACTCGAAAAATCCGCCTGCGAATGCTACGGGGTTATCCGACAGTACGATGCCGAGCTTGGCCTGAAATAGTGCGCGAGTAAAGACTCACCCTGTTGTTTATTGCCGGTCCCGCCAAGTGCGTATGGCAGTGCAGCCCGCGAAGCCTACAAATATGCCCTCCGCGCCGCGAACATCGGCATCTAGCCGACTGCATGGCTCGTGTGGAACGGACACCCCTGTCCGTTGCCTTTGATCTTGGTTCTGACGTTGATTTTGACTTTGCTCGTCACCACCCATGCTGCGTCATCCCGAGCGCAGCCGTTCTTCAGGCGGAGCGAGAGCCTGCCCTGAGTCAAGCCGAAGGGGATCTCGCGCGCATCGCCCACGGGCTGCGTACTATTCCCGCTTTTGTCATTCCGACCGAAGCCGGAGCGCCAGCAACACTCCACCGTTTTGTCATTCCGACCGCAGCCGGAGCGCCAGCGACACTCCACCATTTTGTCATTCCGACCGAAGCCGGAGCGCCAGCGACGGCGAAGGGAGGAACCTGCTGTTCTGTCTGCACCACCGTGGAAGAGCGGCGCTTCAGCGCCGCGTAAAGCATGGAGAACGAATGCGGGCTTCAGCCCCTGAGGGACGCTCTGTTAATTTTCCGTTAAATTCGCCACCATTCCATTGACCACTACACACCGCAGCATTACTCTGCAAGCCATGACCCCAGCCGATCTCGATCAACTCCGTCTCGCCTATAAGCAGGCCACCGACGAATGGGTCGCCACCATTCGCGCCGAAGAAGCCTTGGCCACTCCCGACCATTCCATGATCGCCTGGGAGAAATGGGACGCCGCCCACTTCCTGGAGCACGACGCCCACACCAAATTCACCGAAGCCCGCGAAGCCTACAAAGACGCCCTCCGCGCCGTAAACATCGGCATCTAGCCGACTGCGTAGCTCGTGTGGAACGGACACTCCTGTCCGTTGCCTTTGACTTTGGTTCTGACGTTGATTTTGACTTTGCTCGTCACCACCCATGCTGCGTCATCCCGAGCGCAGCCGTTCTTCAGGCGGAGCGAGGGATCTCGCGCGCAGCGCCATGATCGTCCACGCATCCCAGATTCCGTCATTCCGACCGGAGTCGGAGCGCCAGCGACGGCGAAGTGGAGGAATCTGCTTTTCTGTCTGCGCCACCGTGGAAGAGCGGCGCTTCAGTGCCGCGTAAAGCACCAAGAATGAATGCAGGCTCTAGGTCCAGCAAGCCGCCGCAGGCCTTCCGGGATAGTGAACTCATTAAAGCGGCGAGGTTTGTATACCAGAGCGTCGCCAAGAGCAACCCCTGACTAATGGGAAAGAGCAGCGCCTGTTATTCGCAGCTTTACCAGATCGCCTCAATCTATCAGTGGCTATCAGACTAAAGGGAGAACGGGGCGGCCCGCGATAAGGCCGCCACCGCCGCCCCTCACCCCAACATTCTCGGCAGAACTCGCCATCGGTTCCGCTAAATCCACAGCCCCATGTGACGTCTAACCTTGCCCGCACTCCGCAACTAGCCCATCATAGTCAAGGCGGAGGCAATCAAGCAAAGCGGATGCCAACGTGACGTAAGTCATTTGTTTGCTATATTTTACCTCTAACTCCTTTGAAAGCCGTATTTTGCGGACGCGTTCTTAGTGAACCCGGCGTCCAGCAAGATTTTTCAGAAAAAAGGGGGGTGGGGGTACCCCCAATTTTCGCCAATCAGCACCGCCAGGCGAGCCTACCAGCCGCCTTGCCAATCAGCGAGCAGCAAGAATATTTGCGGGCAATATCCACAAGGCAAAGCAGGCAGGTTTGAAGCGATGAGCAATGAGCAATGAGCGACGAGCGAGGAGCCTCAAGCCAAAAGCCAAAAGCTAAGAGCCAAAAGCCGCATAGCGTTCTGCGATGAATTCGCCAATGGAAGAATAAGCCCTACTCAGAGTCACTTCATCCGGCAAAAACACGATACGAAAATGCTGCGTCCCCGCCTTCTGACCAAATCCGGACCCATGCACCACCATCACATGCTTCTGGCGAATCAGTTCCTTGACGAAGACTTCATCACTCTCCGGAATGTCTATGCGCGGAAAGGCGTAGAACGCGCCACGCGGTGCAACGCAGCTCACGCGCGGAGTCGCTTCGCACCACTTCTGCGTAAGATCGCGCCGCGAGCGCAGCTTGCGCTGCACTTCCACAAGATGATCCTGCGGCCCTTCCAGCGCCACTTTGATGGCATATTGCTCCGGATGATTCGCGCACAACCGCGCCCGCAGCAACCGGTGAATGCCTTCCGTATAAGCCTTCACCGCCGCGGCATCGCCCGAAACAATGCCCCAGCCAATGCGCCATCCTGGAACCAGATAGTTCTTCGACATGCCGCCGAAAGTGATGCAAGGCACATCCGGCGCAACCGCGGCAAATGCAATGTGTGGAGTTCCATCCAGAATCAACTTGTCATAGATCTCATCCGAGAACACAACCAGGTTATGCCGTCGAGCAATCTCGGCAACCTGCTCCAGCATCTGCCGCGAGCACAGCGCGCCCGTCGGATTGTTCGGGTTGATCAGCACGATGCCGCGCGTGCGCGGCGTGAGCTTGCGTTCAATGTCGGCAAGTTCAGGCTGCCATGCATCCTCTTCATTCAGGTCATAAGCATTGATCGCAATTCCCAGCTTGCACAGCACAGCGGAATAAAGCGGATAGTCCGGCTTCGGCGTAAGAATATCCTCGCCCGGATTCACCAGCGCGGAAATGCAAAGGTCAACCGTTTCGCTCACGCCAGAAGTGACGAAGACATCGCGCACCGTAGTGATGCCCTTGCGCGCCGCCTCGCCGCGAATCGCCTCGAGTGCTTCAGGAATTCCCGGAGACGGCGCATAGCCATTCTTGCCCTCACGCATGGCCTTGTAAGCCGCTTCAATGATGTGCGCTGGAGTCTGGAAATCGAAGTTGAGCGGGTCGCCTACATTCAGCGGCAGAACTTTGTGCCCCTGAGCCGTGACTTCATCCGCCACGCAAGCCAGATCACGAATGGCATAGCGGACATTGTCGAGACGCTTGGCAGCGCCGATCTCGCGGCTTTGGGTAAGAGGCATAAACGGATTTTACCCGCAGAGACGCAGATATGCAGCGAAATCCGTTTCCGAAGTCTGCCTTTTACTCGGTCTAGTCAATCCCCGCGAACGAGTCGATCAGGTTCGGGCCATTGGGACTTCCCCAGCCGGTCACCAGGTCGAAGCCGGTTACCGCCGAATACTTGCCGTTGCTGCCACTGGTGATGTCGTGGAAGTCACTGTCATAACTCGAACCCGTGCCAATTGCATAGAGCGCCGGATTGAGAAACCCGAGCGCCGTTCCTCCACCCGCAATGGCCTGCTGATTCGCCAGTGCCGTAAGGCCCGCCCATTGCGGAGCGGCATAGCTGGTGCCACCATTTCCTCCGAAGCACCCGCCGTCGTAGCAGCTGTATTGGTTGGTGTTCGCCTCCGCCGCAACGTCCGGGATATTGCGCAAAGTCTTCGACCCATGATTGAGCGAGTTGATCACCCCTGCGATCTTCTGATAACTGGGGATCGGAACCTTGTTCTTGGAAGGCATGCCCGCACTGCCGTTCCAGCCGGTCTCCGATTTCCACGCGCCACCCGGGCCAGTCGTCGTCAAGTCCGTCCCGCCGACCGCAGTAATGTAGGGATCATCCGCCGGCCACACCACGTCGCCGGGTGTAGCGGAGCCGTTGTCGCCGGTCGCCACGAATACGGTCTGGCCCTGAGCCGCCATTTCTTTGAAGATCGGGTCTATGCTGCTTTCGTCGTCGCTCCATCCCCACGAGCAACTGAGTTGCTTCGAAGTATTGTCCGCCGCCATGCGGTTAAAGATGGAGACATCGCTGTTTCCCACATACACCACCACCTGGTCCAAGCCTGGAGCCATGGAGATTGTCATCTCGATGTCGAGCACCTGTTCGCTGTCGTCACACGATTTCGGAGGGCAGCCCAGGTGCGCTCCATTCAGCGATACGCCTTTCACAGGGACATTGAGAGACTGATTCAAATTCTTGAAGTAAGTCTTAACATCGCTGATTTCGTATCCGGCATACTCAAACAGCCCTACCGACTGTCCTGCGCCGTCGAGCGAACCGGAGCCGTAGTAGGCCGCCCTCATGTCGCTTCCAATAAACTGGCCGTGGGGTCCGGAACCCGTGGCTTTGCCGGCGTCGCCTGACTCCAGCGTTGATTCCTGAGAAGCCCTGATGTTCTTGGCATGCGGCAACGTGAAGTTATCAAGGCCGGAGATATGCAGCAACGGCACATCGAGATCAACCGCGGGCTCGCGGTCCGGCGCGTAGAACGTGCGGCTCTCGGTGGGATGCTGATACACGCCGAGCGTTACGTGGAAGGCGCTTTCAATGTTCGCCACCGGCCCTTCGACATCCACGACCAGACGATTCACTGGAACATCGACCAGGGTCAGGCCATTGGCGCGCGCGAAACGAATTAGCGCTATGTAGTCCGGCAGGGTTGGGCCAAATCTGGCGCCGAACTCTCCGACGTTTAGATACTTGTGATACTTGGGGCTATGCGGATCGTAGAGCTGTTGAAGAAGATCATCGAGCTCCGCTTCATTCCGTAGAGGCAAAGAAATTGCAAGGCTCAGACGCTGCGAGCTGGGAAGGTGACCAACCAGCGGCGCGACTCCGCCGGACACGGCTTCGGGAACATGGCTCGTCATGGTGGGACGCTGCTCTGCCTGGGCTATTGCGGCCAAAAAAAGCACAAAAGCGCAGAGGGCTACAAACAGCCGCCGTAAAATGGCTATTCCTGATAGGTCTTTCATTTGGTCATCTCCAGATCGCGGTTGGTACTTTACAACCTGAGCGGGTCGCGAACAAGCGGACGATAGTCTCTAGCCGGAAACTTCCTTGACGGACGCCAAAATCTTAACCACACAGGATACAGGGAACCCTGCAGTGAACGCTTTCTTAGTCCTCTCTATCGATCTGGGCCTTTTGCAGCTTGTCCGAGTAATCCACGTAGACGGACTTCCACTCGGTGTAGAAATCGATTGCGCCGATGCCGCCTTCGCGGTGGCCGTTGCCGGTGGCCTTGGTGCCGCCGAAGGGCAGATGCACTTCGGCGCCAATGGTGGGCGCGTTGATGTAGGTAATGCCGGCGTAGAGGTCGCGAATGGCGGCGAATGCTTTGTTCACATCTTTGGTGTAAAGCGCGGACGAGAGTCCGTACTCGATCCCGTTGGCGATCTCGATGGCATCTTCCAGGTCGTCACACGGAATGATCGACACCACGGGGCCGAAGATTTCTTCCTGCGCGATGCGCATCTTTGGGTCGACATCGGTGAACACGGTCGGCTCCATGAACCAGCCGTATTGGTAATCGCGTTTATCGAGGCGATTGCCGCCACAGGCCAGCTTCGCGCCTTCATTCTTGCCGATCTCGACGTAGCTGAGGTCGGTCTGGAGTTGCTTTTCATTGATCGCTGGTCCCATCTCTGTGGTTTCATCGAGGCCGTTGCCGACTTTCAGTTTCTTGGCGCGCGTAACATATCTTTCGACGAACTCGCGATAAACGCCTTTCTGCACGATGATGCGACTGGTCGCGGTGCAACGTTGGCCGGTGGTGCCGAATCCGCCCCAGAGGCCGCCTTCGATGGCGAGGTCGAGGTTGGCATCGTCGAGCACGATCATGGGATTCTTCCCGCCGAGTTCGAGCGAGCAGTGTTTGAAACTCTTGGCCGCGATGCCGCCGATGATGCGGCCAACGGCGGACGATCCGGTCAGCGAGATAGCGCGCACATCGGTGTGGTCGGCGAGCGGCGTGCCAACTTCGGGTCCAAATCCGGCGACGATGTTGATGACGCCTTTGGGCAGGCCAGCGTCGGTGAGCGCGCGAACCAGGTTGAATGTAGAGAGCGGAGTATCCTGCGCGGGCTTGATGACGCAGGTATTGCCGCAGACAATTGCGGGCAGCAGCTTCCAGGAAGAAATCGCCATGGGGAAATTCCATGGCGTGATCATGCCGCAGACGCCGATGGGCTGGCGCACGGCCATGGCGAATTTGTTCGGCATCTCCGAGGGGACGGTGGGGCCGAAGAGTCGCCGTCCCTCGCCGGCGTTGTAGTAAGCGGCGTCGATGGCTTCCTGCACGTCGCCACGAGTTTCGGCCAGCACCTTGCCCATTTCGCGCGTCATCTCGCGGGCGTAGTCTTCTTTGCGTCCGATGAGAATCTCGGCAGCGCGAAAGACGATCTCGGCGCGGCGCGGTGCTGGGATGAGCCGCCACTTGGCGAAGGCGCGCTTGGCCGCGTCCACAGCGGCGTCAACATCGGCTTTAGCCGATTTCTGAAAGATGCCGACCACGTCGCGCGTGTCGGCGGGATTGCGGTTTTCGAAAGTCTCTCCGGTCGAGGACTCGACCCACTCGCCGTCGATGAAGTTCTTGAATACTTTGGTTGGGTTGTAGCCCAGTATGGCCGGGGAAGCCAGCGTGTCGGTTGCCATGATTGCTCCTTTATGAATGCCTGGATATTGATGCTACAGCGGGCATTGCGGGTGCGGCAAGGGAGCGGGCTAGCTGCTAGCTTTTAGCTGCTAGCTTTTAGCTACTAGCTTCTAGCTACAGCTTTGGACATCCGGCCTTGGGGCTGGCTCGTCGTTTCTGTGCGGTTGCTGGGCTGTGGATTTCACCTCCGAATATTCTTCTTAAGCTTCGATTCGGGCCACTGCTTACCAGCGCGTTTTGTGACTCTGATTTGGGAAAATGGGGTGTACCCCTACCCTTCCGGCGCGATTGGAATCATCGGGTTAGCACAAAATTCTCCCTGAATCTGAAGGTTTAAAGGACTTAGAGGTCAAAATCTAGAGAGCAAAGAGCTTAGGCCGGGAGCGGTTCGGGTTCAGCCAACCGTTGCGGCTTCGACAATAATCGCGCGATTTGGGATGTGGGGCAAGGTTAGATGTCACATGGGAGTGTGGATTTTTCGAGGCTGCGATTTCGGACTTGGAAAAGGGCGAAGCTGGACACGACAGTGGGATCCCACCCGTGGAAAACCGAAAGGGGGTACCCGGCAGCCGTGGTTATAGCTGGGCCGAACACCTGGGCGAGCCGCCCCCCGTCTTTTCAGTTGCTCAAACGCTCAAGATGTGTAGTTAGCCTTCCGGCGATAGTCGCGGATGTCGGTCGGCCTTTAGGACTCCCGAGGAACATGTCTAGAACTAGCTCGAAGAGATCCATTTCCTCATAGGGGGCTCGAATGCCGAGGGCAATCATCTTCCCCATAGTGCTGTCTCGGCTGTTGCGAGCCATCATGATCTCAAACACGTGATGTGGGCTGTCAAGTATTCTTCCGGTAAACAGCTCAAAGAGCGTGATTCCGAGAGAGAATATGTCGGAACGGACTGTAACATCTTTGGGTCGAACAGCCTGTTCAGGCGACATGTATTTCAGTGTGCCTAGCCCTTGTTGCCTCGTCACGGTCAGAGTGCCCGAGGCCGCCGTCGCGAGAAAATCACCCCACTTCGTAACGCCGAAATCGCCGAGCTTTACAAAGGTGGGTGCGCGGTTCTCATCAACTGCTGAAAGGAAGATGTTCGCAGGTTTGACGTCTCGATGAATCACCTTGTACTCATGCAAGTAGGTCAGTGCGCTGGCTATGCGCTTCGCGATCGTAAGGGTTTGAAAATTGACGTGCGTTCTCCTCGGCTCTGATGAACCTATTTTTTTTATCAAAGATTCGAGCGTACGCCCTTGCACGTATTCCATCACAATAAATGGGTTGCGTACCTTGCCATCGGGGAAGCAGTATCCGTCTTTGTTCTCTTCGTACGCGATATTCTCAATGAGGTTTTCGTCCTTGAGGTGAGCACCCTCAAACCCTCTCTCTTGAAGCGCTGCTCTACGTCCTCGAATGCGCCGACGTCGATATACTTCGGATCGGGCGCAAGGAGCTTAACTGCGACGATTCGCCCTGTTTCGACGTCTTCCGCCTTTCGCACCAATCCAACAGCGCCATTACCAAGTGAGCCATGGAACTTGTACTTTCGCCCGGCGGCGGTAAATTTCAGCCCCGCCTCACAGCGGCATCTGCTTCTTGTTAGGTAATGCATGCTGTAATCCTTCGAATGGTGCAGTTCGCGGATGGCCCTTTCCCCCAAAGTGTCTAAGTATAGCTGGAGGGGCGGCCCACCTTTCCTTTCGTTATTAATGCGCCTTGCTCGGAGCTGTCGGCCAAAAAGCCCCACTTCTCGCAAAGTACGCGAGAAATGGGGCACCCGGCCGCAGGCGCTAAAGCACAGGGAGTCTTAATGGACTTAACGGCACGATTGAAATCGTACCCTTCCCGTTCGTCGCGAAAATTGAGTTTCCGCAGCCTCTGAAGTCGTACCCTTCCCGAGAACTCACCGAGTCGGAGTTTTTAGCAGCCCGCAGATCGAGCCCGCTAGGTCGTTCGCCGCTTTCTCTTTCCCCGCGAATCTGCTTAAATCAAATCAAGCGCAACTTGGGTTGCTGGTGTTTCAACAATCGTGGTCGACATTCACTCGCATATTCTTCCGGAAGTGGACGACGGATCGAAGTCGTGGGAAATTTCTGTCGCGATGTGCCGCATGGCGGCGGCCGATGGCATCACGCACCAGGTCGCCACACCCCATGCCAACGACCGCTATCACTATGATCGCCCTTATCTTCAGGGACTGGTCGAGCACTTGCAGGAGCTTGTGGGCAACGCGCTGACGCTTAGCCTGGGCTGCGACTTCCATCTCTCCTACGACAACCTGCAGGATGTGCTGGCCAATCCCGCGCGCTATGCGATTGAAGGCTCGCACTACATGCTGGTCGAGCTGAGCAATTACAGCATCCCGCAGCAGATTACGGATTGTTTTATGAAGCTGGGCGACTGCGGCATCACCGCCGTCATCACCCATCCCGAACGCAACCAGATTCTGCGCGAGAACTTGCAGCGCGTGGTGGAGTGGGCCGAGCAAGGCTGCGTCATTCAGATGACTGGATCCGCGCTGACTGGATTTTGGGGAGAACGCGTGCGCCGCGCGGGGCAGTGGCTGCTCGAACACGACTCCGTCCACGTGCTGGCTACGGACGCGCACGATACCGAGAAACGCGTGCCCGTGCTCTCGACCGCCCGCGAAGCCGCGGCGGAAATCTGCGGCGAGGAAGTTGCGGAGGCGCTGGTTGAAGCAAACCCGGCTGCCATCATCCACGCGCAGCCGCTGCCTTACTTTCCGCGACCGGTGATTGGGAGCTATCGGAAGACCCACGGCAGCTAGGCGCGTTCAGTAGATGGTAATTAGCAGCTAGTAATTAGCACTTAGCGTTCTGTCAGGCGAGTGAATTTTGGCTGAAGGAATCGGTCGACAACTCGCTCCCCATCGAATCCCCGCGAGAAACATGGAACGAACTGCCAATTGCTAATGGCTAATTGCCGGCTGTCTTCATTGCGGGCTCGCCGCATTGTGGCCGGGCATTGTGGCCGGAGCCGGATCGGCCGGCGAAGGGGTGCTCGTGTTCATGCGCGTCCCCGGGTCGGCGCTGTGCGACACGGGGCTTTGCGACGCGGAGTTTACCGAGGCGGTATGCAACGCATCCGGGCCGGTGGTCATCGCGCTCTCCGGATTCAACAGATGGTCGTGGCTCGGACCCAGCCCAAGGCTAATCAGGGCTCGGGAGTCGGGGACCGTCTTCGACTGCCAGCCGTGATCGGCTTGATAACGGCGCATGGCGTCTTCGCTAGCCTGATTCCACGTTCCCGCCGCTTCGCCGCTGAGGTAGTGTTCGCGGATTAAGGCTTCCTGAATCGACTGCGCCCGTTCGGGCTCAATCTTCTGTTGTCCCCGGGCGGTCTTCTTGCCGTTCCTTCGCGAACTCGAGCGCTTGGTTTTGCTGTTGTGAGCCGCGATAGCAGTATTCGATTTGGGGTGCTTATTGGCCGCGGGATGCGAGGCAGAATGGGCTTTAGGCTTCGAAGATGTGGTTGCTCTTGACTCTGGCGAGGCCGCCTTCGCGTGCTGCTTCGGATCGGCAGTCTTCGTGACGCTTGTCTTCTTGCTGGCATCAGCAGTCTGCGCGAGCACTCTGCCGGGTGAAACGCAGACGCAGGCCAGCGCCAGAACGCAGATCGCGCCCAACCATCCATCTGCGGTCTTCGCTCTTACGATCTTCGCGCGATGCTTTTGTTCCAACGGCAACCCCTCAAGTCTTTACCAGACAACCGAGCCAGATAACCGGGCCAAATAGACGAGCGCAAAAAGCAAAAGCCCAACAGAAACTGGCATTGTAATCATCCTCCCCTGAAAGAGGCAATGCTAGTTCCCGTTGGGTTTAGACCCAGGTTACGGAAGTGTTCCGGCCAGAAAGACGGTTCCATCCTGGGGCGACGAACCTCGCGGCCGCACCAGGAAGACCACATCCTGACCGCTCTTCAGACTCGATTCCATCCTGGCAAAATCCTCTTCATTGTTGACCGCTTGTTTGTTGAGTTCCAGAATCACATCCCCGCGGTTCAGGTTGACGTCTTCGGCAAACGACCCCGGCTTCACGTCCTGCACAATCACGCCCTTGCCCGCCGGCATGTCGAGCCGTTCGGCCATTTCCGGTGTCAGTTTCCGCACCGTAGCGCCGAACTTGCTCTGCTTGGGAGTGCTGTCATCGCCGTTCTCCTGGTCTTCGCCCAGGCGCGCCGCAAAGAGTTTGGCGCGGTCGGCGATGGTTACAGTCGTCTCCTGCTGCTTGCCGTTGCGCAGGAAGCCGAGCGCCACTTTCGCCCCCGGCTTGCGCGCGGCAATGTCGCCCACCAACTCGGCTCCCTTGGTTACTTTCCTGCCGTCGACGGTAGTGATGGTGTCGTCAACTTTCAATCCCGCCTGATCCGCAGGACTTCCGGGAACCACGCTTGAAACCGTCACACCAGAGCCATAAACTCGTGCGATCGCCGGATTCTCCACCGCGACAAACGTAATGCCGATCGACCCGCGGGCCACCCGGTGATCGGGCCCAATGAGTTGGTTGTAGACCTGCACCACGGTGTTGGAAGGAAGCGAGAAACCCACGCCCGCGTAGGCGTTGGTCTCGCTCAAGATGGCGGTGTTGATGCCAATGACTTCGCCATCCATATTGACCAGCGGACCGCCCGAATTTCCCGGGTTAATCGCGGCGTCGGTCTGAATAAACGTCTGGAACTGCCGGCCCGGCACGATGTCCCGGCCCTTCGCAGAAACAATGCCAGCCGTTACGGTACCCACCTGCCCGAACGGGCTGCCGATGGCCAGCACCCAATCGCCTACCTGCATGCTGTCTGAGTTGCCCATCTTCGCCGAGGGCACTGCGCGATCCATCTCAACCTTGATCACCGCGAGATCGGTCTCCTGGTCTTCTCCAATCACTTTGGCGTCATGCTGTACGCCCGGCGGATCATCCTGCAGCCGCACACGAATGCGGTCCGCCTTCTCCACCACGTGGCGATTGGTGACAATGTATCCCTTGGGATCGACGATCACGCCCGAGCCCAGCGAACGCTCCCGAATCGCGGCGTCGCCCTGGCCACCTTGCCCGCCGAAGAAGCGGTTAAAGAAGTCATCCATGCCGCCGTTGCCGCCGCCGCCGTCCTCGTCATCGGGATTCTGCCCGCCCCGGCGCCGGCGCGGATTCTTGATGGTCGATTCCGTGTTGATGTTGACCACGCTCGGCCCTAACTGTTTCGCGATCTGCGAGAACGCATTGGAAAGCAGCTTGGGCGAAGGAACCGCCAGCGGAGTCGCATCGGAAGCCTTCTGCCCTTCCTTGCCCTTCACTCCGTAAGAAACCACGGTACCAATCAAGATGCCCAGCGCCAGCGTAGCCACAATGCTGAACGAGTAAATCCACCGGTGCGTCTTCAAACGCACCCAAATTGCCCGCGAATCCATATGCCTACTTCCCTCCGAGAATTAAACCCTTATTATACCCGCCTGCAAAGCCTCAGGCCTAAAGCCGAGATGTTCCAGGTAGTGGTGCCGTTTGATGTCCACAATGTTATTTCTGCCCGATCAAAATCTTAAGGTATTTGGTCGGTGTGCTAATTGCCGTGTCCCGTGTTTTGTCAAAGTTGGCGGAAAAGGGGAAGTCCAGATTCTTCAAAGATACTTGTAAAGCTCGTGCCACTGGTGGGGGATTGGAAGGGTCTGAAACCCAGATCGTAATTCCGGGCGGAATTACGTCTATCCGTTTTCCGTTTGCATCTGTCATTAGCACGTCCGGGAGCCAGCCACGGCTCGCCTTAATGGTTTGCTTTGCATTTACGCTTGTGATGTTATTCATTGTGCTCATCAAATTTATCCAAGAACGGGTAGCGGGCTACTTTAATTTCAACCAATAACCGACAACCATTCCCACGGAACCATAGGCCCAGTGTTCACCTGGGCCGAATCCGTGCATCAAAATGATAAAAAGAGACGCAGCCAAGATAAACAAGGAAACTATGCCTTGCATAATCAACCGCCTTAGCGGGCCACGCATTGCAACATCCGCATTGGGGAGCATATTCGATGTTCCAAACAGCATCATCGCACTTCCAATGAAAATAACTAGAGGCAAGGTGCTCATGGTTTACGCTGCTCTTTCCACCCTCCGCTGTTCGTAGTGCTGCGGTTTGACTATTATTTGACCATTACACGACAACTGTCATCCTGAGCGGAGCCGTTTTTCAGGCGTAGCGAAGGATCTCCCGCTTAATCGGCCCAACGCGTAAGCCAAACTGCACCACTACCGTTCGCCGGGTTACTTCCAACAAAGCTACTTCGCCTCGTACACCGTCTTCCCGGCCACCACCGTGCGCAGCACCTTGGTCGCCAGCACTTTCTCAGCGGACGCCGCCGTCACATCGCGGTCCAGAACCACAAAATCGGCGAGCATGCCCGGCACCAGCTTGCCTTTTTCTTTCTCCTCGAATTCGGCAAAGGCAGAGCCGGTGGTGTAAGCCGCAATGGCTTGATCCATGGTCAGCTTCTGCGCGGGGAAATATTCCTGCTTCCCGTTCTCGCTCTTGCGCGTAACGGCGGCATACAGCCCGCGAAAGGGCGTCACCGGCTCAACCGGATAATCGGTGCCAAAGGCCAGCGTCACGCCCTTATTCAAGAATGCAGCCCACGCGTAGGAAGTCGCCGCCCGCTTCGGCCCCAACCGATCCTGCGCCCAGCGCATATCGGTCAGCACATGGCTCGGCTGCATGGAGGCAATCACCTTCAATTCCTTGAATCGTGCGATTTGTGCGGGCGTGGTGACCTGCACGTGTTCAATACGCGAGCGATAATCCTCGCCTGCGCTCGCGGTACAACGGGCACACGCAGAAACCAAGCTCGCAGCCTTCAGTCTTTGCTCGTAAGCGGCTTTTTGAGCTTCCGCGAAGGCATCGAGCGCCATCTGCACGCCTTTGTCTCCAATCGCGTGAAATCCAAGCTGGAAGCCCGCCAGCGCGCGTTCCTTGGCCATCTCGTTCAGCTTCTCCGCCTCATACTGAGGCAGGCCGGAGTTCTTGGGATCGTCCGCATAAGGCTCCAGCAGCGCCGCGGTGTGCCCGCCCAGCGAGCCATCCATGAATCCCTTCAGCATCCCCGTATGCAACATCAAGTCCGACTGCGGATGCGAGTCGCGCTTGGTCTTCAGCTCGTCGACCGAATCGTTGAACGGAAGCCATTCCGAGATGCGCGCCGTCAGCTTGCCGTCCTTCTCAATCTCCTCATAAATCTGAAAATTTTCCCAGGCCGGCGAATAATCCTGCGCCGAGGTCACTCCATGCTCGGCCAGGTCCGCTAGCGCGACTTCAATTCCATGCCGGCGCGCTTCGTGCGTCGGCTCAGGAATCACCGCCCGCACCGCGTGCTGCGCGCCCTCGCGCAAAATCCCGGTAGGCTGCCCGTTCGCATCGCGGTCAATCTTGCCGCCCTCGGGATCCCGGCTGGCAATGGTGATGCTCGCCAACTGCAGCGCGCGCGTGTTGGCCAAGGCGAGGTGCCCATCCACGCGATCCAGAAACACGGGATGCCCTCCCGAAACCTCATCCAGATCCCAGCGGCTGGGCAGCGCCTGCACCGGCCAAATGGTTTCGTCCCATCCTCCGCCCAGAATCCACTCGCCGGGCTTGGCCTTCTCCACCTGGGCCAGCAGGCGCTCACGGAATTCATCGAGCGTCTTCACTCCAGTCAGATCCACATTCAACTTCTGCAATCCCGCGTCGGCAAGATGCAGATGCGCATCGTTGAATCCCGGCATGACAAAGTGGCCGCCCAGGTCGATGACCTGCGTCTGCGGCCCTTTCAGCTTCTGGATATCGATATTCTTCCCCACCGCTTGAATGCGGTCGCCGCGCAGCGCAATCGCCTCCTCGCGCAGGATGGAACTGAACTGCGTATTCGACGGCACACCCGTATACACATTCGCGTGGATGTAGATAACGTCCGCCTTGGGTCCCGGAGCAACGGCCGAAGCACCGCCGGGCGCTGGAGTCTGCGCGCGTAAAGACGCGCAATAACAGAAGGCCAATACCACAACGAAGACCGGGTGCCCCATCTTTCGCGTTCTTTGCGAAAGAGCCTGCCCTGAGCCTGTCGAAAGGTGGGATTCCATTACTGCGTTCAGCTTCTGGGTGGCGCAGCGCTTCAGCGCTGCGAATAACGGCTTCCAGTTTGAGGGGGCTTCAGCCCCCGAGGTCTCGGATCTATCTATCATTCTCCCGCTCCCGCGAGCGCCAGCAGCGTCAGCAGAATCCGCTTCAGCCCCAACTCGCGTCCATTGCTATCGAACCACTCCTGCAAAGTGTGCGCTCCGCCGCCCGAGCCGCCTCCGCCGATGGCAATCGCCTCGAGTCCCAACGATAAAGGAATATTCGCGTCCGTCGACGCCCGCTGCACCTGCGCCGCGTTGTTCAGTTGCGTATCCACCGCGCGAATCACATGCAGAATCCGCGCGCCCACCGCCAACTCTCCCGCCGGACGGTTCCCGATCGCCACCACTTCGCAATTCACTCCCGACGGCCTCTTCTGCACCGGCGAGAGCATCTCCGCCGCCATCGTCTCGTCTTCCACCGCGCGGTTCAGGGCCAGCCGCAGCGTCTGCTCCAACCGCTCCATCTCCGTCATCGAGGTCGAGCGGATGTCCACCTTCATGCTGGCCGACTCGGGAATCGAATTCACCGACGTTCCGCCGCGAATCACTCCGATGTTGAAAGTCGTCTTCGGGGTTGCAGGCACCGGCGTCACGGTAAACGTTTCGATCGCCTTGGCCAAAATCACAATCGGATTCGGCGCGCCAAAGTCACTCCACGAATGTCCGCCTGGGCCGCGCACAATCACCTCAAAACGCCGGCTGCCCAGAGCCTCCGCCACAATCGTGTCCGCGCCCGCGCCATCGAGCACCACGCTATAAGCAATGGAATCCTTCCAGCGCGGCGTGAAAAAAATGTGCCGCATGCCGCGCAGGTCGCCTTCACCCTCTTCGCCTACGTTACCGATAAACACAAACGGCAACGCGTGCCGCAGGCGCACCGCGCGCAACAGCGCGGCAATCCCGAGCATCGCTGTAACTCCCGCGCCATTGTCGGAAACTCCCGGCCCGTACAGACGGCTTCCCTGCTGTCGAATGTTCAGCGGCGTATTCGCCGGAAACACGGTGTCGATGTGCGCGCTCAGCGCCACGTAGCGCTGTCCAAATCCCGGATGCACGCCAAACACGTTGCCCACATCGTCGATGCGAACATCGTCGAGCCCGACCTCGCGAAAGCGCTCCGCCAGCCAGGCCCCGCGCGCCGACTCCCCAAACGGAGGCGCCGGGATTCGCGCCATCTCCATTTGCCATTGCGCCAATTGCGGCTCCTGCGTGCGCAGCCAGTTAAACGCCGACCGCACCTCCGGCGACGCCGCCAGCCGAGCCACATCCTGCTGCACCGTAGGCGCAACGTCCGGCAAATCCGCGCGCGGAGGAGTGGGGCTCATGGGAGGTTATTGCGTCCATCTTACAACGCGCGAGGCAGAATGGGATTGACGAAAGCGGGAACGCTGCAAGAGTGATACAAAGGAAACGCCGTTGCAGCTTGCGGGAGATAGGAACTGCAGAGGGAAACTATGCCGACGATCACCGTAAATGGATTGAGCCAGCCGCATACGCGGAGAAGACCCCGCTTGATTCCGTTCAGCCCGTCGAAGGCTCTGGCAGCAGCTCTGTTGCTTCCATTCGCATGTTCGGTGTCGGGCGGCAGGACCCCGGCTGTGCAGGACTCTGGTGTTGCCGTGGGGCCACAATACGACACCACGCATATTTATGTTGCGCCCTCCAATCTCGACGCGCTCGTCAACAGCCTGGTCGCAACTTTCAGCGGCAAGCCGTCCAAGCGGAGCGTGGCGAACGTCTTGCCCGTGGTTAGCAGCACCGAGATGCAATACATATCAACTCCGGTCGGCGCGCTATCCGTCTTTGCGTACCAGACGCCAGTGCCGTTCCCGTTTGGCCAAGAGCGCACCGGATACCTGGTCACCGACATGGACCAGGCGATCAAGGCCGCCCGAGAGGCCGGAGCGGAAGTCATCGTCGAACCCTTCAAAGACGCGATCGGCATGGATGCCGTCATCCAGTGGCCCGGTGGTCTGAAGATGCAACTTTACTGGCACTTCGCACCATCGACGAACCCGCCCCTGGAAACCGTTCCCGAGAACCGGGTCTATGTTTCGAGCGACCAGGCCGATAACTTTGTGGGTTGCTTCGTGCGTTTTGCGCGCGCCAAAGTAGTCGTGGATGACAAGCACGCCGACGCCGGCGAAATAGGGCGTGCGGGCGAGACCTACCGCCGCATCCAGATTGAGTCCCTATTCGGAAATATGCTGGTGCTGGTCACTGACGGCCATCTCCCCTATCCCTTCGGCTACGAGACCACCGGATACCGGGTGCAGGAACTCGGCGCAACCCTGGAGAAAGCCAAAGCCGCCGGGGTGAAAATTCTATCCGCCCCGTACACCGAGCCCGATCGAACCGCCGCGATCGTCCAGTTTCCCGGCGGCTACATCGCCGAAATCCACAGCCTGCGAGCGCGCTAGTTGTGCCACGCGCCCGTCGGCACGAACCGAAAAGAGCACGGCCTCAATCTGGGCGCCGGCCGCTACGCCGGCCGGCTCACCACGAATCCCGCCCTCCGTTCCACCGCGGCCACCAGTTTCCTCGTCGCTGGCACGTCAATCCCATGCCCGCGAGCGCCGCGCAGGATCGGCCCGGCGATGGCGTCCAACTCCGGAGTCTTGTGTTGGGCAACATCCTTCTGCATGGAGCTGCGCATGGTTCCCGGCATACCCGCTACGCCCGAGAGCACCTTTTCAGGATCAACTTTGGCCCCCTCGGCCACGGCCACGGCGCAGGCCTCTCGAACACAAGCCTCTCCCAAACTCCGCCACTGCGGATCGGAAAGAATCTCACCTACAGTTTTATCGGCGGCGGTTGTGGTCAGCGCGAACGGAGCGAGGAAGACCAGCTTGCCCCACATCAGAGTTGGCTCATCGTCAACAAACTCGCATGCAAAGCCGATTTTCTGAAGCTGTTCGACACTGCTCCCGAGCAGACCGCGCCCCACGGACGACACATTGAGACGGGCAAAGGGAGAGCGATGGATGATGTGTCCGGGGCCGACGCGCTCGGTCTCAACCGCGATCGTCGCCGGAATCACGCGGCCAGAGCCGTATTTGGCGCGGAGTAAAGCTACATGGTCAATCCCATTGAGCAGCGGAACGATTCCTCGCACCGCATCCGGATTTTTCAGCGCCGCGAGTGCGGGCTCCAGTTGAGTGGCCTTCACCGCAATCCAGAGCGCATCAACCGGAGGCACTTCCTCGGCAATGGCGACATCCACTTCGAAATTGCCGAATGTACTCTCCAGCCGAAGTTTCTTAGGATACTGTGCCAGCGTTTCGCGCCGCACGACCAGCGTGACGGAAGCTCCAGAGTGCGCCAGACAAGCACCAATCAGGCCGCCCACGCCGCCAGCCCCGAGAATCGCATGCCGCATTGGTTCGGACATTGGGCTTCAATTCTCCTTCACCGCCGCCGGCAAACATTCCACCACCTCAGCATCGCTCAAGGTATGGTCGCTGCCTTTGGCACGTTGAAAGATGCGGTCGACCACATCGTCGGTTGCCGGAATGCCGCGCCGCTCCAGCCAGAACAGCACATTTGACTTGCCGCTCATGGGCCCGATGTCGATGATCTGCTCCAGCCCGAATACATGGGAAGGCACGCCGGAGTAAACCGTGTTGGCGAGCTCGATGTCATTTTTCTTGAACGCCTTAATCACTGCCGAGGCGTGCACGCCTGTAGCTGTGCGGAAGGCGTCATCACCCACCACCGGATAATTCGCTGGAATCGGCACGCCTGTCGCTCGCGAAACCGCCTGGCAGTATTGCTTCAGCTGGGTGAGGTCCTGCTCGGCCCATGGCGCAATGCCCATCAGCTTCAGATTCACCAGCATCTGATCCATTTGAGTATTGCCCACTCGCTCGCCGATGCCGATGGCGCAAGCATGAACACAATCCGCGCCGGCTATGATCGCTGCCATCGAATTTGCAATGGCTAGACCCCGGTCGCTGTGCCCATGCCAATCCACGCGAATTTTTTCACCGGAGGGTTTCACCACTTCCTCGATCACAAATTTCACCAGCGCCAGCGCGCCCATGGGCGTGGC
>PMSQ01000118.1 GCA_003168355.1 Acidobacteriaceae bacterium | reverse complement strand
CATGGCGTCGATCTGCTCAGTCACCATCATCGACCCTAACTCGCTGGCCATGCCGGAGGAATTCCGGCCCGCGACCATCAGGCTGGTCAGCACCGGCCCCAGCTCGCGCACCATGGAGGTTGAGACCAGTTGTCCCACCAGAGTGATCGAACCGAAACGCTCCAGCGTATTAGAAGCTTGCAGCGCCAGCACGGCTCCGGTGAAGAAGCCGGTGAGCACGACGATGGGCAAGGATCCCACGCCGATCGCGTCGGCCTGCCGCACCATGTCGGTGAAATAGAACGGCTTCTGAAAAAGATTGGCGACCGCATGGGTCGAGAACAGGAGGTAATCCTGAACCGTTTGGACTTTTTCTTTGGCGAGATCCGTTGGCGAGGTGAATTCCATGCGGTTTGAAAAAGCGTGACGATGCCATGGCGCGCTTTCCCGAACTATAACAGAGAACGCTCGCAGCTTCAGCCAAGAAGGAGCGGTCCTGGTGGAGTACTAGCGCAACGGCGGCCGGGTCTGGGGCTTCTCGAGGCGTGTAAGCTTGGCGGCGGCCAGCTTTCTGAGGCGGGCATTGTGCTCGCGGAGGGCGGATTTAAGGTCCGAGATCGCTGAGTTAGCATCATTGTCACGCGCGGCAATCGCCTTAGCACACAGGTCACGGATGCGATCTTCCAAGCGGCGCAAAGGCATATGCAAGAATGCTGTATTCGCGTCCGTTCAAGCCATACAGCGTTTCGCGTAGGCAAGCAGAAGTGGTACGAATACAGCTTGGCGCTATCTGCCTGGTTTCCTGGCCGGTTCTCCGTCAGGCGCGTTCGACAGAATGCTCTTTTCTGACGCCGAAGAGACGGTTGATCTCGCTTACCAGTTCCAGCAGCTTTCTTGGATCCTGCTCAACCGCTGCCCGTTCGCACAGCACGATCCAGTTCTGTTCATGCTGAATTTTCTCCCGCAACGCGGCTTTGAGATCGGCTATCGTCGGATCTATCTCCGCGGGATCGGTTGCGGCCAACGCCTTGGAGCATAGCTCTCTGATTCGGTCGCTAGGATTTGTCATGCATCTTAAGATGCGGAACAGTCTGCGCAATTCTGTGCAGCGAATTCTGTATTAAGCCCCGCAGCTTCGTGCAGAATGAGAAATTAATCAGGATATCTGAAACAATTCACCCGGCCCGACGGGTGTTCTCGGTGGAGAAGTCGTCGCTTTCAAGCGTCCGGAGGCCAAGATAGCTGAGCGCTACCTAGCCCCGCGTTTTCTTCTTGATCTCGATATTCAGCCGGCGGATTTTCTGATTCAGCGTGGAGAGCGGCACTTTGAAGTGCTCGGCGGCTTCGGTCTGGTTCCAGTTGCACTTCTCCAGCATGTCGGTGATGATGCGGCGCTCCACGTCTTCGACGATTTCAAACAACGACGCGTCCGCCGGGGGGTCATGCAGGGTGAATGACGATCCGCGGCCCAGCAGATTGTCGGGCAGCAGGTCGATGGTGATATCGGTTCCGGAAGACAGCACAACCGCGCGCTCGATTACATTTTCCAGTTCGCGGACGTTGCCCGGCCATGAGTAGGACATCAGGGGGCGCAGCGCTTCCGGCATGATGCGCCGTGCCGGGCGATCGTTTTCTTCCGCGTATCTTTTCAGGAAGAATTGCACCAGCAGAGGAATATCTTCTCTGCGCTGGCGCAAGGGAGGCAACTCAATGGTGATCACGTTCAGGCGATAGAATAAATCTTCGCGGAAGCGGCCTTCGCGCACCAAAGTCCGTAGGTCGACGTTGGTGGCGGCGATGATGCGAACGTCCACCTGAACTTCCTGCACTCCGCCCAGGTGCATGAACCTGCGGTCCTGCAGGACACGCAGAATCTTCGCCTGGGTTTCCAGGCTCATGGTGGCAATTTCGTCGAGAAACAGCGTGCCTCGATCCGCCATCTCAAACAAGCCCTTCTTGGAGGCGATGGCGCTGGTGAACGCACCCTTCACATGGCCGAAGAGCGTGGACTCCAGCAAATCGGTTGGCATGGAACCGGTATTGACCGGGACGAAAGGCCGGTCGTGGCGCGGTGAATTCAGATGCAGGGCCTTGGCGATGATTTCCTTGCCCGTCCCGCTCTCGCCCTGCAACAGGACGGTGGAGCGGCTGTTTGCGACTTGAGCGACCAGGTCGAATATCCTCAGCATCGGCTCGCTTTTGCCGACGATGTTCTCGAAGTTATAGCGCTGCTTGAGGGCGCGCTTCAGTTGGATATTTTCTTCTTCGGCGCGGCGCCATCCCACGGAGGCGCGCACGTCGGCCAGAAGCTTTTCATTGTCCCAGGGTTTCTGAACGAAGTTGGCAGCGCCGGCCTGCATGGCGCGAACCGCATTCTCCACCGTGCCGTAGGCGGTGATCATGATGACGGGAAGTCCGGTTTCGTGGGCGTGAATCTCGGCCAGGATTTCCATGCCGTTGCGGCCGGGCAGGGTAAGGTCGAGCAAGATCAGGTCGAAAGGATGTTCGCCGATGCGCTGCAGGCCCGCTTCCCCGCTGGCTGCGGTTTCCACGGCGAAGCCTTCCATCTCCAGCAAGGTCTGCAGAGATTCGCGAATTTCGGCTTCATCGTCAATGATCAGTACCGCGCCCGCCAGGCCCGGATTTCTATTCACTGCCGTGCGCGAAATGACCGCACCCTCAGACATATTCTGCCTCAGCTAAGCGCTGCGTAGACCTGCCCCGTTTAGACATAGACCGTTAGACATGGACCGCCTTCCTGCTCAGGGGGAAATCCAATGTGAATGTCGTCCCCGACCCGGGATGGCTTTCCACACGAATCTTGCCCGCATGTTCCTGGATGATGCCGTAGGTGACGGAAAGGCCGAGGCCGGTGCCTCGGGTCTGGCCTTCACGAGGCGAAGTCTTGGTGGTAAAGAACGGATCGTAAATGCGCTGGATGTGCTCGGGCGCGATGCCTGTTCCGGTGTCGGACACGCAAACGCTGACGCTCTCGCCGTTCAGCGTGGCCACGCGCAGCGTGCCGCCGCCCGGCATTGCGTCTTTGGCGTTGAGAAACAAATTCAAGAAAACTTGCTGCAGTCTGCCTGGATTCCCCTGAATGGCGGGCAATGCGGGTGTGAGCGCGTTCTGCACTTCGATCTTGGCCATCTTGAACTGGTGTTCCAGCAGCGCCAGCGTGTCGGCAATTACTTTGTTCACATCCACGTCGCCGATCTCGCTGCCGCTGGTGCGGGAAAAATTCAACAGATTGTTCACGATCTCCGATGCGCGGAAGGTTTGCCGCGTGATCTTTTCCAGCAGGCCCGACTTCTGCGGATCGTCCTGCAACTGTTTGCCGAGCATTTGAGTATAGGAGGAGATCACGGCCAGGGGCGTGTTGACTTCGTGAGCCACGCCGGCGGCCAGCAATCCGATGGATGAAAGTTTGTCGGCCTGGGAAAGCTGAGCTTCAAGGTCGACGCGTTCGGTAATGTCATCCATGATGATGAGCCGCCCGATTACCTGGAACTTGCGCGTCACCAGCGGCGCCATCGCCACATTCACGGTGCGGACTTCACCCGCGGGCGTCTTCAGACGGAATTTGTACAGGTTGCGGATGCCGGCGTCCTGCCGCATACGATTGAATTCCTCGACGAACTCCACCGGGAAAATGGCTTTCAACGGCTGGGTCAGAGTCTGCCAGCGCGGCACGGCGTACATCACTTCCATTTGCGCATTCCAGCTCTCGATGCGATCTTCCATGTCGAGCGCCATCACGCCCACGTTGATGGATTCGACGATGTTTTCGTTGAAATCCTTCAGGCGTTCGTACTCCGCGGCTTTCTGCTGCAACGAGGCATAGAGCTGCCCGTTCTGGATGGCAACGCCGAGATAGCCGCCCAGAGTTTCCAGCAACTCCATGTCTTCGCTGGAGAGGAAATCGCCTTGCATCGTCTTGCCCAGGCCGAGCACGGCGACAGTCTTTTGCTGCGCGTGGCAGGGAATGTAATAGTTCAGATCCAGACGGGCAATGGTTTGCTGTGCGCCCGGCGCCTCGCGGGGTACCAGGTGCGTGTTCTCGAAGAAGAGATGCCCTCCCTGCTCCGGCCGCGGAGCGCTCAGGAAAGAGAGATCGAGGCTGCCGATCGCCGGCAGGCCGAAGGACTTGGCCAGCGCAAATTGCTCCGCCTTTTCGCCGGCCAGGAAAATTGCCATGCGATCGACGGCGAGCGTGCGCGACAGCCGGTCGATCAGCGAGGAGAGCAGGGCATTCAGATTGGTCTCCGAACTCAGCTCGCGACCGAACTCCAGCAGCGTGCGGCGGTAGTCATATCGGGTGCGATAGAAAAACTGGTCGATGCGGTCCTGGATCCACTTACGCACGGGATCGAACAGCAGGGCGGTAACGATCACGGCGAGAATTAAGCCCACCGGGCCACTGCTGGGCTTCCGCATCTGCACCAGTTCGGCCACGCCCGCCACCAGACCGAAATACAATCCCACCACAATCGCCGCCGCCAGGGTGTAGACCACGCCGCGCTTGAAGATGAGGTCCACATCCATCAGGCGGTAGCGGAAGATGGCGTAGCCGAATGTGAGCGGCAGCAGTGCCAGCGACAGCGCCGAAATCTTCATGGTCGCGCCCGGCAGGGAACCCATCAGGTAAGGGACGACGTAAAACAACGTGTAAGGAATGATGGCCAGAATGGTACCGCGAGTGACCCACTTCAACTGCTGCCGCAGGATCGTGGTGCTGGCGCGCCGGTAGCTGTCCCACAGGATAACGGCAGCGGCTAGAAAGAACAGCGATCCGTAGGACATTTCCATACGATCGAGGTTCCAGCGCAGCCTCTCGCTGGCCTGCAGCCAGCGCATGGCTCCGATATGGGTAGCCAGCAGGACGGTTCCTGGCAGGTAAACCAGCGCCAGCAGCCAGGGATGCCGGCGTACTACTTCACGTTTCTCGGGGAAGGTTAGAACGAAGTGCAAAAACAAGGCCGGCTGCAAGACTCCGGCGGTGATGTTGCCCCAATAAATGGTCCAGTCGAAGTCGTTCAGCTTGCCGGTGTACTTGAAGGAATAGGCAACGAACGATACCAGGCAGAAAATATAGAAGTGGGTGGATCCAGGCGCAGTCCAGCGGCGCAACAGCACGTAAAGCCCGATGCCAAGGTAAATAAGCGCAATCAGGCGCAGCCAGTTGTTAAGGGAATGATCCGCGGGGACCAGAATCACGCTGGAATCGAGCGGAACCGATTGCCGGACCAGGGAATACGCGGCTTTGGACCAGACGCCGGTGCGGTAGAGTTGGCGCTCCAGCCCCGACATGCTTTGAACTTCCTGCCCATTGACAGAGACCAGTTGGTCGCCAGGCTTGATGCCACTCTTTGCACCCGATCCGCTGGGGTCGACCCGGTCGGCGGTGAGGCGCCCGCCGTGTTCCACCCACCAGACGCCATCGTCGGGAACGGCGAACTTCCATTCCGAGTCGAAATTGAAGCCGGCGAAGACGACGGCAGCCACTGTCAACAGGAACAGAAGGACGGCAACAAAGCGGACTTGGCTCTCCCGGTTCATGGGTTTCGACGGTGATCCCGAACCTGTGGGCTGAACAGGCGTGGGAAGCAGACCCCGCCGATCTTCGATGAGCAACTTCGCTGCCATGTCGTTTCCCGGTTCCGTATTGCTAAGTGACACATCGCAAGCCACTTCCGAGATTATAGATGGATTTCCGAACATCGATTACGGCTTTTTGGAGGTTTCTGTGGAATTCTGTATCTGGCCGTAGGGCAATACGTTATGAGACTTTAGGGCTAGGGTAGGTGAGGGGAACGAGAGGGATGAATTGTCTGGGAAGCGCGGGGGGCGTCCCCACGCTGATTCCCATCAGACGCGGGGGCGCGTCCCGTTCGTGCGGAACGATGCCTTCGCCATTCTACAAAACCCCAGGAAGGTGTCTAAGACGGCCAGGGAGCTGTCTGTGATTGTGCGGGAGCAAGGCTGACCCGAATCACATTCATCAGTTCGTCATTGTCCGCGGGCTTCTGGAAAAAAGCAGCGGCGCCAGCCTTAAGGGCACGTTCCTCGTTGCTGTGAGGATCGCGTGCGCTGAGCACGATGACCGGTACACCCGCCAGAGTGTCGCTGTTCTGCAGCCGCTCCAGGACGACAAAGCCGTCCCCGACCGGCAGGCCCAGATCCAGAATAATCAGGGCCGGACGGTCTTTCTGGGCTGAGGCGATGGCGGTATAGCCGTCCGTCGCGGTAGTGACTTCATAGTTATTGGCTCGAAGGCGCAGCCGCAAGGCCCGCACCAGATCGGGATCATCATCGACTACCAGAATTTTCGGTCTTGACATTGGAGTTCTCCTTAATTGTTAGTGGCGCTCTTGTGGGTTAATTAATTGAAATCCTGCGTGCTCTTTCCTGCATGCACCTGTTTTCTTTCCATGCTCGTCAAAATTATCTGGGATACGCAGCCGGCCACGGCTTCAACCTGCTGCTCCAGGGTTGCGCCTGGAGCTTCAGCGGGAAGCGTAATCGGAAGCGTGGTGATGGTGAGTGCGCATTTGGTTTTGAGATCGGTCACGCGCTCCAGTTGCTCGCGAATGCGCGCGGTCATGATGCTGGAATTCTGCAAGTCCGTCGACGCGACGACAAAAAAGCTCTCCGCGGCTCCCGACGTCCCCATCGGCGGCAACACCAGGTCTTTGTCGAGATAAACGCAACGTCGCACGGTCTCCAGACACTGTTGCCAGGTCTCCTTCCAATTACCGCGCGGAGGATTTGAGAGTGGCGTGAGTTCCACCCGCACCAGCACAAACGATGGGCGCAGAAGTTCCTTGTGCGTGATGACCGGGGCCAGAAGCTTGGCCAGAGAGTAAACCGGCAGCGTGAAGGTGAAGGTGCTGCCCTGCCCGGGCTCGCTGGAAACCCAGATGCGCCCCTCATGGAGCCGGACGATCTCCCGGCAGATGTAAAGACCGAGTCCCAATCCCGAGCGATTGTTGTCGATGGAATCGGCGTCCTGATAGAGGCGGTCAAAGATCAGCGCCTTGCTCTCCGGATTGATGCCGCGACCGGTATCGCTGACCGAAACGTAGACGAAGCTGGGGTCGGCATCCACCACGCTGGCTTGAGCCATAACCGAGCCGTCCGCTGGAGTGAACTTGATGGCGTTGTCCACCAGATTGATGAGCACTTCGAGCACACGGTCAGGATCGGCATGCACCAGTGGCAGCCTTTGGTCGAGTCCAATTTCCAGTCCGACGTTTTTTTCCGCGGCCGTGGGACGCAACATGGCAACCGCCTGCTGCACCAGTTCGCCGAGCGCAATGCAGCGGGGCTCGATCCGCATCTTGCCGCTCTCGGCGCGAGTGGCTTCGAGCAGGTCGCGAATCATGGCGTGCAACTGATTCACGCTCTTCAAAATGGTCTTCAAATGGTCGGATTGATCGGGAGCGACGGGACCAGCCAAGCCGTCCACGAGCAGCGACACGTACTGGTGAATGCAGGTCAGCGGCGTGCGCAATTCGTGCGAGACATGGGACAGGAAGCGATTCTTGAACTCCAGTTGCTGCTTTTGAGTGATTTCCAGCGCGCGCAGAAGCGCTTGCCGCTCCACGGCGTAGCGGATGGCGCGCTCCAGTTGCTTGCTGGAGATGTTGCCTTTGACCAGATAGTCCTGCACCCCGTGATGGACCGCCTTCATGGCTAACGCTTCATCATCCTGCCCGGAAAGCACAACCACCGGCACGTTGGGGGAGTGTTCCATGACGCGACGAAAAGTTTCCGCGCCGTGACTGTCCGGCAGATTCAGGTCCAACAGCACTACCGAAGGTGTTTCCCTGGTCAAGGAGGCGAGACCATCGGAAAGCCGGTTGACACAGTTCACATCCACCGGAGATTTGCCTTCGACCAGTCGCAGACGCACCAGGTCCGCATCTCCGGGGTTGTCTTCAATGAGCAATACTTGCGTGGTTTGTTGATCGATCATTATTTTTATTCTCCTCGGGGCGGCAGTTTCACAGGGCCGAACCAGAACTCCTCAATCGCTTTGATCGTCGAAAAAAATTCGTTCAGATTTCCTGGCTTGCTGATGTAGCAATTCGCGCCCAGTTCGTAGCTGCGCGTAATATCCCGGGCCAACTGCGAGGTGCTGAAGATCACGACCGGGATGCGGCGCAATTCCGGGTGCGCCTTCATCCCGGCCAATACCGCCAGGCCGTCTTTCTTGGGCAGATTCAAGTCCAGGATGACCAGGTCGGGCCGGACCGCGTCCGCGAATTTTTCCCGGCGGGTTAGAAAAGCCATCGCCTCCACGCCGTCCCCCGCGCTGCTGATTTGGCCGCGGTACGCGCATCTGGCCAGAGCTTCGCGGGCCAGCCCCAGGTCGGCCGGGTTGTCATCCACGATGAAAAGTGCGGGCACCGGTTTCATGGCTGCACCTCTGGTTTTTCATCGGGACCATGGAGAGGCATGGTGAACTTGAAGGTTGAACCGGAACCGGCCTGCGCCTCGACCCAGATCCTGCCGCCATAGCGCTCGACGATCTTCTTGCAGATGGCCAATCCAATGCCGTTTCCCGGGTATTCGGTGCGCGCGTGCAAACGTTGGAAGACGACGAAGATGTTTTCCGCGTGCTCGGGCGCGATTCCGATTCCGTTATCGCTCACGGTGAACAGCCAGTGCTGGTCGGTTTTTTCCGCCTGCACCGAGATTGCCGGAGAATTGTCCCCGCGGAACTTGATGGCGTTCCCGATCAGATTCTGGAACACCTGTGCGATCTGGGTGCGGTCCCCCCAAATCGCCGGAAGCTCTCCATGGGTCACGACCGCGCCGCTCTCCTGGATGGCGGCGGCTAGAGTCTGCAGAACCTCTTTCATCACGCCATTGCAATCGATGCCTTCGCTGGCTGCGGTGTTCCGGCCCACGCGCGAAAATGCCAGAAGATCCTGAATGAGGACCTGCATCCGCAAAGCCCCATCGCTGGCATAACCGATGAATTTGTCGGCCGTCTCGTCGAGTTTGCCCTTATAGCGTTCGGATAATAGCTGGGTGTAGGCCGCCACCATGCGCAGCGGCTCCTGCAGGTCATGCGACGCCACATAGGCGAACTGCTCGAGGTCGGCGTTGGAACGCGCCAGTTCATCCGCTTTCTTCGCCAGGTCTTTTTCCACCTGATGGCGCAAGCTGCGCTCGTGTTTCTCCCGCAGGGCGCGGCGGACCACCTCGGGCAACCGCGCCAAGCCATCTTTGAGAACGTAATCCGTGGCTCCCTGCTTGATGCACTCGACGGCGGTCACATCGCCGAGCGCTCCCGAGACCAGAATCATCGGGATATCGAGCCCTTCGCGCCGGAGCACCGTCAGCACTTCCATCCCTTTCCAGTTCGGCAGGTTGTAATCGGCCAGCACAACCTCCGGGTTGTGGGCGAGAAGCGCCTTGGTAAACGCGGCCTCATCCTGCACAACGTCGGCAATCACATCGAAGCCTTCCTTGAAGAGCGCTCGCACCACGAGCGCGGCGTCGAGCGCGTTATCTTCCACCAGCAAGGCGCGCAGCTTGGGGTGGGGCTTGGCGCCTGGCGTTTCGAGCTTGGTACCGGTACTGCTCATGATCCCTGCCCGGCTGTTTGTGACTTGCCATTGTTTACGGGAGGTCGGTTCGTCACCAGCCAGTACAGCCCCAGTAGCTTCACCACTTTTCGGAACTCGCTGAAGTCCACCGGTTTCTGGATGTAACTGTTGACGCCCAGGTCGTAGCCGCTAGCCATATCCCGCTCTTCCCGCGACGAAGTCATGAGGACGACGGGGATAGTCCTGGTTCGCGGATCGGCTTTGATCTGTTTAAGAACCTGCAACCCATCCACTTTGGGCATTTTCAGATCCAGCAGAACAAGCTTCGGGGGATGATCAAAGGACCGCTGGGCATGAGGTCCAGAACAAAACAGGAAATCCAATGCCTCTTCCCCATCACGTGCGATAAAGACGTGGTTGGCGAGTTTCTCCGCGCGCAAGGCGTGTAGAGTGAGGTCCACGTCATCTTGACTATCATCGACCAAAAGAATATCGACTTCATCTGTGTTCATACTTGAGCTCCTGCTGCAGCAGACCTGTTTTCAACTAAGCTTGCCTTAACTTCGGTTGGTTTAGCCTCATCGGGTTGAACGTCTTCTGGTTTCACCTGGATTGATTCGGCAGCTCCAAGGGTGAAAGAAAAAGTCGCGCCTTTATCCAATTCCGCCTCCGCCCAGATTCGGCCTCCATGCTTGCGAATGATGCGTTGCACCGTGGCCAGGCCAATGCCGGTGCCTTCAAAATCCTCAATCCGGTGCAGGCGCTGGAAGACGCCGAACAGCTTGTCTTTGTATTTCATGTTGAAGCCGACGCCGTTGTCGGAAATGGCGATGACCATCTGCCCGTCCTCTTGCCGGTGACTGATCTCGATGACGGCGCGCTCGCGGGTCCGGGTGAACTTGAGAGCGTTGGCCAGCAGGTTTTGAAAAACCTGTTTGATCAGGATGGGATCGCACTCCGCGGACGGCAGTTCCGCAATCTTCCAATTCACCACCCTGCCTTGCATGTCTGGCTGCAGCAGGGAAATGACCTCCTCAATCACAAGATTCAGCCTGGCTGCTTGGAGTTTGAGAGCGTGACGGCCTATCCGCGCCAGATTCAGGAGTTCATCCACCAGCAACCCCATGCGGTGAGCGCCGTCTTCGATGCGCTGCAGGTGACGCTGAGCTTCCGGGGGCATTCCGGAGCCGAAATCCTCGGACAAGATCTTGGAAAATCCGCCGATGTGGCGGAGCGGTGCACGCAGATCATGAGACACGGAATAGGTGAAAGCTTCCAACTCATGATTGGCGGCCTCTAGTTGCGCGGTACGTTGTGCAACTCTCTCTTCGAGTTCTTCATTAAGCTTGCGGATTTCCACTTCGTCCGCTCGTCTTTGCGAGATATCGCGGAAGGCCACCACCCCGCCACACACGTCGCCCTCTTTGCTTTTCAGCGGATTGGCATTGGCCTCGATCCAAATCC
Organism: Acidobacteriaceae bacterium; assembly: GCA_003168355.1. GTDB lineage: Bacteria > Acidobacteriota > Terriglobia > Terriglobales > Acidobacteriaceae > Sulfotelmatobacter. Next base: position 478 of record PMSQ01000118.1, on the reverse strand, counting down.
CTTGCTCCAGTTCCGGATTACGCACAAATATCTGGGCACTGCTACGCTCTCCGCGAATGGCGCGTGCCAGGGGCAGCTCATCCGGAGGAAAGGGGGTGACCATATCTGGCTGGTAAAGACCATAGTGGGCGGTCCATTCCCGGCTCGGCAAGTTCGCCGCCCCCAGACCCAGAATCTTCGCCGCGGCCGGATTCCAGATGATGAATTTTCCCAGCTCGTCGGCTGCGACCAGTCCCTCCTCCATGCTGTCCAGCACGGACTGCAGCATTAGCGTCTGGGCTTCCAGCGCCTGCTGGGAACGGAGCAGTTCCTCGGCCTGCCGGGCAAGTTCCTCCGCTTGTCCGGCGAGCCGTTCCTCCGCGTGTTTGCGCTCGGTGATATCCGCGCGGATTGCCATGTACTGCCGGGGTTTGCCGTTGGCCTCGAGGAACGGGACAATGGTTGTATCCACCCAGTAAATCGAGCCATCTTTGGCGCG
>PMSQ01000054.1 GCA_003168355.1 Acidobacteriaceae bacterium | reverse complement strand
CGGAGAGCAGTCGACCCCGCATGGGCTCCAAAGCCACCGTCGCCGCCGCCGGATCATCGATGACTTGGAGGTCGAGCACGAGGAGACGGTACCATTGACAACTTTTTTTGTCAAGGATGATTCAAGGCTTTTTCTTACGAATTTGCAGAGTCGATGTTGTGCCGCAGAATTGTGGTGTTGCGGCGAGGTCTCCTCCTCTGCCCGAGGCGACGACGATCGACACGCCCGCCGCGAGGAGCAGCGAGCAAGCGGTCTGGCGAAGGTCGTGAAATCGAATCTTGGGAAGCCCGGCTTGAGCAAGCATCGGGTGGTACACCTGACGGATGAGATTGCTCTTGCCGAGATAGGTTCCGGTGTTAGAGCAGAACATCCTTTCCAGCCTGAAGAGCTTCTAGCCCGCCACTGCGGCTACCGAGTTGCTACGCCCTAATGGAAAACGCACTATCAGATGCGTTCGCGGACATTAGGTCCGGAGAGCCCGCGTCTTCACTTCTGTAATCTCGAGACAATAGCGGGCATTCCCTGCATTTAACGTTCGTTCCCTGCATGGGGCTGGATGCCCTTCGGCCCTTATGTGAAGGTTGCCCTACGGAGACCGAAGGCCCAGGATGCAAGTGAAATGCAGGCTCGGCGTCGTACTGGCCGCGCTGCTGGCTCCCTTATCAGGATTAGCGCAAAATCAGTGCTCGAACGGCAGCCGCATCGAAGGCACGGTTACAGATCCCGCGGGCGCAATCATTCCCGGTGCCAACGTGCAATCCTCCGACGGAGAAAAGACAACGACCGATGCTAGAGGACAGTATCGATTGCCCTGTGCTCCGCTAGGGACGGTCAACGTTCGGGTCGAGATGCAGGGTTTCGATCCAAAAACCGCGAGGGTCACAACGCGAGCTGGACTGGTCGCGCATGCCAACATGCAGCTAGTGATCGCAACCGTAACCACGGACGTGGAGGTGCGGGACGATGCCAGCGGCATGGACAGTGATCGCGGCGCGGGCGCGACCGTACTAAGCACCAAGGAAGTGCAGCAGCTTGCCGACGATCCGGATGACTTTCTCCGGCAGCTTCAGGTGCTCGCATCCGAGGCCGGCGGCGATCCGAGATCTGCCATCGTCACCGTGAACGGTTTTCAGAATGCGAGTGTACTGCCGCCGAAAAGCGCTATTGCCTCAATCCGCGTCAATCCGGACCTCTTCTCATCCGAATATCAATGGGCTCCGTTTGGGGGCGGACTGATCGAGATCTTCACAAAACCCGGTGCAGACTCGTTTCATGGAGCACTGTTCTTCACCGATAGCAACGGCGTCTTTAACGCGACCGATCCGTTTTCCGTCACTGCGACTCCGGCCAGCAAGCAGCGCTACGGCTTTGAGCTGAGCGGTCCAATTATTCCTAAGAAAAGCGGCTTCTCGCTCGCTCTCGAGAAGCGTGACATTGATGAGTTCAACGTTGTCGACGCGGTGACCCTGGACGTGAATAACGACCAGGCGCCGCTGCTGCAGACGATCCCAGCTCCCCAGCGGCTCTGGATAGCTTCTGCACGCGGCGACTGGCAGGCAACGTCAAAAGACGTCGCAACACTTTCCTTCTCCTCCAACGTCAACAATCTCGGCAATCAAGGCATCGGCGGTCTGACACTGGCTGAAGCCGGCTATTCCAGCGTGGTGAGCGAGTACGATCTGCGATTGTCCAACACCCTAACCCCAAACGCGAACTTGTTGTATGAAACCCGCATCGGCTATAGCTGGAAGCGGACCGGCCAAACGCCTCTTTCCAGCTCTCCAGCCCTGCAGGTGGCTGGTTATTTCACCGGCGGCGGTGCCACCAGTCAGAACCTGAATGATCGCGAGAACGATCTCGAAATGGATGACGACGCGATGATCATCCGCGGCAAGCAAACGTGGAAGTTCGGCGTGCAGTCTTTAGGCATCTTCGTGCACGATTACGATCCCAACAACTTCAATGGCGCATACGTCTTCGGCGGTGGCAGCGCGCCAGTCCTCGACGCTAACAACAATCCAACGGGCCAGACCACAACCATCACTGCCCTTGAGCAATACCGTCGCACTCTATTGAATCTTCCCGGCGGCACACCAACCACGTACCAACTCACTAGCGGGACACCCCTCATTCCGCTTGCGCAGTGGAGGCTAGGTTTGTTTGCGCAAGACACGATTAAGCTCGCGCCCCAACTAACTCTTGACGCCGGGCTCCGCTATCAACTCCAAACTACGCCCGGCAGCTACGCCAACTTCGACCCACGCTTGGGCATCGCATGGTCGCCTGACAAGAAGCAGACCTGGCTATTTCACCTGAGGGCCGGACTTTTCAATAATTCACCCACGGAAACAAGTTATGCCGCTGAAGTCTATCGCCTGAATGGAACTCGGCAGCGGCAAACGACAGTCTATTCGCCAAACTACAGCGATCCGTTAGCGCCTACCGCTGGTTCAATTGCGGTGAGCACAATCAAGCAGTTCTCCCCCTCGCTGACTCAGCAGTCAACCATCGCTGTTTATTTCAACGCAGAGCACGACTTTCCTCAGCACTGGCACGCGCGGGTCAATCTCTACTGGGGGGAGGATTGGAATATTATCCGCACCAGGAATATCAACGCTCCCATGGTGGCCAGCAGCACAGGCGTCGCACCGGATCCAACGGCCGCTCTGCTTGCGCCGCGTCCCATCGCGCCCAACGAAAACATCCTGCAATACCAGAATTCGGGTCATTCGCTTGGCAACGTCGTTTCCTTCAACCTGGATCAGCACAGCTACAAGTGGCTTGGTCTCTCCTTTAGATATGCGCACTATAATTTTAAGTGCGACGCCGGAGAGAGCGACCTAAGCCCCCAGTCAAGTTACAGCAATCTCGGAGAGTCCGAGCACGTCGACTGGCTGAGGGAGAACCGAGTTAGCTTTTCCGGAAATCTGACTCTGCCCTTCAAGATCGAGCTAGCGACCGAGTTCGATGCGGGTGATGGCATTCCTTACAACATCACAACCGGTACGGATAACAACGGCGACGGAGACTTTAACGACCGGCCTTCCTATGCTTCCGTTCCTGGTCCCGGCGTCTACAGCACACGCTTCGGCCCGCTCACAACCAACACGGTCAACGGCAACGTCCCCCGCAATCTGGGAACAATGCCAGGTCCGATCCATCTCGACACGGATCTCAGCCGGGCGTTTAAGCTGAATCCAAAGGATAAGGACAAGGAGCATACGCGCACTCTCACTTTCAATGTGCGTAGCGCCAACTTGCTGAATCACACCAACGTAACCGCGGTTAATACAATCCTCTCTTCATCGGCCGTTGGGCAGCCAGTCTCGGCTGAGGCCGCCCGCCGTGTAGAGCTTGGAATTCGCGTGAGTTTCTAAGGAACGGAGCGTAGCTTTGCTTTTGAGCCAGCACTGTTCTAGCCAGAGCGTCTAAGAAATTAAGGAGTCACGCAGATGGAAGAGCCCATTGCAAACGGAAGCGATCTCGAGCCAAATACTGCCGCACGCCGAGTCAGCGGAGTTGGCCTGCTCACAACTTTAGCTATCGCCAGTGTTCTCGCTGTGATGACGGCAAACGAGTGTCATACGAATTTTGTGGTCAGTCACACGTCGGTATCGTTTGCTCCCTCACTGTTGTTCGGTTTTGTGACGTGGTTCTGGTGGGTCGGCGTGGCAATTGGTTTATGGCAGTTTGCCCGATTGGCACCAGTTCTGAGGTTCTCGCCAACTATTTTGTTGTTCCATCTTGTGGCGGCCTGTTTACTCAGCATACTGCATCTTGCATTGCTGGAACACACAGTTCAATGGTCAGCAGTGCATTGGCCCGCTTGGGGACATTTGTACTCTGATCTGGACTTGGAGACCCGACAACGCTTCGGTATCGACCTTGTGATTTATGGGTTCATCTACGGCGTTTCCGGTCTTTTGCATTCGCAATCAGAGGCGCAGGGGGCAATCGTTCAAAAGCTGGAACTGGAGCGACGGCTCTCGCAGGCACAGCTTCGTGCTTTGCAAATGCAGCTGGAACCGCATTTCCTGTTCAATACTTTGAATGCACTGAATTCACTTGTCGATCTGGGCCGGAACAAGGAAGCCTCTCAAGCGCTCGCTCATCTCAACACAATCCTGCGCAGTGCTCTTCAGCGCACAGCGCCAGAGAAGATCCCATTTGTCGAGGAATTGCGCGTAGTGGAAAGCTATCTCGCAATTCAGCAAGTACGCTTTGCGGATCGGCTGCAGGTCAAGGTCGAGGCAACGCCGGAAGCGTTGGAGGGCCTGGTTCCTTGCTTTCTCCTGCAGCCTATCGTGGAGAATGCCATTCGTCATGGGATCGCTTCATTGGAAACCGGGGGAGTGATCGAAACATCCGTGAAGCGCATCGGAGACAAGCTGTGGATGCAGGTTCGAGACAATGGTGTGGGGCCGAGCCAGTCTCCCACGAAAGGGCATGGCATCGGCATAAGCAGTACCCGAGAGCGGCTGGCGTACTTCTACCCGGGTAACTATGAGTTTGCCGCTGCTGCGTGCGAAACCGGCGGCTATCAGGTAACGATCCAAATCCCGTTCGAGCGGGCCAACGCGTGATGCTGAGCACGATTACCGTCGATGACGAACCTTTGGCTCGGGAGCGATTAAAGCTGCTGTTGGCTGCCGAGCCAGACGTGCACATCGTATCCGAGTGCAAGAACGGAGCCGAAGCGATCGCCTACCTGCATTCCCAGCCCGTAGATCTCCTCTTTTTAGACATTCAGATGCCGCACATTGACGGCTTGGCAGTCGTGCAAGAGATCGGAATGCTCCATCTTCCGCCGACGGTCTTCGTAACGGCATACCAGGAGTACGCTGTGCGTGCGTTCGAGATTCAGGCGATTGACTATCTAACCAAACCTGTCGATCCTCAGCGGCTCAAGCTCGCGATGGAGCGTGTCCGAGCACGGCTAGCCGCCAAAACCGCACTCCTCACTCAGGCTCAATTTGTGGCCGTGTTGGAGGGTCTGCGGGGACCGGCGCACGCGCGTGCGCCGTATATCAGCCGGTTGATGATACGAGACGGCGTGAAAGACGTTTTGGTACAAGCACAGTCGATTGAGTGGGTCGAAGCGGCAGATTACTACAGTTGCCTTCACGTGAAGGGGCGCGCGCTCATGTTGCGGGAGACAGTTTCCGAACTGTGCCGGAAGCTCGATCCCGTCACTTTTGTCCGAGTCCATCGCTCTGTAATTGTGAATCTTAACTACGTGCGAGAGATCTATCGCGAGGGAACTGACGAGGGCACGGTCGTTCTCCTCGACGGCCAACGGCTTCGAATGAGCAGGGCCGGCCGCCAGAAACTCAAAGAAATCGGCAGGTTATAGCTCTGCGGGCCAGAAGTCGGCTTCGAGGAGATCGCGATTGATCTCCCCAAGCCCGTTTCCGGATAGTTTCCGGTTTGCCGACAATCCGGAAGACTCTAAACGCACTTGGGTGCAGCCTCCTTGAACGGATACAATCTGAGCGAAACCTGCCACCATGAGGGCGACGGATCGTACCGCGCCGGAGATCGCGATGGACAACAACGCTTCGCCGAAGGCCAAGACTCCGCGGGCGTCACCTGAAGCTCCCCTTACAACGTTCATTCAATTGGACGGGATGTCGTCCGTTCCGTCGCAGTTTCGTACTGCCGGGACTTTTACGATCACCCGGCTCCAGTCGCCGGCTGGGCTTCCAGACCGAATCACAAAGCTATCGCCCGTCCCCGCTCTACTAGTTTTCGATCTCGCTTAAGTCTCTGCCATCATCGAGTTACCAGGTGCGGACCGGAGACAAGCTCATTGCCACATCCATCGTTCACCCGTTTCGCTCTAATGTCATCGATTTCGATTCGCAGCCAAGATGCTGGGCAGGGAGTGCCTTCGATTACGTTCACTATTCAGTCCCTCGTAAGGGACTAGATGACATTGCCGAGGATCTCGGTTTTGGCCGGGCTAGTGACTATCGCCTGGCAGTGCTCGAAGACGATCTGGTTATGGCCCAGATCACCAAAAGCATTCTTCCGTTCCTTGGGCGGAGCGACCGTCTCTCTATGCTGGCTCTCGATCAATTCAGCCTCGTCCTCGGAGCACATCTTCTCCAGCGGTACGGTGTACTCCAGAAAACAGCGCGGCGTTCCAAGGGAGGTCTGGCGCCATGGCAGAAGCGACGAGCGTCGGAACTGCTTCGTGAGAACATACATGGCCGGATCCGGCTTTCTGATATTGCACGCGAATGCGGACTTTCCGTCAGCCACTTTGCCCGTTCATTCAAGACCTCTTTCGGTACTTCCACTCACCAGTGGCTGATCCAGCATCGCATCGCCCATGCCAAACACCTGATGAGCCAGACCAGCACGTCTCTGATCGACATCGCGATTCAGTCGGGATTTAATGACCAGGCAGCATTCACCCCCACATTCCATCAACTCGTCGGTGTCAGTCCCGGAAGATGGCGACGGCATTGCAGAGTGTAAGGCCCGCGAGAGTCGCGACTCCTTATCCTCATTTCTAGGCAATAAACAACAAAACCAGCAAAATGCTGCAAGAGACCAGCCAGCCTTAAGCCTATGGTGACAGCGACACGTTTTCAATCTCTGGTTCGTCGAAGCCGGAGTGCGTGAATGGAGAACAAAATGAAATCAACGCAAACCAAACCGAGTATCGTTTTCTGTCACGGGCTCTGGGCAGACGGCTCGTGCTTTAGCAAGGTGATCCCCGCACTTCAGGCAGACGGTCATCAGGTGATCGCCGCTCAGTACGCGCTCAACACAATCGCGGACGACATCGCCACCGTAAAAAGCACGCTGGGGCGCGTCAACAGCCCCGCCACCTCGTCGGCCACTCTTACGGCGGAAGCGTCATCACCGGCGCCGGAACTGACGACCGCGTTGCGGGGCTGGTCTACATCGCCGCGCTCGCTCCGGACGCCGACGAGACATCTCAGACACAGCAGTCTAACTTCCCGCAGACCGACGTCTTCTCCTACATCGAAGTCGCGGATGGTCGTATCTGGCTGCGTCCGGAAGGCGTGGAGTGTTTCGCAGGCGATTTGTCGGAGCAGGAAAAGAAGCTCGTTGCTTCCTCCTCACCGTCCCAGACAAAGCGAAGATTCGCCCGCAACGGGATCCCGGCCGCCTTTAACGCATCGAACGCGGTAAGCTGCGCGAAGATCGCCGCCTTATCGTCGCCGGCAGATCGGGCGTAGATGCGCTGCTCGCCGTTTACTTCCCGCACAATCGGCGTGAAGGGCGAGCCGCCATCCCATTCCGACGGAGTAACTGGCTGTCCGTCGTAATGCGCATAGAAGACGATCGTATGCTGGGCTCCCGGCACGTCGATCTTCCCGAAGACCACCGACGGCGCGCCGGGGAGAGAGAGCAGCCGGGAATCGATACCGCGTTTCCGCAGCCCTTCGAGGAGTACGTCGGCATTGCGCTTCAGGTTTGCCGGATCGGCGGCAACGTTTGGTATCGACAGCAATTCGCTAAACTGTCGCACGAGTTCCGCGCGATGTGCCGCGGTATACTCGCGGGCCGTATCCGGCGGCTTCTGCGCCGCTATCACGGTTGCCAGACAAAGAAGAAACGCAGCAAGGTAGGGAAGTTTCATAGGCTGACTATACAATGCGATTCATACAAATGTTCCTGCCGGCGTTCCTGCAGAAACGGACATCCTCGAAGAATATGTGGACGAATGCAAACGAGGGCTGCAAGAATAACGGTGGAGATTTGAATGAGAGCCGAAGGCCCCCACTTACCGGGATACGATCCCAACTTCAGGATTGCTGTAAACGAACAGGCCAGCACTAACGCAGGATGCCGATATTTGCGTCGAACCCGTGAACTGCGCTCTTCGCGCCGGTGGACCACGGGACTTCTGCTGCTTCTGCCACTGACGGCCGTGATATCGATCCAGTTCGTGAGCGTCGCGAAAGCCGCGATTGTCGGAGGTCCACCTCTTCCCGCGGAGTCTTTTGGCGCCATTGAGCTTTCCTCTTGCAAATTGTCAGGTGTCCCGCAACCAGCGCGGTGCGGTGTACTCGAAGTCCCCGAGAATCCCAATCGGCCTGCGGGGCGTCAGCTCAAAATCGGCGTGGCCGTGATCCCCGCGACCGGCGGGAAGTCGCGTCCGGACCCGATTGTCATATTGATGGGCGGCCCTGGTGAAGACGCGATCAGCGCAGCCGAGATTTACGTCAAGCAGTTCACAACGCTGCGTCAGGATCACGACATCCTGCTAGTAGACCAGCGGGGTACTGGATGCTCGGGTGCATTAAATTGCGCTCTATTCTCAGCGCAAGAAGCTGCGGTGAGCCTACGCGATGTGTTCCCGCCTGCAGCCGTCGAAAAATGCGAGCAAAACCTTCGCGTGCGAGCCGACCTGACACAGTACACCTACGATCGCTTCGCCAACGACCTGGAACAGGTCCGACAGGCTCTCGGCTACGGACCGCTGAATTTGTTCGGGGGCTCATACGGAACTCGAGCCGCGCAAGTTTACCTGCGAATGTACCCCAAAAGCGTGCGGACTGTGTATATGGGCAGTGTCGTTCCGCTCGATGCAGCGACGCCACTGCCTTTCGCAAAGACGGGACAAACTGCGCTCGAGAAGATGTTCGACGCCTGTGCCGGAGATTTCGCCTGCAACGCTGCGTTCCCTAACCTGCGAGAGGAGTTTCGCCAGATATCTGCTCGCCTGTCCTCAGGATCCGTGCGCGTCACCGTACAGGGACAAGCCGGCACCGTGCCGCTGGATCGCGGTCGGGTTGCGGAGTGGTTTCGCTCGCAACTTTATAGGCCCCGAAGCTCCACAGCACTACCCTGGATGATTCATCGAGCTTTCCTTGGGGACTGGAGCCCGATTTCCGAGGGCGTTCTAGCTGACGCCAGCGATGACTCGCCTTTCAGCTTCGGTCTCTTCTTTGCGATTACGTGCAGTGAGGATGTCCGGTTCATCAGAGAAGCCGACGTCGCAGCTGAAACCCAGGGCACTTTCTTGGGTGACTATCGCGTGCGTCAGCAACAGGCTGCCTGCAAGTTTTGGCCTAAGGCCTCACTCCCGAAAGACTATCGCGAACCTATTCAGTCATCCGTGCCGACCGTGTTCGCCTCCGGTGATACCGATGGTGCTACGCCGCTATGGTACACGGAGCATGCCGCCAAGGGTTTCTCGCATCGCCTTGAAGTCGTGCTCCGTGGGCAGGGGCACACCGAGTGGGATGAATGCATCGCGAAGATTTATCAAAAGGTCGTCATTTCCGGCTCAGTAGGCGGCGGGGGCACATCGACCTGCCCGCTGGTGCCACGACCGCCATTCAGATTAAAGTAGGTGTCGTCCTCATGGTTCGCAAGTTCACGGGCGTGTTCGCAATTGGGGATGGGTGACGTAAGTGCTTTATCGAACGCGCGTCCCAACACTCGTTGCTCCACACTCTTCCAGCTTCGCGCGTCCGATAAAGCACTTACGTCACCCGGGCCAGAAGTCGGCTTGGGAGACATGTGACTGTCGCTCACGCCCGATCTCCGCGAAGCGCGTTTCTGACCAGTGAGGGGATTTTGAGTGCGCAAAGTTGGCCTCAAGAACTGGCAATGTGAAGTCAGTTTTGTGGCGTTGTAGCCGCGTGCTGCTCATTTCATGCGTAATGGGTACTCAAACTGTATGCGCTTCTGGCATAACGATTCCCAGGCAAAATCTACCTTTGCATGCTATCCCCGTACCTCCCGGGTGGACCGGGATCGGCGATTCTATATTCTGTCCTTCGATGCTCGGCTTCTTCGTGCTCCAACCGGGTTGCGACTTCTAGTTCCTCTTTCGATTCCTGCTTATGCCCCGTGCGGGCAAACGCGAGGCCAAGATAATAGTGAGCTTCGCGCATGGTACTGTCATTGGCAATGGCTTGGCGCAGGAGACGTATGGCTTCGCTGTACTCCTTTTGCTCAAAGGCGACCTTTCCCAGTGCGGTCAAAGCAGGAGCATCTGCCGGCTCACGATCAAGCACTTTGCGAAGGTGGTCCGACGCTGCTTCAAGCTCTCTTGACTCGAGTTCCAATAAGGCGAGCCGATAATAAGACTCGGTCTGCGTGGGAGCCAGTTGAATAGAGTGATCAAATTGCGTCCTCGCCTCCTGGGTGCGCTCAAGGGCTGCGAGTGTCATGCCCAGAGCACAGTAACCCGACGGATCGTCCGGACGTATTTTGACGTACTCGGCAAATTGCTGTCGCGCCTCCTCAAATTTCGAGAGTCCCATAAACGCGCGGCCGAGATCGTAGAGCGCTAGCGGGTCGTTCTTGCGGAGCTGCAACGTCCTTTCGAAACCCTCAATCGCATCCTGCTGCAACGATAAGCGGAGGGCGATCATGCCAAATCCGAATTGCACATCCGGATCGTCAGGCGCATATTTGCGAGCTTCGTTGAGCAGCGCCAGGGCCTTTTCGGTGTCACCGGCATCAACTGCCACTTGGCTCTGATCCTGCAGGATGCGCGCCAGGGCGCGGACAGCATCGGGGCGACCAGGATCAATGCGTACGGCCTCGCGCAAGTGCGGAACAGCTTCCATCGGACGCCCCATCTGAAAGTACAAGAGCCCAAGATGCGCTCGTCCCGGCGCGAAGTTGGGATTCTTCTGAACCACACTGATAAAGAGTTTTTTCGCCTCAGGCTCGCGATGTTGGAGGATTCGGATGACCCCCAGCAGATCGAGCGCGCGAAACTCGTCCGGAGCCGAACGCAACACCGACTGCAATTCCGTTTCAGCCTGTTCCAACTTGCCGGCGGAAATAGCTTGTGCGGCATGTTGCAAGCTCGATTTCTGGGAGCCAGACCTCGGTATCTGGGCCGCGGAGACTGGGCTCGTTACGAACAAAAAGATCACTACGCATAAGAACTGGTTTGCCATCGTACCTTTTGGATATACAACATCCAAGCTATGTTACCGGCTCGGGGATGGTCAAGATTGCAGGCGTCCAGAGCTTGGACTTCATTCCCTGGCTGTATCAAGTAAAAAATGAGAGTCGCATCTGCTCGCACTTCTAGGGTTCGAACTGAGGCCACAACTCGCTGAGCCTTGCTGGATCAGATACCCATTGGATGGCCTCAGGAGCAAAACGCAGATATTCATAGATCGGGATTTCGGTGGAAAGGCAGAGTTCCCCATAAGATCTCGCCTTCCTAATTTGTAGCTGCGACGCCGAGTAGTTTGGATTGGCTTCCCACTTGATCTCGTCGCTGGAGTCGGTTAGAGGAAACCATGCCAGCCCGTGGTGCGCGCGCATTTGGGTGTAGTCGAAGCCGTATTGGCGGTCACACCATGCCCCAAAGATCAACTTGGAGTTCAGATCGGCGTTCACGACGAAATGCGCCCATCCCGGGGGCATGACCACTTTGTCGCCGGGCCCGGCTTCGATGGCGACGCAGCGGCCGGGATCGTCTCCGGATTTCTCCTGCGCGTAAACGACCGCGCGCCCTTCCCAGATTTCGAATAGCTCCGGCGCAGACCATCCGGAATGAGGTGAGATCGCATGCACATGCCCCTGGCTCCGTACCGGCTCGTCTCCAAGCCTTCCACCAGCGTATATGACGATGCCAAAGAGCAGCATCCTTCTCTCCAGGTCATCGAGGTCCCCCACGCGTCCGACATCCATGGCAATCGCATAAACCGGATCAGGTCCGCTGCAATTCGGATTACGGAGACTGGGACGAATGGCATCAAGCCTTCGATATTCTGGCCTCGGCCCGAACAACCCATCGCCATAGCTGAAATCCATACCGCTTTTATCGAAGCGTATTTGCAGGCCCGGATCATACTGGGGTTTGGTAAATGGTATGCGAGGCTCCGGGATCGTCAATTCCCACTCCTTACCAGAGACGCCTTTCCGTTGACATTAAGAAGCCGGGCTCCGAAGCCAAATCGGCGGACTACATCGTAATCGTGCCCTGCGTCGCTCGGCCAACAGGCGACCACCCGCAGGGGTACTTTGCCACTATTCGCAACCCGGTGCGCCACGCTGGGTGGGACGAAATGCAGGCTTCCGGGGAACATTGGCTCCATCCACGTCTTTCGGCTTTCATCCATCAGAATGAGTGCGCCTTCGCCCTCGATGGTGGCGTAGTACTCGGTTCGGTCACGCTTACTGTGAAAGTGCCCGTGTGTCATGAAGTATTCGGTGTCCACCTGGCCGGGCTCTATAACCGTGCTTCCCCAAAACTGCGCTCCCTCGGTGCCCTCTGGCACCGGACACCAAGCTTGCACTCGATAAACCACGGTTGCTGGATCCATTGCCCGCCGGTCTTTCTCGTTCAGGAAGATGCTCTCCAATTGCCCGAGCGTCTTCACGCTCTCCCGGACGTCTGCATTGGGCAGCAGCAAACCCTTTTCCCAATCCATTCTCATGGTGCGCTCGAATTCCAAGTTCGTGGTTTGCTCCATTGTTTTGAACTCTGACGCTTACGTGGTCGGCAGAGCCTGCTGTACAACCACCGGCCGATAAAGGTTCATGTTATTGGTAACGTCGCTCGCCTGCGTCGAGTTGCAGGCGTAGGTGAACACAAGCTGGTTCGTGGACTCAAGTTCAGTGTGCTCCTTGGCGGCGTGGCAGAAAACATTGGGCGTGTAATTTGGATTACTGGACTGCATCTCTGGATAAGAATAGAGACTCTCAGATTGACCCCAGGAACTCGTCATCGAGGAAGAAATCGCATACCGCGCATTATTGTCCAGTCCCAGCGGATAGACGGCGATCCACTGGTTGGCGGAAGCGTGGTATCGAACCGTCATCTCAGTAGCGCCCGGATTAAGAACCGCTGCGTTGTTGCTGGGCAATGCCGTGGCTGTGCCCATCCAGCTGCCCCACGTTGAATCCGTCTTGAGATATTCCCAGTTGGTATTTCCGGGCCTAGCAGCGGTGCCGAGTTGCGCCAGAGGCAATCGCAGCAAAGCCATATAAGGAGGTGCGGACGAGCTGCTGGCCGGTACGACAGTGAAGAAGTACGCGTAGTTCGCGCCCTGCGGATTCGATGGGTCTGGATTGCCATTCGGCCCTTGACCTACAACGATCGATGCGCCGGGTACCGCGCTGCCTCCCGTGTTCAATGTCTGATAGGTTATCGACCACTTGCTGGGAGAGGCGCTGTAGTTGCTGATGCTCGCGAGCTGCGCGCTGCTGTAAGCGAATCCAAACGCGCCTCCGCTTCCAGTGGAGTGCATTTGCATGAACGCGAGATAAAGAGTGCCGTTGTAGACAAAGCCATCCATGGGCCAGAACCAGTCGGTGGTCGATCCCGGAACAGAAAACACCGGTCCCGGCTTGGAGGTATTCATACCGCTCCAGTAGTAGTGATACGAACAGCTCTGACTGGTGCAGGTGGAAATCGCGATTGAGTTGTGGATAAAACCATTCGACTGCGTGCGACTAGTCGCCGTTGCCGCACCTACGAACGTATCCGCAAAAATCCAGATACTGGTTCCGTTCCCCAGAGGGACCGAGTACGCGCTGTCACCTCCGAGCCAGCCTTGCTGGCAAGGAAAATAGGCTGCTGACGCGCACTCGGCACTCGGAGGCGGTGGGGGCACAGCATTCGAATTTGAACCGCCGCAGGAAAGCAAAATGCCTGAGAGTAGAAAATGGCTTAGAAAAGCTACTACTTGCCCTGTCTTCATCGTTATTTCCCTGGGCCACTTCCGTGACGTCCCGGCTCGTTGAGACAAAATCACAGATCGCGCTTGCTTCTTGCAATGACCGGTCACGGCGACAGTCGACCAACTGCCGCCGCAACGAGTCCAAGCGGATCAGAATATGAACTTCAGCGAGAACTGCTCCTGTCGCGCGGTTCCCGTGCCAACGAGGCTTGAGTTCTCACTCGCGATGGTCTCGCCGATCGATCCAAACTGGCGGTTGATCGATTGCCCTGAGGGATCGACGCTAAGAGCAACCGGGGCACAGCCCGGAGCCTGGCTTGGAACCGGCGCAACCACTGAGTTACAGATGCCGACGTTGGGGTTGCCGAAATTGGGGTGATTCAGGATGTTGAAGATGTCCGCCCGGAACTGCACCGTGACTTTTTCTGTCACTGCAAAATTCTTCATCGCTGAAAAATCCCACTGGAAGAATCCTGGGGCACGAAGACTATTGCGCCCAGCGTCTCCCAGACCCACGCCGGGATCTCCGTTGAAGTTCGGGTCAACCTGGTAAGCATCCACGTTATAGCTGGAATACGGCCAGGAGGAATTAGGGAGCCGTATCGGTTGGCCCGTTAAGTCCGGACGGACCGGGATGCCGAAGAACCCGGGTACCAGTGTGGGGTCGGCTGGCCCTCCGCTTCGAGTCTGGACGATACTTGAGGCTTGCCATCCACCGAGCACGCCCCGAACCAGTGAATTCGAGCCTTTCAGGTCTGCGATGTTATAGACCACACTGGCGGTGAAATTGTGCCGTATGTCCCAGTCACCCGGTCCTCGGTCGAAGTTGGGATTCGTGGGATTCGAGAAACCGCTGAAGACGTTGACCATGTCATCGATTTCGTGCGACCAGGTGTAGTTCGCTTCAAAATTGAGACGGCCAGCGTTATGGCGCAGCTGCGCTTGTAAGGCGTGGTAACTCGAATTCAGTTCGTCTGCATCTAGGCTTTCGTTCGCGAAGTTAGGTTCTGGCCGGCCTGACTGGGTGAGAAGATTGGCGGGATTGAGATTCACAGCGGCGAAATCGACCCCCGCCTGCATGTGGTGATCTTCATTGCCGGTGTAATTCAAGGTCAGGACAGTCTTGGGCGCCACTTCCTGCTGGATGCCGAACAACCAGTTGGTCGAGTACGGATCTTTGGGGTTCTGGGGAAATATGCTTACGTTCTGCGTGCCAGCGGGCAGCGGCGGGTTGGGCATGGGATACACGATGGGAGCCTGGAAGACATTCACGCTGTAACTCTCGTATGCCGGTACGTTGCTGACCAGTCCGAAGCCGAAGTGCATCGGATTGTAAAACGTTCCGACATAGGCATGGATGACTGTCTTTCCTTTGCCGTACGGGTCATAAGAGAGCCCTACACGCGGTGCAAAATCCTTGCCAGGTGCGGTGTAGACGGCGTGATTAGAAGGCAGGAACGATTGCGTGGCGAAGTCGAAGTTTTGCTCCTGACCTGAACCCGCGCTCCACGCGGTGTTGTAGTCATAACGCAGGCCTAGGTTGAGCGTAAGTCTGCGAGTCACTCTCCAATCGTCTTGCACATAAAAATCCCAGTTTGAATCTCTGACGCCGACAAACCCCGGGAAACCGATCTTCGACAAAACAAAGGGTTGATCATTTTCTAAATTTGAGAAGCTGCCGAACTCGAAGATTTGTTCAGGGCGGAGCCACTCGTTGAGACGATTGAGACGAACCTGTGTGCCGAAACGTAGCGTATGGCGTCCCTTTATTTCGGTCAGATTATCGAATACTTCGAACTGCGTGAAGGGATTGATCTGGTTGAAGGTGTTCGGTCCGGGCAGCGATCCCAGGTTGGTAAAGAAACCCGAGAATCCAGTCAGGGGCGTGGGAGTATCCGAGTTCGTATCGGAATAAAAGCGGTTGACGGCCACACTAAATTCGTTGAGCAGGGTCGCGCTGAACGTATGGGTCTCGTCGATCTTGCCCATTTGTGTTCGCAGATACAAGGGTGTTACTTGACCCACATTAAGACCGATGGTTTGGTTCGTCAGAGAATCGTCGATTTTGTAGCGGAAGAACAGGCGGTCTTTGTCGGAAATGTTGTCGTCGACTCTGACCGATCCGCTATCCTCGCGCAGAGTGGTCGGCAGAGCGGCGGCATCATAGACGAGATCCGAACCCTCGGCTGGATTAGCGTCTGTGAATCCTGGAACCGAACACGATGCCGGGGCTGGAATGCTCGTGCAACCCGCCGGCAAAGGCGCCATCTGCGCCAAAACCGGCTGCATGGCCACATTGAATTGTGAGCGGACGTATGCGCTCGGAACTTCGTACAGGGCATTGATAGCCGTGGTGCGCTGGCGAATACCCTCGTAATCGGTGAAGAAGAAAAGCTTGTTCTTGATAATCGGGCCGCCGATATCGCCTCCAAACTGGTTCATTCTTAAAGGGACTTTCGGATTGGTGAGCAAGTTGGCAAAGTAATCGTTCGCGTCCAAAGCATCGTTGCGGAAGAATTCGAATAGCGTGCCGTGGTACTGATTGCCGCCAGGCTTGGTGACAACGTCCATCTGCGGACCGAGCGAGTGGCCAACCTCGGCGCTGTAGCCGCTGTTGGCGAAATTAATTTCTTGGACGCTATCGACGCTGCCGTGCTGGAGCCGGGCCTGTTCGTTACCTTCCGTTTCGTCAAAGCCGTTAACGTCGCCGCGGCCGGCGCTCTGACCGTCAATCGTCACGTTCAGTCCGGTGAAAAAGTTCTCCTGTCCATTCACGCTGCCCTGGAAAATTCCGATCGAATTCACGGAGCCAGGGGCAATCTCCAGGAAATCCATCACGTCTCTTCCATTGATCGGAAGATTGCTGATCTGCGAGGAATTCAGGGTGGTGCCCGATGTACTTGAGCCCGTATCGACCGTCGTCGTCGTGCCTGTGACCTCAATCGTTTCCTGGATGGCCTGAACCGTCAGCGCGAGGTTCACATGAACCGTCGCTCCCACACTCAGCACGATGGTCTGGCTCTTGGCCTCTGCGAAGTTGCTTGCCGTCACCGCAACGATGTAATTTCCCGATGGCAGCGCAGAGGCAGTGAAGTTTCCGCCGCCATCGCTATACAAGGTTTTCTGGAACGATGTTCCGACATTCGTGATCTTTATGGTGGCATGGGCGACCGCGGCGCCGGTTGGATCGGTTACGAGACCGGTAATTGTGCCGGTATCGAATTGAGCATTAGCCAGTGCCGAGGCCAGCAATATGAGGCCGACCGCCGAAATCAAGCGCCGCAACATAGCGGGTAGAGACCGGAAACTGATCATTTCTCGCCTCTTTCTGTTCGGAGCATCAAGGAATGAATTCTCTGCTCGCAACTTGGAACAGGATGCATCGTAGTCCTGCTGTTTGACGCCAGTCAACCATTTTTTATTGTTTTTATCATTAAAACGATCAGCAATAGTTACGTTTTATATTAAAAGAAAGCTTTCACTATGCCCATCGCTCTCGGTACAGTCGAGGCGAACCAGCCACAATCGCCTGACAATAAAGGAGATCTATACAAACTCGATGAGGTGGCGCACGACGGCTCCAGAATTTAACTGCGGAGATCGCTCCGATCAGCGCCAGAACGCAGTCCATTGACGGGTATGAGGATCGACCGACACTTTCCGATTTTCCCTCTCGAACTTCGCACCGATCAGACGATCAAATTTCCAGCGCGCGATCTCCGCGGGAAGCTCGACCTTCTCCGCCTCCTGACCGGGAACAAGAGAAAAATCCAGCTTCCACCCTTCTTTTTTATTTAGAGGTTCGAGTTGCATCGTCACGCGTCCGAATCGGGTTGGACTCTGCTCCAGGCGGAAAGGCTCGCCGTAACCGAGACTAGGAGCGACTCCTTCGAGGAGTCGCATGGATTGGCCGTCTTCGAGGAGGAGCATGTGTCGCAAGTAGCGCACGCACTCGGCGCTGGCCCAGTTGTGCGGCATGTCGCCCCAGTCCTGACCCACGAGCGCTTGCTGTAAAGACTGCTCTTCGCGCCAGCAATACAGTGGCGAGGCATGATTGAGAAATCCACGGAAGGTTCGGTCCGCCCAATCCTGTAAGCCCGCCCAGAGATAAACGTGGGCCGCAAATGAAGCGTTATAGTTCCAAATGCTCTCATGCCACAGCCAGCCGGTTTCCGCAGGAACGCCTTCCTGTGTGCTTGCCTGGAGCAGTGTGATGTGACCTCGCACGATTGGATCATCTTTGTCGAAAACCAGGCCGGGAAAAATGGCGTGGGAAAGTGCCCATTGCGCGGTTTGGGGCCGTGGGCGAAGCCACGGATCGGGATTCTCCCACTCGGGATCATCGTGAGCGAGCATCGGCAAATATGCAAATCCTGCGGGATGCCAGACCATCTCCGCCTTCGCTGCTCTTAGGAAGGAAGCGCGGAGTTCTTGGTAAAAGTTACTGGCGGCTTTGAAATCCATCCCTAGACGATCCGCCGCTTCGATCGCGGCTTTCAATCCGGCGAGAGTCCAAACTGTATTCGTGAACTCTGACCGCACTCCGCCGATTCCACCATCCGCGAAGCCGGGTGCCAGCAGGCCGTACCGACCATTCGTACTGTTGCCAGCCCGTGCCTGACTGCGTAATTGCGTGAGGAAATCGATGGCATGCCGGACATTCGGCTCAAGGTCCTTGAACGTTTGCCAGCTCTCCTTCAGCTCACACTGCCGTACCAGAGTAAAGATCGCGATTGCAGTATCTTTCCAATGCTCTCCGCCGCCACCGGCAACAATCTGCCCCGAAGGCAGTTGTTTTGCCCACTCCGCAAGCAAACCCTCATCGGCCTCTTTGTCATATCCCAGGTAGCGGGCCGCCTCGAGCAGAAAATTTCCGTCCACGATCCAGAGATTGCGATACATCGTTGGCCCGACTTCGAACACGAGCCTGCCGTTTTTCATCTCCCGGGCCTGTTGAATATTTCGTGCGCACGCACTCAGAAAATCGCCGTGCTTTCCCGGATAGCTCCACGCGACACTTCCGAACGGCCTCCACTGTTTCCAGAATTCACGAACTTCCTCGATCAAGGCGTCGGGCTGCTGCAGCATATCCGCCAGAAGATCGACGGACTGGTTTTCCTGAGGAAAGCGGATGAAATAGCGAAGGGGCTGATTCGGCTCAGCTTCGCCGTGAGGCAGATACAACGTATAACCGGCCTCCTCCCAAAACTGGGCGAAGTCCAAGGTCGATCCGATTTTTGCCGCGAGAAGAAACGGCGTGTTCGCATCTGCATCGTTCACCGCGACCGTCGGCGGTCCGGAGATCTGCTTCAACTTCCGGCAGGTTCGGACATGCAACCGTGGAATTGCGGCTACCTTGGAATCTTTCGGCAGAATCGTGAGCAGAACATTGTCCACGCGCCCCTCGTTTCCGTGCCGGGTCGCGAATGCTGTCAGCTCCAGAGTGGCCGCCGGCCGATCGATCAGGGTATGGACGATGGGAACTTTCGGATCTTCCAACCACTGCCGCACTACGCGGTCGTCCTGCATTCCAGCAAGGGAAAACGTGCACACGGTGCCAAAATCCTCGCCGCCCACGATTTGCGCTTTTGCGAAGTCGTACCTGAGATCTCCGGCCTGCCCCACTAGCGATTTCTTGGGATCGTCCGGGAAACAGATCGTGGCCTGAGATAAACGAGGAGCGTAACGAAAATCCACTAATGGCGCGGCACTGGGCGCGGTTTCAACGTGCTCACCGAATCCAAGCGCGCTGAGATTGGAAAAGGCTAGTCCAGCTGCTCCAGAAAGAGCGCACCCTTCTAGGAATCTCCGCCGGCTGAATCGCGTCACGATTTGCTCCAGGACTCTTGAATCTGTTCGAGTGTCCGTCCCTTCGTTTCAGGAACGGCCTTCCAAACGTAAAGGAAGCAAACCAACGAGAGCGCTCCGAAAACGGCAAACGTCCCCCAGAGTTTGAGGACATTGACAAGACTGAGAAAAGTGAATGTCACTAGCAGCGCGCCCGACCAAAGGATAGACGTTGCGATGGAAGCTGCGCGGCCTCGCACCTTTGTCGGAAAGATTTCAGAGATGATGAGCCAGGGACCGGGCCCCATTCCGAAAGCAAAAAAAGCAACGTAGAAAAGTATGCTCACCAGCATCAAAGCTGGTGGCGCGCCCTGAACGTTCAGGCCAATTACCAAGCAGGACAGCGCGACTACCATTCCTCCGCTCGCGGTCAGCAGGATGACGCGGCGTCCCCAGCGATCGAGAAAGACCATCGCTACTATGGTCGATAGCAGGTTCACGCTCCCGATGATCACATTGGAGGCCAGCGCCATTCCGGTTGACTGCCCGGGAAAATGCTCGCTGATGATGACGGAGCCGTAGTACAACACAGCATTCACTCCTGTCACCTGCGAGAACAGCGCCAACAATCCTCCCACGGCAAGCCGCTTGCGCATGTCTCCAGAGAACACCTCACTCCATGAACCTTGCTCCTCGGCAGTAGACGTCCCGATCGTCCGGACTTCGTCAGCGGCTGCCTTCTCTCCAAGAAGTCGCGCCAGGGTTCGCTGAGCTTCGGTGGTTCGCCCCCGGCCAATCAGCCAGCGCGGACTCTCGGGGATGGCAAATAGTCCTCCGAAAAACACCAACGCTGGCGCCGCCGCAACCGCCAACATCCAGCGCCAACTGTTCTCTCCGAATCCCGAGAGTCCCCAGCCAGCGAGGTACGCCGCGAGGATTCCGATCACAATCCCCAGCTGGTTCAATGACACAAGAGCGCCACGATGTTTCGAAGGAGAGATTTCGGCGATGTACACAGGGGTGAGAACCGAAGCGAGCCCGATGGCCAGTCCACCAAGAAGACGAGCCCAAGAAAAAAGAGCGACCGTGCTCGCCGTCGCAGCCGCCAAGGGCGAGATTGTAAACAACACCGCGGAAAACATCAGAGATTTCTTCCGTCCATATCGATCACCGACTACGCTGGCCACGGCTGCTCCAAGCAGCGCCCCGACCAGCACAGCGCTGGTCGCGATTTCAGCCGCTAGATCGGACGGTGCGAACTGTCGCCGAAGAAATAGCAAAACTCCATTGATCACCGCTGTGTTGTAACCGAAGAGCAACCCTGAAATCGCGGTAATCGTGGACAACAGGATCACATAACCTAAAGATCGCGCACTCGCCTCTGAAGTTTCTGACTCGCTACCCACGGCTGGTGTATCCATACAAACTCCTGGGATTTTCACGTCGCCTGTACTTCACACAGATCTGGACTTGTTTCCAAGCGCCGAGTCTTGTTTGACGCCACGAGACTAATTTCCTCGTACGAACGCCTTGATGGTTCCGCACTTTTCCCCCTCAGATTCTCCGCTGGGTCGAATCGTGTACGAGCCGGCAGCTGCGGGAACGATAAAAGTTTCCGCATAGTGGACCACTAGCGGATCAAAAACTCCTGTCGGGCTCTCAACCGTGACTTCTCTTCCTTCGACCAGGTTCAGCACATTTACTGTGCCCTCAGTGTCGTTGGGGTTAATCTTCGTGAACCATCGACGGCGAGTCTCAATGAATTCGAGCTCATGCAGTCCCGTTCGCTCTTCTGTCCATCCATTATGGTTCCCCAGAAGCTCGATCCGGTCGATCAAGCTTCGTCGTACCCACTCGGTGTCACGCTCCCAAGCGATGTTTGCAATTCCGTGGTCGAGGTGAATGGGCCTTGGGAGTCCGTTCAAACCGAGACGGTCCCAATCCCAGAGCTTAAACGTAAAAATGTAGGGCGTAGCGCTGATCTCCAGCACCATGCTGTTCTTGCCCGAACAGTGAATCGTGCCGGCGGGAATCAGAAAGTGATCGTGCTTTCGCGCGGGGAATTTGTTGACATACTTCTCGGCGGGAAACGACGGGCAGCCGTCTTGCGCCGACCGCAAGTCTCGCAACATGGCATCTCGATTGACTCCTGTTCTTACGCCAAGGTATACGCTGCCATCGTCGCCGGCATCGAGCAGATAGTAGCTTTCGTCCTGTGTGTAGGCCATGCCAAAGTGCTGGCGAATGTATTCCGTCCGCGGATGCACCTGTAACGAGAGGTTGCCGCCGCCCATGGTGTCGAGAAAGTCAAAGCGGATGGGAAACTCGGCGCCATATCGCGAATGAATATAGCCGCCCAGCAGCTCTCGGGTCTGAAAAAATGTGAGATCGATGGCGGGCAGTTCAATCTGAACCTCGCCGAAGCCGAGAACCAGACTGTTTTCCTCAGGCACGCAATCAAAGCACCAGGCATGATTTGGAGTGTCGTTCGGCAGGTCGCAAACCTTTTCCATCCAATGTCCGCCCCAGGGGCCAGGATCGAAATAAGGAACCACTCGGAAAGGGGTGTGCGACGCCTTCTTCAAACCCGCTCGCAAGCCCTGACCGGTCACCATCTTCGGGGTCGCGCCGTTTGTGTCCAGAAAAAAATCGATCCTGGACAGGAGTTCTTTCTTGAGACGGTCCGCAGCGCGCCAATCTACAAAGAACGCCCGCTTATATTTCAGGCTTGGAACTTCGTTGAAATTTTCGCTTGCAAGATTTGCGATCTGGTTGCGACGTTGGCGCTTTTGAA
Source organism: Acidobacteriaceae bacterium (assembly GCA_003168355.1). Taxonomy (GTDB): domain Bacteria; phylum Acidobacteriota; class Terriglobia; order Terriglobales; family Acidobacteriaceae; genus Sulfotelmatobacter. Next base: position 9,985 of record PMSQ01000054.1, on the reverse strand, counting down.
TTTCCCATCGCGCCATGTCCGCATATACGAGGAGATCCGGGTTTGCACTCACCAACGCTGCGCCAACGCCGACGACGAGCAGCAAGCCATCCCGCCACGCTGCGGCTTTTTCACGGGCCCGAAGCAGTTTCGATTGGTCGAAGAACTTATCTAGCGTGATTTCATTCATCCGTCCAAAAACTGGATCGTCGCCTAAGACGCTTTCGAGCATCTGGTCGATCTCTTTCGACGCTTTGAAGAGCTCCGGAGTATAGATCACTTCCGCTGGACGCAACCCTTGCTCCAGAGCCTGCCTGATCGATCGTTCGAACGCGCCGGGGTAGCATTCGACGCAGAGGAGACTCGGATTCTTGATAGTGAGCGGCTTCAATCGATCTGAAATCGCGCGCCAGTCGACCCACGTTTCCGAAGAGGACGTATCCACACGGAGACGGGGATGTTTATCGTAGTTCGAGTTTCGTTGCGTCATTTTGGCGGGCTAACTTTTGTTTTACGTTTCGTTTAAGCTATAATCGCAAGTGAAAAGTATCTTTATCGCCGCCTTGTGTCAAGTGTTGATGTTCGGGCGGCTGATTCGAAAGATCGCTTACGGTGCCGGGATCCAGGACATTGAACCCGGGCGTGTACATCTCCGAAGAAAAGCACGTTGGGCTGTCCAGATGAAACCCGATGATAGACACCTCGGAGCCCCGTCGCAACACGCTCGGAGTGAAGTCGGAATTCGTTTTGGATACAACACTTAAAAGGATAGGATCGTATCCCGAAGCTTCGTGCGCAGCCACAAACGAACAATTTTTCTTCGGGGGACGGATCTCGTGATCAATCAGAACCGAAATTACAGGAGGTCGATAGACGATAACGGCAATTCTGCGAGCGGTGCCGCAGACAGCCCTGACAGACAACAAGCGCGGCTCACGTCAATTCTGACCGCGCTGCAGAAATCGGGCTCCGTTTCGGTGGAAGGGCTCAGCAAGGAACTCCAGGTTTCGCACGTCACGGTCCGACGCGATCTCGACACGCTTGAAACCCGCGGATTGTTGCGCCGAACCCACGGAGGCGCCGTCTCCATCGAGCCTTTCTTCTACGAACCATTTCGCAATGATCGCTCCTTTCAGGCACAGGTGGAAAAATTCGCAGACGAAAAACGGAGGATCGGCAGAGCCGCGGCGGCACTCATCAAGAAAGGAGACATAATCGCCCTGACTCCCGGAACCACGACTACTGAAGTAGTTCGTGGACTGCCTATGAACCACAACATCACAGTAGTCACAAGCACCGTCAATGTCGCCATGGAACTTTCAAAGCGCAAAGATCTGAACGTTTACGTCACAGGTGGTCACCTGCACGGAGACTGGTTTTCCCTGGTTGGCCCGACAGCGGCGCAGAGCCTGTCTCGTTTGACGATTCACATCCTATTCATCGGCGCCGACGGGATTGACGCCCAATCTGGGGTGAGTTGCTACGATCCAGAAGAAGCTCAGTTGAATGCGGCGATGGTGAAGCATGCGCGCAAGAAGGTTGCCGTCGTCGATCACAGCAAGTTCGGAATCGTAGCGGGGTGGCGTATCTGTCCGACCAATGAACTCGACGTACTTGTCACCGATTCGAGCGTCACCGACGAGACGGTCGCACCATTCGAGGAGGCTGAGATTGAAGTTTTGCGGGTTTGAAGCGGCGTTCGCAAACAGTGGGTGTCGCTATCACCGCGATCCTCGGGATCGGCACGGAGAATGAAGCGAATACTCACTGTGCCACTCTTACTGTTCGGAACGCTTTTGGGACAGCTATCACCCGCCGCGAATGCAAGTGACTCAGAGAAGCAGACGCTTCTGCCGGAGTTCAACTACACCCGTGGATGGCTCGGGGCCGATGATGCCTATTCGATTCCATTGGCGCCAGGGAAAAGTCTCTGGCTCTTCGGCGACACGTTCGTCGGCGGCGAAAATACCGAGCTTCGCAGTCAATCTACGACGATGGTTCGCAATAGCGTTGGGATCTCCGTGTGCAAACCGAATGCAAGTTGCACGCTGCGCTATTTTTGGACCCGGCCCGACGACCCCAAGCCGCGTTCGTTTTTTGACACTGGAACCGATGACCTTTGGTACTGGCCGCTCGACGGGTTCTTGGAGGGTAAGACTCTCTATGTCGCCCTTCTGGTGATACGCAACAAACCCGGCGCGAAGCCGACTGACGTGTTTGGATTTGAAATCGCCGGCACGAAACTCGCCACTATCAGCAACGCTCATGCATCTCCGGACAAATGGCACGTCGCCATTCAGGATCTGACAGACACCCAGCTCTGGGCCGGCGTTTCGATCGTGCGCGACGGCGATTACCTCATTTGGTACAGCCAAGTGAGCGAGGGTGAGGGTCGCGGTTATTTGACCGCACTCCGCATTCCGCCAAACAAGATGGCCGCGCCTTCCTCAGCCTGGGAATATCTCAGCAAAGATGGCCAATGGGTTGCCGGTCTACCGCATGGAGATGCGATGCATCTCATCGATCAGCCGATTAGCGAGATGACGATCCGCTTTCATCCCTCCATCCACAAATGGATCGCGCTTTCCGGCGGCCCCGAGTTTCCCTCTCCGAGGGCGGTTGCCCGTTCCGCGGACTCACCACTGGGGCCGTGGTCTGCGCCACAAACGATTTATGAGTTTCCGGAGATGAAGACAGCTACTCCCGGTTACTACAAAGATACCTTTTGTTACGCAGCCAAAGAACACATCGAATTCACCGAATCAAGAATTGCCATGACCTACGCTTGTAATTCCTTGGTCGTAGCCAAAGTCATGGCCAACATGAATATCTATCGTCCGAAGGTTGTAATTCTCGACCTGCCGAAGTGCAAGGTGCGGTCCTTGAATCCGTCCAACCTACGATAGCCCCGACCTGATTGAAGATGAGGACAGTGCGTACCGATGCCCAGAAAAGCTCTCGTCTGCTGCTTTATTTTGCTCTCGACTTTGCCGGCCAGTTTTGCCCAGAAGACCGACGCAGTTCCAACTTCTCAAAGCAGCGAAGAAACACTCGCCGAAGACAGTGTCTTCCGCAGCCGGTCTCTTGATCGCGACATGCACTATCTGGTGCTGTTGCCCCACGACTACGGCAATGGCCGCAATTTCCCAGTCCTTTATCTGTTGCATGGAATCTATGGGGACTACAAGAATTGGGATACAAGAACTGGCCTCGAAAGCTACGCAAGGACGATCTCATTCCTAATCGTCATGCCGGACGCGGATGATTCCTGGTATACAAACTCGGCTACGGTGCCTCATGACAAGTTTGAAGATTACATCGCTAGAGACCTCATTTCCGAGATAGATGCAAAGTACCGAACGATCCGGGAAAGACACGCGCGCGCGATCGCCGGCCTGTCGATGGGAGGATATGGCGCTGTAAAACTGGCGCTAAAATATCCAGAACTTTTCGCCTTCGCCGGCAGCTTGAGTGGCGCCTTCAATGCTCCGCAAAACCTGGGCCACCTCAGACCAGAGTTTCGTGCCAAGCTGCAGGAGGTTTTCGGCGATGCCAGCAATCGCACGCGGAGAGAGAACGATATATTCCTGCTGCTGAAGACGACTCACGAGTATCCCTATCTCTATCTCGCGTGCGGTACCGGGGATTTTTTCTTAGCGACGAATCGGGACCTCGCCGTGCGCCTCTCTTCTCAAAAACTGCCTTATGAGTATCACGAAACTGCGGGCGGGCATACGTGGGAATATTGGGACTCCGCACTCGACCCGATGCTACACACCGTTGCCCGCTACTTCAAATCCGGCGCTACACCAGACCGAAAGTAGCTCAATTATTCGAACATGAATCGTTTTGCTATATTCGGTCACAAATATGTTTGTTTGTATTCTATTCGAAACTACTTTATGGTGACAAGATCGCATTGGGTGTATCCTTGCCTTCGTTTATCAAGGAACGCGCAATGAATTCATCCCCTTTTTCATCCCGTTGGAGCCGGCGGTCATTTCTGAAAGCAGGGATCGCAGCTACTGCGTTGCCAGCAATTCCCATGTCGTTTGCCGGTCAGTCGGCGCCCAAACATTTATCCGCCATTCCCAATGTGCACGATCTGGCCGGCTCGCGTCTGATTCATGCCTGGCGGGATCTTTACAATTCCCCGGCAACGCAAAACGAGTATGGCTATGTGCAGGCAGCAAAATCTGTCTCCGGGATCACGGCGCTGGCCCTACCGCCCTTTGCCTGCTGCGGGATACCCGATATGCCGTGGAGCCCGGGTTTCCTGCTCACCTGCGAACTATTTCTGAACGGCCGGCTGCTCCTTTCTTATTCTCCCGGAGGAGACACGATTGCCTATCAATGGTTCCCGCACCGGTTCGTTCGTGAGTGCCGAGTCGAAGGGCTGAGATTCACTACTGAAACTTTTATGCCTTCTATGCGACGAGCGGCCGCCCAGTCGATTCGGGTCACTAACGGGAGCAATGGATCGCGGAGCTTCACTCTAGGTTTCGATATGCGCGCCGCAGTCAGCAGGAAAACAACTTCGTGGTTTGTAAACTCGCCAGGAGAGGCGGACAACGTAATCCACTGGGATGCCCAACGCGGAGCTATCATCTTTTCGGCGCAACATAGCGCAGCCGTTTCCGTTCAGGGCATTTCTCCCGGACCAAGCCGGCTGGAATCCGTCCGGATGATCGTGATCGATCTGAAGCTCGGGCCGGGAGAGACCAAGGAATTTCATTATGTAAATGCGGTTGACGCAAATGCCGGAGCCGCGCTCGCTACTTATGACGAGCTCCAATCCGGTTTTGAGCAAGCCGCGCGCCAGAATGAAGCCGACTTCAACAGTTTGTTGCGCTCCGCTTTCACGGAGGGTAACTCCGATTTTTCCGGCTACCTCCCTCAACTTGAAACGGATGATGAATCTCTTTGGCAGCTCTATCAAGCCGGCTTCAAGAATCTGATCTTTGCCCGACGGCCCTCCCCGGATTCGAAATACGGTACAACCTACATCACCCTCGGCGGCCATGTTCTTCCCACCCTCAGTTTCCCCTGGGACACGTCCCTCACATCATTGAGCCTCGCTTTACTCGACCCGCAGGCGCTGCGGCGCCTCGTTGAGAACTGGTTTGTGCAAGACATGCACCAGCATCTCGCTACCGACTACGTCTCCGCTGAAGCCGTGGGGCCGTGGTATGGCGTCAATGACATGGCGATTGTGCGTTGCGCCGAGAATTATCTGCGAGTGACCGGGGACTTTGCCTGGCTCGATAAACGCGTGGGCGAGAACAGCGCGCTCGATCATCTTGCGGCGCATGCAACGTATTGGAAGCAGCTTGACAAGCAGAGACACGGCTTAGGCGACTACGGAAAGATCGAGAACCTGCTCGAGGTCGTAAGCACCTACTTGCATGAGACAGCGGGGATGAACGCGGGCAATGTGTCTTCTATGCGATTTGTGGCAGATTTGCTGGACCGCCGTGGTGACACCGCGCGTGCGTCTCAGTTGCGCGCCGAAGCCACGGAACTGGCTGAGCGAATCAATAAAAAACTCTACGTTGCAGGAAAGGGTTGGTGGAAGTGCGGCCAGCCGGACGGCTCATTTGTAGAAGTGCGCCACTGTTACGACTTCCTTTCCGTTCTCGATAATATGAGCGCGGACCTGAGCATTGCGCAAAAGCAGGAGATGAGCCGCTTCTTCTGGGAGGAGTTGCATAGCGATTATTGGATGCGTGCGCTTTCGCCCAACGATGTCGACGCAACCTGGAATATTCGCCCGGACCACAGTTGGCTGGGTGCGTATGCCGCATGGCCCCCGGCGACCGCAAAAGGTCTCTATAAGATTGACGCTTCAGCAAAAGTATCGGCATGGGTGAAGAACCTGGCAAAAGCCGGCAATCAAGGACCGATTGGGCAAGCGCATTTTGTGGAGACCGTGTTCCCGCTCGAAGATGGAGCTGCCTACAAATGCCCGAACGATGCACCGTATATTAATGACTGGTGCTGCATCGCGGGCGGAGGATTTACAGATCTGGTGATCGATACGATTTTCGGAGCGGACCTTACACTGTTCGACGGCGTGAAAGCCCAGCCGCAACTCAACGATTTCGATGCGAAGGCACGCCTGGTCAACCTTCGCCACCAAGGAAAAAAGTACTCGATTTCCGCAGAGGGAGCCGCGGTCGCAAGCTGACGTCATAACTTAACCTATTGGAGTTTTCTTCGTGAAAGCACTTGCAGTTGATATCGGGGGCACGCATGCCAACTGCGGTTTGGTGGAGAACGAAAGTATTCTGGCGTATGAAAGCATCGATATCGCCAGTGCCGTTAACATTCGCGCGGTGCTATCGCGAGTTGCAGAACTTTTTCACAGGTTAGTCAAAGATCAGTCTCTTTCCTTCGACGGATTTCAAGGTATCGCCGTTGGGTTCCCCGGGCTGGTTGATTGCCGCATCAGTCGGGTTGTGTCGACTAACAAGAAATATGACGACGCCCCAGAAGTAGATTTTTGCGCCTGGGCTCGCGAGGCGTTCGGCCTCCCGTTGCGCATCGAAAATGACGCACGAATGGCTCTGCTGGGAGAATCCTACGCGGGTGCGGCCCGCGGCTTTGGCGACGTAGTCATGATGACCTTGGGTACCGGCATTGGTGGCGTCGCAATGATCGAAGGCGAGCTGCTAAGGGGCAAGCACTCCCAGGCCGGCTGTTTGGGCGGACACATCCCTGTTCTGTTCAATGGACGTCCGTGTACTTGTGGTGGCATTGGTTGCGCGGAAGCCGAAGCCTCCGGATGGTCGCTTCCGGCGATCGTAAAGGATTTCCCCGGAGTCTCCGAGAGCAGGCTGTCCAAATATTCGCATGTGGGCTTTAAACAGCTATTCGAGGAGGCAGCGCGTGGCGACAAAACTGCGTTGGCGATTCGCGATCGATGCCTCAACATCTGGGCCGCGGATGCCGTCGCGTTAGTGCATGCCTACGATCCAGAAGTTATTGTCATTGGCGGCGGAGTGATGGAAAGCGCAAACATCATCATTCCGTACGTCGAAGCTCACGTGCACAAATACGCTTGGACTCCCTGGGGAAAGGTAAAGGTCCGGCCGGCGGAATTAGCCAACAATGCCGCACTAGTCGGCGCAGTTCCGCTGTTATCTGAGGAGATCTCGAGAAAGTCCTCACAAACGTAAACCCGACGGAGTCTATATAACCCTGAGGTCTACTCGTCGCGACCAACTGGCAAGCACCGTAAGCGTGGGCGAGTTCGGAAATTAGGCGGGAAATAATCTGTCCCTCCTCACGCCCGGGGCCTCGTCAACCGTCAAGCAGGACGATCGCTCTCCTGCTTCCAGGCGCCTGGGTTATCCCACGTCGACATACCGCTCCGTGCGAGAGACAAATCCAAAGACTTGGATTGACCGGCTATGACTTCGAGCGTGGACGAGCGCGTGAACCTTTCGGCGGTTCGCGCGGTAAGCGTGTAGGTACCGGCGGCAAGATTGAGCGGGACACCACTGCTTACTATTTTCAGCATCTCACCTTTCACGATTGCCACTGTGGCGTCGGCGGGCGCGAAGGTAATTTTCAATTCGCCGGGAGCGGCTTCCAGCGCGGCATCCGCAGCAGCCAGAGATATGGTTCCACCCGCAACGAAGTGTTTCTTGAACTGCCGGGGCTTGAATCCCTCCTTGCGCAGTTCGACGGTATGGTCTCCGGGATTGACGGTGGCCTCAAAATCTTACTCGATTGGGCGGAAAAGGGTAGTGTCCTGGTAGTTGCGTCACTGGCCATGTCCCCTTGTTGCGAAGAGTTTTCGATTCTGCGCGTATCTCAACAGCAGGAATTCCGGCTTATCATGCGCATCTTGGAGAGCGGGCCAGAAGTCGGCTTCGAGGAAATCGCCATTGATCTCCTCCAAGCCGGTTTCTGGATAGCCTTCTGTTGGCCGACCATCCGGGAATGATCGAACGGTCACTCGAATCGAAATGCGGGTGCGGTTAATTTACCGAGTTGCGCCCACTGACTCATGCGCCTTCCCTTGGGGTGCTAAACTTACCGTCGATTTGCATCTCNNCCAGCGCCAGTCCGGATCCTAAGGCTGCCTTCGACCCAGACGCTGCTCCCGTGGAATCTCCTGCGCCCGACCTCGGTTCGATTGGGCCCTATCGCCTGATCAGGAAATTGGGAGAAGGTGGGATGGGAGAGGTGTGGCTGGCGGAACAGTCCGCTCCCGTCAAACGGCAGGTTGCGCTGAAGATCATCAAAGCGGGCCGCTACGACAAATCCGCATTGATACGCTTCGATCTCGAACGGCAGGCGCTGGCCATGATGGATCACCCTGCCATCGCCAAGGTTTTCGACGCGGGCTCCACGGCGGAAGGTCAACCGTACTTCGCCATGGAGTATGTGCTGGGCCTGCCCATCACCGAATATTGCGACGAGACGCACCTCCCGCCCAGCGAGCGCCTGCTTATTTTCACAAAAGTATGTGAAGGCGTGCAGCACGCGCATCAGAAAGCAATCATCCATCGCGACCTGAAACCCACCAACATCCTGGTGGTTGAGGTAGATGGCAAGCCCGTGCCGCGCATTATCGACTTCGGACTGGCCAAAGCGATCTCGCAGCAACCGCAGGGCGGGACGCTGGTGACGCGTGCCGGAGGACTGGTGGGCACTCCGGGATACATGAGCCCGGAGCAGATGGATCCGATGGTGGCCGATGTAGATACCCGAAGCGACGTCTATTCGCTCGGCGTGGTGCTCTACGAACTACTTACGGGAGTATTGGCGCTGGATGCGAAGCAGTGGGAGAGCAAACCCTTTCATGAAGTTCTGCGGCAGGTGCACGAAGAGGAGCCGACGAGTCCGAGCACAAGACTCAGCACAGACCCGGCTGCGGCGGCCATCGCGGAAAAACGCAGCACGGATCCGCGGCAATTGGCGAACATGCTGCGTGGCGATCTGGACTGGATCACCTTGAAAGCTCTGGAGAGAGATCGCGCCCGCAGGTATGGCACGCCTGCGGAATTGGCGGCCGATCTCGGCCGCTATTTGCGCAACGAACCTGTCATTGCGCGTCCCGCAAGCCTGGTTTACCGGACAAAGAAATACGTTCAGCGCCACAAATTTGGAGTAACTGCGGCCTCCGCTGCTGCGCTGCTGCTGATCGCGTTCGGAGTGATGCAGTCGATCGAGTTGCGTCGCATTACGCGGGAGCGCGACCGCGCCGACCGCGTCACGAAGTTTATGACCAGCATGTTCAAGGTATCGAACCCCAGCGAGGCGCGCGGCAACGCAGTCACAGCGCGGGAGATTCTCGATAAGTCCTCGAAGGATATCGACACCGGCCTGCGCAAGGACCCGGAGCTGCAGGCCCAATTGATGGAAACCATGGCGCAAACATATACAGGGCTGGGCTTGTATGGCCGCGCGCAAGATTTGGTAGAACACGCGCGGGCAATTCAAAGCTCACTGTTCGGAGAACGAAACCGGGAAACACTGGCAAGCGAGAGTTATCTGGCGCAGCTCCTCCGCTCCCAAGGGCATTTGCCAGAGGCGGAAAAGTTGTTGCAAAACACAATAGAGGTCCAGCGCCAGGCTCTCGGACCCAATGATCCTGACACTTTGGCGTCTATGGATCGCCTCGGTTATGTTTATGCCAATGAAGCACGTCACGCCGACGCTGAAAGCCTGTTCCGCCAAACACTGAACGCAGAGCGTAAAGTCCTTGGCCCAGACGATCCTCAAACCATGAGCACTTTGAACGAACTCGCGGAGACTCTGACGCCGCAGGGCCAGTATGCAGAAGCAGATCAGATCTATGGCGAACTGATCGCAGCGCAGAACCGAACTCTGGGGCCGGACCATCCCGCGACCCTGCTTTCGATGTCACACGCGGCTGAGAATCTCGAGGAAGAGGGCCGCTTCCCAGAAGCTGAAAAGCTGTATTCCGATGTGATCGCCGCTCAGCGGCGCGTACTTGGGCCGGAACATCCTCAAACTCTTAGGGCAATGATGA
>PMSQ01000131.1 GCA_003168355.1 Acidobacteriaceae bacterium | reverse complement strand
CAACAATCCCAGCCCCGATCCCGATTGCCCCTGCGACGGCGACCCCATTGATTTCGGGTCGGGAATTTTAGTTGAAACGAAAACGGACATCGGCTTTAGCAGTGCGCGTGGGAGCATCGCATTTACGCGAACGTACCGCGAAATGGCTACGACCACCGGCCCTGCGGACATCGGAACAAATGGGCCTTTCGGTCTGGGGACGAATCACAACTACGATTTCTTCCTCGACACAAGTTTTGTTTCGAACATCGCCAACCAATCAAGCGTGGTTGGCGTGCTGATGCCGGATGGCAATGAATTCTATTTTACGGGGCAAGTGGGACAAACTTTCATAACTTCCTCCACGCCCTCCGTCGCCGGCGCGACCATCAGCAACGTTCAATGTGGATCTTATAACGGTTATGGAATTCCCTGTTCCGGCACGCTTCGCTGGCGAGACGGAACGATCTATCAGTTCCAACCGCTATTGGAGGGACAGCCCTGGGTAGGCTTCCTGATGTCCATCACTGACCCCCAGGGGAACGTGACAACGATCGTTCACGACCAGGGTGTGCCCAGTGAAGTCGATCAGATCGTCGATCCGCTTGGGCGTGCTCTTAACTTCCGCTATGACGGCACTAATCGAATCACATCGATCACCGATCCAATTGGCCGCTCCGTTTCCTACACCTACAATTCGATTGGGAAACTGGCCACCGTTACAGATCCGAAGGGAGGAGTCACTACTTACACCTATAACGCTCAGAACCAGCTTGCCACCGTGATGGATCCCAACGGCGATACCTTCCAGAACGTGTACGACCCCAACGGCCGAGTCATCCAGCAAACCGCGCCCGACCTTGGAGTCACGCAATATGCTTATACGCTGCTGAATCCGACGGTCGCAACGAGCCCGGTCGTTACATCCGTGGTCACAGATCCGCGGATGAATTCCACCACCTATACATTCAATCCGGCCGGATATCTTCAATCCATAGTGGATGCCATGGGGAACCAAATCGTTTACAACGTAAATCCGGCGACCAATCAGAAGACGAGCGTCACGGACGCGTTGCAGCGCACCGCGCAATATACCTATGACGGTAACGGAAACCTGACCAGCACGACGCTGTTGGAGGCGGAGCCAACGGGTGAGACCATCGGCGGGAGCGGATTAGGCGACGTGGTCGGCCCAACCACAACCTCATACACCTACGACCCGACCTTCAACAAAGTCACCAGCATGACCGACCCGCTGGGAAAGGTCACTACCTATACTTACGATGGACACGCAAATCTCCTCACGCTAAAGGATCCGATGAGCCGGCAGATTTCATACGGCTACGATTCGTACGGCGAGAAGACCAGCGTCACCGATCCTTCTGGAGACACCACGCACTACAACTATTCCAACGGATTCCTCAGCACCTCCACCGATCCGATGGGGAGAACAACCACTTACGTCAACGATGGTGTCGGACGGACAATTTCTATAACGACTCCCTTGTATCAAACCACGCAGTATCAATTTGACCCTCTGAACAAGATAACCACTGCCATCGATGCGGCAGGAAACACGACCTCCTACCTGTACGATCCCAACGAAAACTTGCTCAGCCTCACCGACGCCAGAGGAAACACAACCAGGTTCGTTTACGATTCGATGAACCGGCTCCTTAGCCATACGGACGCGCTGGGACACAAGCAAAGCTATCAGTACGATTACAACGGAAATGTCACGCAGTTCACGGATCGGCGAGGCACCGTCACGACCTACAGCTATGACTCATTGAACCGCAAGACTCTCGACAGCTACGGCTCCGGGAACTCCGTGGGCTACTTCTACGACGGCGCAAGCCGCATGACGCAGGCAGTGGATTCCATCACGGGGCCGGTCACTCTCAATTACGATCTCCTCGATCGCACGGTCGGCGAGACCACGGCAAACGGGAGCGTGGCTTACGCCTACGATGCTCTTGGACGCCGAATTGCGATGCAAGTGAGTGGACAGCCGTCGGTCGCCTATACCTACGACCCTGACAATGAACTGACACAGATAACGCAGAATAGCGCATCCGTGTCCTTCGGCTATGACACCGCCGGCCGGAGAACGTTACTGACTTTGCCGAACGGCGCTGTGACCTCTTACGGCTATGACGCTTCTTCCGAGTTGACCGCTATCGGCTATCAGTTGGGCAGCACAACGCTGGGAAATGTGACCTACGCTTACGATTCCGATGGCCGGAGAACTAATGTTGGTGGGAGCTTTGCGCAAACGAACCTGCCCGCCGCGGTGTCGGGTGGCTCCGTCAATGCGAACAATGAACTCACCCAATGGAATGGCATCAATCTTACCTACGACGCGAATGGAAACTTGCTGTCGGACGGAACAAATAATTACACCTGGGACGCGCGGAACCGGCTGGTAGCGATAAGCGGCGGAGTATCGGCAAGCTTCAAATATGATCCGTTGGGGCGGCGTGTGAGCAAGACCATCGGCGCGGCAACCACTGCATACGTCTATGACGGAATAAATCCGGTTCAAGAATTGTCGGGCGGAATTGTTTCAGCCAACATGCTGGTGGGAACCGCCACGGATGAATTCTTCCAACGGACTGATTCGTCAGGAATGGCAGTCTTTTTGCGCGACGCGCAGGGAGACACAATTTCGCTGGTGGGAGGAAGCGGAACGACCGTTGCGCAGTACACATACGAACCGTTTGGCAACACGACGGCGACTGGAACGTCCACGAATCCGTATCAATATACGGGCCGGGAAAATGACGGCACTGGGCTTTATTACTACCGTGCCCGCTACTACAAGCCGACCCTTGGTAGATTCATCTCCGAAGACCCGGGTGGGTTCAAAGACGGCAGCAATTTCTACGAATACGTTCGTAATAATCCAGTTAATCTGATTGATCCGCTTGGCGAGTGTGCGAAGAAGGACGCGACGAAAGACTGCATCGCAAAAGCGATCGCAGCATTGTTCCCGGGAGCCACGGTAAGCGTGGGAGATGACACTGGCGAGACTGGTGGGCACTGGAACTTCAACGTCGAGATCACTTTTCCAGACGAAGATTCGGAGATGGACTTCAAAGACTCTTATTACCCGCCAAAAGGGACACCCGGCATTCGTTTTAGCCCACCAGCGCGGTTTGGGCCTGGTCCTGCCCTGCATCTGGAAAATCTTTCGAATACCGACGATTGGGACAACGGCGACGGCACTTACACCGTGACTGGGACGGCTCACCTCGATTTGTACAATCCAAACAGTGGCGCGGCAGGAGGAGGGGGAATAGGCGGTCTTGCGGGACACGTCGGAATCGATGGCCTTTTGGGCCATATAATGCAGCTCCTTAAGTCGAACATCGATCCATCGCATTGCCCATGGTGAAAACAGGCTCCTTGAACGGGATATATGAGTGAACATCAGCTAAGAAAGCGAGGTAAGGCAACGTTCCGCCGGCATTGCGCCTGGCCGCTCCTCTTGTGGCTTTGTCCTTTCTGCCTGTTAGCTGGCGCGACTCAACAGGAAGACTCCGTTGCTGATGTTGTTGCGGCCGCCTTTACCAAAACCCGCCAGGAAGCCCACCTGTCGAAATTGGAAAGGATGGATAGAAATCCATTCCGAGAAAAGGTTTGCAAGAAGGACCTGCGCTTCCCTTCGGGCCTGATTACGGATGTCCTCTACGAGACGTCGGATCCGCCCCAGCTTCCTGAATCAGTGCAAAAACTCGCGGTATTGCCGGACACAAGTAAGACAGCGGCCCGCTTCGGCGTCGGAGTCTGCCTGCTCAGAACCAATCCTAACGGGCAAACGATCTATTCGGTTCTAATCGCGACATATGAGTCCCGCGAGACCGGTTTCTGGCGTATTTTTTGGGACTGACGGCTGACCGTCAGCTTGGTCAATGATATGCGGCGTACTGAGAAATCTCGACTGCATCGAGCAATCGCGCTGGGCGCTGCGATCCTGCTGCTGTCCGTTGTCGCGTTGCCTATTCTTGCTCAGAACAGCGGCATTCAGTACTTCTATGATGACTTGGGTCAACTGATCCGCGCCGTGGATCAGAACGGAAACGTCGCCACCTATACCTACGATGCCGTTGGAAACCTACTCTCGATTACGCGGTCAACCCTTCCTCCTTCCAATGGATTGGCAATTCTAAACTTTACGCCGCAGAGCGGACCGGTTGGCCAGAGTGTGACGATTCAAGGCCAGGGGTTCAGCGCGACAGCTTCCTCGAATACAGTGCAATTCAATGGAGTGGCCGCTGCCGTTACGGCAGCGACTTCGAATGCTCTGACGGTTACCGTTCCTTCCGCGGCGACTACCGGACTGATTTCCCTAACGGTCAGCGGACAGTCCGCGAGTTCCACGACGCCGTTCACCGTGACAGCGGGAGTATTGCAATCGATAGCTATTTCTCCAGCTAATTCCTTAATTCATGAAGGTTTGCAAACGCAGCAGCTTACGGCAACTGGGACATTTGTCAATGGGAGCCAGCAAAACGTTACGACGTCGGTGCAGTGGGGCTCCTCAAACCTATCGGTCGCCACCGTAGGGAATGCTTCCGGAAGCCAGGGCGTGGTGACGTCCGTCTCTGTGGGTACCGCGACGATCACCGCCATCGATGGCCAAATCAGCGCCACGGCGACGGTACAGATTATTGGCCCGCAGAGTCTGGTCCTTACTCCGACCTCAGCTACGATGTTTGCGGGAAATTCTCAACAATTCACCCCCACGGTGACCTTCACGGATGGAACGACGGCGAACGTGAGCGCGCAGTCAAGCTGGAGTTCGACCAATACCCTCGTAGCGACGGTCAGCAACACAGGAATAGTCAATCCGATGGCCGCGGGCTCCGCGAGTATATGCGCGATGTTCGTAGGCTCCAGTGCTTGCTCGAATGTGGAAGTTGTGAGCCAACCGACCTCGCTGACAATTGCGCCCACGAACGTAACCATCCCTATCGGTACGCAACAATTCGTCGCTACCGGAACGAACGGTCAAATGATCACGTCAGAAGTGAGTTGGAGTTCGTCTAACACTGCTGTTGCCACCATCAGCAATACGTCGGACACCCAGGGTCTGGCCACCGGCTTGAGCGTAGGCACAACCAAAATCACGGCAACCGCCGGAACCCTTACGGCTTCAACGATGTTGACGATAACAGCGGCGGTTCCCACCGTGACCGTGAGTCCGGGACGAGACATCATTCAACAAGGCAATTCCTTCCAATTTAAGGCTACGCTCGATAACACGAATGGCAGCACCCAGGACGTGACTCAAACCGCGAACTGGGAGAGTTCGGCGACCAGCGTGGCCACTGTGAACAGCCAAGGTCAGGTCACTGCAGTCGCACCTGGGTCAGCAACTATTACCGCCGCTTCCGGATCCGCCACCGGATCGGCGAGCGTAATTGTAACCAACTCAGCCCAGGCGACAGTTCCGCGTTACGTTTACGAAAGTGCGTACTCAGATAACGGCAATGTGGGCACCGTTTCCGTCTACTCGGTGAATCCGTCCACCGGCCAGCTGCGTTCCCTTGGTTTCGTTTCGCAAGCTGGAGATTCTTCAACCCTCGCGCTCGATCCAGCGAGCCAGTACCTTTATATCGCCAACACCGCGTCCAACAACGTACCCAACACCCTGTCGGTTTATACGGTAGGTGCAAACGGATCGCTGACTCCGCTCGCCACCCCGCCGGTTGCAACTGGCAATTATCCCAATGCGGTTGCGGCAGATCCATTGGGCAGGTTTGTGTATGTGGTGAATGGCAGCGATGAGACGGTGTCGGGCTTTGCGGTGGGACCGAATGGAGGACTAACAGCGGTACCGGGTTCGCCGTTCCCCGTTGATTTCGGCGCCATGGCGGTGATCGTCGATCCCAGCGGCCAATTTGTATATGTATTGAACACCAGCAGCGCGACGATTTCCGCTTTCACGCTCGATCCAAATAGTGGAGCGTTGACGCCGATAGCTGGATCGCCGTTCGCGGCCGGGTCAGATCCGGTAACTTTCGCGGTGGATCCAGCAGGCAAATTCCTTTTGGTTGGTAACCCCGGCCAGAGTTCCGGGTCGTCGGATGCGTTGCCACCGGCTGGTCTGCCTGGGCCCAAAGCAGACCGCCTGGTCCTTCTTGCGACACTTGAATCCTGGCCGCTTGAGGATTTCAGTTCTTCGAATGCTGCAGAACCGATGGCGCCAAATCCGTCTTCCCTCTTGAGGCCGATCGATTGGTCGTTCGCGAGTGACAGCATGCCTCGGTTGCTGCCGAGTGCGAGTGGGATGATATTCACCGGCGGTACCGATAGCGGGCAGAAGGCCATCGCTCGACCGAATTGCGGGACCGCCGACAGCGTTAAACGCGGTACGGCACAGCCTGACAACTGCGGGTCCGGTCCGACGTCGATTTCCGTGTTTTCCATTAATGCGTCCACGGGCGCGCTTACGCAGGTTAACAATTCACCTTTCACCGTTTCCGGCCAGCCCGACTCGATTGCAATCAATCCGAGCGACAGCTTTGTCTACGTGACGTATGACACCAACCTCGTCGATGGTTTCGCCTTTAACGCAACCAGCGGAAACCTGACAGAGCTACCTGATGCACCGTACGTGACATCTGGAAGTCAGCTCTCCAACGTCTCGGTTGATCCCTCGGGCGAGTTCGTTTATGCCGCCGGAGGCAGTTATTCTGTGGGATCAAATTTGCTAGCCTTTAGTCTGAACCGCTCGACAGGCAGCCTATCTGCAGTGGGCACTGCTCCGGGCCCGTCCGGATCGCATGAACTCGCAATTAGCAGCGGTGCTACTGGTGTAACTTATACGCCGCAGTTTGCTTATGTGTTGAGTGCGGGCGGCGGCAATGGGGCAAACAATATCTCCGGATATTCCATCAATCCAACCAGCGGTGCGCTCGCTCCGCTGGCAGGTTCGCCGTTTGCCGAAGGATATTCGCCGATGGCCGCAACCGTGGATCCGTGGAATCCATTCCTGTACGTAACCAACAACTGCTCCGATACGTCATGCACGGCCGCGGCTGGAAGCATTTCCGCGTATACGATCGATCCTGTCGCAGGCACGCTGGCTCCGGCACTCGGGTCTCCCTATGCGATTGGCCTGAGTCCGTTTGGTATCGCGGTCGATCCCTCGGGTAGCTACGTTTATGTTGTCGATAACCAGGATGAAAATATCTGGGGCAACTCGATCAACCTGCCGATCGGAAGCCTCTCGCCCTTGATCGGTTCTCCCGTTTACGCAATCGAGAACGGGTCGGTGGCGGTGGGATTTGATCCTGTCGGCGCGCATGTTTATACACTGGCAAGCGCCGACTATTATGTGAACAAGTGCACGCAGAATTGCACCAGTGGGCATCTCTATGTTTATAACTATCCGCTATTCGGTTCGACAACGACGGGACAAACTGCTGTCGTTGAAAACGTCGACATAGTGGGCCCGTCCCCGAGCTCACTTGCTTTGGATTCCGCCAACTGGTTCGCGCTCGTTCCTGACAGCACAACCAACGTGGTGTATGTAGTCTCAACAACGAACGCAACGCAGGTCCCAGGTTCTCCGTTTGCCACAGGACAAAATCCGCTATCCGTCACTGTGGATCCCAGCGGAAGGTTCGTTTACGTCGCAAACCAGGGCTCCAACAATGTATCGGCATATACGATCAATCAAACCACTGGAGTCTTGTCTCCCATTCCAGGTTCGCCGTTTGCCGTGGGCAATGGCCCTGTTTTTGTAGCCGTGGATTTGTCTGGAAGCTTCGTGTATGTGACGAACCACGGGGATAATACTGTTTCGGCTTTCTCCCTCAACCCGGCATCGGGAGCGCTGACACCGATCGCGGGTTCACCCTTCAACACTGGAACCGCTCCCATATCGGTCGTAACAACCGGTACAGTTCGATAGAGAAACCAACAGAAAACCAACGGCTCGAACGCGCCGCGCTCGGGCTTAAAATCCGCAGGTCCGAAAGGACTGCGGGGGTTCGATTCCCCTCCCGGCACCATGAATCGTAGGGTATGGCGTCGCGGAGAACTTCTGGAGTGGACCTGACTATTCGCTTCACGGAGCCACCGAGCGAGCGGATATCCAGGCTAACACTGGGCCGGCTAGACAAGTAATGTTATGTTTTCGTGGAGGTCTTAGCCAAAATAGAGGTTGCGGTGGCCAACACACGCGTGCTGAATCGATCTGTGTCGATGACGGTTTTGGTATTACTGTTTCTTTGCGCGCCCAACTCCATCTGCCAAACGACAGACGTCGAGATCAGTACAGTGGACAAGATCATTGAACTCAGGGGAGGTGGCCGCGCACCCTGGAAACTGCGGTACGGACTAGCTGGTTCCACCTCTTCCGGCAAGATCAATGTGGATGAAACTCAACTCGCAAGGAAAGACCAGGCCGGGCATATTTCAGTCACGGACAATGTTTGCGTTGGATCGACACCGACCGAGGTATAGTGCTGGGCCGCTGGCTCATGCCCGGAATCGTCACTCGCATCGTCCCGGAAGGCGAAAGCGGCAGGGCAGAAATTACCACCGAGGAGCCATCTCCCGGACGAGAGAGTTCAATCTCCACTTTTGTTTTCGATCCGCTCCGCCCCGGGGCTGCGACAATTGTTACTCACGAATCAATCCTGGAGAATTTGCTTCCTGAGCGTGAGGCCGTTAATCTGTACGGCTTAGCAGCTATTCCGGCTGATCGCGCCCATGCGCTTGTACCAGAGATGCAAGAGGCGGTGCGGAGAGATCCTTTCTCCCCGTGGTTTGGAATAATCCTGGGCAAGCTACTTATCGAGGCCGGAGAACCTGGCGCAGACGCCGCCTTCGAAAAGGCAATCCATCCGCTGGGTTCGCACACAGATCTGCTTCCCATGTCCGGCTTCCTGGAGAATCTGCAGGCGGGCCAGATGGCGGACGATGCGTTCCAGCGTGGCTACCAGGATTTTCTGAAAAATGGGAACGATCCTCGTCTGGTGACCTCGATCCTTATTCGTTTGTGGTTGTACCCCGTGGACTGGCAGAAGATTGCGAAAGATCGCAAGGCCACGGTCTCCGAACGGATGTATCAACTCATACCTTACGGTGAAGGGACGGAAGTGGCGTGGCAGGAGTATGCCATGTCTGCAGCGACTCCTGCGGAGCACAGGCTTTGGCTGGATCGGGCCGAGGAAACAAGAGAAAAGAGCGGTCATCTTTTTGCCCCGCTTGTTCTGGAATCCGATATTGCGCTGCTGGTCGGCGTTGCCTGCGGATTTTCCTGGTGGGCGTTCGTGGCGGTCTCCTATGTCCGATACCGGTGGCAGAGACGCCATGACCGGGCTGCGCCCCGGCCTGCCGGCTTGCGCAACCGGCTAGCGTTTTTCAACGTCCAATATTGGAGTATGCCCCAGCGAATCGGCTGCGTTTTGATTTTTATCGGCGCTTGGTTTTGCTATGGCTGGATGGGACAGACTCTTGCTCCGGCCATGTTGATGGGCGAGGCCCCAATCAGCATGGCCTCCGGCACTCTGGCGACGCCTTCCACCCGACAGTTCCTGCAGCAGCGCTTGTTGGCCACCCCGGAGCGTGACTTCCTGATGGCATTTTCCTTTCAGCAGGGTGGAGATTACCCAGCCGCCACGCAGCTGTATCAACAACTGCCGCAGTATGCGGAAAGTTGGAATAATCTTGGAGCCATCTGGCGCATGCAAGGCAAAGAGGCGGATGCCACTGCGGCGTTTCAACAAGCCCAGCACTTGAACCCAACCCTGGCCGAAGCAGCCTTCAACCTGGGCCGTCCGATCTCGAACTACTGGACGCAGATTCACCAGCAGTATGTTCCGAATGCTCCCATGTTCGCCCCGCCACCGAGGCGTGTTTGGTTGAATGCCTTGGCGGGAGGCTCGCTATCGAGGCGACTGGCGCTGGCATCCATGGGCCAGCTCCATCCCTGGCACTTGAACGCGAACCTCTCAGTCACCACTGCGACAGCAAAGTCTGGTGCCGTGATTTGGATCTTCTCCGAGGTAGCCCTCGGTCTGACAATTTTGCTTTTTGTCTTTCCCACTCGGCCGGTTCAGCAGCCTCCGGGAGTAGTCGGAAAAACTTTAGGGATATTGTTTCCCGGGACGGCGCGAGAGTGGGGTTATGCGGGTGGCTTGGTTCTGGTGCTCTGGGTATTTCTGTTGCTTCAGCTCATCATGACAAAATGGGTGGGCTCGCCTTATATTTTGAGCTTTATCGGAACGCCGAACGTAGTCAGGGCCTACGGGGCTGGAACGGACCCAGAGAAAGCAGTGTCGTTGATCAATCCGGGGTGGAGGTGGCTTTACTTAGCGCCAGCCGTGCTGGCCTTGTTCAATCTGAGGGTAAGTTTTCCCTCAATTCGAGATAAGGTGCGTTCTCACCTCACGTGATCTGCAAACTTCTAGTCAGGAAGCACTTTGCCCCGGGTTTCTACCGCGAAGGGAATCACCAGCAGGCCGATGCCAAAGGCAATGGCCGTAAATGCAACCGGCTTGCCCAGAGTTCCCATCCGGCTGACGAGCGCGCCCACGCCGAAGTTGACTGCGGCGGCGATGAAGCGTCCGAAGGAAGTGGTGAAGGCGAAGGCGGTCGCGCGAACCGTGGTGCCGTATTGCTCTGGCAGCCAAAGGCTGAAGATGGCGAAGTTACCGCCGAAGAAGCCCAAGAAAAACAACAAGGCGATGAAAGGATGAAGTCCCAGCGGCAGATAGAACGCCCAGCCAAAGCTAAGCAGGATGCAGACGGCCATTCCGAGGTAGTAAAAGGTCAGAGTTCGCTTGCGGCCAAAGCGTTCGGCCAACGGAGGAACCGCCAGGCATCCCAGGATGGTTCCCAGCGATAGCAAGCCCATACCGAAGGAAGACACGCGCACAGCCTGCGGCTGCAACATGCCGGCGCGCTTTGCCAGATTGATGATTGCCGTGGGAGCATAAACCGCGGCAGCCCACAGGCCGCAGATGGCCGAGGCCAGCAGCACAGTGTTGACCAGTGTGCGCTGGGTGTAAGGAGGACTGAAAATTCGGCGAAGAGGAGAAACTCCGGTTTCGGCTTTTAACTTGGCTTTCTGTTGCCAGCGCTGAGGTTCCTTCACGCGGAGCAGAACCATGACGGCGACGATGACGGGCGTGAGGCCGCACCAGAACATGGCGCGCCAGCCGTAGTGCGGCGCGACCGTGTAGTTGAGAGCCGAAGCCAGAAAAAAGCCGGCGTAATAACCGGTTTGCAGATATCCGGCGCCCATCTTGCGGCGGTCTTCGGGCCAAGCTTCAGCAACGTAGGTGCCTGCCAGCGCCCATTCGCCGCCGATCCCGATGCCCGCGAGCAAGCGGAACAATCCCAACTGCCATACCGTCTGGGACATTGCGGCAGCTCCGGTGAAGATGGCATACACGAAGATGGTGGCAGCCAGCACCCGGCTGCGGCCAAACTTGTCGGCAATCGGTCCCCAAATCAGCGAGAGTCCCCAGCCCACGAGGAAGAGCGCAAACAGAGTGGAGCCCGCAAACCCCACGTTGGCAGGGGTGGCCTTGTACCCCGACTTGGGGAGCAGTTCCGTGAGTGCAGGGCTGAGGACGAGTGCGTAGATCACCGAATCCATGCCGTCCAAGGTCCAGCCGGCCCATGCGCCCCAGAATCCGGTGATTTGCTGGCGCGAGAGCTTAGTGTGAACGGCGGGTTGTGGACGAGTCACTGCTTCAATGGCCATAGCGTCCTCCTTTGCAGCGAGGAGACGAGCGCGTGCAACTCGCGCACCACGAAGACACGAGCTGAGATTCGGGAGTTGCGAAAAGAACTCGCATCACGGGGAATGATCCGAACCGCAGGCGACGTTCGAATCAGCTCCTTAGGGCGCGGGCAGCAGCATATCACGGCTTGTCAAGGGCGCACGAGAAGAGGTCTAGGGGATGGAATCGCCGCGGGCCGCGGTTGGAAACAACGCCGCGACTGCTGGCTTCATTACCTTTCCCATTGCGTTGCGCGGAAGCGCATCCAGCACCAGAAGAAGCGAAGGAACTTTGTGAGGGGCCAGCAAATCCTTAGCCCAGATTCGAAGGGATGGCAGATCGAGAGCGTCACCCTTATTGAGCACCACGGCCGCGGCGACGCGCTCGCCCCACTCCGGGTCGGCTACGCCGACCACGGCACACTCGGCAACGGCGGGATGTTCGCGCAGCGTTTCCTCAATCTCCAGCGCGGACACCTTGTGGCCACCTGTCTTGAGGATATCAATGTTGGTGCGGCCGAGAATGCGATAGAGGTCGTTCTCCACAACTGCAGTATCGCCGGTGCGGAACCAGCCACGGCGGAAGGCGGCGCGAGTGGCCTCGGGTTGTCTCCAGTATTCCCCGAAGACGCTTGGACCACGGACTTCGATCTCGCCCGGCGTCCCTGGGGAAACCAGCGCGCCATTTTCTCCGATAAGCTGAACTTCGACGCCCGGCAGCGGTCTTCCGACGCTGCCCGGAATGCGCTCGCCGCGTAAAGAGTTCGATAGCGCCATGCCGATCTCCGTCATACCGTAGCGCTCGAGTAGTATGTGTCCGCTGATTTCTTTCCAGCGGTGGAGCGTGCTCACCGGCAGGGCTGCCGAGCCTGAGACCATCAAGCGCAAACGGAAGCACGCCTGGCTCAGCTCCGCGCGGCGCTGCGGCGAAGCCTCGTCCCAGGCGGCGATCAGCTTCACGTAAACCGTGGGCACCGCCATGAACAGAGTTACGCCGCCGCTCGCGATGCAATCCCATACGGCATTCGCGTCGAAGCGCGGCAGCATGTGGCAGGTCGCGCCTGACCACAGCGCGCAGGAAACGACGTTGATGATTCCATGCACGTGGTGCAGAGGCAGGCACAGAAGAATGCGATCGTCGGGCGACCATTCCCAAGCCTCTAGCAGGGTCTCGATCTGTGCGGCAACGTTGGCATGGGTTGTGACCACGCCCTTTGGACGGCTGGTCGTGCCGCTGGTGTAGAGAATCATGGCGCGCCGATCGCTGGCGATGTCCGGAGCGACGTCCGAGGTGATATCTGGCACGATGTCCGGTAAGTCAGGTGATTGGCGCGGGAGAAGTTGCTCATACGGCAAAGCGCGAATGCCGCGAGCGGCGGCGATTGGCGCTAGCAGGGAAGCGGCCTGAGCATCGAACACCAGGGCCGAAGCCTGGGCATCGTCGATAAAGAATTCCAGCTCCGGCCTTGTAGAGTTGAGCGGCAACGGGACGGCAACACCACCTGCGCGCCAAATCCCCCACTGCACCGCAACCCACGGAAAGCCCGGCGTGATCAGAAAGGCCACGCGATCTTCCTGCAGGTCGCTGCGTTGAACTTTGTTGCGCTGAGCCTCGTTGCGTTGATCGTCGTTGCGGCTAGCGAGCAAGGCTGTCGCTACCCGCGAGGACGCATCCAGCAATTCGTTGTAGGCGAAGGACCCTTGCGAATCGACTACAGCGGTGCGTTTGCCATGCCGCTGGGCGTGAGCAATGAAGGGAAGACGGCTGGCGCGACTGATCACAGGCAGACTTTACGTCGTCTCCTTTGCATTGTCCACTTGGTCCGAAAGTTCTTTTGCATTCAGCTCGAAGTCTTCTCCAATATTTCCGTTGACGTCAAGTCTTGGGAACGTGTTTGCCTCCGCGCGACAAATGCTGATTTAGAACGACAAACCCGATTCAGGCTCCCGCACTGGGAATCGCAGAGAGCTGAGCGCAGGCTAATTCGTAACCTCATTGAGTAGAAGGGAGAAGCACAAGTGCAGGAGGCTCAGCAGTGATGGCAGGGTAAGTGCAATAGAGGGGGCTGGCAGTCACTTGAATATGAAAGTTCTAACCGAACTTCGCTAAGCGGGGCTAGCGAAGCTTCATTCAAAATGGAAACGCAAGTCATGCAGACGGGTTGGGCAGCAGAACACGGGGAGTCGCCTGAGTCGGCCGCGGCGCAAGGGTTTTGTACCCATTGGTTTGCGGTATACACCTGTTCGCATCATGAAAAACGTGTGGCCTTGCACTTGGCCGGGCGCCAGATCGAATCGTTTTTGCCTCTCTATGCTGCGCGCCACCGCTGGAGGAACCGTTGCGAAGCGGTGGTCGAGCTGCCCCTGTTTCCCAATTACGTGTTTGTGCGCATGGCCTCGCGGGAGCGCGTCCGAATACTCGAAGTGCCGGGTGTGCTGTCGCTGGTTGGTTTTGGAAGAAGGCCCACGCCATTGCCTGATCTTGAAATCGAGGCGCTCCGCAGCGGTCTCGGGCGGCGAAAAATAGAACCACATCCTTATCTCGTCATCGGGGAGCGAGTCCGCATCAAGGCTGGAGCCATGATGGGGATGGAAGGCGTGCTGGTGCGCAAGAAAAACAACTTTCGCATGGTGCTGGCGCTGGACGTGATCATGCAAAGTGTAGCGGTGGAGGTAGACGCCGACGATTTGGAACCGGCGCAAATTGCGCCATACCGCACCGTCCTGCCAGGTCGCCCTGGCCAGCCCTTCGCCCAAACCAGGCAATGCGCGCCTCGCTGAAGCAATGTTTCTCCAGACCAGGTTCCGAAGCGAGCGTTGCCGAGCGGCGACGGCAACCGTGTTCATGGTCTGGGCAGTGAGCGTCGGCTGCGCATCCCAAAGTGAAATTCACAAACCCTGCACCCGACCAAGAGAAGACAACTGCAAAAAAGATTTCGAAAGGAAAGAGCCGGCAGTACGTGTTCCATTCCGGTTCGCGTCGCCTTACGTCCCCCTGGATTCGTGGGTCTACGCTGCGTTTGACCGCCTAGCGGGGTTGGGGTATGCGCCGAGTGCCTTCGCCAATCTGCGGCCCTGGACGCGCATGGAGTGCGCCCGGATCATCGCGGCCGCGGGTGAGGATTTAGGCATCGACAGCTTGGGCGCTGACGACAAACATCCCTCGGAGGCGCAGCGGCTTTATGCGGCACTGGCTGCGGAGTTCTCGACCGAACTCGAACGCTGGCACGGGTCCGGAAGTTCGGAGATCCGCCTTGACAGCATTTACGCCCGATACACGGGCATCGCGGGCACGCCGCTCGACGACAGTTATCACTTTGGCGAGACCCTCTTCAACGACTACGGCCGCCCCTACGGCCAGGGCTCAAACGTGGTGAGCGGGGCTTCGGTGTGGGGATCGGCCGGGCCGGTGGCATTCTATGTCCGCGGCGAGTATCAGCGCGCCGCGGCGCTCCCCCCCTACAGCCAGTCGGTCGAGGATCTGATCGGCACCATCGACGTGACCCCGCCGCAACTTCCGATCCACACCGCGGTCATCGATCAGTTTCGCCTCCTGGACGCCTATGCCGCGTGGAACTTCAAGAGTATTCAGGTATCGGTCGGCTACCAGAGTCTGTGGTGGGGACCGGGGCAGGCCGGACCGCCGATGTACAGCGACAACGCGATTCCCATGGACATGCTGCGCCTGACCAATCCTTCGCCCTGGAGACTGCCTAGCTTCTTCAGTTGGCTGGGCCCGATGCGCTGGGAATTCTTCGCCGGCCTCATGGCCGGGCATCACTACCCGCCGAACCCGGCCATCGACGGGCAGAAGGTAAGTCTCAAGCCCACGCGCAACCTCGAGTTCGGATTCTCGCGCACCATCATCTTCAAACCGGTGACGGCCCGCATGTTCTGGAGAGGCTTTGTAAGTGTGGGAGACAACAACGCCACTATACCCGGTAGTCCGGCGGACGTGGGCGACCGTCGCGGCGGCTTTGATTTCAGCTATCGCATTCCCAGCCTGCGGAAATGGATGGTCCTCTATAACGATGGGCTGACCGACGATGATCCTTCGCCCCTGTCGGCACCGCAACGATCGCTGATGAATCCGGGCATTTACCTGCCGCAGATTCCGCGGGTCCCGAAGCTTGATTTCCGCCTCGAGGCGGTCTGGTCCGACCCGCCATCGGTGGCTGATCGGGCGGGCAAATTCTTCTATTACAACGGCGCCTATCACGATGCTTATACCAATGGAGGCCAACTGCTCGGTTCCTGGGTGGGCCGGGAGGGCCGCGGACTGCAGGTGTGGACCACCGATTGGCTTTCTCCCCGCAGCCCGCTGCAACTGGGATATCGCAAAGCCCATGTCGACTCCAATTTTATTCCCAAAGGTGGAGACATTCAGGATTTCTCTGCGCGTGCGACTTTTCCCCTGCGCCGGGAGGTGGAGATCGCCACATTTCTCCAGTACGAACGCTGGAATTTTCCCGTCCTGTTGCCGTTGGCCGGACCGGACACCGTGGCCTCGGTGGAACTCACTTACCACCCGAAGTGGCGCAAGCTGCGAAAGCCGCAGTGGCACCGGAAACCATAACGATGATGTTGGGAATGATGACGCCGGAAAAACCGGCCGGACAAAGACACAGGTTCGGAGGCCAATTGTCCAAGCTGCCAAGAGGCGCCGGTGAGGCCATGCCGGCCGGACGCAGGCTCAGCTGGATAGGATCGGCGCTGGTCGGCGTGCTGGCACTGTCCGGAGTCGGGGCGGCTCAATCTCCGATGGGCACGCCGGCCTCCAGTGATTCGCAGTGCGTGGATGACGACTGTACGAACAATCCCAGGAACTCCGGAGGCGATACTCCAGCCGGCGGCATGGCCGGGAATCAAGGGCCACAGCGTCCCGATCGGACCGTGCCTGACAGAAACGACGGCTACAACAATGGCAACGAAGAACAGAATCAGGCTGAAGAACCAGGCCGCGCTGGGAGCCGCGTCTTTCCCGGGAAGAGGGAAGTGATTTCTGAGCCCAGCGAATTTGAAGAGTTTGTCGCCAGCTCCGTCGGGCGCAGGCTGCCCATTTATGGCTACAGCCTGTTTGACCGCGTCCCCACTACCTTCGCGCCCGTTGACCGGATTCCGGTGACCGACGATTACGAGATCGGACCGGGAGACGAGATCCTGATCCGGGCCTGGGGACAGATCGATCTGAACGACAAACTGATGGTCGACCGGGGAGGCGAGGTGTTTCTGCCGAAGGTGGGAGCGCTCTCCGTGGCCGGATTGAAATACCAGCAGCTGTCGGGGTATTTCCGGACCGCGATTGGGAGAGTATTCCGTAATTTCGATTTGACGGTCAGCCTGGGACAGCTGCGATCCATTCAGGTGTTTGTGGTGGGCCAGGCGCGGCGTCCGGGAAGTTACACCGTCAGCTCCCTGTGCACGCTGGTCAATGCGCTGTTCGCCTCGGGCGGACCCTCGGCCACAGGATCCATGCGGCGCATCCAGCTGAAACGGGAAAACCGCGTGATCACGGAATTCGATCTCTATGACCTGCTGTTACGGGGGGACAAATCCAAAGACGCGAGATTGTTGCCCGGGGACGTGATCTATATCCCGCCCATCGGGCCCTCCATCGCCATCGCAGGCAGCGTGAATATGCCGGCGATTTACGAGCTGCAGGAAGCAACCACCCTGGCAAAGGCAATTGAAATGGCCGGAGGGCTGGCCACGACGGCGGATGGACAAAAAGCGGTGGTCGAACACGTCGAGAACCGCGGCACCCGCCGGGTCGAGGAATTTCCCCTTGCGGGACAAGGTTTGGAGCGGGTGGTGAAGGATGGGGACGTAGTCCGCATCTTTTCGCTTTCTCCCCGCTTTCAAAACGCCGTGACCCTGCGGGGAAACGTGGCGCATCCCGGGCGCATGGAATGGCACAGCGGCATGCGTCTGAAGGATGTGATCCCGGACCAGGATGCTCTGGTCACCCGCGACTACTGGCGCGCCACCAACTGGGTGGCGGGCGCCGGCGAGCGCGGGGAGCAACAGATCGCCCGCGACTACTGGCGCGCCACCAACCCGCTGGCGAACCCGGACAAGAGAGTTGGCCAGCCCGGCGCAGCCGATGACGGGCGCGATACCAATCCCGTGGCAGATCCGAGCGCGAGCGGCGACGAGCGGGCCGGCGAGCCCAGCGAGGACCGGTTCGACAAACAGCCGGCCTCGGCGAGAGCGGCGACCGAGAGCACGACGGCGAAACTGAGAAATCAGATCGCGCGCAACGCTCCGGAGATCAACTGGGACTATGCCGTCATTCAGCGGCTGAACCCGGAGGACCTGACGACGCGGCTGATCCCTTTCAATCTGGGGAAATTGGTGCTGCAAGGGGACGCGCAAAATAACCTGGAGCTTGAACCGGGCGACGTCATAACCATCTTCTCGCAGAGCGATCTCGCGGTTCCCCTCGAAAAACAGAGCAAGTTCGTGCGCCTGGAGGGGGAGTTTCAAGCGGCCGGCGTCTACCGGGCGGAAGCCGGCGAGACCGTCCGCCATTTGGTGGAACGCGTCGGCGGATTTACCCCGAACGCCTATCTCTATGGGGCCGAATTTACCCGCGAATCGGTGCGCTTCGAGCAGCAGAAGGGGTTGGATCAGCTGATCGAGAAGCTGGAGGAAGACATCTCCCGCAATGCTCTGGCGTCCTCGGGCGCCAATCCCGAGGACGCCACCGAAAAACACGCCAAACTGGAAGCGCAACGGCAACTTGTGGAGAGGTTGCGGGAAGTGAAGGCGACCGGGCGCGTGGTCCTCGATTTGACGCCAAACTCCACGGCGGTGAATGACCTGCCGGAGATCGCACTCGAAGATGGCGACCGCTTCGTGGTCCCCTATCGCCCCGCAACCGTCGAGATGCTGGGTGCGGTATACAACAAGAATTCTTTTCTCTACCGGCGGGACGAGCGGCTGGACGACTATCTGAAGCGGGCGGGCGGGCCTACGCGCGAAGCCGACCGGAGCCGAATGTTTGTCATCCGGGCTGACGGCTCGGTCTTGAGCAAGCAGTCGGTCAAGGGTTTGTGGAATGGAGGCTTCGGTTCGCTTCGGCTGATGCCCGGCGACGCCATTGTGGTGCCGGAGCGCTTGAACCAGGGGGCTTTGCTTAAGGGCTTGCGCGATTGGAGCCAGGTCTTCTCGCAATTTGCCCTGGGCGCCGCGGCGGTGAGGGTCATTCAATAATGGTCGTTCTATGAATCGGATGACCACGACCGAACTGCAAACCATGGCCGTCGAGCCCATCATGCGCGGGACTATAGCCGATGACACGGTTGCACCTGCGGCCGCTGGGTTGGCGAAGCTGGAAGCTGCAACTGTTGTATCCGCAACCCAGAGTTTGCGGCCGGCGTCGGACCTGGCCCGCGGCGAGCCCGGCGAGGCCCGCATCCTCGATTTGCTGATCATTCTCTCCCGGCGGAAGCGGCTCATCCTTTCCGCCACGTGGGGCGCGGCCCTTGTCTCCACTGCCGTTGCGCTGCTGTTGCCCAATCGCTACACCGCCACGGCGACCATCCTGCCGCCGCAGCAAAGCCAGTCCCTGGCCGCCTCGATGATCGGGCAACTGGGCGCCCTGGGGCCGATGGCGGCCATGGCCCAGAAAGACCTGGGACTGAAGAATCCAAACGACCTTTACGTGGGGATGCTGCGCAGCCGCACCGCCGAAGACGAATTGATCCGCCGCTTCGATCTGCTCCGGGTCTATCGCGACCGGAGAATGTCGGATGCCCGCCGGGACCTCGAAGAGGCAAGCGCCATTGTGGTCGGCAAGGAGGGGTTCGTCACCATCTCGGTCGAGGACAAAGACCGCGACCGCGCCCCCCAGATCGCCAATGCCTATGTGGACGAATTGCGCCAGCTGACGCAAGACCTCGCCGTAACCGAAGCCGGACAACGGCGTCTGTTTTTCGAGCGGCAACTGGAGCTGGCCAAAAATAATCTGGCCGATGCGGAACAGGCCTTGAAAGAGACCGAACAGAAGACCGGCCTAATCCAGCTGGATGGCCAGGCCAAGGCCATCATCGACTCGGTGGTGAAACTGCGGGCGCTCATCGCGGCGAAAGAGGTGGAATTGCATGCCATGCGGCTGTTCTCGACCGAGCAGAATCCCGACGTAAGGCTCGGCGAAGAGCAACTCTCCGGCCTGCGGGCGCAACTGGCGCTGCTCGAAAAGCAAGGCGGGCTACCGGGCGACGTCGAGCTTCCCACCGGCAGCGTTCCGGAAGCCGGGCTGCAGTACGTCCGCAAACTGCGCGACTTAAAGTACTCCGAGGCGATCTTTGAGATGCTGGCCAAGCAGTATGAGGCCGCGCGGATGGACGAGGCAAAGACCGCCGCTGTGATCCAGGTGCTCGATCCCGCCATCGCGCCCGACCGGAAATCTTCGCCGCCACGAACTTTAATCGTTGCCCTCTTGATCCTGTCCGGGTTTCTTGGTTCGGTGCTGTACGTTTTGGTGGCCGAGGCCCTCCACCGTCTGCGCTCGAACCCTGAGGTTAACGTTCGCTTGATCACGCTGAAGGCGTCTTTGTTGCAGCCGCATTTTCCGCCACGCTCCTAACCCCGTCATGCACTCTTCCCCAAAAATATACCCCGCCCGCGCGGCCGAATCTGCGAAAGTCGGAGCCGCGCTTGAGGTGCTGGGATGCCTGACCGCCGTAGCCGCCGCCACTCTCTGCTTTCTCGCGGGTTGGCTCACCTGCGACGAAGCCGCGGTTTTCACGCTCCTGCTGCTGCTTTCGCTGATCGGCCTCGCCTGGAAACGGTTTGATGGCGGGCGGCACCCTTGTTTCTTTTTCCTGTGCATGCTGACACTGTTCCAGGCCGGCCGGCTGATTGCCTACTGTTGCGGAGGCGAGAGGGACATTTTCCGGGTCACCTTGATGACGCCGTATCCCTTTGACGTATCGCGGGAGGTGGCGGGCCTGGTGTTGCTGTCCATCGCCCTCTCCGCCATCTGCATTTATGCGCCTTGCCGATGGAACTACCGCTCTTTTTCTCCGCCCCGCAGCGGATCCTTCGAACGTTTCTTGCCCTATCTCTACCTTTTATTCGGTTTGAGTGTGCCGGTGCAGCTGTATAAGAATTTCTGCTATTACCGGTACGCGAAGGAGCACGGCGGATACCTCGTGATTTTTGTCGACCATGGAGGCATGGCGGCGAGCATACCCGTAGCGGTTCGGGCCATTTCGCTGATCAGCCTGCCCGCCTTGGTCGGCATCTGTGTTCTGGAGCGGCGGCAGCAATTCCTCCGCACTGCAACCACGCTGTACTTTGCAATTACGGCGCCGATTCTTCTGCTTGGCTCACGAGGCGCCACCTTCAGTCTGGTTCTTTCCCTTTGGTATCTCGCCAAGGTGAAGTCCGGCCGGCGCGCCAGGTTTTATTCGGTCGCGTTCCTCGGAGCCGGGCTCGTTCTGGCGGGCTCCTGGATCGGCTCGTTCCGCGCCGGGAATCTCGAGTCCAGTGTTCTTGCCGGAGCTTCCCAGTTCGTTGCCGGCCAAGGTTCGTCGATCAATGTCACCGAGGTCGCATTCGCCTATCGGCGAAATTTCGCCCCCCACATTGTTTCCAATCTTGCCGACGAATTGCGGTCGGCGTTCTTCCCCACCGATCACAGAGCATACGTAGCCGGGAAGAATTTTGACGCCGATGTTTCGATGTTTCTGAATCCCACCGCATATCAGATGGGGAACGGCAGCGGCTCGACCTATCTGGCGGAGGCTTATTTGGCCGGCGGCCTCTGGGGAGTCGTGCTCGTCTCCGCCTTACTGGGCGCCCTGTTTCACCGCATGCATCGGTATTCCAGGAATCCTCTCGGGCTCTTCCTGGTCGCGATGATCTTGCCGGATTTGCTGCTTATGCCTCGAGGCGGTCTCTTGGACTGGGCATCGGCGTCGCTGCGGGTGGGAATCTCGCTTTTCCTGCTGCTGGCGGGCTGGGGTTTCTACCGGGCGATCGCCCGCATCGGCGGCATTCTATGGGGAAGCAACTGGGCCCTCGACCACCGCGTGCCGAAATCTCCAATGCAAATACTCGCAACTGAGGAACTATTTGGAGGAAGTCCGTGATCTCACTCATTGTCGCTACTCTCAACCGCGTAACAGAACTTGAGCGCTTGCTGATCAGCCTCGAGGAGCAAAGCTACCGCGATTTTGAAGTTCTTGTGGTGGACCAGAATCCCGACGACCGGCTGGTCCCCGTGTTGGGCCTTCGTGCCCGCCTCGTGATTCGACACCTGCGATCGGAACGCGGGCTCTCCCGCGCCCGTAACGTCGGTCTTTGCGCCGCGCGGGGCGATATCCTTGCCATTCCCGACGATGACTGCTGGTATCCCCAGGAGCTGCTGGCCACCGTCGCGGCATGGTTTGAGTCTCATTCCGAATTCGGTGTGCTGTTCACGGCTTTACGAACGGCGGAGAACACGCTCTCCGGACCAAGAACGCCGGCCACGGCGCGCCGCTGCACCAAAAGCGATTCCTCGACCTGCCTGGCGGGGTCGGCGGGGCTGTTCATGCGACGGTCGGTCGCGGTCGCCGTCGGTGGTTTCAATGAGTACCTCGGCGTCGGCGCCGCCTCCAAGTATCAGGCGGGAGAGGAAAGAGATTACGTCTTGCGAGCGCATCAAAAGGGCTTCCAATTCTGGTACGAACCCGCGTTCACCGTCCACCACCCCGCATTCGGTTCTATCGAACGGCTTAAGAAGACCACTTACACCTATGCGCTCAGCGAGGGTTGTGTGCAGAGAATGTACCGCTATCCGCTGCACAAAGTGGGCAGCGATCTTATCCGATCCTTTGGCGGAGCCGCCGTCCGTCTGTGCCAGGGAGATTTGTTTAATGCTTCGGTGTATGTGCTGCGCGGGGCAGGTCAACTGATCGGCTATATTTCCGGTCCGCGCGATCTAAGCCGCCTCGCCACACTACTTCGCCAATAGTGTGGCCGTGGTTGGGCGCCATTTCCTCGCCAACAATTGTCAGCGTCCTGATTCTCCGTGATGATTCCATTCCGCGCACTTTTCAAAAATATCTGCCACCTCGGCTCCGGTGAACTGCTGGGCCGGCTGTGCAGTCTGGCCACGGTGGTATTGCTCGGCCACCGCTACGGGGTCGTGATTCTGGGTATTTATGCGCTGGCCCAGAGTTTGACGCAATACTTGCAGCCGCTCATCGACTTCGGCCTCCGCCATGTCGGCGCGCGGCTGTTGGCCATGTATCCGCAGGCCGGGCGCGAAATCGTAGGCCGGGTGCAGCGGCGGCGCCTGGGGATGGCAGGTCTTGTCCTGCCCTTGGTCCTGGTTTATTCCGCATGCGCGAAGCTGCCGGTGGACATGAAGATCTTTCTTTTCGCCTTTTCGGCAATGGGCGCGCTGTACGCCATTTCTCTGGACTGGGCAGCGTGGGGCCGGGGACAGTTGTATCTGGTGGGCCTAGCGAGGTCCGCCGTTCCCCTTAGCATCCTGGCATTTCTCGCGATTGGCAGACCAGCAGGGGAGCGGGTCTTGTGGTGGGCGGTGGCCGGCAATGCTTGTGGCTTCCTTCTGCAGGGCGCGATCTTCTGGGCATGGTGGAGAAGGCAACCATCGCGGGCAGCACAGGGCGAGACCCTGGACGCCATCCGCGAGTCGCTGGCCTGGCGGCGCACCCGCATTATGGGCCTGGCATGGTTGTGTAACCTGGCCTTCAACACCATCGATGTTCTGATGCTCGGCCTCATGTCGAACCCGGAACAGGTCGGTCTTTATGGCTCTGCCTACCGCGTCTTGAATCAGGTGCTGGTCACCTATTATCTGCTGACCCAGGTGCTCTACCCCCGGTTTGCCCGCCACCGCATCGAAGACCGGGCACGAATGCTGCGGGCGCGTATCCTACTCCCACTCGCAGGCGCCGGGATTTTGATTGCGGTCATCCTCTCGGTTTCCCGCCGGATGGTGCTGACGGTTGAGTTTGGAGATCAGTTTCTGGCTGCATCTCCACTGTTGCTTTTGCTGGCATGGTCGATAC
Source organism: Acidobacteriaceae bacterium (assembly GCA_003168355.1). Classification (GTDB taxonomy): domain Bacteria; phylum Acidobacteriota; class Terriglobia; order Terriglobales; family Acidobacteriaceae; genus Sulfotelmatobacter. Next base: position 12,599 of record PMSQ01000131.1, on the reverse strand, counting down.
CGTTCGATTTCGTAACCTCCTACCTGAGCAACGCCTATATCGCCTGGGGGATGGAGAAGAAGATCCTGCTTTGCACCGGGATCGGCGCGATCAGCAACATCGTTTTGAATCTCGCCTTCATCCCAAGCTACGGGGCCCGGGGAGCGGCGATTAACACCCTCCTGTCTTACGCCATCTTCCTGGCCGCTCTGGGCTTTGTCGGAAGAACGGTGCAAGAGCTGTCCACCCAAACCGAGCCCCAGACAGAAGCCGTCGCCTACCCGTAACCGCGTGTCGAACTGGCACGGCGCGAAATCGCCATACCGTTCCCTCTGGCAAAATTTGTCTGAACCCATGAGAATTGATTCCCTGTCATTGCGGTTCGAACCGTTCTGGGGACGCCGATGAGGAGGGTCGATAAAGAAATTAGCGATGTGAGCGTTGTTGTGCCGACTTATAACTCGTCGGGCACACTCGGGAGGGCTCTGGACTCTGTTTACCGCCAGTCCGTGCTTCCTCGGGAGATTCTCGTGGTGGATGATGGCAGTGACGATTGGGAACAGTCCGGGCGAATCGCATCAGCCTGTCCGGACAGCATATCGGTGCGCTTTTTTCACATGGATAAAAACCAGGGACCGTCCAGCGCCAGAAACATCGGCATCTCGGCGGCCCAGGGCCGTTACCTGGCCTTTCTGGACTCGGACGACGTCTGGTATGAGAACAAAATCGCGATCCAATACGGGCTGATGACGAGCCACAATCTTGACTTTTCGATGCACCCGTATTGTCACGATATAACCCACGCAGAATGCGACGGAAAAGATAGCGCTGACCTATCGTCGCTGTCTCTTTCGCCGCTTTCCTCCTGGACTCCCCTGTTGCGCAACGATAGTACAAATTCGGTGATGGTATTGAGGGAGAAAATGGTCTTCTATGACACGTCGTTGCGTAGAGGCGAAGACTTTACGTTGTATATGGAGTTGCTTTCGAGGCCTGGGTGCCGGGCCCTGTATATCAGGCGCGTTCTGGCCGGGGGATTCAAGAGCACCATCGGCGCGTCGGGGCTGAGCCAGGATGTAAAGGCAATGCATATCGGGCGCATGCTGGCGTTGAAGAAACTGACCGATCGAGGCTGCATCAGCACGATGCAGTACCTTTTTGGAATTTCCACGGAGATCGTGAAATATCCCATTCGCGTTCTTCGGGTATCGTTACGCGCCCGCGCTCCGATATAGCCGCCGGTTGAGAGGCGTGCGTGGTGCACGCGCAATTCCCGGGGTCAAAAATCGCGGGCACGAAATCATCGACAACAACCAATGGACAATAACCAGGTGCCGCTGAAGCGCCTCCTGTACAGCGATCTTGCGCGTCAGGCGGAACTCGAGGGCAGTGCGATTGTGCGACCCGGATTTGCCGGGCTACTCTGCCGCCTCTTGCACCCCAGGTTTCTGCCCATCGTGCTCTGCCGGGCGAGCCGGGCGGCCCGGCTCCGAAAAATCCCCGTCCTGCCCGAACTGCTGACCTATCTCAACATTGTGCTCTTCGGCCTGGAGGTAACGCCGCGCTGCGAGATTGGACCGGGAATTTTTTTCCCGCACCCTTCCGGAGCCGTGATTGGAGCCTGGCGCATCGGTAGCAACGTCACGATCCTCCAGGGCGTCACCCTGGGCGCCAAGCGAATGGATCTGGGTTTTGATGTAAGGCTGCGTCCGGAGGTCGGGGACAACGTGGTGCTGGGAGCGGGCGCGAAGATTCTGGGCGGAATCCGCATTGGCGACAACGTGACCGTGGGCGCGAACGCGGTGGTGGTGGATTCGGTCGAAGCCAACTGCACCGTGGTGGGCATTCCGGCCCGTAAGGTGTCGAGGGAGCGGAATCAAGATAGCCGCGCCGAAATAGAAACAGCGAAATAGCGACACCGTCGACTTGACCAACGACGACTTGACGAATCAACGACGAGGAGAAATCGGTGGAAAATCGGTTGGATCTTACCGTTATCATCCCGAGCTACAACACCCGGCGCCTGCTGCGCGATTGCATTGCCTCCATTTACGAGCACACCCGCGGGGTCAGGTTTGAGGTGATCTGCATCGACGATCACTCCAGCGACGGCAGCGCGGACATGGTGGCCACGTCGTTCCCGGCAGTGATCCTCGTCCGAAACGAAGTTAACCGGGGCTATGTCCGCAATACCAATCTCGGGATGCGGATGTCGCGGGCGCGCTATGCCTGCCACTTGAACAGCGACACCCTGCTGATCAGCAACGCGTTTCAAGCGCTGGTGCGCTATATGGACGAGAATCCCGAGGTGGCGGCCTGCGGTCCGAAGCTGCTGAACCCCGACCGCTCGGTGCAGCATTGCATCCGCCATTTTCCCGGACCCGGCACACTGTTGCTGCAAGCCCTCAACTGGCATAAATTGTTTCCCCGGAGCCGGCTGACGAAGGGCTACTACGCCACCGGCTTCGATTACTCGAAAGCCCAGCCGGTCGATAGCATCGGCACCAGTGCTTATGTGGTGCGGCGCTCCACCTGGGAGCATGCGGGCATGCTGGACGAACGCTTCCGTCTTTTCGTCTCCGATCTGGCCTACAACTTCATGCTGAAGCAAAAGGGCTACTTGGTGCACTACACCCCCTGGGCGGAGATCGTCCACTTCGGCAGTCAAAGCGTCAATCAGGACCCGCAAGGTTCGCTCGGCGAGCTGCACGATGCCCTGATCGCCTTCAACGAGGCCTACGACTACTTTGGCAAAAGCCGCGCCAGCAAGCTGCTGGTTCGTCTGGCGGTGAAGGCGCGCGACTGCTTCAAGCGCGCCGAACACCGTCTGAGTTCCGATAAGCGCGTGATCAAGGGACCGGGCGCGCCTCCGAAGGCTCGGACCTCAGCTTCTTTGTAAGTTCGGTTCTCAATCCATCACCTCGCGAAAGTAGCCTTCCTGAAGATGCGTGGCTCCTTTGGTCTTGGAGCCGCGACCGACATGGACGACAATCCCGAACCCCCGAACGTCTGAACCGCAGGACCTCAGAACCATGGTCACGACCAGTGTCAATCTATCGACCTACCGGCTACCGCCATGGAAGCGGGGCATGGATTTGCTTTTCGGGGGAATGTTACTGCTCCTGTCCAGTCCGCTGTTTGCGCTGTGCTGGGCCGCGGTACGGCTGACGTCTCCCGGGCCCACCCTGCACTGGTCGCAACGAGTAGGAAAAGATAACCGTCTGTTCGCCATGCCCAAGTTCAGGACCATGCGGCTTAACACGCCCCAGGTAGCGACGCATCTATTGCCCCAGCCCAAGCGCTATCTGACCCCGGCCGGAGCCCTGTTGCGCAAGACGAGCCTGGATGAATTGCCGCAACTGGTCAGCGTTTGGAAGGGCGATCTCACGCTGGTGGGGCCTCGTCCGGCGCTTTTTAATCAGGACGATCTGGTGGCACTTCGCACCCGCCGCGGCGTTCATCGATTGGTTCCCGGCATTACCGGCTGGGCGCAAGTGAATGGCCGCGATGACTTGGAGATCCCACGCAAAGTGGATTATGACGCGGAATACATGCAAGCGCAGTCGCTTCTGCTCGACCTGAAGATCATGGTCCTCACCCTCTGGAGAGTATTCAAGGCGGAAGGCGTGCAACACTAAAATCCGCTCGTAGTTTCCCATTCCTGCCCGGCTCCCGAAATCGCCCCGCTGCTTTTGACTCCACTCGCTTGGACCCGCCAATGAAGTCGTGCCATCCCGCAGCCGATGGTGAGTAGAAGGGAAGCAAGGTGATCTGGCCGTACTATGAGAAAAATCGACAAGAAGTCCTCGGCGCTGCTGCGCTGCCGTTCTCTGTTGGTGCTGATCCTGCAAGTGGGTCTGATCCTTTGCTCCCTGGTATGTGCGTGGCTCCTGCGCTTCGAGTTTCACATGCCAGACCAGGCCTTGCTGCGGACCACAGCTCTCATTCTCATTATCGTTCGCCTCGCGGTCATGCCATTCTTCAATCTTATGCATGGTTGGTGGCGCTATACCGGAATCAGCGATGCGGTAGACGTTCTGAAAGCCACCCTGTCCGGCTCGCTTGCGTTCCTGATCATCGTGCGCTACGGCTTGGGACTGAAGGTTTTCCCGCTGTCGATTTATGTGCTCGAGGGGCTGATCACGCTTACGCTCTTGACCGGGATACGGGTGCTTTCCCGCATGCTAGCGGAGAGCGTGCGGGCGGACTCAGCCTCGAAACGTTTGCTGCTGGTGGGCGCCGGGCATGCAGCCCAGATGATCATTCGCGAAACCCAGGGAGTCGAGACGGGCTACTCGGTGATCGGTTGTGTCGATGACGATCCGCTCAAGAAAGGGCTGCGGGTGCTGGGGGTGCCGGTGCTCGGCGCGGTTGAGACGCTTGCGCAGGCGGTCCTCGAGCAGAGGATCGACGAAGTCCTGATTGCGATTCCGTCGGCGACCCAGATCCAGATGCGCCGCCTGGTGGAAACATGTAAAGAAGCGGGCGCACCCTTCCGAACCGTCCCCGAAATGGCGGAACTGATTGCGGGCCAACTGACCTTGCAGCAGGTCCGGGAAGTTTCACTCACCGACCTGCTGGGGCGTAATCCCGTGAACCTCGATCTGGAAGCGGTGCGCGAACATATTCGGGACCGCGTGGTCGTGGTGACCGGCGCCGCGGGATCCATCGGCTCGGAGCTGTGCCGGCAAATCCGGACTTACAAACCAAGACTTCTCGTGTGCCTCGATCAGAATGAAACCGGAATCTTTCACCTGCAGCATCAGTTGGTGCAGGGCGAAGGGGACGAGCGCAAGGTGTTTTGTGTCGCCGACTTCTGCAACCCGGAGCGCATGCGCAAAATATTCCAGACCTACGGCGTCGAGATTGTTTTCCATGCCGCCGCCTACAAGCACGTGCCCGTCATGGAAGCTAATGTGGAAGAGGCGGTCGGCAACAACGTGTTCGGCCTGCTGGGGCTGCTGAACGTGGCCGAGGATTCGAACTGCAGCGCTTTCGTGATGATTTCCTCCGACAAGGCGGTGAATCCGACCAACGTTATGGGTTGCACCAAGCGGGTGGGAGAGCTGATTCTCGCAGCCTGGCCCGGAGAGCGGCTGCGCTGTGTGTCGGTCCGCTTCGGCAATGTCCTCGGATCGAGCGGCAGCGTGATTCCGCTGTTCCAGGAGCAGATCCGGCGAAATCAGCCCATCACCATCACCCACCCGGAAATGACCCGCTTTTTCATGACGGTCTCGGAGGCGGTTAGCCTGGTGCTGCAGGCCTTCGCCATCGGCAGGAACGGCGATATTCTCGTACTCGACATGGGGGAGCCGGTTCTGGTTGCGGAGCTGGCGAAAACTCTGGTTCGGCTCTCCGGCAAATCCAACCCGGAATTTAAATTCATCGGCCTCAGACCGGGCGAAAAACTCTTCGAGGAACTCTTCTATCCTGACGAGCGGGTCTGGACCAGCGCCTGCGAAAAAATAACCTGTACCGAAAGCGGGAGGCTCGCTTGGCCGGCCTTGAAGCGCGGTCTCGACGCGCTCTATGCGGCGATGTCGCTCGGGAATCGAGTTTCCATCCTGGCCCGGCTCAAAGAGATCGTACCGCAATTCAGCTACGAGAACTCCGATCAGGATGCGAACCAGGGGAAGATGCCTTTCCGCCCGCTCCCCGGCAACGTCCTCCGTCCCGTGTCCCCACTCGGAGAGATGCCGGGAGTACCCTATCGAACCTGGCAAGTGAACCCAGCCCCAGGCCCGGTCAGCGGCGGTCCCGGCGATTGATTCCGGTCGCAGCGACGTGTCCCCCGCTGCGGTGGTCAGAGGACGGCCTCGATCTTACTGCGTGGAGGTGGCCTTCTGGTCTTTCACCTGCATCTCATTCACGACCTGCCGCACGTTGGGAACGGTTGACGCCGCTTTTTCCACTTGCGCGCGCTTCGACTCCGAGTTGACCTCGCCGGTCAAGGTCACGACCCCGTTCTTGACGCTATATTGGACCCCCTCTTGCAATGTGCTCTGGATGAGAGCGGCGTCCAAATTCTTTTCAATACCCTGGTCCAGATCCGAATTCACCGCCTTCGCGTCTCTTTCGACGCCTGGAGGGATTACGGCAATCTGATCGGCGACAACCTGACCGGTCGCGGTTGACCGTGCGATGGATTCAGCTTGTAACTTGTCACCGTCAGCCGCGACACTTCCGCCAAGCGTAACCACGCCTTTGTCACGGTCCTGGGTGACGGAGACATTTTTGAGGCCGGCTTGAGCGAGCGATTTACGGAGGCTGTCCGAGACATCGGGCGATTTCGTGGAAGGCCCGGAGCACCCCATGGTTACAAGCGTGAGCAGCATGACCAAGGTAAGAAACAATTTAAACGTTTTCATGTTTTTCCTTTCACCGGAGCCAGGATGGAATCCGGGTGCTGAGCAAGTTCTCCCTTCCCGGGCCAGCCTATAGACTCGCCCACTTGCTTCCCCGGTGCTGTGCAGAATCGCTCACTTTGGGTGGGCAGGCGCACCGCAACCGTGGGGAGGTTGACGACTGTGTTCTCTGCACTTCTCCCAACACTCAGGGCAAGATGCCATGTGCTGATTCGCAAGACGATCAATTCTGATCAGTTTTTCGAAAACAAAAGTTCGATACTTGAAATTCACTTAGGTTCTGACGGAAGCAGGGACTTTGGTGAACAAAGTTTGGTTTATGGACAGGAGGTTTTGATGACCCTAAATATGTTGGATCCTAAGCTGATTGTGCTGGCCGCCGCAGTGATTGTGATCATCGCAGTGCTGGCGTGGCTGTACGTGCGAAACCGCAGGGGTACGACTGCAGGCCTGCGGCAAAAATTTGGCTCCGAGTACGAACGAGCGGTGCGGGAGCATGGCTCCGAACGAAAGGCGGAAGCGAAATTGGTGGATCGCGAAAAGCGGGTTGAAAAGCTCAGCCTTCGCGAACTTGATCCCATAGAGCGCGAACGTTTTTCGAAACAGTGGGAATCCGTGCAGTCCCGTTTTGTCGATTCGCCCAAGGGGGCGGTCGCAGAAGCCGACGACCTGGTGTCCTCTTTGATGAAGACCCGCGGCTATCCCGTATCCGATTTCGATCAGCGAGCTGCCGACATTTCCGTCGACCATCCCCGCGTGGTGGAGAACTACCGGTCCGCACACGAGATTGCGCTGCGGGTGGGGAAGAACGGAGCAACTACGGAAGACCTGCGAAACGCGATGATTCACTACCGCTCTCTATTCGAGGAACTGGTGCAGGCACCGCCGATTATTGAAAGAAAAGAAGCAGCGTAATGGCTGAACGGAACAAAAGAAGAAATAGAGTGGGTTTGGAAAATTGTAAGAAAAGAATCTGGAAATAAGGAGAATCGAGAACCATGATGACGATCAATGAGCCTAACAAGTGTGCGCACCTACCATGCCGGTGCGCGGCGCAATCTGGTGACAAATACTGTGGTCAAGCCTGTAAAGAAGCGGGATCCGGGGAGGTCGAGATCGCCTGCCAGTGCGACCACGGGGTCTGCCCGCTGACCGTATGAAGAACAGTAACCTTTAACAGTAACCTTTTGGGGTGCCGGCTGCATCATAGATTGACCACGGAGAGCCTTGATATGGAGGTACGCCGAATTATGTTCGTGTTGTTAGCCATTGCGGGCCTCGCTGCCCTGCCGGTGGCGGCAATGGCGCAATCCCTGGCCGATCCGGTCGATCCCTCCCCGGTCGATCCCTCCAGCGCGGCCACAAACGCAACTCCGGCACAATCCGACCTGACGTACATGCGTCCAACCCAGACCACCAAGCTGCGCAACTACCTCTTCGACGCCTTCGGTCCCTATTCCATCGTTGGCGCCGGCTTCGTGGCTGGCATTAATCAGGTGTATAACACCCCGCCAGAGTGGAGGCAAGGCACGGAGGGCTACGGCAAGCGCTTTGGCTCGAACTTCGGCATTGCCGCGGTGAGCACCACGACGCGTTACGCGCTGGCGCAAGCCTTTCGCGAAGACACGTTGTACTACCGCTGTGAGTGCAAAGGCATGTTTCCCCGGCTTCGCCATGCTGTGAGCTCGACCTTGACAGCTCGCCGCGGCGAAGACGGCCACCGCGTTTTTTCCTTCCCGGCGCTGGTCGCTCCCTACGCTGGCACCATGACGGCCGTCTATGCGTGGTATCCCGGCCGCTACGATGCCCGGGATGCGCTCCGGATGGGCAACTACCTCCTGCTGGGATATGTGGGCGGGAATGTCGCCCTCGAGTTTCTCTACAGCGGGCCGCACTCTTTGCTCTCTCGCATGCACCTCAACAATCCGCACGGAGCTCCAGCTCCGGGTGCAAATCCGTGATCGACCGGGAAATGAGTACGGTCGCAGGCATGGACGCTTCACTTTCCAGGCGGACCTCACCCGTGTCCGCGCCGGCGCAGGCCGCCGAAGGTCCCGTCGGCCAGTTTTTCGAGTGGTTCGGCGATCTAATCATATTTTTCTGGCAGGTGGTGCGGGCTGCGGTCACGCCGCCGTTTGAGTTCCGCGAACTGTTTCGCCAACTCGACGAGATCGGATCAAAGTCTCTGCCGCTGGTCGCTTTGGCTGGCGCCGCTACCGGGGTCGTGCTCTCCATGGAAGCCCGTTACAGCCTGACTCGATTCGGGGCCAAATCGCTGCTTCCCGCCGCGCTTGTGTTCTCCATTATTCACGAGACGGGTCCGATCATCACCGGTCTGGTGGTGAGCGGGCGAGTGGGCGCCGGCATTGGCGCGGAGTTGGCGTCGATGAAAGTGACCGAGCAGATCGATGCCATTGAAGCATCCGCGGTAAATCCTTATCGGCTGCTGGCGGCGACCCGCATTTTGGCCTGCATCTTGATGCTGCCTTTGCTGACCCTCGCCGCCGACTTATGCGGCCTGGTCATGGGCTGGGTGGCGCAGGCCGTGGCTGAGCCGCTGTCCTTTCATCAATTCATCACCAGCGGGTTTAAGGGCGCCGATTTCAACGATTTTCTGCCCCCTACGTTTAAGACCATGGTATTTGGTCTGATCATCGGTTTGATCGCCTGTTTTCAGGGCATGCGGACGCAGGGAGGCGCTGCCGGGGTAGGCCGCGCGGCCACGAGTTCGGTGGTCTTGTCCTCGCTGTTCGTGATTCTGGCGGATGTGGTGCTGGTGAAATTCATACTGATATTTTTCCCGTGAAAACTCTTATGAAGTTCGATTCGACAAACCGGGATTAATGCGCCGGCGAAACAAGCGAAACGAATATGGAAACGATGGATCAAGTCGCCGTGAAGCCAGCAGAAGCCGAGGAAGACGGCAGCGCAGTGGTCATCGCCGTCGAGGACTTGCATAAGTCGTTCGGAAGTCAAAAGGTTTTGAACGGGATCCGTCTGGCCGTGAAGCGGGGCGAGACCCTGGCGGTGCTGGGCCGCAGCGGTACCGGCAAGAGTGTATTGCTGAGGCTCATCATCGGACTCGAGAAGCCGGACTCGGGTTCGGTCCGCATTCACGGTCAGGATATCGGCGGCATGACTCTTGACCGGCTCGGCGAAATTAGAAAGAAGATGGGTTTTCTGTTTCAGCACGCCGCGCTTTACGATTCGCTCACCGTTGAGCAGAACGTGGCGTTTCCGTTGCAGCATCATAAGAAGGAGATGTCGAACTCCGAGCGCAGCGACCGGGTCAGACAACTGCTGGCGGAAGTGGGCATGGAAGAGGCGCTTACGAAGATGCCTTCGGACATCTCCGGTGGGATGCAGAAACGAGTTGGGCTAGCGCGTGCGCTCATTTTGGAACCCGACATTCTACTGCTCGACGAGCCCACCGCGGGGCTGGACCCGATCAGCTCCGCGGAGATCGACGATCTGGTGCTCAAGCTCCAGAAGGAACATCACATGGCATCCATCGTAGTGACCCATGATCTGCACAGTGCCAAGACGATTGCGGACCGTCTGGCTCTGCTCAATGAAGGAAACGTAGTGATTGAAGGCAGCTTTGAAGAGCTCCAGAAAAGTGACGTCGACTTCGTCAGGGAATTTTTAAAGCATTCGTAGGAGGACTTATGTCGAGAGCGGCGCGGTTGGGAGCTTTCATCATCCTGACACTGGCGATTTTAGCAGCGGGGATCTTCATCATTGGGAGCAAGCAGTATCTGTTCAGCTCGACCTACCGATTGAAGGCGCAATTCGACAATGTGGTGGGCCTGGATGACGGAGCCGATGTGCGGGTGGGCGGGGTTCACACGGGAACCGTGAGCAACATCGTGTTGCCCCACACGCCGGGCGAAAAGGTCACGGTAATCATGGATCTCGGAAAGTCGACGCATGAGATCATCAAGCAAGACTCCATGGTCACAATCGAAACCGAGGGATTGTTGGGCAACCAATATCTGGCGGTCTCGTTTGGATCGGCTGGGTCCGGAGAGGTGCGGGATGGCGATACCATCGCCAGCCAGCCGCCGCTCGAAATGTCGGACCTGCTCAACAAGATGAGTGGCATCCTGGACAGCAGCCAGCAAGCCATCCAGAACGCCACGCGGGCGACAGCGAATCTGGACTCGATCAGCGCCAAGATCGACGCGGGGAAGGGAACAGCGGGAGCGCTGGTCAACGACAAGCAGCTCTATACCAACCTCGAACAGACCTCGGGCGCCATGCGGGACACGATGGTTCAGGCACAAGCCGGGGTTACCGACTTCCAGGAGAATATGGAGGCCATGAAACACAACTTCCTCCTGCGCGGGTTTTACAAGAGCCGCGGCTACGAAGATGCCGCCGAACTGGCAAAAGATGAGATCGAACGCCTGCCGCAAGGCACACCAATAAAGGAGTTCGCTTACCCGGCGAAGCAGCTTTTCGATAAACAGGATTCAGCCAAGCTGAAAAACCAGAAATCTCTAAGTGCCAGCGGTGAATTCCTGGCCAACAATCAGTTTGGTTTTGCGGTGGTCGTTGCATCGGCGGGGATGGAAGGCGATACCCAAAAGGACTTGGTCCTGACCGAAGCCCGGGCCATGGTGGTGCGCGAGTATCTGGTGGAGCATTTCGGTTTTGAGGATAGCCAGCTTAAGACTCTGGGCGTGGGCAAGCAGACGGACGCGGACGCCGGCTCCGGTTGGGGTACGGTGCGGATTCTAATTTATCCGGCCGGAACCGAAATTCCGCCGAACAAGCAAACGCAGACGGGTGTCCTATCCAAGACAACCTCGGATCAACCGGTTCAAGCTTCCACAGCCGCAGGGGCCAAGGCACAGTAGCGCTCGCTGAAATTGCCGAGAGAGGGATGCCGATGCGAGCGCGCAATCCGATCTTTTTCCGAAGGACCTAGCCTTTATTGCAGGCTTAGGTTCATGGCGCCGCGTTTATCGAAGTGGATCTGCAACATCTTTTCTTTCCCGCTGACAAACTCGCTCGCCACCGTCCCGGACTGCTCGTGAGAGTCCGCGCCAGATGCCACCTGTACCCGAACGCGGTGCTTGCCGGGGGCTAGCTGCATCACATGGGATTCATGGCCCTGGACGGCGTGAAACATAACCAGGTGTCTCTTATCGGTTCCTTCTAGTGAGTGGGTATAGGCCGGGTGATCGTCGACCCAAATCGACAGGCGGGCCGAAGTGAAGTTGTGCTCCAATTCGATGTCCAGCGTTGCCGGGGGAATTTTTGGCAGGCTCGTGTGCTTCGGCGTAGCTTTTGTTGCGATCACTACGGGCTCCTCCGCTGGCGGCGGCGCACTGGCTGCCCCGGTTTCGGGCGGAGTCCTGGAGGGTAGTGGTTGGGGCAGAACCGTATCGCTCAACCGGATTCCAAGGACGAGAAGGCCGACCAGGAGCAGGGCTGCAGCGGCGAAGGAACTCTTCCGCATCCTCTCCAGCAACTTCTCCACTGCCTCGCGTCCCGGAGATAGGGCGCGCATGCTTAGACCGGGCTTGGCTCCGACAGCCGGTTGCCCCGCCGTCCAAGATCTGGCTCTTGCGTTCGCCGTTTCTTCCGCATCCGCGCCGAGAGAAGAACCCGGCTGCTTGGTCTTGCTCCATAGTTCTCGTCCAGCTCGCAGGTCCTGGACGTCCAATACCATTTCCATACCCCGCTGATAACGTTGGGCCGGATCCTTTGCCATCGCTCGCCCAATGATGTAATCGAGCGCCGCAGGCAAATCAGTATCGAGAACAGTCGCGGGAACCGGCTCGCGATTGACCACCTTGAACGACACTGTGAGCGCGCTGTTGCCTTGAAACGGCCGGTAACCCGTCAGTACGGTGTACAGAACCACGCCTAGAGAAAACAAGTCCGATCGTCCATCCACGGTTTCGCCATTCAACTGTTCCGGCGACATGTAGGCTGGTGTGCCCAACACGCGTCCCGCAAGAGTGTGGTGGGCAAGGTTCAGTTTCGCCACTCCGAAGTCGGCGATCTTGGCATGACCGTCTTCCGTGATCAGGATATTCGCGGGCTTCAGGTCGCGGTGAACCACGCCTTGTCCGTGCGCGCAATCCAGCGCTTCCGCCAGTTCGAGCGTTAGCTGGAGGGCGGTCTCCAGAGGTAATTTGTGGTCGTCCCGGGCCAGCAGTTTGTCGAGGGACTGCCCTCCAACAAATTCCATTACGATGTAGGGAGCGCGCGTCTCCGGTTCCTCGCCCACATCGAAGATGG
>PMSQ01000212.1:58702-59032 GCA_003168355.1 Acidobacteriaceae bacterium | reverse complement strand
AGGCTTCTTCGTTGATGATGGCGGCGATTTCGCCGGCTAGACCTCCGGTACGGGAGTGCTCATGCAGGATGACGACCTTGTTTGTCTTCTTTACGGTTTGCGCGATGGCTTCGCAGTCGAGTGGCGAAACGGTGCGCAGATCGAGTATTTCGAGATCGATTCCGTCGTTCTTTAGAACCTCGGCAGCCTCCAGGGCGGTGTGGACCATGGCAGCGTAGGTAATGATGCTGATGTCGCGACCTTCGCGAACGATATTCGCTTTGCCGATGGGAACGACGTAGTCTTCGGCGGGAACTTCGCCTTTGATTCGGCGGTAGAGATATTTGTGCT
>PMSQ01000212.1:57472-58693 GCA_003168355.1 Acidobacteriaceae bacterium | reverse complement strand
TGGTTGAAGGCGCAGCCGATGAAGTCCATGAACTGGAATTCGGCGACGGGGCGCATGCCGGTGAGCGACGCTCCGAAAGCGGCGCCTACGATGGCGGACTCGGCGATGGGCGTGTCGATGACGCGCTCGGGGCCGAAGCGGTCGATGAAACCGTCGGTGACTTTGAACGCGCCGCCGTAAATGCCGATGTCTTCGCCGAGGCAGAAGACAGTGGGGTCGCGGTCCATTTCTTCCCAGATTCCCTGGCGGATGGCCTCGAGGTAGGTAAGGAGCATAGTCACAATTCTTTCGCCGCGGATTTACGCGGATAAAGCATAAAACATTCTTCACGTAAGGTTCACTTTGACGTCGATCCCATCCACACACGTTTGCACTTCCGAATAGTTTGACGCTGTGTGCCACTCTCCTTCTGATTTCCTGATCGCCACCTGAGAGAGTCCATCTACACGCAAGCAGCGCCAATTGCTTGGCGATCCATCAGGTTTCAAACCGCCGCTGCTTCCTCCAGCGAACTGATAAAGGAACGCATGCGCATGACCATTCTTTTTTCCAATCACATGAGGGCACATTTCCCGAACATGGCCGTGATAGCTGGCAATGACGACATCCTTGTCGACGATTGCCTGACGAATTAATTCGTAGATCTCATCCGTGGTCTGCTGCCCGGCGACCATGACATCTCGACTCCAATTTCCCATTCCCTTCTCACTTCAAATGCACTGCTGCTTCCGTTTGCTTGAAACTGCCGCTACGCGCCTTTACTTTAGGCATGCCGTATTTCGGTTTTATTTCATGGCAGCCCTCCGCACAGAATACCCCGCCTTCGGCAGACTCCGGCGTCGGCATCGGCGAATTCACTGCGATCTCGCGCTCCGCTTCGATCACCCGCTCTACGTCTGAAATCAAATCAGCGTTCTCTTTGGCTGTCAGCCACTTTTTTTCTTTCACTAAGTAATTCTCGAAGCGGGCGATCGGGTCGCGCTTTTTCCAGAAGTCGAACATCGGCTTGGGCACGTACGCGGCGGCGTCGTGGATGGCGTGGCCTTTCATGCGCATCATTTTGGCTTCGATCATGGTGGGGCCTTCGCCGCGATGGGCGCGCTCCACGGCGTCGCGGGCGGCGTCGTAGACCTGGCAGGCGTCGGTGCCGTCGACGATCACGCCGGGAATGCCGTATCCGATGGCGCGTTCGGCGAGGTCTTTGCAGCGGTACTGCATTTC
>PMSQ01000212.1:0-57422 GCA_003168355.1 Acidobacteriaceae bacterium | reverse complement strand
TCGCCGAGCATGGAGATGGGCGAGACCATGTTGCGCTTTACGATGTCGCCGAAGTGCGAAGTGCCGTCGCGGCCGCGCGTGGGCGAATCGGCTTTGGCCATGTACTGCATCATGGTGTCACTGGCGGCGAAGCCACGCACCAGCAGCGCCCCCTGGTTGCGGATCATGGGCGCGAACCAGTCGTCCTTATCGAGCGCGTAGGCGGAGGCGCAGGAGCAGGCTTCCTGGCCGAGTCCGAAATAAACTCCGCCGACGACCTTGCCCTGCTTGTAGAGATTTTCTAGCGCGACTTCCATTTTGCGGTTGAGCAACATGTAGCGGTAGATTTCGATGCATTGCTTTTTGTCGAGATACTTGGAATCGCGAATGGGCGGGACCGGCGCGTTGAGGTTACCCTCGACTTCGTAGCGGACGTGTTCGGTGCCGTCTTTGTCTTTCTCTATCGTTTGGTGGACGGTGAGGTCGGGGTTCTCCAGGCGGTAGTCGGGGATGGAGTAGGTGCGGAGGTCTCCATTTTCGGCCTTAGACGGAGAGGCACCGTTATGCCTACGGTTTCCGTTCGCGCTGTGCTTGGAGTTGGATTTCTTTTTCTTAATTGCCATGGCGAGGGCTGACATTGGCGCAATTACCAATGCTATCGCAGAGTAGCAGATTGGGCCAATTAGTATCTGCCGCGATCCGCCCCCCCCGGACAAACGGCTGTCCAGATAATTGTTCTTATCAGGCCCAGGTCGGGTCGTCTTCTTCGTGGAGCTGACGGAATTCGGCGGGGCTCTGGAGCGGAACGCCGACCGCGCGGCCCAGCAGCGCGTCCAGCGTTTCAACCCAAAGCATCTGGCTGGAAAAGACTAAACCGAAGTTGCGGGAGATGGATTCGGTGACTGCATTGAGATCGAGTTCTCTGCCGAGTTCTCTCTGCATCGAGGTCACTGGTTTCGCCGTGATGCCGCAGGGAACGATAAGGTCGAAAAAGCTGAGATCGGTGTTGACGTTGAGGGCGAAGCCGTGAGAAGTAACGAAGCGGGAGATGTGGATGCCGATGGCGGCGAGTTTGGCTTCGACTGCATTCTTGGGTGGGCTCGCTTCGCTTCGCTGGACAGCCGAGAGCGTGCCCTGAGCTTGTCGAAGGGCGGCTGTCCCCACGTGAGCATCATGGTTCGTGGCATCTGTCCATACACCCGTTAGGCCCGGCAAGCGCATCGTGGGAATCGAGAAATCCGCGCAAGTGCGGATCAAAACTCCTTCCAGACGGCGGACGAATTCTACAGCGCCGAGCGTCTTGCGCCTGCCATCGGGGGCTGCGATTCCGCGCAGGTCTAAGATGGGATAGCCGACGATCTGGCCGGGGCCGTGGAAAGTAACGTCGCCGCCGCGGTCGCATTCGAAAAGCTCAACGCCGTGCTGGGCGAGGAGTTCGGGCGAGGCGATCACGTTGGCGGCTTTCGCGTTGCGCCCGAGCGTGATGACTGGCGAGTGTTCGAGAAGAAGCAGAACGTCGCCGATCTTTTCTCCTTTGCGCAGAGCGACGAGTTGCTTTTGCAGGCGCAGGGAGGTGGCGTAGTCGACCGTGCCGAGTTGAACGAGAGAGATCAAAGTCTTAGTCGCCACGGATTTTCACGGATTCACGCGGATCAAATCGAGGAGACTTACTTGTGTTCATCCGTGCGAATCCGTGGCCACACTTCATGCGTTGATCGCGATCCCGTACACGCTGTTCGCCGCGTCCAGCATGGCTTCGGCCAAAGTTGGGTGCGCGTGGATCGTCCACATCAAGTCTTCGACCGTGGCTTCTAGTTCCATAGCAGCTACGGCTTCGGCGATCAGTTCCGTGGCTTGCGGACCAATGATATGCACGCCGAGAATCTCGCCGTAGTCGGCGTCGGAAACAATCTTGATGAAGCCTTCGTGCTGTCCAACGATGGACGCGCGAGAATTTGCGGTGAAGGGAAACTTGCCGATCTTAACGTTGTATCCGGCCTCGCGCGCTTTCGTTTCAGTAAGGCCCACACTGCCGATTTCCGGATGGCAGTAGGTCGCTCCAGGGATGTGTTCGGGATTGATCGGTTTGCCGGGCTTTCCGGCAATCTTAGCTACAGCCACAATCGCTTCCATCGCGCCGACGTGCGCGAGTTGCGGCGCGCCCAAAACGATATCGCCGATCGCATAAACGCCTGGTTCGGCGCTCTGCATCCAGGAATCAGTCTTGATGAAGCCGCGGTCGGGCTTGATTTTCGTTCTCTCCAGGCCGACGTTTTCCGTGCGCGGCTTGCGGCCCACCGCGATTAGGATCTTTTCTGCGTCGATCTTCTGTTGTTTTGCGTCGACCGTGATGGTGACGGCAATTCCCGCCTTCGTTTTCTCGACCTTGTCGACTTTCGCATTCGTGTGAAAGCTGATGCCACGCTTGCGAAAGACACGAGCGAGTTCTTTGGAAACCTCTTCATCTTCAACGGGAACAAGTCGCGGTAGCATCTCGACAATTGTGACTTCGCAATCGAAAGAACGATAGATCGAAGCGAACTCCACTCCCACCGCCCCCGCTCCTACAATGACGAGCGACTTCGGAATCTCCTTCACGCTGAGAATCTCGATGTTGGTGAGAATGCGATCGCTGGGTTCGAGGCCAGGCAGCATGCGAGCTTCGGAACCAGTGGCGAGAATGACGTTCTTCGCCTTCAGATGGCTGGCCTTGTTGTCGTTCACAACTTCGACGGTTAATAAACCATTCTGCGCCGGGCCCGTCAGCTTGCCATAGCCCTTCACCGTCTCGACCTTGTTCTTCTTCATCAGGAACTCGAGGCCTTTGGCGTGCTTGGCCACGATCTTCGACTTGCGATCCTGCACTGCGGCCCAGTTCAGCTTGCGCGAATCGACTCCTTCGATGCCAAATTCCTTGGCGTCTTTTAGGTGGTCCCAGAGTTCGGCGTTGAACAGCAGAGCCTTGGTCGGAATGCAGCCCACGTGCAGGCAGGTACCGCCAAGGAATCCATCTTTTTCGATGAGTGCTGTCTTCAAGCCCCACTGGCCTGCGCGGATGGCGGCGGTGTAGCCGGCTGGTCCGCTGCCGATGATGGCGATGTCATAAATTGTTTCAGGCAATCAGGAGCTCCTTACCACTAAGGAAGAGATGTTCGAGATCAAACAAATGATTCTAGACCAGCGTAGCTTACGCGCCAAGCGAGAGGCTAAGCGGTCTCCGAAACGGAAAAAGGCCGCCTCGCGGCGGCCCGATCGGGAATTCAAGGAACTCAGTTGCCCTCGTTGCTGGCGCGCTTCCAGGAGATCAACTCGCCGATGGTCGAACTGGTGCTCGATACCGGCTGCTTGTAAGCCTCGACCTCGGATCGCGAAGCCTCTTCGCCGACCGCACGAATGCTGAGTCCAACCTTTTTTTCTTCCGCGCTCATCTTGATGATCTTGAAGTCGTGTTCCACGCCCGGCTCAAGATGCAGGGGCTGTCCGTTTCCATCCACCGCTTCCGACTTGTGGCACAGACCCTCCACTCCTTCCGCAATTTCCACAAAGGCGCCAAACGCAGCCACCCGCAGCACTTTGCCGTGAATCACATCGCCCGTATGATGCGTCTCGAAGAAGGTCTCCCACACATCGGGCTGAAGTTGCTTTACTCCCAGCGACAGTCGCCGCTTGTCGGGTTCAATGGCCAACACGATGGCCTTCACCCGATCACCCTTCTTCAAAACTTCCGAAGGATGCTTCACTCGCTTGGTCCAGCTCAGGTTGCTCACGTGTACCAGGCCGTCAATGCCGTCTTCGATCTCGATAAACGCCCCGAAATCGGTCAGGTTGCGCACCCGGCCCTCCACCGTCATGCCCACGGGATACTTGTCATGCAGCGCATCCCAGGGATTCGTCGCCAGTTGCCGCATGCCGAGAGAGATACGCCGCTCCGTGGGATTCACGTTGAGCACTACGCAATCCACCTGATCATCCACGTTCACCAGCTTCGAAGGATGCTTCATCCGCTTCGACCACGTCATCTCGCTCACGTGGACCAATCCTTCGATGCCTTGCTCCAGTTCAACGAAGGCGCCGTAGTCGGTCACGCTGATCACGCGTCCCGCCACATGCGCGCCCACCGGGTAGCGGTGTTCCGCATCCAGCCACGGATCGGGCGTCAACTGCTTGAATCCCAGCGAAACCCGCTGCTTGTCTTTGTCGTACTTCAGCACCTTTACCTGAATCTGGTCGCCCACATTCACCAGGTCGCGTGGATGCGTGAGCCTTCCCCACGACATGTCGGTGATGTGCAACAGCCCATCCAATCCGCCCAGATCCACAAAAGCTCCGTACTCGGTCAAGTTCTTCACCACTCCCGTCAGCACCGAGCCTTCTTCCAGATGTTCGAGGGTCTTGCTGCGTTTCTCGGTCTGCTCCCCTTCCAGCAATTCTTTGCGCGATACCACGATGTTGCCACGCTTCTTGTTTAGCTTGATCACGGTAACTTCAAGCGTCTGCCCCTTCATGCCCTCAAGATTGCGGATGGGGCGCAGATCCACCTGTGATCCCGGCAGAAAAGCTCTTACTCCCAGGATGTCGACCGTCAACCCACCCTTGGTGCGCTCAATCACGACCGCCTTGATCGGCCTCTTTTCGTTGTGAGCTTTTTCCACTTCCTCCCAGGCGTGAATGCGCGCTGCCTTCTGGTGAGAAAGATTGATGTAACCTTCCTCGGTATGTCCCTTCTCGCGCATCACCTCGATCTCGTCGCCGGGCTTCACCTTCGGTTTGCCCTCGTGATCCAGTACCTCCGAGAGCGGCAACATGCCTTCCGACTTGGCGCCGACGTCTACAACGACGTGAGTCGACGTCAGCTTCAGCACCGTGCCTTTGATCACACGGTCTTCTCCCACGGCCTCTTCGGTCTCCGTGGTGAAGTTCTCCAGCGCCGAGGCAAAGTCCTCATTGGCGGGCTTATCGTCGGAAGCAGCCGTCGCGTGCGGCGCTTCCTCGGTGGAAGCTGTGGTTGTGGCCGAAGCTGCAGTCTGATTCGGTTCCGTCAGATGCTGCTCAGTCGAAGTGAACTCTGCGGCCGTCGGTTCTGCTTCGGTTACGACGGCGGTGGCGGAATCGGAGTCGTGGGCGGTGGTATCGTCGAACAAAGTCATGCCTCTCTGCTAGAACCTCGCACTCGGTGCGGGGAGGATGCGGGGCCTGCTTGGCGGACTGCTGGAGTGAGTCGTTTGGTTGTGGTGGGCTCACCCTGGCGAGTGAGCTTGGACAATCCCAGCTGCCGGACGTTTTACAGAAACCCGCGTCCAAAGGGAACTCCTCGACTATAGCAACGCCTCACAAACAGTGTCAAACCCAAATCTCGCGCAGGTTACGTCAGTGTTTCAAATCGCCGGAAACGGTCCACCGAAAACGGCTTTTGGAAGGGCCGGGCTTCGCGGGGCGTGCGGCAGATTCTAGATTCCGCCGCCACAGTTTCGTCGAAAATTCTCGCCGGATTTCATGTCTCGTGGTTAGATAGATTGCGATGAAATATTGCCGCTTTCAATTGGATGGACAGGCTTACTACGGGTTGGTCGAATCCGTTGCGGGACGGGTTGCGATCCTGCGAACTCTGGTCACTGCTCCGGAAGAGTCCGATGGCGACCTGGAGGGCCTACGGACGCGGCGGATCGAACCGATCCCAATGGACGAGGCCGCGCTCCTTCCGCCGGTCCAGCCGTCAAAGATTGTCTGCGTTGGCCGCAACTATCGGGAACATGCGGCGGAGCTGGGGCATGAGGTTCCGAAAGAACCACTTCTGTTCTTCAAGCCTAGCTCCGCGCTGCTGGCGCCCGGGGGCGTTGTCCGGAGGCCGAAGATCTCGCAACGCGTCGATTATGAAGGTGAGCTGTGCGTGGTGATCGGCAAGACTTGCTATCAGCCGCCGCCCGAGGAAGATGTGCGCCGATGCATCCTGGGCTACACCTGCCTGAACGACGTCACAGCACGCGACCTGCAGAACAGGGACGGCCAATGGGCCCGCGCTAAGGGCTTCGATACCTCCTGTCCGGTGGGTCCCCTGGTGACGGATGAGATCGATCCCTGGACCGGCGTTGGCGTGGAGACCCGCGTAAATGGCGCAGTGAAGCAGCAGGGCAATACGCGGGACTTCATCTTCGCTCTGGATGTGGTCATCCGGTACATCGCGCAGACAATGACTCTCTTCCCCGGCGATCTGATTGCCACTGGCACACCGGCAGGCGTAGGACCGGTGGTTGCGGGAGATGTGGTGGAGGTCAGCGTGGAGGGAGTCGGGACATTGAGGAATTCTGTGGTGGATGAATAGGAAAGTCGGCAACGAGCTTTTTCAAGAATTCATTTCAGGAATTCGTTCAACCTTAAGAATCGGCCACCGTCTCACTGCAGGCGAAAGCGTTCTCTCATCAGGCGCTGGAGGCGGGGTTTGTAGAGTAGGTCGTAGGCCAGCTCTTTGTCCGGAAACATGGCAAGCGCGGCGCGCTTCGCGCCTGCAGCCAGCTCCGACGCCTCTTCGATGGTGAGGCCCGGGTCTTGGCTGATCACCGAAGTCACCATGTTCATCATCACCTGCAAGCGTCGGATTCTCCGGGCTTCATCTTCTCCTTCACCTGCGTTCTCCCGTACCAGAAGTGGATTTTTCTCGTGATCCGCCGGTTCCCCAATGTTCATGCTGCCCCTTTTTCGCCCGACAACTTTTCTCGCCACAGATTTGGATGCTGCAATGCAGCCCGGGTTGCGGCTGTTTCCAAGCATTCTCCTCCAATCGGGATAGAAAACAAACGGCCCGAAAGTGCCGGGTCGCCAGATCTCCGACGGAATCGGAGCTTGCTACTCCGGTAGTCCGAGGCGGCGCATCAGGTCGGCGTAGCGGGGATCGGAGCGAAGCGGGTCGAGCGCGGGATAGCGAATGGCAAACATCAGTTCGCTATCGCCATTAGAATAAGCTTTCTCGAGATACTGGAATGCGAGGTCGCGCTCCCCGCTGACTGCGCACGCCACGGCCACGGCGGCCGAGCGATCCGAATCCTCCATCGCCTGGGTTAGCTCGCGATACCCTTTCGCGTCGGTGCTCACGGAGATTGGCTTCCGAAATGTCTTCTGGAGTTCGCTCACTGCGTCAGCGAACCGGCCGGTCATCGCATAAAACTGCGACAGCTTGAAATGCACCGGAACAAAATTCGGGTCCCGTGCGATAACTTTCTGGAACTGTGCGAGCGCCTCGGGATAACGCCGGGCCTGCATGAGCATGAGAGCGTAATTTGAATTAACGATCGAGGAAAGAGGGTCGAGCGACAAAGCAATTCGATACTGTTCCATCGCCTGGGTAATGCGATTTTCAGGAGAGAGATAGCTGATCGCGTAGAAATAGTGGGCTGCGGCGTTGTTGGGATTCAACTCAAGGGCACGGCGGAATTCAGATTCCGCTTCGTTCCATCTCCATTCGTTAGCCAGGGCGAAGGCACGGGCAGCGTGGGCCTCGGGCAAGGAGTCATCCAGTTCGAGAGCTTTGCGCGTCGCTTCGTCGGCCAGCAGTTCCGCCTGCTTCGACGTGATTGGAATGTAACTGGGGGCAATGTTATAGGTGTCAGCAAGGCCCGAATAAGCGAGCGCATAGTTGGGGTCGGCCGCAATCGCCTGCTGAAACAATGCAATGCTTTTTTGCAGGCCGTCGGGAGTTCGGCCGTACCAAAGCTGGCGACCTTCCAGATACAGCCGATAGGCTTCGGGATTCGTGGTGGCGGCACGAGCTAGACGCTGCTGTTCGGTGCCACTCAGGTGGATTCGCAAGCTGCTGGAAATATCGCGGGTGATATAGCTCTGCACTTCGGTGACGTCCGCCGTCTTGCGGGCATAGTGCGAACCCCACAGTTCCGTACCGTCGGCCGTGTTGACCAGGTCGGCGTCGATGCCCAATTCGTCGCCGTGCTGCGTAATGCGACCCATCAGAACTGCGCCAACCTGGAGCGTCTGGCCGATCTGCCGCGGATCTTCTTGTGTCCCCTTAAAACGGAAAACGGTGCTACGCGCCATCACCTTCAGATCCGGCAGTTGCGAGAGCGTGCTGATCAGGCTTTCAGTCAGGCCATCGCTGAGGTACTCGTTGCCGGGATCGGCGGTCGCATTGACGAAGGGCAACACGGCGATGGAGCTGACTTTTTGAGTTGCAGGTCTTCCTCGCCAAAAGTAAACCACGGCGGCCGCCGCGGCGATCAACATCCCGGCGAGGAGGCTGGCCAATAGCTTCTTGCCGGAACGGCCTGATACTTTTGCTGTCGCGGCCGAAGACGAAGCAGAAGAGGCTGAAGCAATGCCGCTCACGGCGGAAACGCCCGACGACCGCCCGGATTCGAAGTCGCGCTTCAGGCGCGTGAGGTCAGTTCGCAGATCGGCCGCGCTCTGGTAGCGCAGGTTGCGATCTTTCTCCAAAGCTTTGTCGATGATGCGTTCCAACTCCGCGGGCATGTCGGGATTGAGCCGCAGGGCCGAGGCTGGGGCTGCATCCAGAATGGATTTGAAGATCTCCGCTGAACTGCCGCCACGGAACGGAAGCGTGCCGGTCGACATCTCGTAGAGCACAGCGCCGAAAGAAAACAGATCACTGCGTGCGTCCAGCTCTTTCGCACGCGCCTGCTCCGGTGACATGTAAGCGATGGTGCCGAGCGTGGAGCCGGGACTGGTCAGGTGCCGGTCGTCGATGCCCGTCATCGTGTTCGCCGATGCAACCTGGCTGGAGGAATTCAGGGTGGGTGCGACCTTCGCCAGCCCGAAATCCAATATCTTGGCGTGACCGCGCTTGGTGACAAAGATGTTCGCCGGCTTGATGTCGCGGTGAACGATGTTCTGCGAGTGCGCGGCGTCCAGGCCGTCGGCAATCTCAATAGCGAGCGGGAGTACGGTTTCGTTGTCCAACGGCTTTCCAGCGATAAGGTGCTTCAGGGTAACGCCGTCTAAAAACTCCATGGCGATAAACGATTGCTCGCCGTGTTTGCCGATTTCGTAGATAGTGCAAATATTGGGGTGATTGAGAGCAGACGCCGCTCGCGCCTCCCGACGAAATCGCTCCAGGGCTTGGGGATCACGAGACATTTCATCGGGCAGGAACTTGAGGGCGACGAAGCGGCCAAGTTCCGTGTCTTCGGCCTTGTAGACGACCCCCATCCCTCCGCCGCCGAGCTTCTCAACGATGCGGTAATGAGAAATAGTCTGGCCGATCATTGGTGGGCGCGCGCCTTTTCGGATCGTTTCATCTTACGGGCGCAGCTGCGGCCCGTCAACGAATCGCGCGCCGGGATGCAACTCAATTTGTGATAAGAGTTAGAATCACAAGAGTGCGGAGTCCGAGCCATCTGGTGGGGGCCCGGCCCGAGAACGGGAGATATTATGGCAGAGCAGCCCAAGGCGACGACGGTAGAACGCCGCCCTGATCCGAATGAAAAACTGGTAAAGGTCTTCGATAGCGAGCAGGAAACAGAAGCGCTGGTGGTCAAGGGCCTGCTCGATTCCGCGAACATTGAAAATGACCTCGCGTCCGCCAGCCTTTTGCAGGACGCGTTCCCCGGAATGGGCGGAATGATCATCCTGGTGCGCGAAGAGGATGCGGAGAAGGCGCGCAGTACGATCGCCGAATACCGGCAGGGGCCTGCCGCCGTTAGCATCGCGGACGAGCAGGATGACGACTCTACCGAAGAGCTGCAAGCCAAGGAGTGACGGAGCGTCCATCGAGGTAAAAGGTCACCGCGCCGTTGAGGTCGGTACGGTAGACGCGCACTCCGGAGTTTTGCAGCCGCGCCAGAACGTCGGGTTTCGGTATGCCAAAAGAGTTTTGGAAGCCGACCGAGATCACGGCAAACCTTGGCTTCACCGATTGCAAAATCTCTGGCGTGGTGGATGTAGCGCTGCCGTGATGCCCCACCTTCAACAGGTCCGCTTGCGGATGGTGCAGACTGGCGATTCGACGCTCCACAGCTTTCTCGGCGTCGCCCTCCAGCAGTACTGAAGTCTTGCCATAGCTGACGTGCAGCACCATGGAATCGTTGTTCTTGGGTGCGAGCCCGATAGGCCAGTCCTGCGGCGGAAAAAGCACGTTGACTTTGGCGCCGCCTAACTCAAATTCATCTCCCTCCCAATGCCGCACCACTTTGATTCCGAGTGCGTGCGCCTCGGCGATCAGGCTCTCCAGGGCTCGACTCGGCGGCAACAGGCCTATCCACAACTCTTTCGGGTGGAAGTCCTCAAGGATGGCCGCCATGCCTCCAATGTGGTCAGAATGGCCGTGCGAAATTGCGACCGCATCAAGGCGCGAGATGCGGCGCGTCCACAAGTAAGGTGCAACCACATCTTCCCCAAAGTCGAGTTGCGAGCCGGCGTTGAAGATGGGGCCGCCGGCATCGATGAGCAAAGTCCGGCCCTGCGGCATCACCAGCAGGATGGAGTCGCCCTCGCCTACGTCGATAGAAGTGACTTCCAGCAGCCCCGCTCGCATTTGCGGCTGCGGCGGAACGAAGGCCAGCATCAGCGAGGCCAGCAGCAAGGCGACCAGACCGGTGACTGCGAGCAGCCAGCGTCGACGCACCAAGACCATCGCGAGGAACAAGGCCGCCGAAGCTACCGCCATCATCCACACAGACGGCGTCGGTACCCGAAGATCAGCCAGGCGTAGGCCTCCCAGGCCGTGTACCGTGCCTGTAATGGCTTGCAGCGCAAAGGCGGTGAGCAGCGCGGGAAGTTTCGCGAGCAGAAGGGAAATGTATCCCAAGCCTACCGTCAACACGGCTGCCGGCATTAGCAGTTGTGTGAGCGGAACCACGGCCACGTTGGCGGGTAGACCGATTGTGGTTGCGCGGTGAAAGTAATACGCCATAGGCAGCGTCAACCCCATCTGCATTACGGCCGACACCAGTAGCAACTCAAACGTGCGCAGGCAAACAATGGTCACTCCACGCACCAGACCCAACGATCCTGGTTTCCCGAAAAAACGCGCGAGCCGCTCTGCAATCAGCCGCAGGTCCACGCGGAACTGTGCGATGCGTGGCGGCAGCGCGGGGCCATAATCGTCGGCGTCCCAGTGTGCCAAGGCTTGACGATAGAGCGCCGAAGTCCGCTCCACCAGCGGTAGGCCGATCGCGGCGACGATGAGGACGCAAACAAACGTCATCTGGAAACTTGCCGTGAAGAGCTGCCGCGGATCGAATACCAACAGCCCCAGAGCCGCTGCTCCCAGCGCGTTGAGCATGCCACGGTCGCGGTAAAGCAGTCGCGTGCCCAGGTAGATGGCGCACATCAGCGTCGCTCGCCACACGGGAGCGCCCACCTCGGTGAGAAAGGCGTAAGCAACGCAGAATAGGATAGTCAACAGAGTCGCAGGAATGTCGCCGAGCCGCAGCCGGCGCAGCGTCCAGAAAGCGACGAACGCAAGAATGGTCACGTTCATTCCTGAAACGACAAGGATGTGATAGGTCCCCGAGCGCTGGAAATCGACTCGCGTGTCGCGGTCGATGAAGGCCTCCTCGCCAATCACCATGGCGTCAATCAGAGCTGCCTGAGGCGGCGGCCAGAGCGCGTGCACTTTGGCAACGATGCTGGAATGAATACGCGTTCGCCAGGGTTCGACGCGGCTGCCTGCGAAACCGGGCAGTAGTTCGACGTCCCCCGCCTTGGCCGACCCCAGCGCCGCAATGCCGTTCGAGGCCAGGTAACCCTGATAGTCGAAGGCCCCGGGATTGCGGAAGTTACGCGGCAGCTTCAGCTTGACAGGGAGCCGTATGCGTTCGCCGTAGAGAAAGAGGTGCATCGTGGACGGGGCTGGGCCGTCGGCTGGCGAAGACGCTGACCTGTCTGGGAGGGCGCTGTAGATCCCAAGCCGTACACCGGAATGCACGGGAATGTGGTTGCCATTCTCGGCGACAATGTCTTCCGTCTCTACGTCGAGGCTTTGTCTGATTTCACCTGGACCAGCTTCCCGCAGCCTGCCTTCCCGGCTTACATGCGCCGTCAACTGGACCGCATCGCCGGATGCAAAGGCCTGAAGGCTGGTATCGAGAGGGCTCGACGAGCCGCGCAACTGCATGTGAAGCGCACCTGTCAGAAAGAACGCACCCAGCGCGAGGCCTGCACCGAGCCACTTCCTTCTTCGCAAGAAGTACAGCCCTGCGGCGAGGAATGCCGCCCCGGCCGCTACCCACCACGAGAGCGGACGACCGAGGTAAGTGCCGGCGACTACCCCCGCAGAATAGGCCAGCGCGGCCCAGAGCATTGGTTGCCGCGTGGGCTTGACCTGAAATTCAGGCGAAAGAACTGGCAGCTGCTCGTTATGGGGAAAGGACGGCATTGGTTGGTCTGGCGTTGGCGCGGGTAGATGGGGACAACGGACCGGCCGTGGAATAAAGATACTTAGTTGGTGCGAAGAACTTATGCTCTACAACCTCATCGCACTAACTGCACGATGTTCTCGAGGTGGTAGGTTTGGGGAAACAAGTCGATCAGATGCACCTGCTCGACGCGATAGCCTGCCGCCTGTAGTGGCACAAGATCGCGGGCCAGAGTCGCCGGATCACACGACACATAGGTCACGCGAGGCGCGCCCGCACTTGCCAGCAAACGCGCCACGCGATCTCCCAAACCGCTTCGGGGCGGATCCACAACCACCAGATCGGGCTTACGCAACTGGGGGAGGACTGCTGCACCGTGCCCGACATGCCCCATTTCTCCGAGCTCGGCCAGGTACTGCTCGGTCGCGGAATGCACAGCCTTTCCACTACCAGACAGATTGTATTGAAGGTCGTTGGCGGCTGTCTGTGACGACTCAACCGAAACGATGTGACGGAAGTTACAGGCCAAGGCTGTGGAAAACAGTCCTACACCGGCGTAGAGATCGAGCGCCAGCTCGCCGGACCGGCCCGCGGTCACGATGCGGATCAATTCATCGACGAGAAAACGGTTGGTCTGGAAGAACGCCCCTGCGCTGACGCGGTAGGCCGCCGTCTTGGTCTGATAGGTCAATTCCGAAGTGCCAACCGTAACCAGGGGCGCCTGCACGCCTTTCTGGGGCTCGCGGAACGCCGCCACGCCCGCAATCTCCGGCATGGCTGAACACAAATCTTCCGCCCACGCCCGCACTGCGGCGCGGCGCGCCTCGGGAGCGCACAAGAACTCGACCAGCAGGCGCGTATCATTTCCATTCGCAAAGAATTCAATCTCCCGCACGCCCTCCACCGCTTTGCCCACGCGTCCCGCTTGCCAAAGCGTTGCGATGCCGCGGTTGATCAGCGGCGAACTGATGGGACACTCCTCGACCGGCAGCAATTCATGCGATGCAAACTTGAAATATCCCACTGCGAACTCGGGCCGAGTCTGCACTTGAAGGCGCGAGCGATTGCGATAATTCCACGGCGGCGAAGGATGCATCTCAATTGCGCAATCGAGTTCGAGCTTGGCAAGCCGCCGCAGATTCTCGCGCAGGATCTCTTTCTTGATCTCGAGTTGATGCTCGTAGCTGGCGTGCTGGTAGTGGCATCCCCCGCAGCGGCCGAAGTGTGGACAGGGAGGCTGTGCCCGGTGCGGCGAAGGCTCCAGAATTGTAGAGGCGTGCGCGCGGGCGAAGCCGGGCTTTTCTTCGGTGAGCGCGGCTTCGATCTTCTCTCCGGCAAGAACAAAGGGAACAAACACAGCCTTGCCGCGTCCGCGCTCGTCGGCAGGAAGGCGAGCGAGCCCGTCGCCGCCGTAGATCAGCTTTTCAATGTTTAGGAGCAAGAGTTGATTCTACGGCATGGGGAGGGCGAGAACGGATTGCCGATTTTCAATTTCTAATCGCTAACTGAGGAAACAGCTTTTGCGCTTCAATGAAAATTGGAGCTTTCAAGTCGGAACTGCTACAGCGCTCGACCGGCCGACGCGCCCGAAGCCCACGCCCATTGAAAATTGAACCCGCCGAGATGGCCGGTTACGTCCACAACTTCGCCAATGAAAAACAAACCCGGAACCTTGCGGCTTTCCATCGTCTTGGCTGAGAGTTCGCCGGTGTCCACACCACCCGCCGTAACTTCGGCTTTCTCATAGCCTTCCGTGCCCGCCGGGAAGATCTCCCAGGCATGCATCTGCCGCTCCAGATCAGCGAGCGCGTGATTTGTCCACGAAGTTGGCGCGTGCAGTTCCAGCCAGCGGTCCGAGAGACGATGAGGCAAAAACTTTCGCAGCTCTGCTCGAAGCGTACTCAGGTTTCTCGGGGTCGTTGAATCGCGAAACGCAGCAGAGACTTCGCGCCCGGGCGCGAGATCGATCAGAATGGGCTCCGGTTTTTTCCAATAGGACGAAATCTGCAGAAGCGCCGGTCCGCTCAAGCCGCGATGCGTGATCAGCATCTTCTCGCGAAACTGCTGAGCGCCACACGTCGCAATGACTTCAGCCGAAACGCCCGCCAGATCGCAATTGCGGGAGCAGTCTTCCGCGCTCAGCGCTAGCGGTACGAGCCCCGGCCAAGGCTCCCGGATGGCAAGCCCGAACTGCCGCGCCAACTCGTAGCCGAACGATGTCGCTCCGATCTTCGGAATCGAAAGACCTCCGGTAGCGACCACCAGCGCGGGAGCTCTGAACTCAGCCTCCTCAGAGTGTACGGTGAAGTCCGTGCTCCGCTCGACCTGCTGAATCTTCATTTTCAGAAAAATGCTCACTCCGGCTTGCCGGCATTCAGCTTGCAGCATCCCGAGGATGTCGCGCGCGGAGCGGTCGCAGAAAAGCTGCCCCAGCGTTTTCTCGTGATAAGGAATACCGTGTTTTTCGACCAGTGCGATGAAATCTGCCGGCGTGTAGCGAGCCAGCGCCGACTTCGCAAAGTGCGGGTTCGAGGAAAGAAAGTTCTCCGGTCCGCAATGAAGGTTGGTGAAATTGCAGCGTCCGCCGCCGGAGATCAAAATTTTCTTCCCCAGCCGGTCCGCTTGCTCGAGCACCGCGACACGCCTGCCGCGCTTGCCGGCTTCGATGGCGCACATCAGTCCCGCCGCACCTCCACCGAGAATGAGCGTATCGAAGGAATGGGTCATATGTATCGATAACCAGGACTCGACAATCCACGCGGTCACATGTAGAAGAGGCTCAGGCGCGGCAGCCCGTATTTTTCCAGCAGCCGCTTGTGGACATACTGCCTTTGCAATTGCTCGATCTGTGCCGACGCCATCTTGCGCCGATAGGGAGCCAGTTCACGATCGGCCTGCGCGCGCACCGTTACGATTTCTTCGTCCGGCGTGGCGGCCAGCAACGCGGCGAAAAGCTTTTCTTCCAATACCGTCAAATGACGTTCCAAATCCTCCAGTCTTGACGATGCCTTCCGACTCTCAATTTCCTGCGCCAGCTTGCATAGCGTGGCAGCGGAATCCTCGGCGATCGCGCGAACAAAAAGTCCCGCACTGTGCGGCAGCTTCGCCGCTTCCAGAAGCTCGGCACTGCGCCGCAGGAAGGCCGCGATCCTCTCCGGCTCAAACCCCTGCCCGGCGCCTGATTTGCTCGATGCCAGTTGCCCGGCGGCCGTGCCCACCGCCGCTTCTTTCATGTCTTCCGCTGCCGCCAGCACGGCCTGCGAACAATATGCCAGGCTGTTTATTTTTTGCGTTTTCGACGGGCGCTGAGCGTAGCGGTCAAACGCGGTATCGATCCCACGCAGCACAGCTTCGAGCGGAATCCCGGCGTCCTTCCAGGTTTCAATCAGCGCCCAGTCCAGAGTTGTCAGCAGCAGTCCTCCGCCGCGCCGGCGCAAGAACTGCTCCTCGATTTCGGTGAAATAGTTGAAGTAATTGAATTGATCCTCCACGGCGGATCAGCGAGTGGAACGCGGAGTGGTAGGCGCGCGCTGACCGCCGTGGTTCACCTTGCGTGATGTTTCCGTGGCCTTGGGCGCGAGTCCGGGCCGCGCCACCACGTTTCGCTCCCAAATGATGCGCAGGCCTTCGAGGGTTAACAAATCATCCACATGCTTGATGTACTTCGACCCCGTGCCAATCATCGAGCCCAGGCCGCCCGTGGCGATCACGTGCGTCTCCCTACCGAGTTCTTCCAGCAGGAGTTCGAGAATGCCATCCACCAAGCCAAGATAGCCATAATAAAGCCCTGACTGCAGGCTGCCCACGGTATTGGTCCCGATCACGCGCGCCGGTCTGCGGATCTCCACACGTGGCAAGCGCGCAGTGCGCTGAAAAAGCGCGTCGGCCGAAATGCCAATGCCTGGACAAATCACTCCGCCAAGATATTCACCCTTTGCGGAAATACAGTCAAAGGTAGTCGCCGTTCCGAAGTCCACAATTACACTCGGCCCGCCATACTTTTCAAACGCAGCCACTGCATTGACGATGCGGTCCGCACCCACTTCCGCCGGATTGTCGTAATGCACTGGCATACCGGTCTTCACGCCGGGCTCGATCAAAAGCGGCTTGGAATTGAAGTAGCGCTCGCATACCTGCCGCAGCACCGGATCGAGCGGGGGCACGACGGATGAAATCACAATACCGTTAATCTCCGACGCCTTCAGGCTGGCCATCGAAAATAAATTGCGGAACAAAACGCCGTACTCGTCTACCGTGCTGCCCTGGCGGGTTGCGACCCGCCAGTTAGCCACCAGGCGCTCGTAGCGCGGAGCTTCGTCTGCGTCTCCCGCCGGATGATCCTTCGCAACCCGGGCAAAGACCCCCAACACGGTATTCGTATTGCCGACATCAAGAACAAAAAGCATCGTTGTCCGTCTCAAGCAATTAAGCAGTTAGCAATCCGCATTTGGCCTTGTGGAACTCTGAGGGCTGAATCCTAACTGCCAATTGCCGGTTGCTGACTGCTACATCACTTTTCTCTCACCGTCCCACTCAAAATCGTCCGCAGCCCCTCCGGAGTCCGCACCTGCAGGAAACCGCGCTCATCCAAGCCTTCCGTTATGCCTTCAACTCTTGCCCCATTTTCGACGATGCAAACCTGCTTTCCCTGCACCCACGACGACTGCTCGGTGAATCGCCGCAGAATCGATTGCCGCGCGTCCGCCTGATCGACTAACACACGATATTCCCGGTCCAGCGATTTTAGCAAAGCCGCAGCCAGCTCTACCCGCGACCATTCACTGCCCGTCACCAACCGCAGCGAAGTCGCCTCGCCTTCCAGTTCCTTCGGAAAACTCGCCTGGTTCACATTGACTCCGATTCCGACGACGACATAGCGCACCCGAGTGGCTTCGGCGTTCATCTCGGTAAGTATGCCGCACACCTTCTTTCCCGCGATCAGTAAATCATTTGGCCACTTCAAGTCCGCGCTCACGCGCGCATCAACTTGCTCAATTGCCGTACGCACCGCCAACCCAGCCGCGAGCGACAGCACCAGCACGTCCGAAGGCGGCAGCGCCGGCCGGAGGACCACCGTGCAGTAAATCCCAGCCGAGCGCGCCGACTCCCAGGAGTGCGCTCCGCGCCCTCGTCCCACAGTCTGCTCTTCGGCAAGAAACACGCTGCCTTCCGGTGCGCCCTCCGCCGCCGCCGACATGGCCGCGGCATTGGTCGAGCCAATTTTGTAGAAGTGATGAATCTGAGCGTCGAAGAGGGTGCCGCGAAGCAATGGTCTCACGATCTCAGGTAGCAGCAGATCCGGAACCGACCTGAGTTGATATCCCGTCGCCGGATGCCCCGCCACATCCACGCCCAGTCCGCGCAACTGCTGAATCAGCCGCCAGACCTCCGAGCGGTTCGACGAAATCTCCTGCGCGATCTTCGTACCGCTTACGACCACTGTCGCGTGCTCCATCAACAGGCGCACGATGCGTCCCAGACGAACGTCCGCAAGTTGCTGGTGTGGCGCGGGGGTTCTCGCGCGCGCGAGTCGACCACCTCGAATTGTGCCATCCTTCTTGATGCGGTGATTATGAGGTAGAGTAGACGAAACCACAAATCATCGCGGGGAAGCCTCGAAGAAGTAGTTTGGAAATTCCCGCGGCTATGCGCATGTTTAGCTGATCGCTGAAAGCTGACCGCTGATTGCTATTACGCCAGCACCACGCGGAGGCTCATATCCACCGCCTGCGGTGAGTGAGTCAGCAGCCCAACTGAAATGAAATCTGCGCCCGTTTCGGCATAGGCACGAACATTTTCCAGCCGAATCCCGCCCGAGCATTCCAGCGGAATGCGGTGCTCGAGTCGGGCACAACGCTCAACCGCGCGGTGTACTTCCTCTGGAGACATGTTGTCCAACAGAATCGCTTCCGCGCCGTGGGTCAGGGCCAGTTCCAGTTCCTCATGGGTGCGAACTTCGACCTCAAGGATCTGGGAACCCCGCCGGTTCCGCAGCGCGCGCTCAATCGCCTGCACAATTCCTCCAGCCAGCGCGATGTGATTATTCTTGATCAGCACTCCGTCGGAGAGATCGAGCCGGTGATTTTGTCCTCCGCCGCAGCGCACCGCATATTTGTCGATCACGCGTAGCCCGGGAGCCGTCTTGCGTGTATCGAGAATGCGTGCCTTGGTGCCGGAGACAGCGTCCACAAACTTGCGGGTCAGCGTCGCGATTCCGCTCATGCGCTGCAGGAAGTTCAGGATCACGCGTTCGCACGAGAGAATCACACGCGCATTGTGCCGGATCACCGCGACCGACTGCCCTTTGTGCAACCGCACACCGTCGAAAATCTCGGGATGCGTTGTGACCTCGTAGTGCGAAGTCACCGCGCCGTCGAGGGCCGCGTAGACATCGAGGATGCGTCCCACGCAACCGATCCCAGCCAGAATGCAGTCCTGCCTGGCCAGGATCGTGGCCGACGCCCGCTGGTTGGGATCGATGCAGGCATAACTGGTCGCATCGCGCGTTGCACGGTCTTCGAGCAGCGCGTTCTCCAAAATCGCGGTGATGCGTCGGCTGTTAAAGTCCATAACAGTAGCCGTTGTCAGTTACCAGTTTCAGCTATTAGTCCGGTACCATTCAATCCGTCAAGTTGACTCTTTATCTTTTCACGCAGACTGGTCAATTCCTGTGCTCGCCTCCGTAATCCTTCGACAACCTTCTCCGGAGCCTTCGCCAGAAATTGTTCATTGCTCAACTGCCGTTGATTGTTTGCGAATTCCTTCTCAATCTTATCGAGCTCTTTCGTCAACCTCTCCCGCTCGGCCGCAACATCGATCTTTCTTTCGTAGACCACGTGAACATCAAACCGCGCCGTGCTACGAGCGCCGGCCTGTTTCGCCAGCGAGCCGTCCACAAACGTGATCTTCTCCACATTCGCCAGCCGCTCCACCGCTCCACGGTTCTCCTCAATCATCATGCGTATCCCAGGTTCATGCGCAAATACGTCAATCGGAACCCTCACCTTAGGCTCAACCTTCAATTCTGCCCGCACGTTCCTCACGTTTACGATCAAATCCTGCAGGATCGCCATCTCCGTCTCGGCACCCAAATCGAACTGCTTCTCCTCCGTCTGTGGATACCGCGCCAGCGCAATCGACTTCAACGGCGGCTCGCCTTCATACATGGCTTGCCAAATTTCTTCTGTGATAAACGGCATCACCGGATGGAGCAATCGCAGCGATGCTTCGAAGAGGTTAACCAAATTTCCGCAAGCGACGCGGGCCGGCGCCTTGTCCGCTTCCTGCTCAAAGTTCAAGCGCGGTTTTATTAATTCGATGTACCAGTCGCAGAACTCGCCCCAGAAAAAATCATAGATGTGGTTGGCTGCTTCGTGGAAGCGATACGTCGCAAGCGCATCGTTAACATCCGCAGTCACGCGATTGAACCGCGAAAGAATCCAGCGATCCTCGAGGTTCGAGGTATGAAACCCGGCAACACCTATGTGGAGACATCCGCCCGAGCCTGCCCCGAGCGAAGTCGAAGGGGTTGTCCCGGGACGAAGGCCCGGCTCCACTCGATCTACATTCATGAACATGAACCGCGCGGCGTTCCAGATCTTGTTGGCGAAGGCGCGATACCCCTCGGTGCGGCTCTCACTGAAAGCAATGTCCGTTCCCGGCGCGGCCATGGCTGCCAGGGTGAAGCGAGTTGCATCCGTGCCGAAGCGCTCAATAATATCGAGCGGATCAATCACATTGCCCTTGGTCTTCGACATTTTCTGCCGCTCGGCATCGCGCACGAGAGCATGAATATAAACTTGCCGGAAGGGAACGCTGTCGTCTTTCATATCCGCCCGGCCGCTCGCCTTCTTGATCGCCGGATCCTGCTTGTGATCTTTCATGAAGTGGCAGCCAAACATGATCATGCGTGCCACCCAGAAGAAAAGAATCTCATAGGCAGTGATGAGCAGCGTAGTCGGATAAAACACCGCCTGGTCGCGCGTCTTCTCCGGCCAGCCTAAGGTCGTAAACGGCAGCAACCCCGACGAAAACCAAGTGTCGAGCACGTCGGTATCCTGTTCAAGTCGCGCTCCGCCGCACTTCGGACATTTCGCCGGCGTCTCCCGTGCCACGATGATCTCGCCGCAAGCGCACCGCCAAGCCGGAATCCGATGTCCCCACCACAACTGCCGCGAGATGCACCAGTCGTGGATGTTGTTCATCCAGTTCAGATAAATTTGGCGGTAATTCTCCGGAACAATTGTGATCTCGCCGCTTTCTACCGCCTCGATCGCCTTCCGCGCCAGCGGCTGAATTTTGATAAACCACTGCTCCGAAAGCCGCGGCTCAACCACCGTCCCACAGCGGTCGCATTTACCGAGCGCGAGCGTGTGGTCCTTTTCGCCGGCCAGGAATCCCAGTTCCTGCAAATCGGCAAGCACCCGCTTGCGCGCCTCGTAGCGGTCGAGTCCCGCATACGCGCCCGCGTTCTCGTTCATGTGCGCGTGCTCGTCCATCACGTCAATCTGCGGCAGGTTGTGCCGCTTGCCCGCTTCAAAATCATTGGGGTCGTGTGCCGGAGTCACCTTCACCGCGCCGGTACCGAACTCCGGCTGCGCCAACTCATCGGTGATGATGGGAATCTCCCGCTTCATCAGCGGCAGCAGAACTCGTTTGCCGTGCAGATGTGTGTAGCGCTCATCTTTCGCATTCACCGCAATTGCCGTATCGCCTAGCATAGTCTCCGGCCGCGTCGTCGCCACCGTGATGAACTCATCGGTTCCCACGACCGGATAACGGATTTCCCACAATTTTCCGGCAACGTCTTCGTGCTTCACTTCGAGGTCGGAGATCGCGGTCTCGCAGCGCGGACACCAGTTCACGATGTACTTCCCGCGATAGATCAGCCCCTCTTCGTACAAACGGACGAACACTTCGCGCACAGCGCGCGAAAGATTCTCGTCCATGGTGAAGTACTCGCGGTCCCAGTCGACCGACGCTCCCAGGCGCTTCATCTGGTCGAGAATCGCGCTGCCGTAGAGCTTCTTCCACTCCCACACGCGCTCGATGAACTTCTCGCGTCCCAGGTCACGCCGCTTCTTGCCTTCTTTTGCGAGCTGACGCTCCACCATCATCTGTGTGGCGATGCCGGCATGATCCGTCCCGGGCAGCCACAGAGTGATGAAGCCGCGCATGCGATGCCAGCNNGCATGTGGCCCATGTGCAGGCGTCCGGTGACGTTCGGCGGCGGCAGCAGCAAGGTGAAAACCGGACGTGTCTCGCCCGGAGGAGGCGCAGACACGGAAAAAAGCTTTTCCTTGATCCAATACTCGGCCCAGCGCGTTTCAATCGCGCCCGGCTCGTAGGATTTCGGCAATTCGTGCGGCATCAGAGTGTGTTGTAGCTTGTGTGGGGACAGCCGCCCCCGGCTGTCGGGCCGGGCGAAGCCCGGCAATTTTCGCGGCAGAAGGAGGAACTTTGATCTTACAGGCGCGAGAAAAGAAGGGTCAAACGGCGAGGGGGTATTACGCCCAGCTATCGACGAATCCGCCAACGATTGAGTTTTGATGACCCACAGGGTTTCTTTCTTCCGAGACACCAACGTCGCGAATAGAGCACTCGATCGCCCACGTTTTCGGCGTAGAATGGTGGCGTTACGTGGAGGGCGAGACATGGGCACCACCATGACTTTTAGTCCCGCTG
Organism: Acidobacteriaceae bacterium; assembly: GCA_003168355.1. Classification (GTDB taxonomy): domain Bacteria; phylum Acidobacteriota; class Terriglobia; order Terriglobales; family Acidobacteriaceae; genus Sulfotelmatobacter. The sequence goes on along the minus strand of PMSQ01000212.1, from coordinate 35,439 downwards.
CGATCAGCTTTCCGGTGACGGCACCCGGAAGCGCGATGTGGGCCTCGACAACGAGCGATGCGTTTTCAGAAGCCGCCAATGTAACAGCCAACATTTCCGATGATACGTCGGGCGGCGCCATTACGCTGGTCTCGCTGGCGAGTTATGCCAATGAAACCCAACTTGTCTTTCCCGGCGCGGGCGAATTACCGCCCGGAGCAAAACCGCCGAAACCGGCCAAAATAACCGTGGCCGTTGAAATGGGCGAATCCAACGGCGTGACGCCTCTCACGGTAACGAGCGGCGAATACATCGAGGCAACCGTCCAGTTTGCGCCGATTGCGGCAACACCGAACACTAGTACCGCAACGCTCGTCGTTCAGGCAACGAACGGGAGCACCGCCTCCATCTCGATCGTCGCAACAGTTGGCAAGATAACGATGACGGTTCCACCGGTCTCCGTCGAGCTTGGTAAGTTTGCTAACGTTAACGTCACTGTGACCGGCGTTGCAGGCGCAAAAACCACCGTAAACCTGACGCTGAATCCTGAAGATTCGACGATACCCAACGTGTTAGCCGCAGTAGACCCGTGGACGTTTTCAATCGAGAAGGGACAGACGGTAACAACGAAACTCACCGTATTTGCTCCAGCGAATCTGACGGCGCCGGAGATGCTGTCGTGGACGCTCTCCTTATCAGGGTTTGACAACGGATACGGCGTTAGCGTGTTGGTTCCGATCAAAGTGACAGCACCGCCGGTCGTACCGGCACCGAATCCTCCGGGATTCTACGGCACCGTCTACAAAATCACGAACCCCGAAGCATTCTTTTTGGGTCTTCCGGAGCCGCCGTCCAATTCGTACGAGCCATGGCCCGGTCTCACCGTCACCGCGTGGTTCTGGTATATGCCGAACGAGATTCTCCAAGCCACGCTCAAAGGCTCGACGGACGCCAAAGGTCGCTTCGGCATTCCCGTCTCGTCGAAACTTGCGTCGATGGGTACGCCGAGTGCCGATCCGCTCCGCGCCGGAATTGCCGTCCTGATGACGGTCTTCGCCGACAGTGGGGGAAACATACCACTGTGGCGTTCGCAATCATTCTCGATCGCGCAAGGCGAAATGACAAAATTGCAGATCTACGCCTTGCCAATCACGGTCCCAACCGCGAACGGCATTACTGCCGGAAACGTCAGCGCGCTCTTCGCGGGACAAGGTCTCCCGTCAAATACTACGTGCACCGCATTCCCCGGCGCCGTCTACTCGTTCTCCGGTTCCGAAGATGGGGCGTCGATTATTTTTACGGCCATCCTTGCGCCATGGCAGATAGCGCCCCTCGACGATTACATCATCATCAATCTGGGATATACGCGCATAACGGTGGGATTCCCAGCAGATATCGAAGTGACGCCGGAGGACCTCCTTCAAAATCTCCAGAACGGGCTCGCCACGGCCAGCGGCACGATTAACTCACAAATACCCGGGGCCTTGACGACTGCGGTCGTGAAAGCGGGTATCCCATCCGCGTTAGCGGGCGCGCTGCTCGCAGAAACTGTGACGTCGATCATGACCGTCACCTGTCCGCAAGTTCATACGTGGAATCTCACGAACACAACCGATCCTACCGTCATTGCCGTACTGAGTCCGTGCATCGGCTACCCAATCTGGCCAACCAATCCGGTGTGGCCGGAATAGCTATGGATACCGGCAATTCAAACGCCGGCGCCGTGAGAAGCACACTAGCCGTGAGAAGCACACTAAGGGATGGAACGGTCCATTCGCACGCCCCGTCACCGCATACCCTCTGGGGTGGGGTGTAGCATTTTCCCCTCAACGCATAATACCCCGTCAAACGGCGAGGGGGTGGGAGACGGCAATCTGGAGTTCTCGAAGCGGCGCCCAAATCGTCAGCAACGACCCATAACATCTGCCTAAGGACACTAATCCTGTGCGACAGGGGAAGCCGCTCAGGTTGACGTTGGAATTGTACCCGGGGAAATTTTCTGAACCGATTTCGACTAGCTGGCCTTCGCGTGCGCGGGGAAGGCCGATTGCACCGTAACGTGCGCTTCGCCGCTTACGTTTATACCGCCGACAACATACGTATCGTAATGAAGTCCTGTGGTCGCCGATCCTGCCGTGACCGTGACACTTGTCTGGCCCGCGGTAATGGTGGCCGGATTTGGACTGTACCAGGACAAATCGCCGCCCTGGTCGTTCTTGCCGGTTATCGTGACGTTGTTCCCGGCGGCGGACGAGATTGTGAATTCGAAGTTGTGGCCAGAGGTAATCGACCCTACGACGGTCGCGGTGGTTAAATTGACTGACGCCATAATAGACTCCTTTAGTTGAGTTAATTCCGTTGTATAACGCGATTCGGAGAGGGTCGACGCTAGCTGGCCTTTTTCATCCGGCCAGGCATCGACGAACTAACCGTGACGTGCGCCTCGCTGTTGACGACGATTCCGGTAACCAGATAGGTAAAGTAACCTGGCGCCGAGATCGTCTCCGTAGGAGTCGCCGTGACGCTTGACGAACCGATCGGTATTTCAGCGGGATAGGGATCCGAAGTGAACCACGCCTTATCGCCGCTTTGGTCGCTCCTGCCCGTGATCGTGACGACGTTCGTTGTAGCGGATGACATTGTGAAAGTGAAAGGCTCACCTTCGACAAAATCTCCAACGGCAGTTCCCATGGTCAAGTCGATTGTTGCCATACAGACCTCCTTAAGGTCAGGTGACTTTCGCGATCTCACTTTTCTTGCATCAGCGCCTGGTAACGGGGATTGTCATGCAGATTGTCGAGTTCCGGTATCTTACTAACCACCGGCCTTGAGTAACCGGCCGCGAGGGCCTTGCTCAGCCACTCCAAGGCGGGTCCGGTCTCGCGCAATTGGTTGTACACCAGGGCGGCCTGAAAAAGCAACTCCTTATCGTTCTTGCCGGCCAAGGCGCGGTCCAGGCAATCCAAAGATTTGGAACGGTCGCCCAGCATAGCCCAATATGCGGCCAAATCACCTAGGGTATCCGTGTCGCGGGGATTAGTTTTCAGCTTCTGCTCGCCAAGCGCGATCGCTTTCTTGTAGGCCTCCGCGGCATCTGGTTTCTTGCCGCCGTAGTAAAGGTAGTCGCCAAGGTTTCCCCACGTCACGTACTCGCTATCGTCCAACTTCAGCGCTTCCTGCGTGACCCGCACGGCCTGATCAAAATTCCGCACGCGGAAATATGCGACGCCCAGATTCTCGTAAGCGGACCGGGATGGCCGGATAGCGATGGACGTCTCGAAGGCACGCGTCGCCTCTTCATCCTTGCCTTCATAGAGCAACGCGGCGCCCAGGTTGCTGTTATCCCTGTAGTCGTTGGGCCTGAGCGCCGCCCCTTTTTCAAACATAGCCTGAGCCTTCTCGTATTCGGCCTGACTGAAATAGAAGACTCCCAGCGCGCTGTAAGCACGCCAGTAGTTGGGACGCAGGCTGATTCTTCGCTTGTAAGTCTCTTCTGCTTTGTCGAGCTGGTTGAGGTTTTGATATGCCTCGGCGAGGTGCCAGTAGGCCGCATCGTTGGTGGGATCTAACTGCACGGCCTTCTGAAACTCATCGGCAGCTTTTTCAAATTGGCCGGTACCGTTTTCAATGGTTCCCAGACACACGTGGCCTTCGGCGCCGGCGTTGCCCAGGTCGATCGCTTTCGCGCACGCCTGTTGCGCCGACTCGATCCAGTGCTTCTGTTTCGTCGCATCATAAAGCCACCAATCGGTTTCGCCGAGGCCGGCTTCTGCCGGGCCATAATTCGGATCAATCTTCAGGGCTTGTTTGAAAACGATCTCGGCACTGGTCAGGGATTCTTTTTCAGTGCTATGCCCCAGATAGCCCAAGCCCTCGACGTAATACTGGTATGCCTCCGGCAGTGTCGTGGAGTGCGCGCCGAGGGCTTGCCGCTCTTCGGTGCGGAGGTTAATGTGCAGCGCCTCGGCGATGCCGCTGGTCAGCTTATCTTCGATGGTGAACAGGTCGGAAACCGGAGCGGTGATGGAATCGGCGGCGAGGTTCTTATCGGTTTTGGCGTCGATCAGGCTATAGGCAGCCCGGACCAGCTCGCCATCCTGCTTGAGCGAAACCGCGAGACCAAGATTGACGCCGAATTCTTTTTGCGCGCCGGCCAGCGTGGAGATTTTTTTGTCTTCGAGCGTGCGCGCCGGAATTACTTCGATATCGTGGTTCGCGCTCAACTGCGAAAGCTTGGCGGCCACGTCTTCAAGCAAACCTTTGCTGAAGGCGGTGAGCTTAGGATCGTCGGGGACCGCGGCAATGGGCAGAACGGCGAGGCTTTTGTGCTCGGGAACCAGAGAAACCGGTTGCAAAGCAGCAAGTTTGCCCGAAGATGCGAGCCTCCGCATAAGCCGCGGGCCCCAGAGCGCGGCGGCAATGACGACGATCAGCAAGGCGAACCCGACCGCAAGCTGTAACTTTCTGCGCGTAGACCAAACCGCAGCCACGCGCACGGTCCTGATCTTTTTCCCCGCTTCCACGTCCTGCCTCAACTGGAGCAGGTCGGCGTGAATTTCCCCGGCGGTCTGGTACCGCAGCTCGCGATTCTTCACCAGCGCCTTGTCGATAATCTGCTGTAAACGTTGCGGCAGGCCGGGCATCGATTCATTCAGCGAAACCGGTGCTTGCCCCAGAATCGCATGCACCGTCACTGCCCACGTCGGTCCCGAAAAGGCCTGTTTGCCCGTGGCCATTTCGTAGAGCAGGACGCCGAACGAGAACAGATCGGTGCGCACGTCGAGTGGCTCGCCGCGCGCCTGCTCCGGCGACATATAGGCCATCGTGCCGATGGCCGCCCCCGTGTGCGTCAGGGGGCCACTCCTCGACATGGTGACGTCGCTCGAACTCGACAAGTCCGGAGCCGTAAGCTTTGCCAGACCGAAGTCGAGAATCTTCGCCTGCTCACGCGTAGTGATGAAAATATTCGCCGGCTTAATGTCGCGGTGCATGATCCCCTTGGCATGCGCGGCCTGCAACGCGTCTGTGATCTGCAATCCCCAGTCCAGCAGTGTGGTCAGAGGAACTGGTTGGTCGCCGATGCGATCGCGCAAGGTCTGCCCTTCGAGCAGCTGCATAGCGATGAAGGGACGACCCTGATCTTCATCGATTTCGTAGATGGTGCAGATGTTGGGATGATCGAGCGCCGAGGCGGTCCGGGCTTCGCGTTTAAAGCGCTCCAGAGCGCGCGGATCGACCGAAGCATTTTCCGGAAGGAACTTCAGAGCGACCAGACGACCCAGACGAATGTCCTCGGCTTTATATACCACTCCCATGCCGCCCTCACCCAGCTTTCCCTGGATGCGGTAATGCGAAACAGTCTGATCCATCGTGGCGCAGGCCTCCGGTTTTCGGGCCCTTTGTCTCGCATGGTACTCAACTTGATTGGGGTGCGCAACCGCCGGGAGTGGATTACTTCTTCTCCGCCATTTTTCGGGAGATCTCTGCCATGAGCTTGGGGCGAAGATCGGCCAACACGCTGTCGACGATGCTGGCGACGTCGTGTGGCTTCTCGTCGGGAGCGGCTGAAGCTTCTTGCGAAATTTGTTCGGCACCCGCCGCCACGGCCATCGCGGCAGAATCCGTAGGCGCGGACGCAGGCACTTCGAACTCGCTCGGCGCTGCTTCCGCCGCCGCGCCGGATTTCGCGTCGCCGGAGTCTCGGATTTGACGCCAGGTGGCCCACGCTGCGGCTGTGCTCTTAACCGTTTCGGGATCCAGTTTGGTTTGTACTGCTTGTTCCTCGGTGCTGACGATTAGGGTAGACGCGACGCTCGATGCCGCCGCCTCCGCCGCCGCGGGTTCAGCTTCCGGCGCAGGCTGCAACATCTGCGCTGCAAAAGCACCAGGATCGGCAACTTCCGTCTCCACGGCAGGGCTCACAAACTCGGTGGGCGTCGCCGGTTCGTGATGCGGTTCCGACAACTCGGTCGCGGGAGATATTTCGACCTCCGACTTCGGCGCAACTTCTGCGGTTCTAGATTCTGCAACTCTGTCCCCAGCCGGTTCGCTGGACGTGCCCACGGGCTCCGGAAGAGGGGCTGGCGCCGTGTCCACGAAAGATGAAGCCACGGACGAAGTTTCCGATTGTGCGACGGGCACAGATCCCGCACCGGATGCCTCAGTGTTCATCGCAAGCGCAGGTTCCGGAACAGGCTCAGGCTCCGGATTCGAAATTGTCGTAACGGGAGCTGCTACTACTGCTTCTGCCCGCGCAGAAGAATCCTCGTCGCGCGCGGCCTGCACCTCCGGGATGGCTGCAAAACCGGCAGGATCTGCCCCCGCAGCCACAAAGGCCGCATACCCCTTCTGCATTTCTTGATCGAGCGAGATCAAAGCGTCTTCGCTATCCAGAGCCACTGGCACCGCCATCCAGCACGATGCGCCCGCGCTCGCCGTCACAACAGATTCTCCCGTGGCCGCCATCGTCACGGGCACGTCGTTTTCCCGCTCCGTAAACGTCGCGGGCGCCGTTTCGACAGCCGTAACGCTGGCGTCTCCATGCGCCTCTACTTGCGCTGGTGTCGTGGAGGCGTCCCGAATCTTAGGCTGCGGCTCACTTTTGTCCTCGACGGATCCCGGCGTCGGCTCAAGGTTCGTCTCACTCTTCGTCTCAGGACGCGGGTTCTCAGTAAGCTGGGTTTCAGAAGCTCTCGCCTCAGAAATCACGTTCTCGACATCATGGTCGGCGGCGGTTGCCATTTGCATCTGTGCTACCGCAGCCGCAATCGCGGCAACTTCTTCCGGAGTCACGTCATTGGGCAAGCTGGGCGGCACCAATGCCGCCACATCCACGCTGGTTTCCGGCGCTTCTGCCGCCGGTTGCCGCGATGCCTCCTTCGCGGGGGTCGGTTTGTCCACCACGGTGCGGAGATCCCGGTTCATGGCGTTGTAGATCGGAGATGCGTCCGCGACGTTCTGCTCAGTCTCGGTCTTCTGCTTCGGGAACCCAATCCGGTTCTTCCATCCATTTTCCTCGTTCGCCGTCGCATTCCGGCCACCACGGTCAGATTCTTCTGCCGCTGCCATGGCACGCGCAAAGCGCCCAGGCTTGGAGGGTTCAGCGCGAGGCACCACCTTGTCTTCCAGTTTCGATAGTGCGCTGAGCAACTCGCTGGCTTCGAATGGCTTGACGATAAATCCGTCAGCCCGCACCCGTTGCGCCTCTTCCGGCTTGAACGGCTCCAGCTTGCCTACGCTCAGCAGCACTGGAATCCGCGCCGTTTCCTGCGATTCCTTAAGACGCTGGCACACTTCCAGCCCGCTGTAGCCGGGCATATAGACGTCGAGGATGACCAGGTCGGGCTTAAGTTCTGCGATCTTCTTCAGGGCGGCGGAGCCATTATTAACGGCAATCACTTCATACCCCGCGTCTGCGAGGATCTTGCGCCCCATGTTTTGAGCGGTCACGCTGTCGTCGGCGAGCAGTATCTTCCGGGCCAAGGAAATCCTCTGATGAGGGGGAGATATGGCGAAGGTAACCTGCTCCGGAGGGTAAGTCAATGATCAGACGGCAGGTTACCTGGTTACTAGCGGTCAGCACCTACCGCGTTTAGGGAAAGTACTCGGGTAGGAATTCGCAGACCGGCAAAGACGAGACTAAGGATCCCCGAAAAAACTGCCTGCCATCTAACCTTTTAGCTGAAACCATCGTCTCAGAGTTAGAGTTATAGTAGATACCGCGTACCGGAGGGCTCATATGCCCGCGCCCGCCACTCGCTTTCGCCTCCCAGGCCTGGTGGTTCTTTGCCTTGTTCTCTCCGCCACCTTCGGCGCGCAGAATGAGCCTGTCAATCCCGATCTCACGGCTCACGAATGGGGTACCTTCACCTCTATCGCAGGCAGAAACGGCCTGGCGGTGGAATGGTCACCGTTGAACGGATCTACCGATCTCCCCTTGTTCGTGGAGCATTTTAATAATGCTCAATCCAAAGCTGGTTTGCAGGGGACCGTCCGCATGGAGACACCGGTCCTCTACTTCTACTCGCCGCGCGAAACTGTACTATCCGTCAAGGTAGCGTTCTCCAAAGGAGTGATGACAGAGTGGTATCCGCGCGCCAGCCGCGTCGAGCCCAATCCAAAGAATGTTCTTGACCGGGAGGCGCTCAAACAGCGGCGCGGAGGCGGAAGCATCGCGTGGGATTCCGTCACGGTGTCTCCGAACCTAGCCGTCACCTTACCGCACGAGGACGAAGCGAATCGGTATTACGTTGCTCGGGAAACTTCAGCCACACCTCTTGTCGTAAAGACCAGCGCCGGCACTCAGCAGGAGAAATTTCTCTTCTATCGCGGCGTGTCCACTTTTTCCTTGCCCATCTCGGCAACCGTCACGCCCGAAGGCAAAGTACAAATCAGAAACCTTGCTCAAAAAGAAATTCCGACCGTAATTCTATTCGAGCGCCGTGGAGACAAGCTTGGCTACAGTCTCGGAGGCTCGGTACTCGGCGAACTTTCGCTCGATCCTCCCGAACTGTCCGCCACCCCGGACTCGATGAGTCGTGATTTACAGGATATCTTGACCAGCCAGGGTCTTTATCCCGACGAAGCCCATGCCATGATCGAGACTTGGCGGCAATCGTGGTTTGAAGAGGGGAGCCGTCTGTTCTACATCGTGCCGGCCGATTTTCTGAATTCGATTCTGCCCTTGACCATCAATCCCGCTCCAGCGCAAACTGTACGCGTCTTCGTGGGCAGGCTCGAACTGGTCACTCCCGCGACCGCGCAAGCTGTGGAGAAGATCCTCACCACTCATGACATCGCGGGGTTGGAAAAATACAAACGCTTCCTGGAGCCAATTCTCGAAGAGCTGAAGGCGGCGAATCCCGCCCAAGCCCAGCAGATAGAGAAGGACTTGGATCTAACCTATCGCTCGCCAATCGTTCAATCGCAGCCGGCGAAGTGAGGATGTTCTAATCTCGCTACCTTCAGAATGGGATGATCTTCTTCAATCCCTTCTTTTTCTTTTTCTTGCTGCTCGAAACTTCCTGGTCGGTAGCCAGGTTGGAATTCGCGCCCGCAACAGTGGCACTGCTCGACGCCGCCTGCGCTTGCTGGATCTCGTTGACCTGCACGGGCGGCGATGCCGCCTGGGTGTTCACAACCGCACTCTGTACGCCTGCGGCCGGAGTCAACTCATTCGGATCCGGCGGCCCGCTGGGCTTCAATACCGTAGCCTCGGCTGAAGGCTTCAGTTCGTTCGGATCGGGTGCGTTGCTCGGGTTAGGCCGGGCAAAAGGATCGGCATTTGGCGGCGGCGGTGCATCCGAGCGAGGGGCCGGTTCATTCGCCAGGGGAATACCCCCCTTCACCGTTTCCACGGTCAAACCGTGTTCGCCACTTGTCAGCCCCATGGCTCGGAGCGCTGTTGCTCCCGCGTCTTGGTTCGCCGCCACCGGCGTCGGATCCACCAACGTCGGTTCTCCCGCGTGCGCGGCTAGATCGACGTTAGGCCCTTTCTTCACCAGGCTCAACGCCAGGTCAAGCGGGCTGCTTTCGCGACGGCTTTCTTCCTCCGCCTGGTTCTGCGCCACCGCCGCCTTGGTCGGCCGCGGAATCGGCTGATGCAGCGCCGCCAGCCGCTTCTTCGCGTCATCCCCGCGATCCATCACCGGGTACCGCGTAATGATCTCGGAATAGGCGCCGGCTGCTTCCTTGGTGAATTCCTCAAGCATGTTGGCCTTAACCTGCTCGGGAACGCAGCCCCGCTGCGGGCTGGTCTTGATGCAGGTGGGTCTCGCCCGCATCTGCGCGATCTGTCCTTCGTAGTCCTGCCCCAGCAGATACAGCGCTTCATCAGCTCCGCTGTAGAGCGGATATTTCTCCACCAGCGTCTTCAACCGCGCAATCGACGCCGCGTATGACTGCCGGTAGAAATAGAATTTTCCAATGCCGAACTCTCGGTCGGCCAAAACTTCCTGCACTTCCAGCAGCCGCTCTTTTCCTTCCTTCACCAGCTTGGGGTTATCCGGATACTGCATGATCAGGTTCCGGTACTCATCCTCCGCACGCTTGGCATGGGTGTAGTCGCGGTCCGACTTCTCCATCTGCTGATATTGGATGTTGGCGATCTTCAACTGCGCCTCGGCGGCTTCCGGCATGTTGGGAAAGAAGGTCTCGAAATCGCGATACTCCTGCTCCGCCTGTGCCAGCGACGCCGTGCCGCCTTCCGCGTACCAGGAATCGCCCACCGCCAGCTTTGCCCGCGCGATAAATTCCGAGTCCGGATAGGTGTTGATCAAGGTCTGCAGCGTCATGCGCGCCACGTCGAAGCGGTTGTGCTTCATCGCGTCCATGGCCTTGTCGAACAGCACCTTGTCAGGCTGCTTCGACCCCACATTCGCCAGCGGATTGACGGCCTTCTTGTTCGTGCAAGCCGCCGTCAACATCAGGAGCACGCCCAAAACTGCAACAGATGAAATTCGACGTGACATTAAGACCTCGAAATGCTTATGTAGGGACAGCCGTCCTCGGCTGTCCGCCGAGCAAAGCTCGGCAATTTTCTGCTCGTCCGCTAACACCTTACACTTTCAGCAGCGCCGCTTCCGTCGCCGCCTTCAGCAGCGCCCCTGCATTCTTCTTTGGATCGCCATTACCGAACACGGCGTTGCCCGCCACCAGAATTTCTGCGCCCGCCCGCACCACATCGCCCACCGTGTCGAGCGCCACGCCGCCATCCACTTCGATGCGGTAAGTTAACCGCCGCTCGCTACGAATCTCCGCTAATCGCCGCATTTTGTGCAGCGTAGCCGCAATAAACTTCTGTGCCCCAAACCCCGGATTTACCGACATCACCAGCACATAATCGACAATATCAAGCACTTCCTCCAGCGTACTCACCGGTGTCGCCGGATTAATCACCACCCCAGCCAGACAATCATGGCTCTTGATCAGATGCAGGGTGCGGTTCAGATGCCGGCAAGCTTCCTGATGCACCGAAATCCAATCCGCCCCCGCTTCCGCAAACGCCGGGATGAACTCGTCCGGATTCTCGACCATCAAGTGGCAGTCCAGCGGCAATTCGGTCACCTTGCGCAGCGACTTCACCACCGGCGGCCCAATCGTGAGATTCGGGACGAAATGCCCATCCATAATATCCACATGGATGACACTTCCGCCACCTTCACCCGCGGCGCGCACCTGCTCACCAAGACGGGCAAAGTCCGCTGAAAGAATCGAAGGTGCCAGCTCAATCAAACCGTTGTCTCGTTGAACCTGGGCTCTCGTGGTTGGAAACCTCCTAGGAGTTTACCATCCAAAACGTCGGTAGGCACGGATTAGCTGCGATGATGCATCCGTCTTAAGCCGCAGTCACTGGCCTCACTGCAGCTTCATGAACTCTGCCTTGGCTTCCTTCAGCACGGGGATGTCCGGATCTGCATCCTTCCACAGCTTTAAGAAATCCTGATACGCCGTTCGGGCTTTCGCCTTGTCCCCGGCGAGCATGTAGGCGCGGGCCAGTTCCAAATGCGCCAGCGCGCCGGTGACGCAATTCCACACAATTCCGGGATGATCGACGATCTTCTGGAACTCCGCAACCGCGCCTTCCTGCCCCGCCGCCAGATAAGCTTCGCCGCGAAGATAGGTTGGATAAAGGCAGGAATCATTGGAGTTGCCCACGGTCAAACCATATTCCAGATTCGCAGTGTTTCTTAACTGCGCCAATGCCGTCGCCGTATCTTTCGCGCCTAGCGCCAGCTGCGCATCAATCGATGGCACCCAGTAGGACTGAACTACGGTGTGCAGCGGGTATCGTTTAGCCAGTTCCTGGGTCAACGTCTGCGCTTTCGCCGTGTCTCCAACTCGTGCCAGAACAAGCGCCGCCAGTTGCTGCACATCGCGGCTGTTGGGAGCCAGCGCCAAGCCGGCGGCTGCCGCCCTTTTCGCCTCTTCAACATTGCCGGAGACTGCCTCCCGCCATGCGTCATAGAGCTGCCAAAGCGCTGCCGACTCCTTATTGTCCGCACGCAAGGCCGCCTCTACGGCGCGTCGCGTAATTTCTCGGGCCTTGGCTAGATGTCCGGCATACGCCTCGGTGTCGGCCTCCAATGCCAGAATCTCATGCTGAAGTTCGGGCCTTCCTTCAAACCATGCCGCCTGCTCGGCCATCCCCTTGGGATTGTTTCCGACGAACTCCACGCCGTAGAGAACGACGTGCAGTGTATCGTCATCCATTTTGCGCGTGATGGTCTGCTGATAGACCTGCCGGGCTTCATCGAAGCGGTTAAGGCTGACCAGGAACGCAACCATATTTTCGGCCGCAATTACGTTGTCCGGATTCAAACGCTGGGCCTCGCGCGTCTGTTCTGTCCCCTGATCGATCTTGCCTTCAATGGCGTATAGCGAACCCAGGTTCGTGTACGCAATTTCGTCGCGCGGATAATTCTCTTCCCACTCGCGGAAAGTCTCGATGGCCTTATCCAATTCTCCCGTGCCCGCCATGTAATACATCGACGTGATGTGCAGCTTTTCCCGCTCGCTGGCGCGGTCGCGCAGGGCGAACGCCTTGCTCAGGTATTCCTCGCCACGCGTGGGCTGGCCGATGTTGCCATACATAATGCCCACGCCCTCGATGGCCGTCGCGAAGTTGGGGTCCAGATCAATGGCGTGTTGATAAAACGGAAGGGCCGCCGAGGACCCCTTCTCGTGCTCAATCTTCCGGCCGATACTGGCCGCCTTCAGCGCCTCGAGCGACGGAGTCGTCTCCTGCCCCAGCGGCGCGTCAAACTTCTGCACCGAACCGAGTGATTCGCCCAGTTGCGCCCGCAGTTTTCCGGCAGCCTCGCCCAGCACATCCAGCACTTTTTCTTTGCCAGCCGCCGTGGCCTGTTCCTGCGCCAGCGTGTCTCCATTCAGGCAATTCACCGCCTTCAGTCCCACGACAAATTGACTCCCCAGGCTGGCGATGGAACCTGCAATGTACGCCTTGCTGTCGGCGCGCTGGCACAACTCCCGCGCCACATCCGGAGAAAGGGGCGTGTTGACCGGGCGCGTCATCAACTTCAGCGTGGCCACAACTTTCTCGTCCGAGAGCACATTCAGGAAAGGAGACTGCCGCAGCGAGACACTCAACGCTTGCTTCAGTGCATCGTCAAATACCGGATCACCTGTGGAATTGGCAAAATCTCCCACCACAATCGTATCTTTCTCAGTAAGCTTCGGTATGGGACGATGCATGTAGTAATAGCCCGCAACCGCCCCCGCAGCCAGCACCACCAACACCCCAGCCACCCAGACCATCCATGATCTCCCGCTGCCGGTCGCTACTCCGGCTGCCGAACTCGCCGCCGCAAAACCTTTCCCGCTGGAATCCCGCTTCTCGCCCGTTACAGCCGTGCCGCTCCGAGCCACATCCTCAGCAGCCACCGCCGAAGTGCCACTGGATTCCACTTCCCTTTTCAGCCGCTTCAAGTCCGCTCGCACGTCGGATGCGTGCTGGTAGCGGAGGTCGCGGTCTTTCTCCAAAGCCTTGTTGATGATGCGTTCCAACTCCGCAGGCAGATCAGGATTCAACCGCACTGGCGCGACTGGCGACTTATGCAGGATCGATTCAAACAGCAACGCCGTGGTATCTCCCCGAAACGGCAGCGTGCCGGTCGCCATCTCATACAAAACCGCTCCAAACGAAAACAGGTCGGTACGCGAATCGAGGGCCTTGCCGCGTGCCTGCTCCGGCGACATATAAGCCACCGTGCCTACCGTCGATCCCGCGTCGGTCAATTGATCCGCGCCGGCGCTGGTCTGCGTCGCATCTCCCGGTTCTACGCTCACTTTGGCTAACCCGAAGTCGAGAATCTTGCCATGTCCCCGGCTGGTCACAAAAATATTCGCCGGCTTGATGTCCCGGTGAACGATTCCCTTGGCGTGCGCCGCGTCGAGCGCATCGGTCACGTCCAGCGAAACCCGCAACAGCGTTTCCAGATCGAGCGGCCTGCTGTTCATGGTGTGCTTCAGCGTCAAGCCATCCAGAAACTCCATGACGATGTAAGCGCGACCATCGGCCTCGCCGATGTCGTAGACGGTGCAGATATTGGGATGATTGAGTGCCGACGCCGCTTGCGCTTCGCGCTGAAACCGGCTCAGCGCCTGGGGATCGCGGGCAACGCTTTCGGGAAGAAACTTGAGCGCAACGAAGCGGTGCAGCCGCGTGTCCTCGGCTTTATACACTACTCCCATGCCGCCACCGCCCAGCTTTTCCAGAATGCGATAGTGAGAGATGGTTTCGCCGATCATGAGTGGCCGAGCATGTCGTGGCGCGACGTCCGCAAAGTGGAACCATGGTAGAGTGCCGCGGCGCGAGAGTCAATTTCCTCGTCGGCTTCACCCGCACAATTCAGCAGAAGGATTCCCCGTACTCCCTGCTTGCCGACTCCCAAGGCCAAACCCAGCGCATGTTACCCTCGTCGTTCGTGTCCGCCGCTCCCCAATTTGCGACCGCAGCTTACGGAATGGCCGCCGTACTTGCCTGGGGCACCAGCGATTTTCTCGGCGGCTACGCCACCCGCCGCGCCAACGCCTTCCTGTTCACCACTGTCGTGAACATTGGTGGCCTGCTTTTGATGAGCACGCTGGCCTCTGCCACTCGCGCACCGTTCCCGTCAGGACACAGCGTGGCCTGGACCTTGGCCGGCGGCATCTCCGGAGGAGCATCGCTCGCCATCTTCTATCGCGCGCTCTCGTCGGGAAGAATGGGACTAACCGCCCCAGTTGCTGCCGTCCTGAGCGCCGCGATTCCAGCAATTTTTTCAGTGTTCACCGAGGGCCTGCCGGGCCGGATTCCAATCATCGGATTCTTCCTGGCCGCCACCGGACTCTGGCTCATCACCCGCTCGGAAGACGGCAGCACCCCTGAAGGCATCGGGCTTGCCGTCCTTGCGGGCATCGGCTTCGCCGGATTCTATCTTTGCGTCCGTCAGGCCGGGGACGGCTCGGCCCTGTGGATCGCCACCTTTACCCGAACCGGCGGCTTGAGCATCACCGGCCTGATCGTCCTGCTGAGCTGGAATTTTCGCGATATCACTGCAGCCGGCGTGTGTTGGGGCGTCCTTACCGGCTGCATCGACTCAGTCGGCACCTTGCTGTTCGTTCGCGCCAGTCAGACAGGGCGCCTCGACGAAGCGGTCGTCATCTCCTCGCTCTATCCTGCCGTCACGGTACTCCTGGCCCGCCTGTTCCTGCACGAACGCTTCACCCGGTGGAGATTCGTCGGCCTCTTGGCTGCGCTGGCCGCCGTCCCCATGATCGCCGCTCAATAGCCGGAATTTGCCCCGGATTGGCAGATCCACACGGATTTGAGCCTTGTCCGCGAAGATCCGCGCAAATCCGTGGCGGGTGGTTTTCGTCCTCTGCTAGCATCACAGCGTGCCCCTGCTCGAAATCCGCAATCTCACCAAGATTTATCCCCAAGGCGAATCTGTTCTTGGCGGAAACTCGCGCGGCAGAAGCGAAGTCCGCGCTGTCGACGACGTCTCGCTCGACATTCACGCGGGCGAGACCCTCGGCCTCGTAGGCGAATCGGGTTCTGGCAAGAGCACTCTCGGACGACTGACCCTGCGTCTCATCGAGCCTACTACCGGCAGCATCCGCTTCGAAGGCCGCGACCTGCTCTCAGCCCCCCGCGGCGAAATGCGCCGCCTGCGCCGTGATATGCAAATCATCTTCCAGGATCCCTTTGCCTCGCTCGATCCCCGCTTCCGCGTCGAAGACATCATCGCCGAGCCGCTTATCATTCATGGCAGCACCACCGCAGAGGGCGCCCCATCCTCCCCGGGTTTTGCGAAAGGTGGGATTACGAACCCCGGCAGGCGCGCCCGCGTCGTCGAACTCCTCCGCGCCGTGGGCCTCGACGAATCCATTCTGCAGCGCTTTCCGCACGAATTCAGTGGAGGACAGCGCCAGCGCATCGGCATCGCCCGTGCCCTGGCGCTGCGTCCCAAGTTCATCGTCGCCGACGAGCCGGTCTCCGCTCTCGATGTGAGCGTGGGCGCGCAGATCGTCAACCTCCTCGCCCAATTGCAGCGCGACTTCGGCCTGACCTATCTCTTCATCTCGCACTCGATGCCGGTCGTGCGCTATCTCTCGACCCGCATCGCCGTGATGTATCGCGGCCAGATCGTCGAGATGGGATCAACCGAACAGATCGCCGAGCGCCCGCAACACCCCTACACCCGCAGCCTGCTAGAAGCCACGCCGGAGGTAGCGATCTAGAACATCGTGCCTTCCATAGTGGCCATGTGGAGACAGCCGCCTTGGGCTGTCCCGCGAAGCGGAGCGAGCGGCCCTTCGCATCAGAGTTGTCGTCTCACACCTGTGCCATACTTCCCGGATGTCGAACGTCCATCCCAGCCGCGCTCGCGATCTCGCCGAGCTGATCCTCGGTGATAGTGCGTCGTTGGCGTCATCTGGACGCCCGAACACCTGCGGCACTTCCTCGCGCCCATCGTCCTCGTGCTGACGTTGTCGGTTGTGCTCGCGCGTCGTCAGGACCGCGATGAATGGCACGGGACCGCGTTCTATCAACTTCGCAACAGCGCAGCCGATGCCAATCCGAACTATTTCTCGCCGATGAGCCCGCTTCGGTATTCCACCGTAATCAGTTTGGCGTGGCCGGGAGCGGCGCCTTGCTGAAGAACAACCTGTTCATCTTCGGCGACTACCAAGGAGTGCGGCAGTTGCTACGCTTTGCCGGGGAGTTCATTGCCACGAAGCCTGCTCCGCACTCTTGGAACTCGCCCAGATTCAGAATCGACTCTTCCAGTTGAGGGGTAAAATAGACATTCAGCACGAAGCTGCACTGCTATGACTCACGACACCCTCACAATCTCGCCGGGTCCGCGCTTCAAGACCGCCATGATAGTTGCAATCGTTGCGGATGCACTCCAAATCGTCGTTTTCCCTGCCTTCGTCGAAGGCGCTTTATCGCCTGCCGACGACATACTCGATTTCGGTATTGCAGCCTTGCTGATTAGCCTTCTCGGCTGGCACTGGGAATTTTTGCCATCGTTTCTTGCCAAGCTGGTGCCCGGAGTCGATTTAGTTCCTTTCTGGACCATGGCGGTCGTAAACGTCTATCGGAAATCGAAGCGGATCGCGGTCAGCGCAGAAGAAAATAGTCCGCAGCACCCGGAGCTAAAAGACCCGCAACATTCCTGAACGTCCACAATACGGAACGGAAGTTCCGCTGGATATCAAGTTGTCGGGAAGATTGGTGGCGGCGCGTGGACTCGAACCACGGACCTACGGATTATGAGACCGTCGCTCTAGCCACCTGAGCTACGCCGCCAGCAAGTTGGGGAAACGCAACGAGAGGGACTTGGGGTACGCTTGCCAATGTTCCCGCTGCCTTGAACACAACACACCGGAGCGGCGCGTCACGTCCAATCCATCATTCTAAGAGCCGCTGCAAAAGTGTGTCAAACATCCATTCGCAGACGCGGCACTTGCCAGTTACGCTCGGAAACTGGAAACTGGTTCTCTCATGAAAACAATCGCTGTCATCCCGGCGCGGCTGGCCTCGACGCGTCTGCCGCGCAAGATGCTGCACGACCTTGCGGGGAAACCGCTCGTGGGCTGGGTGTATGAGGCGGTCCGTTCGTCGTCCCTTCTCGCCGACGTCATCATCGCTACTGACTCCGAAGAAATTCTGGAAGTCTGCCGCCGGCACGGCTGGAACGCGCACATGACTGCAGCCACTCACCGCAGCGGGACGGAACGCGTGCATGAAGTGTCGAACTCCATCGCGGCGGATGTTTATGTTAACGTGCAAGGCGACGAACCGCTCACCCGCCCGGAACACATAGCCAGCCTACTCGATGTAATGAAAGATCCGGCAGTGCAGGTGGGAACCGTGAAGACACTGTGCCCCGCGGAAGACATCCTCAATCCTAACGCGGTCAAAGTTGTGACCGCTCCCGGAGGCCGTGCTCTCTATTTTTCCCGCGCAACGATTCCTTTCGATCGCGACGGCACCGCTCCGCGCTATTTCAAACATCTCGGCCTGTACGCGTACCGAAAATCCGCTCTCGATCTCTTTGTGAGCCAGCCGGAATCTGTGCTCGAAAAAAGTGAACGGCTGGAACAACTGCGCTTCTTGGAAAACGGAATTTCAATCTACGCGGCGGAAACGCCTTATGACTCTGTGGGCGTGGATACGGAAGAGGATCTGCAGCGTGTGGCGGAAGTTCTAAGGAAGCGTTGATTTTCTGGCGGACTCAGGGCTGGGCCTACGCTTGCGGACCTGCACTCTGCGTACGGCCCCATGCCTCCGCAGCCGCCACACGCTTCGAAATTGCGGGATGTGAGTGAAACAATACCTCAATCCACCGCGAAGGTGTGCGCTCCGCCAGGTTCTGCTGCGCCAGCTTGTTCATCGACGAAATGAAGGGCTCCACGTTAGCGATCGATTCAAACGCATAATGGTCGGCCTGCCGTTCGTTGTAGCGCGAGTAGGCATTGAGAGCCGGCATTAGCAGGAGTGAGAGCGCAGTTGCCGTAAGGGCCAGTAAGGGCAGGTTGGCGAAATCGGAAAGCTCCTCGAACATGTGTCGGTCGACCGCGTAGTGAAGTACCCAGTTCGCCACCCAGAAACCGAGCAAGGTGGTTCCGGCCTGCACCAGAATGCTCTTCAGAATGTGTTTGTGCACGTGATGGCCAAGTTCGTGGGCGAGCACCGCCTCGATTTCCTCAGGAGCGTAATTGTCCAGCAGGGTATCGGCCAGAATGATCCGCCTCGTGCCGCCCAATCCAGTGAGAGCCGCATTCGCTTTCTTGCTCTTTTCTGAAAGCTTCCAGCGATAAACTCCACGCACTCGCGTGCCCGCATGCTCGCTCAGTTGAACCAACCTTCGCCGTAGGTCTTCGTTGTCCAGCGGTTCGAACTTGTAGAAGATCGGAAGCAACACCACCGGAGCGAGTTGGGCCAAAACGATGAACAGCCCCATGAACAGAGCCCACGTGATGAGCCACCAGTGCTGCGGGGATTGGCGAATCATGAAATACAGCAACTCCACCACAATCCCGGCCAGCACCAGCCCCACCAGAAATCCCTTGGCTTCATCCCATAGCCAGGAGCGAAGTTTTTGCGTGGAGAGTTGGAACGTTCGCTCCAGCCGGAATCCGTAGTAGTCAAAGCCAAAGCCCAGCGCTTTGCTGATGAGGAGCAGGAAAAATAAATAGACAAAGACCGCCAGCGCGTAGTTCTGAAATCCCCGGCGCAGGGCAAGATCGCGCAACCAACCCGTCCAGCCCGTGATCAGCAGAAGAATCAGGAAAGCGGAGCCCACGACAAAATCGGAGAGACCCAGCCATCGGAGCACCTTGTTGTAACGGCGCGCCTCAGGCGAGTCTTGGGTCGGAGATGTGTTTGCGGCAAAAGCCATGCTCAATGAGAAGTATCGCATTACCGCTGCGTCAAATGTGGGATATTAGGCTCGATAATCGGCCTTTAACCGCCGTTCTTAGTTCCTAACAAAGCTCTCCGCGGCTGTCAGGATTTCGTCCACCAACTCCGGGGATGCAGCTTCTGCGTAAAGGCGCAGCAGCGGCTCCGTCCCCGAAGCGCGGAACAGAATCCAGGCTTCCGCTCCGTTGCCGTTCGTCGGCGCGTCGAGAAAAAACTTGATGCCATCAAGGTTTTCTTTCTTCACCACGCGATGGCGTCCCAGGCTCTGCGTGCCGTCGGCCCGCGCCCGTTGAATTGCGCTCTGCTTCATCTCTTCCGGAATGTGCAGATCGCGCCTGCCGTAATAATGCGGGCCGAACTCGCGTTGCAGGTCCGCAACCAGTTGGCCCAGCGGCTTGCCTTCCTCCGCCATCACATTGGCCAGCAACAGGCAATTCAGCACACCATCGCGCTCCGGCAGAAAACGCGAGTAGCCGATGCCGCCGGACTCCTCGCCGCCGATCAGAATGTCGTGCTCCATCATCAGGTCAGCGATGTACTTGAATCCGATCTGCGTTTCGTAAATCTTACGGCCGTACTTGGCGGCGATGCGATCGAGCATGCGGGTGGTGTTGAAGGCGCGTACCACATCTCCGGACCACTTCTTGCGCACCAGCAGCCAGCGCAGCAGCACGCAGAATATTTTATGTGAATCCACGAAGCTGCCATCTTCCGCAACCGCGCCAATGCGGTCGGCATCGCCATCAGTGGCCAGTCCTGCGTCGCACTTCTCTTTGACGACTGTTTGTTGCAAGAGCGCGATATGCGGCTGAATGGGTTCGGGATTGATGTCGGGAAACAGCGGGTTCACTTCCTGGCGAATCGTGACGTGCTGAACCCCGTGTTTGTGGAAGATTCCAGCAAGAATTTCCCGGCCGGAACCGTACATCGAGTCGATGGCGAACTTGAACTTCGTCTTGCCAATCAGATCCATGTCGGCAAAACGGCAAACCGCAGCGATGTATGGTGCCTTGAGGTCAGCCTCTTCGATGGTCGCCTTCGACCCTTGCGGCATCGCCCCAGCTCGCAACTCTTCTTCAATCCTCTTCATGATGGCGGGCGTGGCGGACCCACCAAACTTCCCTTTGAACTTCACTCCGTTCCAATTCCACGGGTTATGGCTGGAGGTGACCATCACTCCGCCAGCGGCGCCATTCGCTTTCACCGCATAGGACACGGCTGGGGTGGGCGTGTAATCGTTGGCCAGCTTCACCGGGATGCCCGCCACAGCGATCACTTCGGCTGCAACTTGCGCCGCGCGTTGCGAGGCGAAACGCGTGTCGTAGCCGACGATTACACCGTGCTGCCAGTCCTCATACTTCAACACGTAGGAAGCAATTGCGCCGGCGACCCGGCGCACGTTATCGAAGGTAAAGTCGTCGGCGATGATGCCGCGCCAACCGTCCGTGCCGAACTTAATTTCTTGAACCATAATAAAGAAGATCGTCGTTAGTCTCTGGTCGTTAGCCGTTCGCGGAAAGCCGCATGGTGCCATGCCGGCCCACGACGAACGACCAGCGGCCAACGACTCATACCAGCTTGTGCAGTTTCTTCTCGTCCAGATGCTTCACCACTTTGCCGACGTCCTGCGCGTGCTGCCGGGTCGTGATTAACAACGCATCCCCGGTTTCGACCACGACGAGGTCGCTCACACCCACGGCCGCGACAAACTTGCCCGGTGCATGCACGTAATTTCCGCGCGCATTCAGAAAAAATACGCCTGCGCTGGTTACAAGGTTGCCCTCGGGCGGACGGCTCTTCGCCGTGTGATGCTCGTGCAGCGCGGTCCATGAGCCCAGATCGTTCCAGCCGAAATCCGCTGGAAGACAAAAGAGGTTGCTGGCCTGCTCGCCCTTAGCCGAGCGCGGTTCCAGCACCGCATAGTCGATGCTGATGTTCTCGCACTTGGGATATAGCTTGCGGAAGGTCGCCGCGAATCTGCGCGTGCCGAAGGCGGCCGCGATCTCTTCCAACAGCAACGCGGTCTTCGGAAGATGTTCGCGCAGCGCGTTGGCTAGCGTGCGAGCGCCCCACAAAAACATCCCACTGTTCCAGAAATAGTTTCCCGCAGCCACAAAGGCAGCAGCCTTCTCCGCGTCGGGCTTCTCGGTGAAGCGGCGCACGCGAAGAACGTCGCCCCTGAAGTTGCTGCCAGCCTCAATGTAGCCGTACCCGATCTCCGCGCGGCTAGGGCGAATGCCGAGTACCACAATATTCTCGCCTGCGGCGGCGATTTCTACGGCGCGTTCGATAGTCGCACGGTAGCTTTTCTCATCGGCGATCACATGGTCGGAGGGAAACATTCCAATCACCGCTTCGGGATGCTCGCGCAACAGAAGAAAAGCGGCGAGTCCGATCGCCGGCGCCGTGTTGCGCCCCAACGGTTCGGCGAGCACCTGTGGCTTCGGCAGCTTGGGAAGCTGCTGCAAGATCGCAGGACGAAGATCGTCGTTGGTGATGATCCAAAATCGCTGCCGGGGAGCCAGCGGCAACAACCGCGCCACCGTCTGCTGTATCATGGTTCGCTTCCCGTCCAGCACGAGCAACTGCTTGGCGCGTTTCTTCCGGCTGAGGGGCCAAAAACGCGTGCCGCGGCCGCCGGCGAGGATCACAGGATAGAAGTTTGAGGTCTTAGCCACGTTTGTCGGATGCCACTTTCTATCTTCGTGTTTCCGGTTCGGGTAGCGCCGCGCCCGGCACACGCGCTCTCAGAAATTCCAGCGTCCACTGCGGTCGCACGATAAACTTCTCCACCGACGCGGGAACTACCACTGCATCGCCCTTCGCCATAGTGACGGGGTCCGCTCCGGCCGCTTCCACTACGCCGCATCCCTCCACCGCCACCAGGATCTGCGCCGAACTCTTGCCGGAGTCGTCGCGCGTGCTCAGTTCCTGCGCGTCCTTCATCTCGAACATATCCACAACAAAGTAAGGAGCAGCCACCAGTGCAGCCTGCCGATTGTGGCTTCCAGAAATCTGCCGTGGTGCCGGTCTCAGCACTTTTCCTGACGCGACGTTCAACTTTACCGCAGCCAGGCCTTCTTTCAGATGCAGTTCGCGTGGCCGTCCGTAATCATATAAACGATACGTGGTGTCCGACTGTTGCTGAGTCTCGACAATCATCGATCCAGGCCCCAACGTGTGCACAGTGCCGCCGGCGACATAAATCATGTCACCGGTATACACGCTGACCCAGTTCAGCACTTCTTCGGCGTGTTTCTCCTGGATGGCGTCTTTCAATTGTGCAACCGTCACTCCCTGTTTCAATCCCAAGCCGATCTGCGCACCCGGCTTGGCGTGCGCCACATACCAGCACTCGGTCTTGCCCCACGGTTGACCGACGCGGCGAGCCTGCTCGTCATCGGGATGAACCTGCACCGAAAGTTTCTCATGCGGGAAAAGAAACTTCAGCAGCAAGGGAAACCGCTCGGCATCGCGCGCTGCGTCGCCCACAAGCTCCCGCTGAAACTTCTCGCTGACTTGTGCGAGCGTTTGCCCCGCGAGCGAACCGTTGGCAATTTGGCAATCGTCGCCCGTGAGCCATGCTTCGCCAATTTTTTCCTCGAACTGCCGATTGGGATAAATCGGCGACAGATCATGCGTGCCCCACGGCCGCGGGTCGAATTTTGGAAGCATCAAGAGCGGATATAAATTACGCATGACCATAATGGTCTTCAGAAAGATGATCTATAGGGAACGGCATGCAAAGAATAAGGCCGCTCACTGACGGAACGGCCTTTGCCGAACTCATCATCACCCTGGAATCACTCCAACTCAACCCGTGCCTACTACGCCGCAAAGAATTTGCGCATGCGTTCCAGCCCACGATCCAAGCCCGTTTTCGAAATCGCGTAGGAGACGCGAATATGCTCGCTGGTGCCGAATCCTTCTCCCGGCACAGTGGCCACGTGCGCCTCCCTGAGCAGCCTTCCCGCCAGGTCTGACGCCGACTTCACATTGCCGCGTCCCAGAAACGCCGAGATGTTGGGGTAGGCATAGAATGCGCCCTCCGGCAGCGTGCAGGTCACACCTGGGATCGAGCGCAAGCCCTTCACCACGTGGTCGCGGAGTTCGATATATTCGCGCCGCATTTCTTCGATGCATTCCTGCGGTCCCTTCAGGGCCGCCACCGCCGCTTTTTGCACAATCGACGTCGGATTCGAGGTCGACTGGCTCTGCAACTTCGACAT
This sequence comes from Acidobacteriaceae bacterium, assembly GCA_003168355.1. Lineage (GTDB taxonomy): Bacteria > Acidobacteriota > Terriglobia > Terriglobales > Acidobacteriaceae > Sulfotelmatobacter. The sequence goes on along the minus strand of PMSQ01000212.1, from coordinate 11,796 downwards.
CGCACTTACGATCGCTGCCGGGCCCAGCGCGTAACCCAGGCGCCAGCCCGTCATGGCGTAAGTTTTCGAAAGTGAACCCAGGACTACGACACGCTCTCGAAACTCGCGCAGCGAACCCACGGAAAAAGTTTTTCCGGTGTAATTCAGGTAGACGTAACACTCGTCGGAGAGCACCCAGATTCCGCGCTCGTGGGCTAATCGGACGACTTCCGTAAGGTCCTCCGCACTCATCACCGCGCCCGAGGGATTCGAGGGCGAATTCAGAATGATCACCTTGGTCCGCGCCGTTATCAGCCTAGCAACCATCTCCGCCGTAACCCGGAAGCCTTGCGACTCGTCCGACTCCAGCCACACACACTGGCCGCCGGCATACCGCACAATATCCTTGAACGAAACCCAGTAAGGCACAGGCAAAATCACTTCATCGCCGTGATCCACGAGCACCTGAACAGCGTTGAACAGCGCATTCTTGCCGCCCGTCGAGGCGATGACTTCTTCCCGGCGGTAATTAGAATCGAAATCCACCGCATGACGGTGCACGATCGCGTCGCGCAACTCGGGCGTGCCCGGGACCGCCGTGTACTTCGTAAAGTTGCCCTGAATGGCTGCGATGGCTGCGTCCTTGATGTGCTGCGGCGTTGAGAAATGCGGCTCGCCGGCGCCAAAGTCGACCACGTCGATGCCCTGCGCGCGCAGTTTGTCGGCTTCTGCCACCACGGCCATCGTGGCCGAGGGCTCGATGCGGTTGATCCGGTCGGTGAGTCGCAGCGCTTCCGTGGTTGCCGTGGTCATGGTTTCTTTTTCCTCTTCTTTTCTTTCCTGTCCAAATCTCTCTTGCCCAGGACCTCAATCATGCGCGCATCCCGTAGCGCGTAGGCAGGATCGAGTTTCTCGCGGAGCTTTTGCTCGACTATTGCCGGAACCAACCCTTTCACCGGGCCGCCTGCCTGCGCCACTTCGCGCACCAGGCGCGAACTCACGTAGGAGTACTTGTCCGCGGGCATCATGAAGACGGTCTCCAGTGTGGGTTCGAGCTTGCGGTTCATCAGAGCCATCTGCAACTCATATTCGTAGTCGCTGATGGCCCGGATGCCGCGCAAAATACAGGTTGCCCCCAGGGATTTCGCGTATTCGACCATCAGCCCGTCGAAAGTATCGATGCGCACATTCTTCAGATCCCCCGTGAGTGCCCGCAGCATCTCCAGTCGCTCGGCCACACTGAACATCGGACTCTTCTCCGAGTTGCGCAGAATAGCGACCACTAACTCCTCAAAAATCTTGGCCCCCCGCTCCATCAGATCGAGGTGCCCGTTGGTGGGCGGATCAAACGAGCCGGGATACATAGCGATACCCTTATGCAATAGTCCTCACAGAACAGGCGGGGCTGAATAGAAGATTCTATGCGGGCGGGAGTGGGGATGGCAATCGGGAATGACGGTCCGAACGATGCTCGTGTGGCGCGGGCACTCTTGCCCGCGTGCCACACAATCCACTCTAGCGCTTCGCCGCTATCGGCACTCGCGCCTGCTCCGGAAGAGCGCTCGGCATGGTTGTGACTCGTGCGCCTTGCGGCGGAGCCTGCGCTGCCACTGGTGCGGGTTGCGCCGGAGTCGGAGTCGCAATCAATCCCAGCGCCTTGCGCACTTCCGTGTCGAGTTTGGCCATGGTGTCCTTGTTGTCCTTGAGGAACTGGCGGGCGTTTTCGCGGCCCTGGCCGATGCGCTCGCCCTTGTAGCTAAACCACGATCCGGACTTCTCGAGAATGTTGTTGTTCACCGCGATATCAAGCAGGTCGCCTTCGCGAGAAATTCCTTCACCATACAGAATATCGAACTCGGCCTCGCGGAACGGTGCCGCCACTTTGTTCTTCACCACCTTCACGCGGGTGCGCGACCCGGTCACCACGTCGCCATCTTTAATGGCTGCGATGCGCCGAATATCCACGCGCACCGAAGAGTAAAACTTCAGCGCGCGGCCGCCCGTGGTGGTCTCCGGATTGCCAAACATTACGCCAATTTTTTCCCGGATCTGGTTGATGAAGATCAGACAGGTACGCGACTTGGAAACCGTTCCCGTCAGCTTCCGCAGTGCCTGCGACATCAACCGCGCCTGCAACCCCATATGGCTGTCTCCCATTTCGCCGTCGAGTTCGGCCTTGGGCACCAGCGCCGCCACCGAATCCACCACCAGCACGTCGATAGCGTTCGAGCGTACCAGCGCTTCGGTGATCTCAAGCGCTTGTTCGCCATAGTCAGGCTGCGAAACCAGTAGGTTGTCCACGTCGACGCCCAGTTTCTTGGCGTAGCCGGGATCGAGCGCGTGTTCAGCGTCCACAAACGCGGCCATGCCGCCGGCCTTCTGCGCCTCGGCGATCACTTGCAGCGTGATGGTGGTCTTGCCGGAAGACTCCGGTCCGAACACTTCCACCACGCGCCCGCGCGGAAAGCCGCCCACGCCCAGCGCCGCGTCAAACGAGATCGCGCCGGTCGAGATCACCGCGATGGGGACGATCGCTTCCTTTGACCCCAACCGCATAATCGACCCTTTGCCAAACTGCTTTTCAATCTGCGAAACCGCCAGCTCAATTGCCTTGCCCCGTTCATCCGCCATGGGAGTGTGGCTCCTTGTAAGATCGCCGAACTGAAATCAAAACTAATCTGGCCGAATTATACATACAGATCGAAGCGAATAAAAGGCGAATCTTAATAATTAACAGTGGAAATCGTTCCGAAATGGGCAATAGGTTGTGTGGCGCGGGCACTTCTGCCCGCGAAATCTATCCAGGAGGGGGAACGAGATGCGCTGCAATCCACTCGTGAAGCAGCGCGAAGCGGAACTTGCCTTCAGACATCGATTTCATCATGAACTCGAAGGCAGCCTTGCTGGTGACGTCCAGATCGAATCCGTTCACCAGGAGAAACGTGTGAGCGGCGGCAAACCCGACCCGTTTGTTGCCATCCAGAAATGCGTGATTATTGACCAGCGACTCCAGCAGGGCGGCCGCCTCTTCGCTCAGGTCATTGTAGTAGCCCGTCTGAGGACGGAAAACCGCAGCTTCCAATGCGCCCTGATTCAGCATCCCGTGCTCGCCACCGTATTCCTCAATCTGGTAATGGTGGATGGCGATGACTTCAGCCACGGTTAGGTAGCCGCGCTCGGCCATTTACTTGGCCAGTTTCTTGTACAACTCACGATACTTCTCGTTGGACCGGCGATAGGCGGCCATCACCTCCGGCCTCACCATGCGCTGCGAAGGGACCACGTTGTGCAGGTAATGCTCCAGCGCCCGTTCCAGCACGAATCGCTGCGACTGCCCGTTCTCCTTGGCCACGGAGACGAGCTCCTCATAAAGCTTGGCATCAATTTCCGGAGCGATCTTGACGGTGCGCGGCATGGGTGCCTCTGAGTTACATTCTAGCTGCGTGGACTGGCAGGATCAAGATAAATCTAGAGATTGCTACAAATCGCGGGACGTCGAGGAAAACGAGCGCTGTGTCCCGCTCCGAGCCCTAGCGAAACAAGACTCGTTAGAATAAGCCTAAATTAGAATAAGCCTAAATAAGCCTATGGACGAGTTCTTCGAAGAGATGCAGCGCCTCCGCGACTCAGTAGAGATCAAGCGCGTATACGACGTCGCGTCCACAGATAGCTGGAACACTTTGTGTGCATCGATGGATGCCCTTGAGGATACCCACCACGCCATTTTGGCATTCGTCGCCACAGCCTCGAAGCTAGAGCCTAAGCTGCAACAACGTGAACTCGGCGAGCGATACCTCCGTACCTAATGGTGTGATGCAGGCCTTCGCGATCCAGCAAGACGCAATCGTCAACCTCAGTGTATCGCTCGGGTTGTCGGAGCCCGACTTGAAGCCTCTAGGCCATATCCGGGATTTTAGGGTAGCTGCGGCTGGCCATCCTGCGCTGCAGGATCGGCCCAGGACGCTGGCGCGGAGGGCGCACTTCATTTCTCAGATAACACTGGGTGATAGCGGGATGGAGTTGCTCACGGTGGACGGGTCGGGCCAGCCTGTGTTCCGCCATGTCCCGATACCAAGTCTAGCGGTCGAGCAGGAGAAATACATCTTGGGCTTGATTCGCCAAGTGGCGGCGGAGCTGACTTAGTCCTTCTTCTCGGCCGCTCCCTCAAGCAGCCCCATGCTTGCAGGCATCTCCCGCGGCGTGTCCCTGCTGTAGGGCGAGAGAGTGGTGGCCAACTGTTTCTTATCTCTGCAGCAAATCCACCGGCGCAGTAACATCGTGCACGCGAAAATACTTAGCCAGCGCCGGATACTTCCGCGCCACGGCCTCATACATCGCATAGGCCACGTTGCGGTAGGAAACATGCCCTGCCGGCGTGGTGCGCAGTTCGGAGATGTAAACAGCCTCGGCGAAGTCCATCTTGAACAGGGCGCGCTTGCGATAGGCCAGCGGAATTGCGTACTGCGAATTCTCTTCCGCTTCGGGCGTGCCGCACTGGGCCAGATTCTCCACCGCGGTCTGCGTGCGCCGCATGGCAGCCTCGAAGCGGCCGCGCATTCCCGCATCTTCCACATCGAGCAGCATCTCGTAGCCGTGCTGCGTGGTGAACCCCTGCATCACCTGGATGCAGCGCCGGTGACGGTGCATGTCGCGAAAGCCGCCCGTATCCATCAGGATGTCGAAGCGGAACTGCTGGCCGGCACGGAATCCGCGCAGCATTTCGTCGTGCTTGCCGCGATGCCGCAGGCCGAGGTCGATGATCTCCCGCCGGAACCTCTCGCCCGAAACCTGCAACGCCTGCCGCACCTGGCGATAAGAGAAGTGGCAGTGCTCGTACAAGAGCGTAGTCGCGATTTCAACTTCGAGCGGCTCTTCATCTAGCAAATCGACAATCGCTTTCGAGGGCGCAAGCTGCTCGCTCTTCATCAGCTCGCGCGCCGCCTGCCGCAACTCGCGGCGCGTTTCCATTTCATAGGGATTCGGGTCCGCATACTTAACCAGCGTGGGCGCGACCCGAACCTCGTGCAGCAATTCCTGCTCGGCGCGCACACCCAACTCCGGACTCATCTTGCGAATCTCCTCCACCAAATCGCGCAAAGATTCGGCGTTCACGTTGTACGCAGCCGAAGTCGCCGCCTTCTTCAGCGACTCCCCGAGATGCCGGACTTCCTTATGTGTATGCGAGAGCAGATGCGCCACCTGCGTTTCCAGCGTGCGCGCGTTGACTATTTCACCCAGCGAAGTATTCGTGGCCAGCGGCAGCAGGTAGCGCGTAATGTCGAATGCCCGCGCCTTCAGCGTTCGTTCGTACGCCTCCTGCTTCATGTCAGCAGGCTTGGGCGTGATGCTGATCAGATGCTGCGTCATGTGTGCGGAGAGCGCTTCGTACTCGGCAAAGAGAAAATCCAGCGTCCCGCAGTAAAGCGCGCGCGCTTCGTCGTCCGAACCAAAGTCGGGCACGTAATATCCGCTCTTCTTGAAATCCTGATAGCGGGTCGAGCGCTCCTGGCCGTCCCAGCGCTGTTCGTCGGCCAGTTCAATCGCAGCCAGAATCGAGAGCCTCTCAACCGCCAGCGCAATATGCGCCAGGTCGGCAATCGAGCGGTGACCGTACTGGAAGTAAAACGTGTTGAGAAACTTTTCCGCCTTCTGCGCGCTGATCTCGCGCAGCGACTCTTTCATCGACAGCGCCGAGCGCGAATACTTAGCCATGGCATAGGCCTGAATCTCCGGCTCGACGCCATAGACTGCGAAGACTTCGGTGGAGGGCGCTTCGGAAGGCACCTGTTCAAGAATCGCCGGATGCTCGGCGGATGAAGCCCTTTGCGTAGACCTGTGTCCGGAGCCCCCCGCAACCGAATCGGACAAGGAAGATTTCTGGTTGGAAGGCTCGGGCATGGTCATCACATCATTCGTTACAGTTTGAGACATAGGAGTCTTCGAATGTTAATCGGCGGACGAACAATGTGCAATGTGCAAACCGTTGGAGAAATCACCGCTCGACTTGCGCGGGAGATGTAAACTCTCAGCCTATGAGAAAGGTTGGCGTTGGCTTGGTTGTGGTGGCGTACCTGCTGCTGTAGTACATGTCGCTGGCAGCGCCGGCGTACGCACGGGCGCATCCGCATCTCGACCCGGCGATGCTCGCAGCCTATGCGGCGCCCTGACCGGTAGCGCTGGCCTGCACGGTAGCAGTCGCCGGCATCGTGCTGGTGCTTGTGCCCGTTCGCCGAGGCGAACGGTGGGCTCTGTGGACTTCGTTCGTCATGCTGATCATCCCGTTCTTGACGCGCATCACAACCGATCCCCGTTGCCTGGTTGTACTCGATCCCCACCAGCACGGCTGTCATACCTTCATGATTGCGGTTCTGCTTGGCGTTGTCGGACTGGTGCTCGCCCGTTAGGCCTCGACCTGCGCTATCTGCTTCCGGCGCCGCTGCGGGTATAATTCCACGTTCCAGCGTAAAGACTTTTAAGAAGAAAATCGCAGCAATCATCGGGAGAATCTGATGTCCCTTTCCGGACGAGTGGCGTTCGTCACCGGCGCATCGCAAGGCATTGGACGAGCCTGTGCGCTGAAGCTCGCCACAGAAGGCGCGGCAGTCGCCGTCGCCGCGCGCAATCAAGAAAAATTGAACGAACTCGTGAACGAACTCACGGCAGCGGGCGGCAAAGCGGCGGCTTTCGCTCTCGACGTCACCGACGAAGAGCAGATTAAATCGGCGATCAAAGCGGCCATCGCCCAATTCGGCAAGGTCGACATACTCGTCAACAATGCCGGCATCACCCGCGACCAGCTCGTTATGCGCATGAAGCGCGCCGACTGGGATGCCGTCCTGCAAACTAACCTCACCTCCGCGTATCTCTGTATCCAGCAGGTCTCGAGTTCCATGCTCAAGCAGCGCTGGGGACGCATCATCAACATCGCCAGCGTCTTCGGACAGATGGGGCAGGCGGGGCAGGCGAACTACTCGGCGTCGAAAGCCGGGCTGATCGGACTGACCATGGCCATTGCGCGCGAGCTGGGATCGCGCAACATTACCTGCAACGCCGTGGCTCCCGGCTTCATCGAAACCGCTATGACGGAGGTTCTCGGCGACGAGTTCAAGCAAACCGCCGCTAAACAGATTCCGCTCGGCCGCGTCGGATCGCCCGACGATGTAGCCAGTGCAGTCGCCTTTCTCGCGTCGGACGAGGCCTCCTACATTACTGGCCACGTGCTGAACGTGAACGGCGGCATGCTGATGGGCTAGGGCCCAAGCCCTCAACCATAAAGGACACGGAGCAGAGAAAATGAAGGCCGATCCATCCGTCGCCCCGAATTACCCAGTGACCTACGTGTCCCCTGTGGTAAAGGGTTTGACGTTGACTCAAACCGAATCGCCCGGCCAGGTCGCGCAAGCCCGTGAACTATTTCTGGAGTACGCGCAGTCCCTCGGCTTCAGCCTCTGCTTTCAGAACTTCGACAAAGAACTCGCCGAACTTCCGGGCGACTACGCCCCTCCGGAGGGCCGCCTGTTGCTGGCAGAATTCGAAGGTCAGCTTGCAGCGTGCGTCGCGCTCCACAAGCTGGACCCTGCCATCTGCGAAATGAAGCGCCTGTACCTGCGTCCGCAGTTTCGCGGCAAAGGGCTCGGACGCGCCCTGGCCGGGCGAATCATCGCCGAGGCGCGCGAGATCGGCTACCAGCGCATGCGCCTCGATACCGTCGAGCCGGTGATGAAAGATGCGGTTGCAATGTACCGCAAGCTCGGGTTCAAGCAGATCGCTCCCTACCGCCCGAATCCGATCGCAGGCGCCATGTACATGGAGTTGGAATTGTGACCGCGGGCTCTGCCTGCGTTAGCCAAGTCTCAGCTCAACAGGAAAAAATCCATGAAGCAAAAAATCGTAGTTCTGCTCACTGTGCTGTTCGCCTCTGCATTCTCTTCGACGTGCTTTGCTGCCGACGGTAAAGACGTTTCCTACAAAAGCGGCGACGAGACCGTGCAGGCCGTGCTCTACACGCCTCCCGGCAAGGGACCATTTCCCGCGATCATCGTCATCCACGAGTACTGGGGCCTTAACGATTGGGTGAAGGATCAAGCCTCAAAGCTGGCCGAGCAAGGCTACGTGGCTCTCGCGATCGACTTGTATCGCGGCAGAGTTGCCACGACGCCCGACATGGCTCACGAATTGATGCGCGGAGTTCCGGAAGACCGTGCCCGGCGCGACTTGCACGCCGCTTTTGAATATCTCCAATCGCAGCCCAACGTCAGGAAAGACCGCATCGGCGCAATCGGCTGGTGCATGGGCGGCGGCTACTCGCTCGACGTGGCGCTCCAGGAGCCAACGCTCGCCGCGGATGTCATCAACTACGGCCATCTCGCCACCGACCCGGACGCGCTCAGGAAAATCAACGCTCCCATCCTCGGACTGTTCGGCGGGCAAGATCGTGGCATCACCCCCGATGACGTGCACAAATTCGCGGCGTCCATGAAGCAGTTGAGCAAAAAGATCGACATCAAGATCTACGACGATGCCGGCCATGCCTTCGAAAATCCGAACAATAAAGACGGATATCGCGCTGCCGATGCCGCCGATGCCTGGCAACGCACCGTCAGTTTTCTGGCGGGGACCTTGAAAAAGTAATACCGGCACTACCCGAAACAACTAACCCGTCAAGCGTCGCGCCCATGCAGCCGCGCGGAGATTATTTCTTTCACATTGTACAAGCGACCGTGCCACGCCTTGTCAAGTAGTGGCAAGAAAGTGGTTTGGGATATGGCACTAATTTCCCCTTGCCAGAAAATGCCGATCTGGTTACTATGTCNNGACATCGAGAAGCGCACCGGCCTGCTGCGCTGCTACCTGTCGCGCGTAGAGAACGGCCACACCATTCCCTCGCTCGACACGCTTTCAAAAATTGCCGGCGCCATGGAGATTGCGCTCTCCCAGTTCTTCTCCGAATCCGGCCACAACAACGGCTCCAAGGGACTGCCGCAACTCTCCGATGACGAAGTCCGCTTCCTCAGCCAAGTCCGCCGCTACGCCACCAACCTCAATGACAGTGACCGCAAGCTGGTCCTGGCCATGGTCAAGAAGATGGCGTCAAACTCTGCGAAGTAAGCTTTTAGCCATTAGCTCTTAAGCCTTTAGCTCAAGCCCGACCTGCCCGCCGTTGTCGCATATCCAGCCTTCTTTTCTCTATCGACGCGTTCAAACAACCCGGCGCGGTTCTCATCCGCGGAATCCTTCGTGGGGTTGAGCTAAGAGCTAAAGGCTAAGAGCTTAAGAGCTGAATTACTTTCGTACCATGACCTCGGTGACCACCGGGCACCTCGCCGCCGCAGTGCCTTCTCACTACACTGTTGACTGGAGATCCCTAGTGACCACCGATGAAGAACTGAACGTGCTCGAGACCCAGCTCCGGCGGCTCAAGATCGAGTACGAAGTTTTTTTCAGCAATCCGACCAAACGGCCTCCCACCGATATCGAGTGGAAGGTGCTCTCCCTGCTGCGCAAGTTTTCCGACGGCGGACGCATGAGCTTCTCCCAACGCTTCCGCTACAACGAAATGGCCCAGCGCTATGCCATCTACAGCGATCTGTGGCGCAAGAAATCACGCATCCGCGAGGAAGGCTACCGCCGCCCGCAGGATGCGCTATTAGCCGTGCAGGGAGTCCGCCCGGAGGCTGAGGAGCACAAGCCTCACCACAACCCGGTCTACGGATTAAGTCACGGCACGGCCGCCGCCGCCGCGCCCGCAGTCACCTCGCAGCCGTTCACCCTGCACACCGCCGCGGATAAAACCGAGCACGAGCAGGTCGAGCGCCTGTACAACACTCTGGTCGCGGCCAAAAAGAAGGCGGGAGAAAATGTCTCCGGCAATCTCGATTCCTTCTCCACCTTCGTGCAGAAAAAGACTGCAGAGATCCGCAAGCAATATCACTGCGAGGACGTCGAATTCTCCGTCGAACTCAACGACGGTCATGTCAAGCTGAAGGCTAAGGCGAAAGCGTAAAAGATGTCATTGGCCGTTAGTCGTTGGTCGTTCGCCATCCGTCCTCGGACATGATCCAAAACCATACGGGGTCCGATCTAGATTTCTCGCACTCTTCTGTGTCTCTGGTGGTTAATCTGAGACGCCGAAGCCACGTTACCGGAGCAAATCACGGGCCATAAGACCGAGATGCAGCAGGGCTCCGGCCGCAAAAACGACGGTAAAGACCCAACCGCAAACTCTGCAGAAGCCGACCAATATCCTGTTTTCGGGTCGTATTCCAAACGTGAACAACCGATACGTTCGTTCTGGATGGTGGGCCATGAGCCAGCCCACTGCCGAAAAAACTGCAGCGGACAATAGCAGGACAAAGTGCTGAAGGGCTTCGTGCACGGCATGATTCTATCGCTACAGTCAAATGATGCATTCTTACCAATAGCGGCTCGAGATGAAATGCCGACCAAATCGCCAGACACAAATGACCACTTCGGTTTGCTGATAGAATCTTCGGTCGCTCCGCACTCATCCTTCATATCCGAGGCAGACATGTCCCGCAGCATTTCCCGCATCCAGCGCGCCATCCTCAGCGTCACCGATAAAACCGGCCTCGTGGACTTCGCGCGCCAGCTCTCCAGCCTTGGCGTCGAACTCATCTCCACCGGAGGCACGGCCAAGCTGCTGCGCGATTCCGGCATCGCCGTCAAAGACATCTCGGAACTCACCGGCTTTCCTGAAATGCTCGACGGGCGGGTCAAGACGCTGCATCCCAAGGTGCACGGCGGCATCCTGCATCGCCGCGAGAATCCCGCGCACACCGCCGCCGTCGCCGAGCACGGCATTCAGCCGATCGACATGGTCGTGGTGAATCTCTACGCCTTCGAGAAAACCGCCGCCAAGCCCGGCGTGGCTTTCGAAGAATTAATCGAGAACATCGACATCGGCGGACCCTCCATGATCCGCTCCGCCGCCAAGAATTTTCACGATGTCGCCGTCGTCACGTCTCCGGCAGATTATCAAGCCATCGCCGAAGAAATCTCCGGCAACGGCGGCTCACTCTCGCTCGAAACCAAATGGCGCCTGGCACAGAAGGCCTTCGCCACCACCGCTGCCTATGATTCAGCGATCGCATCCACTCTCGAACTCATCTCTATTCCTGCCGATTTTCATCTGCAAGCCCAAAACAAAGCCGAAGTCCTCCCGCAAATTCTGCGCCTTTCATTCCAGAAAACCCTCGACCTGCGCTACGGCGAGAACCCGCACCAGAAGGCCGCCATGTATTCGGACGGCTCTGGCACGGGCGTCGCCAATGCGCGCCAGATCCAAGGCAAAGAACTTTCCTACAACAACATCGTCGATCTGCAAGCCGCCTGGGACTTGGCTCAGGAGTTCGACGATCCCGTCTGCGCCATCATCAAGCACACCAACCCTTCCGGCGCCGCGACTGGCAAGACTCTCGCCGAGGCCTACCAGCGCGCTCTCGAATGCGATCCGGTCTCGGCGTTTGGCGGCGTGATCGGCGTCAACCGTCTCATCGACGGCGAAGCCGCCAACGAAATGCACAAGCTTTTTCTCGAAGTGATCGCCGCCCCCGCGTTCGACGAAGCTGCCAAAGCCCGCTTCGCCACCAAGAAAAATCTTCGTCTCGTCGAAGTCGCAGCCGCGCCGCAGAAATGGATTCTCAAAAACGTTTCCGGCGGAATCCTGCTGCAAGATGCCGACTGCCGCCCTTTGCAAGACGTTGACCTCAAAGTCGTCACCCAGCGCCCGCCCACGCCTGACGAAACCCGCGCGCTCCTGTTTGCCTGGAAGGTCTGCAAGCACGTCAAGTCGAACGC
>PMSQ01000015.1:21536-82303 GCA_003168355.1 Acidobacteriaceae bacterium | reverse complement strand
TCATCCACGCCAGCCAGGAGAACTGAATCGGCTTCCACACCACGAGACCGGTGAGCACTGAGAGAACGCCAAGCCCGATTGCAGTGGTGTAAGCGTGTTTCTGCAGAGGATTGTAGGCCTCGCGAACCGGCGGCTTCGGTCCGAAAAAAAAGTAGTGCTTCACCATCGGCCACACCCCCGGAATATCTCGGTGGGTGAATAGTACTTGCCGGTAGTTCCCGCTGAAAATCTGATAGCCAAGATAGAAGAGGCCGGTAGCGATGTAGATCCACATGAAGGTGAGATGCCACTGCAACCCTCCGCCCAGCCAGCCGCCAATCGCGAACGCTCTCGGCCAATGCAGCAAGTCCTTCTGCGGAATCTTCGCGCCGAAGCTGGGAAAGGCGCGAAAAATCTGCAGACCGCTGCCGACCATCACAAACAGCGAGACCGTATTCAGCCAGTGGCACAGCCGCACCACAAACGGATGCTCGTAGACGGCGCGAGCCACGACCACGGGCGCTTCCTCTTCGCCCTCGGCGTTCTTGCCTTTAGGTTGAATGATTTCGATAACCGCACCGCTCATGAGTAACCTCGTAGCGCCGCCGTTTCGGCGGCTGTCTCTTCGTAAGGCTCAGGGCAGGCCATGGCGGCGTCTCGCCGCCATTTGCCTGGAACAATACGCGCCCGCTAAAGCCGGCGAGACGCTGGCGCTACAGCCCATAAAACCACGAATAGCCCTGGTCTTCCCAGTAGCCAACTTTTTCCAACACGTGCGTGACTTTCAGATCCGTCAAGTATTTGGCCTGTTTGTAACCAATCTTGGTAGGAATAGTCAGCCGCAGGGGCGCGCCGTGCTGGCGCGTCAGCGGCTGCTCGTACATCTCGTAACACAGCAAAGTTTGCGGATGCAGCGCGGTCGCCATATCCAGGGACTCGTAGTAATCGTCGGCGCAATTCACCGTAATGAAGCGCGCGGCAGGATCGGCGCCAACCAATTGCAGGAAGTCCGAAAGGCGCGCGCCACCGAACCGTCCAATCACATCCCATCCTTCAACACAAATGTGGCGAGTGTTCTGCCGAAAGCGCGGCAGAGCCTGCACCTGGGTCAGCGTGTATTCCCCAGGTTTCTTGACTGCTCCGCTGACGGTCAGAGTCCAGTTTTCGAAGATCACTCCAGGATCGTCGACGTCGTAGCCGTTGATGGGAAACTTCGCGAAGGGAGTCAAGTCGGCGTTGTCGAAGGTAGTCGCCAGATGGCCGGAGCGGAAAAGCCGCGCCGAAGCCCAGTCGCTGAAACCCAGCCCCTTCTTGAGCAACCCTTCCTGCAGGCTTGGAATGGCGAATGCGCCCAGCGCCAGCACAGGCGTCAGCTTGAGCAATTCCCGCCGGCCCATTTGCCGGAACTTTTTTTCATCTACTTTTCGATCATTTATCTTGCGGTCGTTCATTTGCGATCATCTTTCTTCATGAATTGACCTCTAAGATACATCCGGCCCGCAGCCATGGGATTCACGAGACTCGCGAAAGTTTCGTAACGGCAAGGTTGCGCTCCCGGCCCAGTTTGAGAATCATAACGCGGCGGCGTCCACCTAGAACGTACCTTTTGCTAGCCTTTACCGGGGGTTTCGGGGCATACTAGAGGAAGAGCCAGCCCCTCGGGGAGTTCCCGGTTCGTCAGATTTAGGACCGACAGCCCCAGATACGGAAGTCCGAGTTCCCGCATGTCCAGTCTAGAGACCATTCTGCCGAAATCCGACCAACCTTTGGCGGCAGAGCCGCGAAAGAATGGGACTGAAGACCCCAGGCAGCGGGGGCTGATGCTGGGATCGCTCTGCCTCCTTCTTCTGGCCCTGGGCATCGTGCTTTGGCATGACCGCGATTTCTGGTTCCCGGATACCCAGGAAGCGGAATCGGACCCGTTGTTCGAGAGTTCACCCGCCGCCATAGCCGCTCCGTCGTCGGAACCCGCTATGGTGGCCAAGCCGGCGCGGGCAGCGAAATTGAGGCACAAAGCCCTGCTCAAAACCGATAAGGAGGCAGCGCGGGCAACCGACACTCCCGCCTCACAAACTGTGGTGCTGCCGGCAGTGGCAACCACTCGGACGGTCTTGCCTCCTCTGGAAGTCGAGGTTGTCGCGGGCGACACGCGTCGCACTATCCGGCCAGGTAGCACCTCCGTGCGCGTGGACCTCCAGCCCGGCACACCACCGCAACCCGCTACAGACGTTGACGCCACCAACGATGCGGAGATCGCGGCGAATGTCCCCAGCAACGCCGCTGAGCGCGTGCAGATGTCCACCGATACGTCTGAGATCGTGACCAGCCCAGTGCAGCCCAATTATCCGCTGCTGGCGCGGCAAATGAAGGTGCAAGGCTCGGTAATTCTGCAAGCCCTGATTGGCAGGGACGGAGTCATCCAAAACCTGCGCCTGGTCAGCGGCCCGCACATTCTGGCCTCCGCTGCCGAGGACGCCGTTCGGCAATGGCACTTCAAGCCGCACTACCAAGGCAGCGAGGCGGTCGAAACCCAGGCCAAGATCACCGTCAACTTCACCATTTCGACCAACTGATCCAGCGGCTGAACTTGCCGCAGCACTTCGGGGGTCCCGCGATTGCCCCAAAATAACGAACGCCCTGATCTCTTTCGAGATCAGGGCGCCCGGGCAGCCCTCCCCCAGAACTGCTCACCGACGAACTTAAACTCTGAACGGGTTTCTGCAAATGGCACTACCGTGCTACTGGGCCACCCCCGAAGTGCTATGTGACCTAAGGTCCTGAAAACCAGAGGTTCGCCAGCCTTTTTTGTGCATTACTCCCGGCTCGCCAACTCTCCTGCCCTCTGAAGTCAACCCGCTTCCTTGCCGATGGACAAACCAGCGAGCGTTCTTCGGAAGCGAACATGCCAGCCTTTCAAGACCCCGAAACTTATCGCGACATCCTCGATGGGCTGCAGATCGGCGTTAGCGTGCTCGACCTGCAGAAGAAGATTGTCTTTTGGAGTGACGGGGCGGAACAGATCACTGGCTATGCGCGGATCGATGTGTTGGGTCACTCCTGCGCGGAAAACATCCTTCTGCATTGCGACCAGAACAGTTGTGAAATGTGTACCGAGAAATGCCCCATGGCGACGGCGCTGCATGAGGCTAAGCCGGTGGAAGCCATGAGTTTTATTCACCACAAGTCAGGACATCGGATTCCAGTGCGCAGCTGGGCAATTCCGCTGCGGGATAAGCGCGGCTCGATCATCGGCATCATCCAGACTTTCGAAGGCGAGTTCGCCTTAGCCGATGTGGACCCGAACAACCGCAGCATGCAAGAACACGGCTGGCTCGACGACGTGACTGGATTGCCGAATCAGGCAGTCATGCAGTCGCACCTGCGCGAGACGCTGGGCACGTTCACCGAGGTTCACATTCCTTTTGGCATCGTTTGCCTGCAGGTCCATGATCTTGGCCAATTTCGGTCCAGTTATGGCCAGGGCGCGGCCAGATCCATCCTGCAGGTGCTGGCCCGGACCCTGAGAAATACGGTTTGGCCCAACGACTTTGTTGGCTCCTGGAGTGATGGCCAATTCCTGGCCATCTTGATGGGGTGCAGCGAGGAAGCGCTGCAAGCCGTCACCCAGCGAATGCTCAGGATGATGGCGAGTGCAACCATTCGCTGGTGGGGAGAAAATTTGTCAGTGGCGATTTCGATTGGCTGCACCAGCGCTCGGGCCGGCGATACCGTCGAATCGCTTCTGCAGCGAGCGCAGCCCGCGTTCAGCGACGAGCAAGTCGCGTTGTCGGTTCGCGCCACCGCAGCCTCTGGCGATCGATCGTCACGGAGTTGAGCTGGATGAGCTAACTTATGTTCGCGATCATCGGCATTGTCGTGGTTTTCGGCTGCGTGGTGGCCGGCTACCTGATGGAGCACGGGAATCTTCGCGTGCTCATTCAGCCGGCGGAACTCGTCACCATCCTCGGGGCAGCCATCGGCACCGTTCTCATCGCCAATCCGCTTCACATTCTCAAGCAAATTGCCGGGGGAATCGGCGGCGTTTTCGGCGGTTCCAAGTACACCAAAAAGGCCTACATCGATTCCCTGAAGATGATGTATGACTTGCTAAACAAGGCCCGCAAAGATGGGTTGATGGCGCTCGAAAGTGACGTGGAAGAGCCCGACAAGAGTCCCTTGTTCTCCAAGGGGCCAGCCGTTTTCAAGAACCACCACGTGCGCGATTTTGTGTGCGATTCGCTGCGCATGGCCATCACCGGCGTGGATGCTTTCGATCTCGATCAAATGCTGGATCTTGATCTCGAGGTTCATCATCATCAGGCCTCTCTGCCCACTACGGCGCTCAACAGCATGGCGGATTCCTTGCCGGGACTGGGCATTGTGGCTGCCGTGCTGGGCATCGTGATTACCATGGGCGCATTGGGCGGCCCACCGGAAGAAATTGGGAAAAAAGTCGCGGCCGCGCTGGTGGGCACGTTCCTGGGAATCCTGCTCTGTTACGGGTTGATTGGCCCCATCGCAGCCAACATGGTAAAGATTGCCGACGACGAGCACGCCTTCCTCTATGTTTTGCGTGTTCTCATCGTATCTTTCCTGAAAGGCACCGCCCCCATCATGGCAGTGGAGGTGGCACGGCGAGCCGTGCCGGGTCATGTGCGCCCATCATTCAAAGAAGTGGAGGCAGCCTGTCGCAACAAAGGAGCTTCCGAGGACGCAGCCGCACCCGACGCTGCTGCCGCAGCCGCGTCCGGATAGCGTACCAGGCAGGATTACACCCCATGGATAAGACTCGTCCCATCATCATTCTCAAGAAAAAAGGCGGCCACGGCGGCCACCACGGCGGCGCGTGGAAGGTCGCCTATGCCGATTTCGTCACCGCCATGATGTCTCTGTTCATCGTCTTGTGGCTGCTCAGCAGCAGCAAACCGGTTCAGGAGGCAGTGGGCGGCTACTTCAGAGATCCTAACGGCACCGCCGAAAAGAAAGGAACTGTCAATGCGGGTGCTGGTGAGAATTTCACTCTCACCAAAGACGACATGCCCAAGCTGAAGGATCAACTCGAACAAAAGATCCGCGAGATGAACGACTTCGAAAAACTTAAGAGCCACGTCGAGATGACAGTCACCGCCGAGGGCTTGCGCATCGAACTGATGGAATCCGCTTCCGGAACTTTCTTCGACAGCGGCAGCCCGAAGCTAAACGGCGACGGGCGCGATCTGCTCATCACACTGGCCCAAGAACTGGGCAAGCTGCCGAACAAAATCTCAATCGAGGGCCATACCGACTCCAAGCCCTACGCCACCTCAGGAAACTACAGCAACTGGGAGCTTTCCACCGACCGCGCCAACGCTGCCCGCCGCCTCATGCAGGCCAACGGAGTCCGCGCGGATCAGATCACTCAGGTCCGTGGATTTGCCGATCAGCGCCTGCGAAAACTCGACAACCCGCTCGACCCCTCCAACCGCCGCGTCTCGCTCATTGTGCAATACATCCCCAAGGCCACCGACGACGAGAAAGACGCAAAGCCCTCCGCTGAAGGAGAAGAGAAGAAGGACAAGGAAAAACTAGAAGAACGCAAGAGTGAAACCGAGAAGCCCGACGCCGGCAAAGAGACTTCCACGAAAAAACAGTGATGTGACAACGGTGGCATCCAAATACGCTAATAAAAGCTAATCTGTCTCGCAGACCACTCCACGTGCCGCGAGTTTCACTATCGAAACAGCCCGCTAGATCTTTTGTGGGGATCCTGTATATTTTGACTCCATGATAGAAAAACCTTCTACTGTGGGTGCGCCACGGATTAGTCGCATCATCCTCTACGTGAGAGATCTCCCTAGAGTTGCCGCCTTTTACGAACGCCATTTCGGCATGCGTCCACTTCCAGGTGGTACGAGCGGCTGGCTTGAACTGGATGGCCCCCAAGGCGGCTGCACAATTGCGCTGCATAAAGCAAGCGCGGCGCAGAAAAGTGGGGCGGCCATTAAGCTTGTATTCGGAATCGCCAAAGTCCGGGCCTTTAAGACGCGAAGGAAAAAGATGGATTGAAGTTCGGCGTGGTTCACGAGGCAGATGGGTTCGAGTTCTCTAATGCAAAGGATCCAGCGGGCAACTCGATACAGATTTCCAGCCGGGGAATAAAAGAGCCCGCCGGAAGGTAGTGGGTCAGTTTGAATCTAAAAGCGAAAGCAGCTCGTCTAGGGCCCACACGTGATTCGACAGCCCGGCTTCCATCGCGGGGGTCACACGGATAGTCTGGTGCACGCGGCAGAAATTGTAGTACATAAACCACAGGGCGACGGCGGCGGCGTGATTTTCGACCTTCTTGGAGAAAGCGTTCGTCAGGCGAGTAAAGCGCCGAATGCTCATCCGCATGGATAGATTCTGCCGCTCTACAAAGCTGGTGCTCACATGCCTTGGGTCAGGATTCCCGCTCACGACCTTCATATCGCACCCGATGCAGGTCGCAGGGGAATAGCGCTTGTGATCCTCAGCAGGAGCACCGTAAATTTTCTGCAATTGCGCGTAGTCAACGTCCGCACCAAAGGCACCCTCGACAGCCTCTAAGTATGCCTTGTGACCGTCCGTCGTGATCTGGACCCGGACACGGTTGCTGATACGGCTGGCACAGTCATCTAGGAACTCGCCCGCCCAGACCGCGTCCCGTCCACCCATTAGGTAGCTCACGCAGAGTTTTGTGTCTGCGTCCAACGCCGTCCAAGTCCAGGTATCGCCCCAGCCCTCAGCCTTCTTTTCCGGTCTGGCGTTCTTAGCCTTCGCACCCACGAAGTTCCAAATTTCGTCGCACTGCAAGCGGCGCACGCGCAGATTTCGGACGTTCCGGTCGTGGTAGCCGACACAGGCATCGGCTAAATCGACCAGCAACTTTACGACTGTGTTTTTGGCAACGCCCGTCATTCGTACCGTGGCGCGGATGCTGTTTCCCTCGACCAGCGCCCCGACGACCCTTGCCTGCTGCTCTTTTGTAAGCCGATTCATAAACTGAACTATATGCTTGAGCATGGGGAATGTCAAGCAAAAACCGCATTGACGCGGCAGGGGGATGGCCCGCTACGGGACTACCCGCGCCGCCAGTTGAGCTTGAAAAAGCCACTGGACGGGCAATGGGGATCGTGCGCTATGATCCGAAGCGTAGAGGGGCCAGTGATGCTCCGCCGCGCGTGAGCGCGAGCGGAACACCTACTAGCACAATCGAAAACGTTGACGCGTTTTCGATTGCGAGGAACACCATAATATGCATGGTGGCCCTCCTTTCTCTCCTTAACCCTTTCGGGCTGGGGGAGCCTGTGAAAGCCCTTTCAGTGGCGGGCCGCTTGTGTGCGGCCCGTTTTTATTTCTGGGCTTCATATCGTCCTGCGCCAGAGGGCTGCACCGTCCTCCGGGCTGATTCCCACCTTTTTCACAAGGCCTTCTTTCTCCAGAGAGCGCAACGATTCCCTCACCGTGTCCGCATGATTCTTTGAGTTGAAATCATACTTTGCCCTCTCCATCATGTCGGTGATCTGCCTCGCCGTCCGATCCTGATTGGCCTGACCGACCTCCGTAGGCCCCGACACAAACTTGAGAACTTCATAACGCACGCCTTTGCGCTCTACTGGCGGCGTTTGGGGCTTTTGCGCGGCGATCCCGTTGCCGCTCACGATATCGGAAAGAAGTGACGCCACATCCGGGTCGGAAGCAAGCTGCCGAATCATCTGGAGTTTTCTAATTTTCGCGTCGAGTGCTGCTAGATCAATTGCCATGCAAGTGAACCTCACATGGGATCATACGCCTAGGGGGGTGGGCAGATCAACCGAATACTGGCAAGGGGGGTGGAATACGTCCGAATTACATCCTACCCCCTGGGGACTTTGGGGCCTAGCTCTTGCCCCATCGGGCTTCCGCCGCCTTCTTAGCGATGGCGGAACGGCGTTTCGGCGAGAGTTTGCCCGCTCTAGCGTTGCCGCCTTTCCTTCCACCGGCCCTGCCGATGGCTACGAAGTGAGGATTTCTGGGATCAACTGGCTTTTCGAGGGGGCTTCCGTCCATTTGTTCGCCGATTGCCTGCTCTACTACCTCGCGGGCAACCTGCATAAAATCGCGCTTCCGGCCGGAGGAGCGTTTCGGCATGGCTCTATGATGCCACGGATTCTCGTACGACGCGAGAGCCTAGAATTCAAACTGACCCACTACCCGCCGGAACCACCGGCCTCGATGACCGAGGCCGTGCTGTATAATCGCGGTTTTGCTCCGTCATTCCTCTTTAGGAGCTGTTCATGAAACGGTTCGTACGACTGGTCTGTCTACTCGTTTTGGGCGCGTCGTTGGCTACGCTGGCATGGTCCCAAGAAAAAGTGGATTTGGAAACCACAGGCCGAATCCGCTACGAAGGTTTCCACAATTCCCAGGTGATGGAGTTCGCCACGGGATTGATGGACTCCATCGGTGAGCGACTGACCGGTTCTCCGAACATGAAGCGCGCCAATGAGTGGACGCGCGACCAGCTAACCGCGATGGGGCTCTCCAACGCTCACCTCGAGCCTTGGGGACCGTTCGGACGTGGCTGGGCCAACCAATACGTGAACGTTCGCATGACCTCGCCCGATGTGGCGCCAATGCTCGTCTACGCAAAAGCGTGGACCCCGGGAACGAACGGTGTGATGCAGGGCAAATGCATTCGTGTGACCATCGACGATAAGAAAGATTTCGACAAATATAAAGGCAAGCTTGCCGGCATGATTGTGATCTTCGGGGCCGACCCGGACGTGAAACCGATCAGCGAAGCTCCTTACAAGCGCTTGAGCGACGATGATCTCGCCAAGCTCGCCGATTACCAGATTCCCGGCGAGCATCCTCCGTTTCGCTTCGCCGATTTTGTGAAGCGCCAGCAGTTCACCAAGGACTTGAACCAGTTCTTCGCCGACGAAAAAGTTTTGGCCGTCATCGACCACTACCGGGTAACTTCCGGCGGCGGAACCGTGTTTGTGCAATCGGGCGGATCTTATAAGCCGGGCGAGACTACGACCGTTCCTCAACTCGTCATGGCGGTGGAACAGTGGACCCGCATCGCGCGGCTGTTGCAACAGAAGAAAGACGTGTCGCTCGAACTCAACATCGCCAACACTTTCTATGACGATGATCCCATGCAGTACGATACCATCGCCGAAATTCCCGGCACCGACAAGAAAGACGAAGTCGTGATGCTGGGCGCACACCTGGATTCCTGGCACGCCGGCACCGGAGCCACCGACAACGGCGCCGGAACCATCGTCATGATGGAAGCGGTTCGCATCCTGAAGGCGCTCGACATCCAGCCGCGCCGCACCATCCGCATCGGCTTGTGGAGCGGTGAAGAAGAAGGGCTGCTCGGGTCGCAAGGTTATGTGGAGCATCATTTCGGGGCGCGTCCGCGCATGGATGAGCCGGGAATGAAAGACATGCCAACGCTGCTGCGGCGCGAAGCTGGAGAGGTCACGGTGAAACCCGAGCAGGCGAAAGTCTCCGCCTATTTCAACGTGGACAATGGCACCGGCAAGATTCGCGGCGTATACCTCCAGGAAAACGAGGCGGTAGCTCCCATCTTTGAAGCCTGGATGAAGCCGTTCAAGGATCTGGGCATGAACACGCTCACCATGCGCAACACCGGCGGCACCGACCATCAATCCTTCGACGCCGTCGGTATTCCGGGATTCCAGTTCATCCAGGATCCCATCGAGTACGAGTCGCGCACGCATCATTCCAACATGGACGTGTACGACCGGCTGCAGCCCGAAGATCTCAAGCAGATCAGCGTCATCGTCGCCGGCTTTGTGTACGACGCAGCCATGCGAGATCAGATGCTGCCCCGCAAGCCTATCGAAAAGGCGCTGCCGAAAGAAACGGAGAAGAAAGAAAACTAGATCGCAGAGCCTCCGTCAATCGACAACGCCGTGCCGGTGACAAAGGCGGCTTCGTCCGATACCAGATACAAGGCAGCCTGGGCCACTTCATCGGCAGTTCCCAGCCGTCCCATGGGCTGCCGCGCGATGAATTGCCTTCTCGCTTCCGCGGGATCGGCGAACGCCGACAGGCGCCGCCCCAGCGAAGGAGTATCGATCGTTCCGGGACACAGGCAGTTCACCCGGATACTGTTCTTCGCGTAATCGAGCGCCATGCTGCGAGTCAGTGCAAGCACCGCCCCTTTCGATGTGCTGTAAGCCACACGATCAGCCACGCTGCGCAACGCTGTCGCCGACGACGTGTTCAGGATTACTCCACTGCCCTGCTCAAGAAAAATCGGCACCACTTCGTGGCAGAGCAAGTACATGCTCTTGACGTTGATGGCCGCGGTGCGATCCCATTCCTCTTCCGTGGTCTCGTGAATCTTGCCCTTCATCACAATCCCTGCATTATTGAAAAGGATGTCCAGCGTCCGGAAGTGCTCGCGGGTTTGCCGTACGATCCGCTGCACATCCGCCGCTTGGGAAACATCGCCCGCAATCGCGACGGCTCGGCCTCCCGCTTTCAGAATCTCCGAAGCCAGCGCTTCATTGCCTTCACGATCAAGATCGACCGCCGCAATGCCCGCCCCTTCTTGCGCGAACAGTACTGCGCTGGCGCGTCCGATTCCCGCCGCCGCGCCGGTGATGATCGCAACTTTCCCCTTTAAGCGCATCGTTATCTCCTGGTTGCCGCTCTGCAGTCGCCGTCCTGAAACCCCATCCGCACCCTTGCCTACGAAGCTGGAGAGCGCACCCCGTCCTGGTGTACGTAGCGAACACCTCCACTTCGGACACCGCAATCAGCCCTTCGTGCAGCATTTCATCCAGTGCCGGAAGCACTTTCTTGATGTTCTCCTCGGTGTCGATCACCGAAATGAGAGTCCTTATGCGATTGCCCTCCCTGCTATCATGCCACCCCATACGGCAACCAACCCAGCAATCACGCTCGTTGCCACGTAAAGCAGCCCCAGCCCTATCCGTCCGTCCTGCATCGTTCGCAACGTCTCAAACTCGAAGCTGGAAAAAGTTGTATAGCCACCAATGAAGCCAATTGGGATCAGGTATCGCCAGTTGGCACTCCATTGGGTCCTCGCCGTCAGCAACGCAAGAACCAAGCCAATCAGAAACGAACCCGTGATATTAACCACAAACGTTCCGTAGGGAAAACGAGTTCCCATTTTGCTGCCGATATAAGTTCCCAGCCAGAAGCGCAAAATCGACCCCAGACCGCCTCCGATGCCAACCATTATGTATTTCAGCAATTGGCTCCGCCTTTCCCTATATCTACCACCGGGCGCACACCCCACGAAGCAAGAGTTTTTCCCCGGCAAGCTCTTGCAAAAGCCCCGAGAGTCTCTACCAGTCGGGACACAACTCTCGCTCCCTCTCCGTGAAGCCACACGTCATATCAATTCTGCGGATCGTTGCCGGTACCATGACTCCGCGACAAGGGTGATCCGCTTGTCAGGAGTCATCAGCTGTTCCGGTTTAAACGTTGAGACAGCGGTTAGCGGTGAACTCCTTCACCGTGGTAACAACTCAAGTATAGAACAATCAAAGATACTGTCGAGGCGCTGGCGTGTCCAAAGTAACTTGGGCCCGATGGAGATGATCTCTATTCTGGACCTTGCAAGATCGCATCCGGCACCGTGGGGCCGGGCGGATGCCTGACTGGAGGACCATGTCTCCGCTTGTCCAAAGACCGCGAGTGCAAACACCGGGCAACGACGGCACAGAGCAGCACTGGGGAATGCTGGTGTTTGAAAGCCTGTCGGCCGGCGTTATGGCGTTGCTGGTCTTGATGATGGCGGTAATGGTGCTGGTGGGGGTGTACGTGATCATTGTATGGCCGCTGACCTCCTGGGACCTCTCGCATACCGGTCTGGAAAAATATTCGTCCTGGGCGAATACAGCTCTGTGGTCGGTGTTCGCCGGCGGATCGCTGGCGGGGCTTTGGTGTTTCAGCGGAGCGGCATTCAAGGAAAAAAATAAGGCAAAGAGTCGTTCGCGCCGTGCTTAAGCTCGTTTTGGCACCAAGGCATCTACTCGTCCCCGCCCTCGAAAACGAAGTGTTTCAAGGCTTTTCGTTCTCGCTTGGACATCGAATTCCGAGCAATTTCCCAATTGCGAGACCAGTTCTCCCAGGTTTCAGAGTTCGCAGCAAAATGCTATGATGTGTCAGCAAGCGTGCTCTTCTAGTCGCGCTTCAATACACTCCTCAGTAGCTCAATGGCAGAGCATTCGGCTGTTAACCGAAGGGTTGTAGGTTCGAGTCCTACCTGAGGAGCCATTCTTTCAGTTAGTTAGGACTCCATCCGTGCCGTTTTCCGTGCCGTTAAGCGCAAGCCGCACAACTTTTGTGTGGGCTCCGCGCATGTCCTCTGTTGTCGCATCCCCGTAAATGTTCATTGTGGTGCGGATGTCAGAGTGCCGCGGACTCGTTGGCGCTATGGGGCTTCTGCTCCTAGGTTAGGTTTCTTCTCGGAAGTGTGTAAAACTGACCAGCTCTTGAAAACCAATAACAGTTACCCTGTGTGAGTTCCCGAACCGGAATGCGGTCATGGGTTAGTGGCGGAGAGTCGCCGTTCGGACCCTTACGACCGCATTACTATACGGGGATACTCAGCTCTCTCCAGGCCGGACTCACACATGGGTTTGGCCTTTTTTCCGTCATAATTGTGAGCGTTCCTGACCAGCCAAGACTCATCCGGATACCCCATAATTGAGACGTGGTGGCATTTCCAGTTAGCCCAAGAGGGGATGGGTCTAATTTCACTCGTGAGCAATCTTTTGACCAAGTTGACCCCACGCGAGCACGAGGTTGCGGAGTTGCTGCTGCAAGGGTGCGATCAAGCTGAAATCGCAAAAGAACTGAAGATGGCACGACGCACAGTGAAGGCATATCTCAACAAGATGTATGTGCGAGCGAGTCTATCGGACTTTACTGGGATTAAGCGGGTCCAGTTGGCGGTGATGTTGCACCGGGAAAGACAGGAAACGCGAACGGAAAAGCCGTTCATCAAGGAGGAACTATGTTAGGTATGGGTGTGGTGGGAACAATTATCGTGATTGCGGTGATTATTTGGCTTGTACGTAGGGTATGACCTTACGGCTCTTCTGTCCGGCATCACACTTTATGTGCGGCAAGGAATTCCAGGTCCAGATGCCGGACCATCCTTACAGGACAAGCTAAATGTTAAATCTATCGGAACAACGAATCAGGGGTGTGCGTGTTTGGCGTAAGTAGCTAAGGAGGCGACGCGTGACCCCTGATGAACGCGAGCGCATGGCAATTCTGTGCGAGCGTATCGGGTGGGGAGTCGCGGTTATCTAAGTCCGTGCCATTCCCGTGCCGTTAACACCGAATTACGCTGAATTAGCCGCGTAAGATGCCATCTGCCGCGATCTAAGTTGTTGAGACTACGTTGTCACGCGGATTCGAGTCCTACCTGAGGAGCNNCACTCCTCAGTAGCTCAATGGCAGAGCATTCGGCTGTTAACCGAAGGGTTGTAGGTTCGAGTCCTACCTGAGGAGCCATTTCGTTCTAGGCTTACATCAGCGCAAATCACTCGCCCTCAGAGCGAGTTCTGCCACCCTGGAGCCGGCCTTCTTTGCGGGCCATAAATCTCGTGGTCCTCTTTTTAGGCTCCCAACCCCCCCCAGGCAAGTCAGGCTGATTCTGGCGTGCTCGCTCTCAAACACCGACACCGCTCTCGCTGCTACTCGGCAGTTGTCGGATCGATTACCGAGCGAATTCGCGAGATTCGATTGGCCGGAAAACCGCCCTGCTGGGCGTGCTTTCGTACCGCGTCTTCATCGGGGGCAACGTATATGCAGTAGATTTTGTCGTCCGAAACGTAGCTCTGAACCCACTGAATCTGAGCACCCATCTCTCGTAAAACTCCACACGACTTCTGTGATATCGCCTGCAGTTGCTCGGACGACAGCCTGCCCGCTTCCGGAATATCTCTCTCGATAACGAACTTCGGCATGGTAATACCTCGTTTCTTAGTCTTTTACTGGGGAATAATTTGATTTCGATCTCAGCCTCACATACTCGCAACAGCCCAAAGATGGGCCAGTTGGGTGGAGATGTGGAAAGCCGCTCCGCGGTTCCCACATCCCCACACCCCAGGAGCTACTGCGGACAAATGTCCAACGAAGCGTCACGCTAACACTCTACCTGGTACAAAAGACCGGTCAGGTCATGAGCAGACGTCTCCCATTGATCTACTGGCCCTGGCAACTCACCCCATTGTTCCAGTCCACGAAGGCACCTTGGGGGTTGTCCCGCCAGGCCCAGACGTGCAGTTCGAAGAATGAATTGATGCTGAAGCGATTGGGGAAGCCGACGAAATTGAAAACCTGCCCGTCGAGCACCGGAGAAGTGTTGTTATTGGCCGCGAGCCAACTCGCCGAGTCCAGGATGAACTCAACGCCTACGAGGACCATCTTGCCATCGACGGGCTCGTAGATGAGGGCCTGCGGTTGCGAGGGGTCGAGGGTTAGATTGCCCAACAGCGTAGCATTGACGTAGTGTACGCCCATTGCTCCGTGATCGGTACCGGCAACGCAACCTAGAAATGGTCCGTAGCCGGCTGCGGTGGCGGCATTAACGTCAATGTACTGCTTCGTGCCAGCGCGAACGAGTTGAATGAGCGTGGCCGGCGCGGCTTGCTCGTGAGCGGAATGGTTGGTCGCAGCACTGTCAGCTGCGAAAAGTGGCGCCGCCGTGACTAGACTACTTAGCAACGCCAAACGAAGGATGTTCGTGGTTGATGTGTGGATAAGACTCGTGATTCGTGTGGTCATAACTTTCTCCTCGAAATGTAGTTTTCCGCAAAGTACGCGGAAGGGGTTGGGCACCTGTCTTTTGCCCGTACACCTAAATAGGCGTAAGCCGCGGGACGGAACTATCATTCGTGGGAACTTTCTTTGATGGGGCGGACAATCTCGCTATAATTGGCGAGATTTGGGCGCTTTGGGGGGCATCGGACGTGAGCGATCCAGTAATAACGTCGCGCGAGGGTGACGTGAGCACACTGCTGCGTGCCTGGAGCGACGGGGATCAGAAGGCACTCGATCAGCTGACGCCGATCGTATATGACGAATTGCGCCGGCTCGCTGGGCACTACTTGAGGCGGGAGCGCGCCGGCCACAGTTTGCAAGCCACTGCCCTAGTCAACGAAGCTTACTTGCGGCTCGTGGATTACAAGCGCATGCGCTGGGAGAACCGTGCCCACTTCTTCGCCGTGTCGGCGCAACTCATGCGACGGATTTTGGTGGACCACGCACGGCGCCACAACCTGAAACGTGGTGGCGGCGTCCAGCACGTTGCTCTGGAAGACACAGCGGTGCTCGGGGGCGGTCGGCATGAAGATCTGGTCGTGCTCGACGATGCTTTGCAAGCGCTTGCCCGCATTGATCCGCGAAAGGCGCAGGTGGTTGAGCTGCGCTTTTTTGGCGGCTTGAGCGTGGAGGAAACAGCTGAAGTGCTCAAGGTGTCGCCGGTCACAGTGATGCGCGACTGGGGCACCGCTCGGACTTGGCTTTACCGGGAAATGGGTGGCGGAGCCGGCGATGGATGCTGAACGATGGAAGCGAGTCGATGAGTTGCTGCACTCGGCACTGGCAGTGCCCCCCGACCGGCGCGACGAATTCCTGCGACAGCTGTGTGCGGGCGATGCCGGACTGGAACAGGAAGTAAGGTCCCTCCTCGACTCGCACCGGAACCTCGGCGGTTTTCTAGAACGACCCGCTATCAGGGTTGCGGCGCAGACCATCGCCAAAACTGAGGCGCGAGAAGCAGGCGATTCAGTGCTCGGGCGGACCATTTCACACTATCGCGTCTTGGCCAAGCTAGGCAGCGGCGGAATGGGCGTGGTGTACGAAGCGGAAGATATCCGCTTGGGACGCCGCGTCGCTTTGAAATTCCTGCCCGAGAGTCTGGCGCATGACGAGCGAACCCTCCAGCGGTTTGAGCGCGAGGCACGCGTCGCCTCTTCCTTGAATCACCCTAACATCTGCACCATCTACGAGGTGGAAGAATATGATCATCAGCCGGTGATCGTCATGGAGTTGCTTGAAGGGAAAAGCTTGAAGGAGCGAATCTGCGAAGGGCCAATCTCAACCGACGAGCTTTTGGATTTTGGGATTCAGGCATCCGATGCCCTGGAAGCGGCCCATGCCAAGGGCATCATCCACCGGGACATAAAACCCGGGAACATTTTCATCATTGGCCATGTACGGGTGAAGATCCTGGATTTCGGGTTAGCCAAGGTGCGCCCGGTGGAAGACCAGTCCGAGGAAGAAGCGCTTACCCTGGCCGGTATTATTCCGGGCACAACTTCCTATATGTCTCCTGAGCAAGTGCGCGGAGAAGAGATTGATGGGCGCAGCGATCTGTTTTCCCTGGGTGTAGTGCTCTACGAAATGGCCACCGGCCAGCGGCCCTTCGTTGGCAAGAATCGCGTAGTGCTGATGAATGCGATCCTGAACGCACGACCAGCTGCTGCCAGCAGCGTGAACCGGTCTTTACCCGCCGCTCTGGACATAATTATCGCCCGAGCGCTGGAAAAAGACCGCGGCAAGCGATTCCAGCGGGGCGCCGATATTTGCTCGGAGCTAAAGCGACTCAAGGGGGAAACGGGAAAACCATCCATGGCTGTTGCCCATGCCGCGCCTGTAAAGCTGAACCCTCGCCCCGGACGTTACGTCTCTATTTTCGCGCGAGAACTTGCAGCCATACGCGACCGCTTCTCGGAGAAGCCGGTTAAGCAGGTGGAGACCCGCCCGATAAATCTTCCTGTGCAGCGAACCGGGTTTGTGGGGCGGGAGAAAGAAGTAACTGCTGCCAAAGAGCTCGTGCTGCGTCGGGATGTCCGCCTGGTCACGGTCACAGGTCCGGGCGGGATCGGCAAAACACGTCTCGCGCTTCAGGTGGCGAATGGCTTGGTTGAGCGTTTCCTGGGTGGCACTCATTTTGTTCCGCTCTCCCCGGTAGCCGATCCAGGCTTGCTCGCCTCCGTGATTTTGCAGACGTTGGGAATCCGGGAGGCAGGAGGACAGTCGCCGCTCGAAATACTCAAGAAGAATCTACAGGATTCATTGCGCCAACCCATGCTGCTCGTGCTGGATAATTTCGAGCATCTGGCTAAGGCCGCGACTACCGTAGCAGAACTTCTGGCCGTTGGTGCCAATCTTAAAATCCTGGTAACCAGTCGGTCCGCGCTGCACGTTTACGGAGAACATGAATTTCCGGTACCGCCGCTTGGGTTGCCGGATTCACGGTCCACGCCTTCGGTGGACGTCCTGTCACAGTGTCCTGCGGTGGCGCTGTTCGTGCAACGCGCCGTCGCTGCCAAGCCAGATTTTGAACTTAACCAGGGAAACGCGGCGGCCGTCACTGAGATTTGCTCCCGGTTGGATGGTCTGCCTCTCGCGATCGAGCTCGCAGCCGCCCGGGTCAAAGTTCTTTCACCCTCTTCCATGCGGACACGACTGGCGAGCCGGTTGCAGCTGCTAACGGGCGGCGCTCGGGACCTACCACAGCGCCAGCAGACGCTTCGCGCTGCCATGGATTGGAGCTACGATCTGCTGAGCGCGCCTGAGCAAAAGCTTTTCCGAAGATTATCGGTGTTCGTGGGATGCAATCTGGAAGGCGTGGAGGCTGTATGCGATACCAAAGGTGATCTCGATCTAGACCTGCTCGACGGCATGGCATCCATGGTGGACAAAAGCCTGGTGCAACAAGTCGAACAAGCGAACTGCCAATCGCGGTTCGTGATGTTGGAGACGATTCGCGAGTACGCTCTGGAAAAACTGCAGGCGAGCGGGGAGGAGGCCTTGACGAAGCGCGCCCATGCCGCTTACTGCCTGGTGCTGGCAGAGGAGGAGACTACGGAGAAGAGCGGCGCGGAAGGGACGGAATGGCTGGAACGCTTCGCGTTCGAACACGACAATTTTCGTGCAGGCCTTGAGTGGCTGACAGAAAGCGGGGATGCGGAGTGGGGCCTGCGTCTTGGCGCTGCCCTGTTTCCGTTTTGGGAGGCGCGCGAGTATCTCGCCGAAGGAAGGGACAGCCTGGGAAAACTGCTGAGGCTCGCAAGTGCGGCAGCTCCCACGAAGGCGCGAGAGCGCGCGCTCTTTGCCGCGGGCGTACTCGCAGTTGAGCAGGGAGATTATGCCTCGGCGGATGCGCTCATCGGGGAAAGTCTAGGCATCGCGCGTCAATTCCGTGACCAGCAGGGCGCAGCGGTCTCTCTCAATGCGTTGGCGGTCATTGCTCGGGGCCGGGGAGACCTGGCGGTTGCGCGCTCTCTGCTCGAGGAAAGCATGGTGCTATGGCGAGAGTTGGACGACCAGAAGGCTGTCGCTCGTTCTCTCAGTAACCTGGCGAATGTCGTCAAATTGCAGGGTGACAATGCCCGCGCGCGCTCTCTATACGCGGAGTGTCTCTCAATCTTCCGGGAATTGGGCGATCGGACAGGCGTCGCCTGGTCGACGAACTACCAAGGGGATGTCGCTCGCGATCAGGGTGATTCCGCGGCCGCGCGGACGTTGTACGAACAGGGCCTGGTAATTTTTCGGGAACTCGATGACCGCTGGGGCATTGCCGGCACGCTCGCTGATCTGGGGAGCTTAGCGAGAGAACAGGGGGATTATCCTAGAGCGCACTCCATGTACCGGGAAAGCATAAAACTTTTCCAGGAACTGGATCACAAACGCGGAATTGCGCGCCTGCTGGAGTGCTTCGCATGCGCAGCGGCTGTTCAACTCGAAGCCAAGCGTTCGCTGCGACTGGCGGCAGCAGCGGCCGCGCTGCGCCAAAATATTGGCGCTCCGCTCACGCCGGCAGAACAGACCAAACTGGAAGCAAGCCTTTACCCGGCACGGCAGGCGCTGGCCGATACGGTAGGCGCGGCTGCCTGGTTAGAAGGTTGGGCTTTACCAATCGAGAAAGCTATCGACGAGGTGCTGGCGCCCGAGGTTGCGTCTCCCTCGTGTTAGTGCGCGGGAGTCCGCACGACCTGACGCTGATGGCGAAGATCCGGATGGCGCGGAAGGGTTCAGCCCGCGCTCTACTCCGCGCTTGTCGGATCAAGAAGTCGGCGTACGGCGGAGATACGATTGGCAGGAAGACCGACGCGCTTGGCGTGTTCATGGATGGTTGCCTCGTCCGGGGCGAGGTAGACGCAATACACCTTGTCGCCGGTTACGTAACTATGCAACCACTGGATCTCCGGACCCATTCCTCTCAGAACGCTGACCGACTTTTGAGAAACTTCCCGCAATTGTGCGTCGGACAATTTACCAGCTCCCGGAATTTCGCGTTCGATGACGAACTTGGGCATGGGCCTCCGCCTGGATGAGCACTGATGCTACCATGCGAATGGAGTAGCTTCAAGACGGCCTGGTCGAAGCTCTTGCGGTTCGTCGAAAACCGCCAAGAATAGCCGGAATAATAGGAACGAGGTTGCGATGGATATCCGATCCCTTCAGAAGCCACTAAAAGACCAATACCGCAATGATCCGAATGCGTCGCGAATCACAATCCGGGCGAAAGGTGAGCAGACGGAAGTTCCGATGGCATGCTCGGTCGATATCGGACGTGCCATCTACCAAGCCGAGGCCCACAAGGGAGTCGGAGGCGCCGGCGCCGGCGCTTGTTCCGGGGACCTTTTGCTCGGGGCTCTGGCGGCTTGCGCGCAGATTACGTGTCAGATGGTGGCTGCGGCTATGGGGATACCGACCGAACGCATTGCGGTTACGGTGGAGGGAGATTTGGATCTCCGAGGTACCCTCGGCATATCAAAAGACGTGCCCGTCGGCTTTGAGAGCATTCAACTTCATTTTGATGTAGTTGCGCCTCATGCAACATCGGAACAACTACGCGGATTGCGCGAGAAAACAGAACAGTATTGCGTGGTGATGCAGACCTTAATGCGGCCACCGAGTCTGCGGACCAAGTGGGTTGGTCACGATTGAACGCCTGTCGCCGTAAGTCTCACACGTCTCGACGTACTATAGCAGTCATAAGCAAGGCTTGACTCAAAGCAATTGGGAGTGAGGACCATCTGCGTAGCAGCGGACCTCACACGATTCGCCACTTCCTCCCGACGAAGAGTTTGCGGCGGACGAGGGTGGTCCCAATTTCTTGACGAGAGCCAGCGATCGCAGTCGGGCGATACCCGGCAACAGCAGTAGTGAAGGGGCCCGATAATGGTGAGGCGGACTCGTCGAACTCATTGCTCGACCGTGAATACCACCGAGCCAATGGGGCTGATCACGGATGAGTTCGGGTTGCCGTCTTGCACCGTAGCAATGTCTCCATCGCTGGTGAATCGTCTTATACCAGGCTACGATTCCTTTAGGATGCCCACGATGCCTCCATCTTGCAGAAAGCAAGCCGCAGGAAAGCAAACCGCGAGACACCTGCCGGGCTACCTCGACCATGTAAGGATCATTCTCGCAACACTCGGGCTGGATCGGTACGCGTAGCGCGCCAGGCAGGCAGAAGACAAGCTGCGACTGAGGCGATCGTCATCACCGCCCCTGCCGATGCGAATGCCAGCGGGTCGTTCGGACTGACATTGTAGAGAAGCGTTCCTAATAGTCGCGTCAATGCAAGTCCCGCAGTCGCGCCGCAGAGGACGCCGACTGCACTTAATCTCAAGCCGCGCGAAATCACCCGACGAAACAGATTGGCCGCGCCGGCGCCAAGCGCCATGCGCAGCCCAAGCTCGCGGTTGGACTGCGCTACGGAATAAGACATCACGCCATACAGGCCGACGGCAGCGAGGAGAAGCGTCAATCCTCCTAAGATCGAAACCAAGGTTACGGCCACGAGCTGCGGCGAGGTTGAGCGATCAACCTGTTCCTGAAGGGTAATCGTCTCGTAAAGGGCAAGGTTCCCGTCCAGTGCGTGCACTTCGTGGAGCAGAGCGGCAGAAATGCTCTGCAGAGGTTGGGCTGAGCGGATATACAAGGACGGTCCTCTTACGAAATCCTGCAGCAGCGGCACATAGAAAAATGGCTTTGGACTCTCGCGCATGCTCTCGTACTTGGAGTCTGCGGCTACACCGATGACTCGCACCCAGCGGCCCTTAACTTGAAGGCGCCGATCGATGGGATCCTGACCGCGCCAGTATCGTGCAGCCATGGTCTGATTCACTATGGCAACCAACGGTGCGTTCTCGTCATCGGCACGCGTGAATTCTCGTCCGGAGAGCAGAGATATACCTAAGGTGGCAAAGTAGTCAGGACTGACTTGATTGTAGTCGACAGCAGGTTGCTCTTCCGGTGGAGGTTGGTAGCCGTCAACCGCAATGGGGGTAGAAGAGTATGTTCCATAGCCCAGTGGGGTCACGCGGGCGAAT
The DNA here is from genome assembly GCA_003168355.1 of Acidobacteriaceae bacterium. Taxonomy (GTDB): domain Bacteria; phylum Acidobacteriota; class Terriglobia; order Terriglobales; family Acidobacteriaceae; genus Sulfotelmatobacter. The sequence continues at coordinate 60,968 of PMSQ01000015.1, read as the reverse complement.
GCGGCGGACTCCACGCCCGGCAGCACCCTGACGCGAGCAATCAGCTCCTCCTGAAAAGTCTTGGCGCGCGGCACGTCGTATCCAGCTGAGATCAAAGACACCCCGGTCTGCACCACGTTTGTCGTTGAGAAACCCGGGTCGGCGGTTCGAATCTCTTGCAGGCTTTGCAGCAGCAGTGCCGCTCCAACCAGCAGAACAAAGCTCAGACAAACCTGAAAGACGACCAGGCCCGAGCGCACCCACGCTGTTCCCCGGGCGCCGACCACACCCGAGGACTCCGCTTTCAGGGCGCCAGCAAGATCGAGGTTGCGCGTTTGAAGGGCTGGAACCAATCCGACAATAAGCGTGGCGAACAAGCAAATACCGGCACTCAGCGACATCACACGCCAGTCGATTTCCCCAGGCAGGTACATCGATACTCCGGAGCGCGCTGGGAGGAGCAGCACGAGCGCGTGCCGACACCAATACGCGACCAGGAGTCCGCCGGCTGCCCCGAGCGTCGAGAGGATCAGGCCTTCCGTGAGAAGTTGCTTCAACAAACGAGCGCGGCTGGCCCCGATGGCGAGCCGAACTGTCATTTCGCGGCGGCGGGCAAATGACCTGACTAGCAGCAGGTTGCCCACATTCGCGCAGGCGATGAGAAGAACAAACGCCCCCACCGCGAGCATGATCTCGAGTGTGGGAAGCAGAGTGCCGGCGTGATTGAAAGGGGTTTGCCACAATGGCCACAGCTTGATGCCCCGTCCGCGGTTCGTGGCTGAGTAGTTGTTCTCCAAGCGCGTTGCGATTGCCGAGATTTCTTTCTGGGCCTGCGCGCGAGTAACCCCCGGCTTGAGTCGTACGTAGGCTTCAATCCACCGCGCGCCGCGGTCCTCGAGTTTATATCCGTCGCTTTCGAAAGTTTCTTCCATTGACGCCGGAACCCAGAAATTCATCGCCCAGCCTACGAAAGTTCCATAAAACCCCTCCGGCGCGACACCGATGATGGTGTGCGGAACGTTGTTGAGCCGCTGCATCTTGCCGACGATTTGTGGATCGCTTTTGAAGCGGTTGCGCCAAAGCTGATAGCTAATTACTGCGACAGGGTGAGAGTCGCTTCCTACATCTTCGCCGGGCTCGAAGCCGCGACCAAGAATGGGATGAACGCCGATCGTGTCGAAATAATTTGCTGAGACGATGCTGCCCCTCGTGATCTCGGCGCGCTCACCGACATTCAGCGTGCTGCTGGTAATCTTGCTCACGAAGAATGCGTCACAAAGGGTGCAGCTTCTCTGCAAATCAAGGAAGTCCGGCCACGAAATTAGGGTCGCACCGGTCTCGCCACGCGCCGTTCCGGCTAGGGCAAGCAGCCTTTCCTGGTGGGCTACTGCCGGGTACGGACGGAATAGGATCCCTTCGATCCAACTAAATACCGCAGTATTAGCGCCGATTCCCAAGGTCAGGCACAGAATTGCCAAAGAAGAAAAGCCCGGGCTGCGCCAGAGTTGTCGTAGCCCATATCGCAAATCCTGAACAGGGTTTTCAAATTGTTCGAACGTCATCTCAAGTCTCCGATCATTGAGGTCGACACTGGAATTCCGCCCGCATGCCGATTGCGGGCACTATTCTTTTAGCTGCATGGTAGTCTCACCCGTGCGTGGCAACCTCTCTTCCCGTTCAGGTTAGACAGTTCAATCGAGCCTCCATGCGCTTCGACGATCTGGCGCGAGAGCGCCAATCCAATACCACTTCCCGCGGGCTTGGTCGTATAGAACGGTACAAACGCGTTGCTCGGATTCAGGAGTCCCAGCCCGTTATCGTCGATTGTCAAGACAATGCTCTGATCTTCGACCACCCAATTCAAAGTTACCTGCGGATTCGGAACCTCCACGGCGTTCGTGGGGTTGCTCGAACGGTCATCACCCAGGCTCGGCTCAAGCGCTGCTTCGACCGCATTGCGCACGAGATTGATGAGCATCTGCTCGATCTGGTCGGGATCCACCATCAACATGACATCCGGGCCGCGAGAGATCGCCACCGCCATCCGAGTCTCGAGGAAAACGACCCGCTCCACAATCGGGAGCAGTGCGACTCTCCTCATTGCGGGAGGTGGCATCTGCGCCAATTGTCGATAGGCTTGAAGAAACCGGTTGAGCGATGCGGTTCGAGCTTCGATGATGGCCAGACCCCGTTCAAAGTCGCGACGGTGTTGGGGGTTGAGTTGGGTCTCCGCGAGGAGAGCGCTCAAGCTCCCCGCGATCGATTTGATCGGAGCCAGCGAGTTGTTGAGTTCGTGTCCAAGCACTCGGATCAACCGCTGCCATGCGTTGTGCTCTTCTTCCCGAAGTGCTCGGCTGACGTCTGACAGAACAACCAGAGTGTGCGGCACACCCATTTCCCGGAACTTGCTTTGGCGTACCAACCAGCGGGCGCTTGAACTGTTGGCTGGCAAAACCACCAGTGCCTCACTCGCCGCGCTGAGACAATCGGCCAGCCCGATTTCGTCGGCAGTGCGTCCCAGAAGGCGAATTGCAGCTTGTTGAAGAAGTCTTTCGCCCGCGGGATTCACCACTCGAAGCACACGGGCCGGGTCAAATGCGAATAATGGAGCGTCGATTTCTTCCACAACTCGCCGCAGGAGCGCAGTTGCTTCGATGGCTCCGATTCGCTGATCCGCAAGCAGGTCGGCCAAAGCGTTGACTTCAAGCGAAAGCTCTCCCAACGCGTCGTCCGCAATGGCTCCGCGCGCTCGAAAGGAATAGTCCTCTGCGCGAAGAGCCGCTACTACATTTGCCAGGGTCTGCAACGGTCGAACCGTTTGCCTGTGTAGCGCCAGGGCCAGCATCCACCAAACCGATAACTCGACGAACGAGAGTGCCACCTTCGATCCGGTGGACCAGGGCTGCAACCAAATAAGAATGCCGCTGACTGCAATTCCGGGTACGGCGACGAGTAGCGAGTAGAGGCTGATGCGATGCTCGTAGAGGAGGCGAACCCGATTGCGAGGAACTTTCCGCTTTTCTGCCTTGCCGCTGGTCTGCGAGCTAGAGACCATACTTCTCCATGCGTCGATAGAGCGCACCTCGGCTTAGCCCCAAGGCTTCGGCGGCCTGGCTTATGTTCCCCTCAAAGCGTTGCAGCATCTTTCGGATCAGAATCGCCTCCACCGCTTCCAGGCTTAGCTCTTCGAGATTCTGGGCCTGTGGTCGCTGCAGATTCAGGCTGAGATCCCCAGGTTGAATCTCCCGTCCGCGGCACATCAGGACGGCACGCTCCAGCGTGTGTTCGAGTTCGCGAACGTTGCCCGGCCAGGAATATTGCGCCATGACTTGCAGCGCAGCACTGTCGAATCCATCGATTTCGCGGCGATAGCGGGACGCATAGCGCCGGAGAAAATGGATTGCGAGCGCCGGAATATCTTCGTGGCGCTCGCGGAGTGGCGGCACATGGATCTCGACCGTGTTCAGCCGAAAAAGGAGGTCTTCCCGGAATTGCCCTGAGGAGCATGCAGCCTGAAGGTCGCTATTGGTGGCCGAAATTACGCGCACATCGAGCTTCCGCGAACGCGAGGATCCCAGCCGTTCGATCTCGCCGGATTCGACCACACGCAGTAATTTCGCTTGTTGCCGGATGGGAACATTTCCGATTTCGTCCAGGAAAATCGTGCCTCCGTCGGCGAGCTCGAAGCGCCCGATGCGATCGGTCCGCGCATCCGTAAAGGCACCCTTTACGTGGCCGAAAAGCTCGCTTTCGAATAGCCCCTCCGCCAACGCGCCTGTATTCACGATCACCAGCGGGCGTGAGGCGCGTGAAGATAGAGCGTGCAGCGTTTGCGCGACAACCTCTTTGCCACTGCCGTGTTCGCCTGTGATAAGGACATTCGCGTCGGATGGGCCGACCCGTGCCAGGGCCTCCAGGACAGGCTGCATCGAAGCCGCCGCGGCGATGAACTCCGGGCGGCCTTGAACCTGAAGCAGTCGGTTCTCCGCGGCTAATCGCTCGGCGCGCTGGAGGGCACGATGCAATTCGATTTGCGTCCGTAGAATGGCAAGGAGGCGTTCGTTCTCCCAAGGCTTTTGGACGAAGTCTCGCGCACCACGCCGCATGGCTTCGACCGCCAGTTCCACATTGCCCCATGCGGTCATAACGATGACCGGGAGATTGCTGTCGAGCGCCACGATTTCCGAAAGAAGGTCCAAGCCTTCCCGACCGGAAGTGGTATCCCGCGTGTAGTTGAGATCGATCAGCAGCGCATCATACGAGTCCGTCGCCAACGCCTGCCTGACCTCGGCGGGAGACTTAGCGTTCTCCACGCGATAGCCCTGGGGATGAAGCAACAATTGAAGAGCTTCGAGGATGTGCGGTTGGTCGTCAGCCGCTAGAATACGGGGCGCGCGATTCTCGTGGGGATAGGAAGACACGCCGGATGGGTCGAGCGAGCGAAGAGCTTGCGGTTTGGCCGAGGTCGGCATGAGTTATGGAGACGAGGCGGTAACCGTCCCGCTGACCGCATCCTGAATCAGCACGCCATTATGTTCCAAAGTTGCGCCGGTTGCGCGATCAAGTTCGACTCCGGCCTTCCTGTAGATCGTCACGGCAGTAACCAAGTCCAGTTCCGCCACCGAAAGATCGCGCTGCGCTGTCATGGTCTGGTAATTCGATCCCGATCCTAGTTCTTGTTCCTTCTTTGTGATCTCGAATGTGCGTTCGGCCAGATCCCTTGCCTTGCGGGCTGATTCAACTCTGGCACGCGATTGTTCCAGCGCATACTCTGCGTTCCGTACCTCAATCCGAATCTGCTTTTTCAACTGCTCGCGGCGAAGCTCGGCTTGACGGTATTCCAGCTCGGAGCGGTACTGGTCAGCTTTGGCAACACGATTTCGAATTGGAATGTTGAGATTCAATCCGATGTAGTAGTCCGGAGCGGAGTTGTTGAACGCACTCCCCATTGCTCCGGCGAAATTCGTGGGGACGCTCGATATGTTCGGAGCTCCCGCCAGCACCGGATTGTAAATCGGATTCAGAGGCCCAGCCAATCCCGATCCTCCGTAGAATCCCACCAAGGAGAGCGAGGGTAACAACGCGTTCGTCACGGCCTTGCGGCTGACCTGGCGGTTTACGAGATCGATGCCAGACACCGCGAGTTCGGTGCGATCCTGCAATGCCTGCGCGATAAGGTCCTGTACGGCCTGCCTTGCCGCTGCCGGGGTAGATTCCAGACGGTCCTGAGGAATCACCGGCACAGCTTCCAGCACAGGGTCGTCAAGCCTCCTGGTCAGCGCATTCTTAATCAGCAATTCCTGCAATTGCAGCGTGGTTCTTGCGATGGTTAAATCCTGATCGCGCCTTGAGACTTCGGCTTCGGCGCGCAACACATCCATCTCGGGGATGCTTTCCAGTTCGAGCTGCTTCTTTGCAGTATCCAGCGACTGCTGCGCGAATGCCAATGATTGTTCACTTACCTGTGCCTGTTCATAGGCATTGACCAAGTCCCAATAAATGTTCTCGATCTGCGTGACCGTAACGATCGCTTGATCTTTGAAGGCGATCTCGGAAATCTTTTTGTTGTTATTTGCGATTCGCAGATAGCGCAGATTGGCACCGAAGCCAAACCCGGCAAGCAATTGCTGCTGAATTGAAAACTGGTACATCGAAGACAAAACGGGAGACAAATTGAATAAAGGGCTATTTGTCGTTTGGCGGCTGTTGTTGAACTGTATAGAAACGCTGGTTCCGGTTGGAAAAGCCTGCGCAAAGGTGACGCTGGCTTGCCCGGTGTTAAGCTGCAGCAAAGGCACCCCATAAGGCTGCAGACTGGCCAGAGGACTGGCTTGATGCTCTGCGCCAACCGAAGCGGTAATCGCGGGATCATACGAAGCGACTGGAGTCCCAGTACCCAAAGTCGACTGCACCAAGCCTGACGCGCCCGCGCCCGCGCCGCCTGCGCCGCCGGTCGTGCCGCCAGCGCCTCCTCCAGGAGCCCCCTCGCCAAAACCGCCAACTCCGCCACCCGGAGTCCCTTGCACCACGCCAGTGTTCACGCCGCGAAAAAATCCGCCGGCCTTTGTGCGCAGTACGTCCGTCTTGGCGATCGGCAAATTATATCGGGCGATCGCCAGGTCGAGATTGTTCTCAAGCGCCAGCCGGATCGCGTCTTTCAACGACAAGTACAGCTTGCCATCCCGGATTAATTGGCCCAGCAGGGGAGAATTCGTCAACTGTGGCTCAGCCACTTCACTGGGCGAGTAGGCGCTGAAAGGATTGCGCGACTTCGGCATCTCGAAGGAAACGGATGAGTTTGTCTGCGCCGATGCCGTTGCCGTGAGACTCATGAGAAACCAAGCTAGCAGCCGTCTGAACCGTCCCGCGCGTACGCTCCTTCTCATCCTGCACAAGGTCATCATACGTGCACATCCGCCATTAATTTCTCCAACTCTTCCTCTGCCACCACTTTGCCGTCGAACAAATGGACCTCGCGTTGGGCGTGCTTGGCGAAACGTGGATCGTGCGTCACCATGCAGATCGTCGCGCCTTCGCGATGAAGCTCTTGCAGCAACTCCATCACCGCGTCGCCATTGCGCGAATCGAGATTTCCGGTGGGCTCGTCAGCCAGAAGAATGGACGGCTTCCCTCCCAGCGCTCGGGCTACAGCCACACGTTGCTGCTGGCCTCCCGATAGTTGCGACGGATAGTGCCGCACGCGATGCGCCATGCCCACTCGCTCCAGAGCCCCCATCACACGCGCCTTGCGATCGGCGGCAGGCATTCTGTGACGGTAGGTCAGCGGCAATTCGACGTTTTCATAGACCGTCAGATCACCAATCAGATTGAAACTCTGGAAGATGAACCCGATCTCCTGATTGCGGATGCGCGACCGCTCCGCAAAATCGAGATTCTCGACGGTCTTCCCATTCAGTGAGTAACTCCCCGCTGTCGGCGTATCCAGCAGGCCGATGATCGAGAGAAGCGTTGATTTGCCGCAGCCCGACGGTCCCGACATGGCGAGGTACTCTCCTTTATTGATCGATAGGTGAATACCGGAGAGCGCATGCGTCTCGATCTCATCGGTGTAGAAGACTTTGGTTAGGTCCTGAATCTGGATGAGCGGCTGGCCTGTTTCGGTCATTGTTGACTTCCTCGCTTGAGTTCTCTGTTTACTCGAGTCGGACACGATCGGTGTTGTCCCAACGCGACATGTCGGACAAGATGACAGTGTCTCCTTCGTGCAGCCCTTCAATCACCTGGATCGAATTCACCGAAGCTCGTCCAACCTTCACTGGCATACGCAAGGCTGCCTGCCCGTCCGGGCCCAGTTTGAACAAACTGATGGTACTGTTCTCCTGCCCGAATGTCGGACGGCCGACATAGAGCACGTTGTCCAGTCGCTCCAGGTCGATGGTTCCGTCCACACTCAGGTCAGGCCGTGCACCCTTGGGCAGAACGCCAGTGAGTTTGACGTCGACCGTCACCGTTCCGTTTTGTACCCCCGGATCGACTCGCATCACCGTACCTGCAATCACTCCGTTGTGGGTGTCGACCGACGCTGACTCTCCAATCTGTACGTCGCGTGCCTGGGTTTCGGCGACCTTCAGTGTGGCCATCAGGTGATCGGGTTCCACCACCTTTGCGAGCATGGTCCCGGGTAGGACGTGCTGGCCGACTTGCAGCGGGAGATCCACCAGAACTCCATCGATCTCCGCTCGAACTTTCAACGCGTCCAATTGTTTTTGCTTGAGCTGCGCCAGGGTGCGCATCTCATCGACTTTGGCTTGCTCTTGCGCCATCTGCGACTCAATCGCCCGCTCATTGGCCGTTAGCCGCCGTGTTTCAAGGTCATTTCTCGTGGTGAGTTCGTCCGCCTTGTCCTTGGAAGACTTATACGCTAGGCCCGAGATGACTCCCAAGTCGTACAGCGCCTTGTCCGTGTCGGCTTGCCGTTGTGCCTGCGCGTGGTCCGCATGAACGGTAGCGGCGCCGGCTTTTTGGTTCATCAAATCGCTTTCCAGCTTCACCCGAAGGCTCTGATATTCAGCTTCGGCAGCTTTCAATTGAAGCTGCGCGTCGACCGCAGATTGTTCCGTCTGCGGATTACTCATTTCCAGCAGGACCGTGCCCGCCGTCACCGGTGAGCCAGGCAGCATCTGAATGCGAACGACGGTGGCTTCGGTCTCTGCCGGAATCTGACGCACTGATTCCTGGCTCGGCACCAACGTCCCCAACCCCCGCACTTGGCGCAGCATCGTACCGCGCTTGACCGTGTCGGTCCAGACGGTTCCGCGCTCAACCATTGGTGCCGCCGGCTTCAACCGTGAAACTCCGGCTGAGACCGCGGCCACGCCCAAAACGGCCGCTGCCACGACGATCATCTGGCGACGACGTTTCTGAGTCTTGAATTCTGGCCGAGCGATGTCCACATGGTTGCAGAAGGGCAACTGAGATGCCATCCTCCACGGAACGCTAAGTATTCAGAAACATGGTGGATGATGCTGATAGCCTTGATTGTAAGAGACGTATCTTTATCCGGAACTGGACGTTGGTGTCCGAGAGTGGACGGCATAGGTTTCAAAACGGACTGTTGCCGTGTCACCAGCGCCTTTGCGGCCTAGACGGCCTGGACAGAAATCCGGGATGATTCTGACGTATAAGTATCGAGTCGTCCTTATCAAGACTCAAAACGAGGAGGCCGCTCAGAAACGTCCGCAGAGCGCACAGCGATTGCAAATCGTCTTTGAAAAAATTCGAGTTGGCTGAGACTTGGACCTGCCAATTCAAATCCTGACGTTGCAGCCCTTACAACCGTGATTTAATAGACTCGCACTCGAAGAACCGGAAGCCGAGCCACAATGCCCACCTTAATTGCGCAACCGACCCGCATCCAATCCGCCGGTAATAAACCCAAGCTCATCGACGAATACATTGGACGCGTGAACTCCCAAACTACATCCGCCAGCGTCGCTCACATGCGTAGCCCCGGCGGATGGCTCGAACCCGGCCAGACCCCCGCCTTCGACGAGTTCACCATCGTCCTCAGCGGCACCCTCCGCGTCGAGCACAAAGCCGGCTCTCTCGAGGTCACTGCCGGACAAGCCGTGATCGCCTACGCCGGCGAGTGGATTCGTTACTCCACTCCGCAGGAAGGCGGCGCCGAATACATCGCCGTCTGCCTTCCCGCATTTTCCATGGACACTGTCCACCGCGACGAAAGTTGAGGCATTTCGTAACACGAAGTAGCTTGCGACATTCTTCGACGCATGCCCCCTTTTGGGAACGTCATGCTCGCCGATCCCCAATAGCAGGCGCTTCTTTTTCCCAACCGGCGTATCCTGATCAAGCGTGCCGTCGAACCGCGCCGTCCGCGTTTCCTCGGAGAGACCATGTCTCAACCCTCGATCCTCCGCGCTACCCCATGCTTCGGCGGCATGGTTTCGCAGAATTACATGCTCTCGGTGATACGTCTCATGAGCTACGCGAAGTCTGCCGGGTTCGACGTTTCTCTGTCGGTGATTGGCTATGATGCCCTGATTTCGCGCGCCCGCAGCAGCCTGGTCGCCGCATTCCTGGATAATACCGCAGCTACTCATCTCCTCTTCGTCGATGCCGATATCAGCTTCGAGCCGCAACAGGTCGAACGGCTATTGAAATTCGACAAAGACTTTACCGGAGCCCTGTACCCGCTCAAGTCGATCGACTGGGATCTCATCCCGCAGCGCTGTGTCGAGCGCGGCGAAACCGTTCGCCAGGCGGCTCTGTCTTATGTAGGAACGTTCTGTCCGGAGCCGGAACGTAAACGGGAAGGTGATTTTGCCACGGCAATCTATGCCGGCGGCGGTTTTCAACTCATCCGGCGCAACGTGATCGAACAAATGATTGGCGCTTATCCCGAAAGTCATTTCACTCACGTACAAAGCTTCCCCATGTCCGGCTCGCGGCGCGAGGCCGTACGCAGTTCCAATCTTTTTGCCCTCTTCGATTGCATCATCGACCCTCAGACAGGCGCCTACTTGAGTGAGGATTATTCCTTTTGTCTCCGCTGGCGCAAGATCGGCGGCGAGATCTGGCTTGACGTCGCCAGCAAACTCACCCACTCCGGCCCTTATGAATTCGTCGGCGACCACGCCTTGCGCTTCCAGGGATTAACCTCGGGCCCGCGATGATTCCCTCGGGTTGCTGAAAATGTGGCGCGCGGCTCTGTCTTGGAAGGGCGCGACTTCCAGTCGCGCCGCGAAGCCCTCAAGGCCAATAGCGGTTTTAGCCGCTTAGGGAGAATGCGGTCGAAAAATTGAGTTTCCGCAGCCTGCCAGGGCGACGATTCGGCAGCAAACTTCGCGGCACGAGCGTAAGCTTCCAACTAGAGAAAGAGTCTTGCTCGAAAGCTCTCTGGATTGCCCGCAGGGGATTTTATGAAATCTGAAACCTGGACGAAAATGCGCGCGCCAGCGGTCGCAGCGGTCTGCCTCATAACCCTTTTCACAACAACTGCCCGCGCCCAGGAAACCAAAGAAAAGGTCACGGTTGAGGAAACGAGCCGTACCTACCTGCTCCGCTTGCCCCGCGGCTACGATCAGGCGCAGAAGTATCCGGTGGTGATCCTGTTGCACGGCATGAATCAGGATACCGATGACATGGAGCGCCTGACCCGGTTCAATGAGTTAGCTGACAAAGACGGCATCATCGCCGTTTACCCCAGCGCACTCCACGGACGCTGGAACATAGGAGTGCGCGCCCCGCAGCAACAGCCTATGACAAGGTATCCGGGACGGCGCGGGCGCTACGGTGGCGGCGGCTATCCAGGTGGCGGCGGTGGTGGCGGTGGCTATCCAGGTGGAGGTCAATCCGGAGGCCAAGGGAGCAGTGAAGAACAAAACAGATCTGCACCCGCCGATGACGTTGAGTTCCTGAATCAAATGCTGGACCAGATATCCACGAAGGCTTCCGTAGACGCAACCCGAATCTATGCCACGGGACTTTCCGAAGGCGGCTTCATGGCGATGAGAGTTGGGTGCGCCATGGCCGACCGCATCGCAGCGATTGCTCCGGTGGCCGCAGCCATGCCTAAGGCGATGATCTGCCTGCCGTCGCGTCCCGTGCCCGTGGTGATGATTAACGGCACCTCCGACCCGGTAGTCCCCCACGGCGGCGGCACCGAGCACAATCTTCAACTCCCGGTCATCTCCGTCGAGGACAGTGCCAAGGCCTGGGCCCGGATCGATCGCTGCGCCGAAAAGCCCACCCAGACCAAGCTGCCGGCTCATGAGAAAGGCGGCATGGAAACCAAGCTCGACACCTTTGACGGCTGCCACGAGGGCGCGCAGGTGCTTTCCTACAGTGTGAAGGGCGGGGGCAACACCTGGCCCGGAGGCGAACAGTACCAAGTCGAAAAGCAAATCGGAAAAACCAGCCAGGACCTGAACGCCAACGAAACCATCTGGAGTTTTCTGGTAACGAAGAAGCTGGCCGTCAAGAACGATACGGACAAGACCGCACCAGACAGCGGCGCAACCGTGAAATAGCTCTCCGCAGAGAGGTTGCATGCCAGGCGGCGGACCAACTTTGCCCGCGCGCCTAGGCACTTTTTGCTGGGCTACTGTTCTTTGAGCGCACCGCATCACCCGCGAAGCCACGCACCTGCTAACTTTTTTCGATTGTGTTGACTTCACTTCTTATGCAGCCGCCCGCGTTTGGCACCACACTTGCCCTACTCCTTCCGGCACCCGCAGTAACTGAAGTTCAAATTAAAGTTTACTCATAAAATGCCGATCGGTGCCAACGAGACCGGGAGCGAATCGCTCTCTCCAAAGGAGATTAGTAATGTCAGTGTCAGGCATTTCCAGCACCAGCCTCTACAACCCCCAGAACACTGAGAACAATTTCCAGCAATTGTTCCAGCAGCTCGGCCGGGATCTCCAGTCCGGCAATCTCTCTGCCGCGCAATCGGATTTCGCTTCCTTGCAGAAGCTCGTGCCCCAGACTAGTTCCACTTCCTCGTCGCCAAGCAACAATCCCATCGCCCAAGCCTTCACCCAACTTGCCAAGGATCTCCAATCCGGCAACCTCTCCGCCGCCCAGCAGGACTTCACCACGCTTCAGCAGGACTTTCAAAATCAAGCAACCCAAAACCAGACTCCATCCACCCATGACCATCATCATCATCACGGCGGCGGCGCTTCCAGCGATATCGCCGAGTTACTCGACGACCTCGGCCAGTCGCTTCAATCCGGTAACCTCTCGTCCGCGCAAAGCGCCTTCACCACACTGCAGCAAGCGTTGACCCAAAATACCGGACAAACATCATCCCAGTCCGTTTCGTCCACCGTCTCGCTAACCGCCTAGCACTCCGACACCCTCCCCCTGTCATGCCGAGCGAAGTGGGATCGTCCAAAGGACGATCCCACGCAGTCGAAGCATCCGTGCCCTTTTTACCAATCGATTGTTGTTTAATCTGAGGGAGACCGTCGACGGTCCCTAACAAGATGGGAGGCAAAGCAAAAAACTAAGATCCGAGAACTGAGAACTGGTTGCTCTACTCCCACTCAATAGTCCCCGGAGGCTTGGAAGTAATGTCATACACCACGCGGTTCACGCCCTTCACTTCATTCACAATTCGCGTGGAAATATTTTTCAGCACTTCGTGCGGAAGATTAACCCAGTCCGCCGTCATGCCATCTTCAGAACTGACCGCCCGGATCGCGCACGTATAAGCGTACGTGCGCATGTCGCCCATCACTCCCACCGACATCACCGGCAGCAGTACGGCAAACGACTGCCAGATTTTTGTATATAACCCGGCGTGTTTTATCTCGGTCACTACAATGTCGTCGCACTCGCGCAACACCGCCAGGCGCTCCGGCGTCACTTCCCCCAGCACCCGCACCGCCAAGCCGGGCCCGGGAAATGGCTGCCGCCGCAAGATTTCTTCCGGCATGCCCAGATCGCGGCCAATCTTGCGAACTTCGTCCTTGAACAAATCTTTCAGGGGCTCGATCAGCCTGAGCTTCATTTTTTCCGGCAGCCCGCCCACGTTGTGATGCGACTTGATCACCTGTGACGGCCCGCGCACCGAACGCGACTCAATCACATCCGGATAAAGTGTCCCCTGCACCAGATAGTCGACGCTTCCCTCTTCCTTTTCGATCCGGTGAGCTTCGTCTTCAAACACCGCGATGAATTCGTTGCCGATAATCTTGCGCTTGGTCTCAGGATCGCTCACGCCCTTGAGCTTCCCCAGAAAGCGATCCGTAGCATCCACTGCATCAAGCCGCAACCCCAGTTTGTCGCGCAGCGTCTGCTGCACTTTTTCGAACTCGTTCTTGCGCAGCACCCCGTTGTCCACGAAGATGCAGGTCAGCCGCGGCTTGCCGCTGGCATCTCGCAGCGCGCGATCCACCAGCACCGCCGCGACCGACGAATCCACTCCGCCCGAAAGTGCGCAGATCGCACGTCCGCTTCCCACTTGTTGCCTCACCTGCTCCACCGTCGAGTCAATAAAGTGCTGCGGCGTCCAAGTGGGTTTTGCGCCGCATATCTCGAACACAAAGTTACGCAGGATTTCCGTGCCGTTCCGCGTGTGGTGAACTTCAGGATGAAACTGCACGGCATACCACTTCTTTGCGACGTTCTGGATCCCGGCGACCGCATGAGCGGTTTTCGCAATCAGTTCAAAACCGGAAGGCAACTCCAGAGCTTCGTCCCCGTGCGACATCCACACTTGCTGCCGCTTCGCCAGTCCCTGAAACAACACCGACTCGGCGACAATGTCTACTTCCGCATGCCCGTACTCACGCTTATCCGCCGGTCGCACCTTGCCACCAAGCGCATGCACCATAAACTGTAATCCATAGCAGATACCCAGTACAGGCATTCCCAACTCGAAGACACGCGCGTCCGCCGGCGGTGCGTCTTTGTCGTACACGGACCACGGCGCTCCAGAGAGCACAATGCCCACAGGCGTGTAGCCTTTGACCTCGTCAAGCGTAGCCGTGCACGGCAGCACGACGGAAAACACATTCTGTTCGCGGATGCGGCGCGCAATGAGCTGCGTATACTGTGCGCCAAAATCGAGGATGACGATGGTTTGGGCTAGCTTGGATTGGGTTTCCACGGATGAGTTTCTCAAATCGGATGGCCGGTGTAAAGGACTACGTCTCGACGGCGAGGTTCGGAACGTCGCTCAGAATCGGCTCTTCACGGTCGATAGTGGTCCGGGATGGCGCGCTGGTTACGAACTGTTGGCCCGACGTTGGAGGAACATGCAATGTCGCGGATGAAGCCAGAGCTTCCGGCATTTCGGCGATACAGATGTATCCGGCGAGGCGCGCTATGTATAACCAGTCCACAACGGCGAAATATGCGAGTGCCACGACCAGAACGCCGGCGATTACTAACCGGGACGGAGTGATCTGGATGAGGGCCAGCGGCAGCGAGACAGCGGTGGTCGCAACGCTGAAAACGACGAAATGCGCCAGGCCAGTCCATGTACTCACTGCGAAAACGGCACCGGCGCGCGCGCGAGAGAAAGTGATAGCCGCGGAGAGCGCACCCAGTGCGTCCTCGCGGTCTCGGACAGAAAATATGGCAGCGAGCGATAGCATCCAACTCAAGGCCGACCACACGACCCAGATCAGCCCGGCGAGCGGCAAAAAAAGAACCAAGACCAGACCAGGCCGAGGGTTGGCATCGCGCGAGGCAAAGCTGGCAAGAATCGCCGCGCCCACGAGAGCGAGGATTGCGGCCAGCATCGTGGCCACACGCAAAAAATGGACACCGGCGAGCGAGCGGAATGGTCGCGGCTTTATCTCGTCGTCCATCGCGGAGATATTGCCTGCAATGCCTCTGCGCTCAGTGAAGTAGTCGAGGAGCGCGCGGATTGTGGCAATGCGTCCGATGGAAGCGGCCACGATCCAAAGAAACGAAAGCGCCAGCGCCCCGAGCAAAGCGGACGGCACGACGCGACTCAGGCTGCCGTGAAAAATGTGCGCGAGCGCTCGCCCCACGAGCGCAGGCTGTCGAGTGGAGAGCAGAGTCGTGTCGACGTTGGTAACGGGCAGCGTGTTGAGATATTCGAAGAAGGAAAAAAGGAGCAAGGCCCAGGCGGTTGCTCCGAACATCCAGCGCCACGCAATTTCTGCAAACGTGAGCGAGGGGCGGCGAAATGCGGCGCGAAAACCTTCGAGGGTGGGCGAGACGTGGGACATGAAATCTATCGAACGACGATGTTAACCAGCTTGCCGGGGACGAAAATTTTCTTCACGATCTGCTTGCCAGCAATGGCGGCCTGCACTTTTTCGTCCGCGAGGGCGCGCTCGAGAATGTACTCTTCGCTGGCGTCGGCGGGCACAACGATCTTGCTGCGCAGCTTGCCATTGATCTGCACCGGGATTTCGAGTTCTTCCTCTTTGGCTAGCGCCGCATCGTACTGGGGCCAGGAAGCTTTCAGCAGGTTTCCCTTTTCGCCGAGCATCTCCCAAAGTTCGTGGGCGAGATAGGGCGCGAAGGGAGCGAGCAGGAGGACCAAATCGCGCTGGACCTCGGCCAGCAGCGCGACGTCAGCGGGCTCAGGCTGTGACGGACCTACGGGGGCGGTTGCGCTGTTGGCAGTTGCGGGCAAAGCCTGCCCTGAGCTTGTCGAAGGGAGTGCCCGCCCCACATGGGCAGAGGCCGCAGCTTCCTCATAAACGTAGAGAGCGTTCATCAGCTCCATGATTGCGGAAATGCAGGTGTTGAAGTGCCAACGGCCTTGGAAGTCGTCGCTGACGCGCTTGATGGTTTGGTGGAGTTTGCGCCGGATGGCGCGCGCACCGGGAGGCAAGTCGGTAGACACAGCCCTGCGCAAATCCGAATCATCCGGTTTCGCATTTCGCAATACAAAGCGATAGACACGACCTAAGAATCTTTGAATGCCTTCAATGCCAGCATCCTGCCAATCGAGGTCGCGGTCGGGAGGAGCGGCAAACAGGCTATAGAGACGCGCGGCATCGGCGCCGTAACGGGCGACCATTTCGTCCGGACTGACGATGTTGCCCAGGCTCTTCGACATTTTTGCGCCATCTTTAATCACCATGCCTTGTGTGAAGAGGCGCTCGATGGGCTCGTCGTTGGTGATGAGGCCTATGTCGCGCATGAACTTGCTCCAGAAGCGCGAGTAGATAAGGTGCAAAATCGCGTGCTCGATGCCGCCGATGTACTGATCGATGGGAAACCAGTATTGCGCGGTCTTCGAATCGAAGGGAGCGTGGTAGTTGTGCGCGTCGGTGTAGCGGTAGAAATACCAGGAGGAATCGACGAAGGTGTCCATGGTATCGGTTTCACGGCGTGCGGGCCCGCCGCACTCGGGACAGGTCGCGTTGACGAACTCCGGTAAGCCGCTTAGCGGCGATCCGAAAGCGAGCGCGATCTCGATATTCTCCGGCAAGATAACGGGCAAATCTTTTTCCGGCACCGGAACGATGCCGTCCTTTTCGCAATAGAGCATGGGAATGGGCGTGCCCCAATAACGCTGACGCGAAATCCCCCAATCTTTCAAGCGATAAGTGATGGTGGCTTTGCCGAAGCCATTTTGTTCCGCGAATGCTGACATTTTCTTGATGGCGGCGCTGCACTCGAGGCCGCTGTAGGCGCCGGAATTGATCAGCATGCCCTCGTTCCCGATGTACGGCAGAGACGGCTCGGCCATGGTTTCTTCCGGGTCGTTCGAGATAGGAAGAATCACGAGGCGGATTTCGACTTTGTATTTCTTGGCGAATTCGTAGTCGCGATCGTCGTGCGCCGGAACGCTCATGATGGCGCCGGTACCGTAATCGATGAGAATGTAGTTCGCCACCCAGACCGGAACTTTTTCGCCATTGAAAGGATTGATGGCGTAGCGGCCGGTAGGGACGCCGTGCTTTTCGATTTCGCCGATGTCGCCCACCTCTTTGGCTTTGCGCTGCTCGGCAATGAGTTGGTCGACCTTGGCACGCAGCTCGGGGTTGGCCGCGGCGAGGTCAGCGACGATAGGATGTTCGGGCGCGAGTTGCACCGAGGTTGCACCGAAGATGGTGTCGATGCGTGTGGTGAAAACGGTGATAGTCGATCCTGCGGGCCCGAAGCCGCTGTGCTTCTCTGCGTAATCGAGTTTGAAATCGACCAAAGTGCCTTCGCTGCGGCCGATCCAGTTGCGCTGCATGGTGCGAACTTTTTCCGGCCAGCCGGCGAGCTTGTCGAGATCGCGCAACAATTCGTCGGCGTACTTGGTGATGCGGAGGAACCACTGTTCGAGATCACGCTGCTCAACCAGCGTGTCTTCGTGACGCCAGCAGCGGCCCTTCACGACCTGTTCGTTGGCGAGCACAGTGCAGCACTTTGGGCACCAGTTGACTCTGCTCTTTTTGCGATAGGCCAAACCCTTCTCGTAGAACTTGAGAAAGAACCACTGGTTCCAGCGGTAATAATCGGGCAAGCAGGTGGTGACTTCGCGGGACCAATCGTAGGCGAAGCCGATACGGTTCATCTGGACCTTCATTTTGGCGATGTTGCCGAGGGTCCACTGGCGCGGGGGCGTGTTGTTCTGGATGGCGGCGTTTTCCGCGGGCAGGCCGAAGGAATCCCATCCCATGGGGTGAAGCACGTTGTAGCCGTTCATCCACATATAACGGGCGAGGGCGTCGCCGATGGAATAGTTGCGCACGTGTCCCATGTGCAGCACGCCGGAGGGATAAGGCAGCATTTCCAGCACGTAGTATTTCTTCTTTGTCGAGTTGGGCTCGGCGGCGTAGAGCTGGGGATCGCTTTGCCATCGGCTGAACCATTTGGCTTCTACGCGCTGGGGATCGTAGCGGTCGTCGTTGGGCCGATCGGTGCGGTCGGGAACACCGTTCTTGGTCGCAGTCGCTATTTCCGAGTTGTCGTGCGAAGGCATAGGTTAAGGTCAGTTGGACATCTGGGTAAACTTTAGATTTTACAATGAAGCGGGAAAGCGTGCGCGAACGGCGGGGCTTCGCTCCGCGGACAGCCGTGGGCGGCGGTCCCCATGTTTAGACGAAGGATCAACGGTATATGTCTTTACGGTGTCCCAGTTCGAGAACCAAGATCGTGATCTTTTCGTCCTGAATGTCGCAGATCAAACGATAGTCGCTGACACGGTAGCGCCACAAGCCACGCTTTTCGCCTTGTAGAGCCCTTCCCCATTGCCGCGGATTGTCGGCAGGGGATAAACGCTCACGCATAAAGCTCAGTATGGATTTCTGCACCGGGGGTGCGAGCTTTGTGATCTGCTTAGTTGCGGAACGGGTGATTTCAATCCGCCAAGTCTTCACTACTCAAGACCAAGGCGCCGCTCCAGTTCTTCGAGCGTAATGGTGGGCTCACGGCGCTCTAAGGCGGCAATACCTTTCAGGTAGTCTTCGCGGTCTTCCAAGAATTGCCGGATGGCCTCGCGGGCGTAATAGCTCTTACTGCGGCCGGTCTCCTTGGCGAGAGACTCCAACTTTTCTTCGAGTTCGGGTTCGAGGCGGATACCAAGCATTTGTTTAACATGTTTAACATAGCATGTTCACGTGCGCTAAGCAAACACGTTTCGCCAGTTGAGGGCACGAGGTCAGGGGATTCGATTGGGCGAGTAGAAGTGAGGGCCCGAGAAGAATTGCGCCAAGAAGCTTGAGAATCATGGCAGTAAGATGCCACGATCGTAAAAACGGTAAAGCTAGGTTATGACTTTCTTCTATGCCCGACCATTCTTGCGCCTGGTTATGTTGACGGTCACAACAGCCTGGCGTGGTTGAGAATCTCCCAAAGACCCCAGAGGGCAACGGCTGGACCTCCCCAGATATATAGGAGCGACTTCAGGTTCAGCTTGGCGACGACATCTCGTTGGCTGTCGGAAGAGATGATAAAAGGGCCCCTGCCCCGCATGAGGAGGACAGGAGGATGCAAGTTGAACTCGCCGGGCAAAGCCAAGGCCGATCCCGACGGCAGCTTGGGATCCAGGTATGGATAGGCCTCGCGGCGCACCAAGTCAGCTTCGCCCGAGCCGACAAATCCGGGACCGATGCGAGAAAGCTCATTGCACTCGGCAATCGGGTCCTTTTTCGCCCAGGAGTTTTCCTGAAGCGTGCCCAGGACAAAAATTGTGTCGCCGGGTTTGATGCAGTATTCCTGAGCAAACTCCGGGGTGCCCTCCGAATACCTGGTGAGTGCGATGGCGAGCTTACCGTACTCCGATCTTTCGCTGGACGGCGGCATCAGGAGTTCCGAGCCGTGCGGGAAAATCATCACCGTGCCGGTGCCGTCGTCCAGAAAAAGCGGCGCACACATCTCCTGAATTTTGTTGCAAAGATCGCCTTGCGGATTTGATTGGATTGTCAGGCGATAGTAAAGGCAATCGGTATGGCTCAAGGGCGCGACAAGCGTGTAAGGACCAACCGCTCTCCCGCTTAGTTCCACCGATCCGAGCGCGGCGGCACGGATGGTGGAACGAGGAGTGTCCATAATGAGACGTTTGCGCTGAAGCAGACGAAAACCACGCCAAAAGAAATACGAACCGACTATTACGGCGAGCCATGCCCACAATAAGGGCTGGCTCAGCAACCAGATGAGGATGCGGATCATGGGCGCGGAATGATGGGCCGGCCCAGAATACATTTAGAACTGGCGGGGAGCAAACGCGGCGCGGTGTCACGACACGAGCTTCTTCAGAGCCTCGATGTTTCTGCGGTCATCGCCGGGCTTGTCGATGGGAGTCTCCGCGATGAAGGCGGCGTGGGCGAGGCGGAGGTCGTTGAGCAGGATGCGGAAGGGTTCGATGCCGATGGTTCCCTTCCCGATTTGCTGATGGCGGTCGAGCTTCGAACCGCGCGCGGCTTTGGCGTCGTTGCAATGCAGGACGCGGACGTTGTTCAGGCCGATGGTTTGATCGAGATGCGTCAGCGTTGCGTACAAACCCTCTTCGCTGACGATGTCGTATCCGGCGACGTGGGTGTGACAGGTATCGATGCAGGCGGCGATGGGCACGGCGCCGCGCAGGCGATCCAGAATTTCAGCCACTTGCTCGAAGTTGCCGCCTAGGGAGAATTCCGATCCGGCAGTGTTCTCGATCAGGATGGTGAGGCCGCCCTCCGCGAGGTCAAGTCCTTTTGTGGCGGCTGCGATGGCGGCAGCGGTGCGCAGGAGTCCTTGTTCACGGTCGGCGCCGCGAAACGAACCCGGATGCAATACCAGATACTCGGCACACAGAAACAAAGCACGTTCGACCTCGCCGCGAAAGGCTTCGATGGATTTCTGCAGGAAGAGTTCGTTTGAGCTGGCCAGATTCACCAGGTAGTTGGTGTGAATCACCAGCGGCTTGAGATCGTAGTTGGCACGCAGACGAATCATCTCCGCGCATTGCGATTCGCTCAGCTCGTAAGGAGCCCACTGGCGCGGGCTGGAAGAGAAAATTTGCAGCGTATTGCAGCCGAGGCGAAAAGCACGTTCGGCGGCGTTGTGCACGCCTCCGGCGGTGGAGGTGTGAATACCGATGCGGTGGGAAGTGAGGCGGGGCGGGCGTTTTGGAGGGCGGCGGGCGAGGATATCCTGTTCGCGGGCGAGGGAGCGAGGCATGAAAATAGTATAGAGGCGTCAGCCTGCGAGGAGGCGTTACTGCCGCGAAGCGGCAACAGCCTCCTGATCCGAGTTAGCGCCGAGCAGATAAGCCGCCAAAATCCTGGCCGTCTGATCATCCAACGGCGGTGGCTGGTGCTTTATGCCGCTGCCGGCGGCTGCGCCGCCCTTCACCGCAATGTACACTCCGCTGTAGGCTGTCTCTCCAAGGTTTTCCACGGTGTGCCGGAACGGCGGGAACCATCTCGCCTCTCCCTCCTTGGCATACACCTCTTGCGTTTTTCCATTCTGGTCGGTGAAAAGAAGATGAGCTTCGGTGATGTTGACCACCACGCCCTGGGGATGAGCGTGCAACCGCGATTTTTCATGCGGACCGTAGTGAATGTAGACCACCTGCACCTTATCGTTTTCAAACGCCAGCTTGTAATGCTTGGGTTCAACCTTCGTTGCATCCTGGGCCAGAGCCAGGTTAAAGGCAAAGGACACAAAAACCGCTGTCCAGAAAAGCTTGCGCACAGGCACCTCCGCTCGTTCGATTGTAAGAGCAAGCAAACGGACGGAAGCTACAGCAGTGGGCCCAAAGGTGTCAACTATCAACATCCAGGGTTCCCGAATTGGAGTGCGGACCGATTCAATTCATCGTAATGACGGCGCGGAAGCGGACCTTGCCTTCAGCTACGCGGTCGTAGGCTTTGGCGATGTCATCGAGCTTGTAGATTTCTTCTACTACTTTGACTTTGCCCTTAGCGGCAATGTCGAGGGCTTCGTAAAGATACTCCGGTCCGTTTTGCGAGGAGCCGATCAGGCGGACGCGCTTGAACATGAGTTCTGGTGTGTAGTTCAGGGGCTCAGCGCCGACGCCCATCAGGATGATGCGGCCATCGGGACGCATGCCTTTGGCGGCCTCGGCGGTGGCCGACCAGGAGTTGGAGGTGGCAAGAAGAACATCGGCGCCGCCGGCAGCCAGGAGTTTTTCGCCGCTTTCGACGACTTCATCGGCGCCCATGTCCCGGATCATTTTCTCTTTGTCTTTACTCTTGGTGACGGCGATGGTCTCAAAACCTGAGGCTTTGGAATACTGCAGCGCAAGATGGCCGAGGCCGCCGATGCCAACGACGGCGACGCGCTCGTGAGGCTTGGGATCAGCGAGGCGGAGGCCGCTCCAGACGGTGTAGCCGGCGCAGAAGATGGGTGCGGCCTGCACATAGCTAAGAGCGGCGGGCAAGGGCATGGTGGCATCGGCATAGGCCAGCATGTATTCCGCGTGGCTGCCTGGCAGGGTGATTCCGGTGGAGGTGGGGTTCTGGCACAATTCTTTCTTGCCGCGCAGGCACCACTCGCAGGTGCCGTCTCCTTTTTGCACCCAGCCGACGCCGA
Organism: Acidobacteriaceae bacterium; assembly: GCA_003168355.1. GTDB lineage: Bacteria > Acidobacteriota > Terriglobia > Terriglobales > Acidobacteriaceae > Sulfotelmatobacter. The sequence goes on along the minus strand of PMSQ01000015.1, from coordinate 39,041 downwards.
CGCGGTCTCCGATTTTGCGGGAGGTAACGCCGGAACCGACTTCAACGATCTCGCCGACGGGTTCGTGGCCGAGCACGCGGGGGAACGGGAGCGCGAACAAACCGTGAGTTAAATGCACATCGGTGTAGCAAAGGCCGCTGGCATGAATCTTCATGACGACTTGATTGGGGCCGGCTTTGGGGGTTTCCCACTGTTTTACTTCCCACTTACCGTTTACCGCAGGAACCACCGCTGCTTTCATAGGAGAACTCCAGAGGAATTTAGAATGCAGTGTTTGGATGCCGGCAGGAGCATCGAGACTCAGAAGCTAAGGGCCAGTACAATGGATTTCTTTTGCGGGCGCCCGCGATTCAATTTTGCATGAAAGCCTTCGTGAATGAAAACATGAGCGGTCCCGGAGACGCAGCCTTCAAGCATGTGCGGCCCGAGCCCAACTGGCTTCGGTACGGCTCCCTGGGAGCGCTGCTGTTAGTGATCGTGTTTTTCGCGTTCGTCCGGGTGCGGCTGCGCAATATGCCTCTGGAACGCGACGAGGGTGAGTTTGCCTATGTGGGCCAACTGATGCTGCAAGGCATCCCGCCTTACCACATCGCCTGCAACATGAAACTGCCCGGGACCTACGCGGCGTATGCGGTCATCATGGCGGTCTTCGGTGAGACGACCGCTGGAATTCGGATTGGCTTGATGCTGGTGAATGTTGCAACGACAATCCTGATTTTTCTTCTGGCGAAATATCTATACGGGTCAATGGCAGGAGCGGTCGCTGGAATGACTTACAGTTTCCTTTCCGGCCGTCCCGCGGTGCTTGGCCTCTACGGGCACGCGACCCACTTTGTGGTTTTGGCGGCGCTGGCGGGGATTCTGTTTCTGCTGTATGCCATCGAAAAGGGGCGAGTTGGGCTTTTTTTTGAAAGCGGACTTTGTCTCGGGCTGGCATTCCTGATGAAGCAGCCGGGAATTTTGTTTGCCGTTTTCGCCTGGCTCTACTGGTTGTGGCGGGAATGGAGGCGGCCTTTCCCCTGGCGAAATGTTGCGGTGCGCGGGGGAGCGCTGCTCGCTGGCGTGGCGTTGCCTTTTGTGCTGACGTGTCTGATACTTTTCCGCGCAGGAGTCTTTTCCAGCTTCTGGTTTTGGACCTGGTCCTACGCACGAGAATATGGTTCCCTCACGACTCTACCGCAAGCGCGGAGCGCGCTGCGCGCTTTTCTGCCGTGGGTTATACGGCCGTTTGTGATCTGGGAGATCGTTGCCGTCGGCGTAGCGGCTCCCGCGTGGAGCAGCTACGCCCGAACCCACGGCGGGTTCGTTACAAGTTTCATATTATTTTCCTGCCTGGCGGTTTGCCCTGGGTTTTACTTTCGACCTCATTACTTCATCCTGATATTGCCGTCGGCTGCGCTGTGTGCAGGGATTGCCGTGAGCGCCGCGCGGCAAGGCTTGCGGGAGAAACGACTGGGTATGCTTATCATCTGCTTTCCAATGCTGTACTTTGCGGTCGTGTTTGTGATTTCCACGCACGCCGAGTACAAGAAGTTCTTTCACCTCGATCCCGTGTCCCTGGGCGGCAAGATATTCAAGGATGATCCGTTTGCGGAAGCGGTCGCTGTGGGCGGCTACATCAAAGCGCATTCATCGGAGCAGGATACGATTGGACTGTTCGGCTCTGAACCGGAGATTTGTTTCTATGCCGCCCGGCATTGCGCCAGCACGTATCTCTATACCTATCCTTTGATGGAAAAGCAGAAGTTCGCCGGGCAAATGCGAGATGACATGATGCAACAAGTTCAGAAAGCGCGGCCAAGACTTCTGGTCTACGCCGACGTTGCACGGTCGTGGGGGACGAGGGCCACGCAGGAAGAAAACCGGGGATTCCTCGAGACGGCCTGGGACTATGCTCACCACGACTATGAATTGGTGGACCAGGTGGCGGTTGGGGGCGATCCGGAACACTTGTGGGGAGATCACGCTTATTTGTACGTTTTCCGGCGAACTGGGCCGTAGGGAGCGCGGTTGGCTCATGCCGGATGAAAAAGAGGTGCTCTGTTTGCGGTGCAGGAGCGGGCGAAGTAGACTTGAGGGGCGTGTCGTCGAGGTGGCGCGGACGGCGAGTCGAGCTTTGCTCGACTGGACAGCCGAGGCGGCTGTCCCACATGGTCCGCTAAGGGGAATCTATGTTAGTCGTTATGAAGGCGCAGGCTACGGAAGAGCAGGTGCGCCTGGTTTGCCAGAAGATTGAGAAGCTGGGCTACCGGGCACATGCCATGCCGGGGGCGCAACGGACGGCGATCGGCATCACCGGCAATAAGGGCGAAGTGGAGCAGGGCACGCTGGAAGAGATGGCGGGCGTGCAGGAAGTCATTAAGGTTTCCAAGCCCTACAAGCTGGTGAGCCGCGATGTGAAAGAAGACAACACGATAATCCGCTTTGCCGGGACTGAGGCTACGATTGGCGGACCGGGGCTGGCGATTGTGGCGGGCCCGTGCGCCATCGAGAGCCGCGAGCAGGCGTTTGCCGTGGCCGAGCGCGTGCATCGGGCAGGAGCGCAATTTTTTCGCGGGGGAGCTTACAAGCCGCGGACGTCGCCTTATTCGTTTCAGGGGCTGGGCGAGGAAGGCCTGCGCATTATGGCGGAGATCCGGCAGCAGTATGGGATGAAGATTATTACGGAAGCGATTGATAATGAGTCACTTGATCTGGTGGAGGAGTATGCGGACATGATCCAGATCGGGGCGCGCAACATGCAGAACTTTTCATTGCTGAAGAGGGCTGGGCGAGCGAAGAAGCCGGTACTGCTGAAGCGCGGCATGTCGGCCACGCTGGAAGAATTTCTGATGGCGGCGGAATATATTTTGAGCGAGGGCAATTACAACGTAGCACTGTGCGAACGCGGCGTGCGCACGTTTGCCGACCATACCCGGAACACGCTCGATCTGAGCGTGGTGCCGGCGGTGCAGCGTCTGAGCCATCTGCCGATTCTTGTCGATCCCAGTCACGGGACGGGTAAGCGGAATAAAGTCACTCCGCTATCGCGCGCGGCCGTGGCCGTGGGCGCCGATGGGCTCATGGTGGAAGTGCACAACAAGCCCGATGAGGCGATGTCGGATGGTCCGCAGTCGCTGTTCCCCGATCAGTTCGATGAGTTGATGGCGCAGGTACGGCAGATTGCAAGCGTGGTTGGAAGGACTGTGCCGGGGATTGGGGTTAGGGAGACAGTGGGGGTTCGCAAGTAAGTTTCGAGACCGTCAAATTTCGCGTTCATCGTGGAGTATCACATGAGGAGCGTACAGGACCTCAGAAAAAGTTTTTGCTGGTTGGCCGCGATGGCGACTCCGCTTGGTTATTTGCTTCCACGGCAGGTTAGAGTAGCTTGCAGTTCCGTCCCTGACCTAAACGAGAATGCCATCGAAACGGTCAAGACTTGGAGATTCGAGCCTGGAACAAAGGGCGGAAAACCGGTTGCCGTGGAGATCGCCGTAGAGGTCGACTTTAAGCTGTACAATTGACGGCGAACCCCTCCCATTTTGCTCCTCCTCATGTGCAAAGAACTGTAAAGTTTGTGGCCTTTTTCTCGGACCTGAGCCAAGCTAGAGTTTTCTTGCTGTTGGCGAGGGGAGTTCACTGATTTCAATCCATAAGGATTAGAATCATAGTTCATTCGTAGTCTTCAGCGGTGCCGTTCCAGCTTTCAGCGCGTTCGCTTTGGAGATCTGGGCCATGCTTCGGAGTACGTTTCGCAATGCGCCTCGTAAAGGAAGTGTTTACTTGGAATTAAAGACGGTCATTTTGGGAGCCGCGCTGCTGGCTTGTCCATACGGAGTGTTCGCCCAGCACGGCGGGGGTGGGCACGTTGGGGGCGGCACTGCGGGCGGAAGCGGCTTGAGCGGAGGAAACAAAGCGAGCGGGGTCGACCAGAAGGACGACTTGAAGGATTTTCACCAGGTGCTGGCGGTGCAGGCAACCAGCGAGCAGGTCATTGCATACATCGCCATGCTGAAGAGTACGACCACCGCGAGCGAGGAATTGCAAGGCTTGGTTGAGCAGATCGCCAAAGAGAGCACCGTGGCAGAAATCGGGAGTCGCGGTACGGCGCTGGTGCAGGCGATCGAAAAGGCGCGGAGTGAAAATAAGAAGTTTCTGGACGGATTCTCCGATGCGCAGAAATCCGGTCTGAAGGAAATCACCAAGAGGCTGGTCAAGGCGGATTCCGATCTGGCGCAACAGGCCAAGGTGCTGGATCAGGTAGTTGAAGCGAAAGCAGTTGGTTCGAGTTCGGCGCAGGGCCTCGGGCACGCACTCACGAACTTCCAGCACGAGCAACTCGATCTGGGCGAGGAGATGAGCATTGGGACCGCCCACAACGGGCAGGAGTTCGCGTTCAACCTTCCGCCGGTGAAGAACTCGGTCACATTCGCGAATCAGCCCATCGAGATGATTACGGCTGGAGTGATTTCCAAAGGTGTGGCGGCAGGCGGGCAAAACACCTTCAAACTCGAGCTGACGGCGGACATGTCAGACCTGCAACACCATATTACGGAAGTCCTGCGCGGCCAACTCGACAAAGCGGACCGGTGCGGAGAGCAGATTGCGATTCGGAATGCGGCGCTCACTCCGGCGGAGCCGGCGAGCCTGGTGGTTGTGCAACTGCACTTTGAGCGCTGGGCCTGCTTTGGCAAGGGACCCGGCACAGAAATGGCTGAGGGCAACGCCACGATCGAGGTGAAGCTGACGCCGGTGGTGGGAGAAGACGGCACGTTGCGACTGCTGCCGGAGGTGCGGCGCATCGACGCCGAGGGATTGGTCGGCGAGTTGTTGCGATCGGGGTCGCTGGGTGATATGTTGCGCGACAAAATTATGGAGTCGCTTTTGTCCATCGTGCGCCAGGGCGGGGACTTCAAAGCAACGCTGCCTCCTGCAGCTCAGAGCGATGCCAAGCTGCAGCGTGCGCAATTCGAGGGGACCGGGTCGGGCAAGTTAATGGTCGTGCTGGATGGAGAGATTCGAGTCTCTGACGAGAAGGCAACATCGTTCACCACCGAATTGAAGGAACGGTCGGCGTCTCCGGAAACCGTCCCAAAAAACGTGGTGGAAGCCGTGCCACGTTAGGCTGCGGCTGGTAAGGATTGCTCTCTGGTAATCTTAGTCTTTTCGGTGAAGCAAGCTTCATCTTGCGAAAACACCTCATCATCATTGTTCTGATTCCCCTGCTGGGCGGGCTCGGCTGGTGGTACTTCCGCGAGCAGACGCTGCCGGATTATGGGCCGGCGTATCGCGAATATGCCTACATAACCAATGGCAAGAGCAATACGGTCAGTGTGATTGATCTGCGTACCTTCGAGCCGGCGAGGACGATCGCCGTGGGCGTGACACCGACTGGAGTTGCGGTGAACAGCAAGAAGAATGAAATTTACGTGGTGAACACTGGGTCGAACAACGTAAGCGTGATTGATGCTGAAAAGAACGCGGTGGTGGCCACGATCGGAGTGCACGGGAAGCCGTACTTTATCGATGTTTCGGGGGACGGCAAGCGGGCTTATGTGGCGAACTCAGGGTCGGCGAATGTTTCCGTGATCGATCTGGAGAAGCGGGTGGTTCTGGGCAACGTGCGGACGGGAGTGTCGCCGGGATTGGCACGGATCTCGCCAGACGGCGCGACTGTGGTCGTGTCGAACCGCGGCGACAACACGGTTTCGCTGATTGATGCGAAGCTGCTGCGGGTAAGAGCGACCTTGCCGGTGTGCCAGCAGCCGGAGGACATCGCCATCCTGCCGGATTCGAGCAAGGCGTTTGTGGCCTGTTCGGGCTCATCGCAGGTGGCGTCGATTGCGTTGGCGAGCAGCAAGAAGAGCAGCAGCGTAACGAACGACCGGGTGCTGGCGCTGCTGGATGTGGGGCGGACGCCGGTAAGTCTCGCGCTGAAACCTGATGGGGGTGAGTTGATGGTGTGCGATTTTGATTCGGACAGCATTTCCATTATTGAGACGGGGAACGATGAGGTCGGTAGCAGCGCGCTGGTGGGACAGCATCCCTCACATGGAGTGATTACGCTGGATAACTCGCGGCTATACGTGAGCAATTTCGGATCTGACAGCGTCGCCGTCTACGACATCGACGTGGGAAAGCGGATCGCAACCATGGCGGTGGGGAGCCGTCCGGATGGCCTGGCGCTGTCGCAGGATCAGAGGTATCTTCTGGTGCTGGACACGCAAGCCGGAGATGTGACGGTGATCCAGAAGCGCACGCCACGCAAGCTGGAACCGACTGAGTATTCGCTTCTGACCATGATTCCGGTGGGCCTGCAGCCGAATGCGATCGTGGTGAAGTCGTTTATCGTGAGCCCGGCGGCGAAGAAATAAATGCGGGACCTCAGCGGCTGAAGCCTCCGCCGCCTTCTTTTTGTAATTCCTTATCGCAGCGCTGAAGCGTTACGCCACCCGAAAGCAAGAGCCTTCGGCACAGGAAACGCCCTAGACTGAGGCTGGCCTGGCGCAGAATTTATCGAGAGCGGCTTTCAGGTCGGCGGCGATGGCTGGGGCTTCGCGGGATTCGATGTCGCGGCGCGGCATCATATAGACGAGTTTGCCGTCGCGAAGAATGGCGATGGAGGGCGAGGACGGCGGTTGTCCGGTGAAATAGCTGCGGGCACGTTCTGTGGCTTCCGTATCTTGCCCGGCGAATACGGTGAAGGCCTTGTCGGGATGCGTTGCCTTCTCCAGAGCCATACGGACGGCAGGACGCATGCGACCGGCGGCGCATCCGCAAATGGAGTTCACGATCACCATGGTGGTACCCGGCTGCACCTTCAGGGCGCGGTCGACTTCCTCGGAAGTTTTCAGTTCCTCGATGCCCAAGCGGGTTAACTCTTCGCGCATGGGGATAACCATAATTTCCGGATACATTGGCGTGTGCTCCTACGCTTCTTTATAGATTGATTCTAACTCAGAACTTGCGAGTAGACATTGGGTGGAATCAGATCAGGAACGCGGAGCGCTAACAGAAACGCCTGGCGACAAGTGGTAACACGGGCAAATTGCACAGGTCCCTCGCTTCGCTCAGGATGACAGCGCGCCGAGGAAGTTGGGTAGGTCTCTAGGAACCCGTTTTCTGCAGCGCTTCCTGGGCCGATCGAGCGTCTTCCGGGCTAAGGCCCGATTGCAGAGCCGACTGCAAGCTCGTGTGAGCCTGCGCGGGCTGACCAGCCGCCAGGTAAGCCATTCCGAGGTGGAATTGGAATTTGGCGACCTGCGGACTTTTTGCCACGGCAGCTTCGAGAGCCGGAACCGCGGAGCGGTATAGCCCCTGCTTATAGTAAATCCAGCCTAGAGTGTCGTTGATGGCGGCGTCGTCCGGCTGAGCGGCTTTGGCCTTCTCCGCGAGTTCGAGTGCGTCGGTGAGCGATCCGCCATGGTCGGCATAGAGCCGCGCGAGATCAGTCATGGACTGATAGGAATTGGGATCGGCCTTCAGTGCGTCCTGATAGGTTTGCCGCGCGCGGTCGATGTTGCCGACATATTCATAGACCTGGGCGAGCAGAATGTAGGTCGGAAGATATTCCGGAAATTTGCTGCGGGCGGCTTCGTACTCCTGGATCATGCCCTGGGGGCGATTGGTGGCAGCATAAATGTGAGCCAGAGCGAGATGGCCGTTCACGTAATAGGGATTCAGGGCCAAGGTTTGCTGATAACTATGTTCGGCGCAACCCCAGTCCTTCTGAGCGATACAGAATTCGGCCTTGGCAACGTATAACAAGAAGGCCTTGGGCTGGGCCGCGATCTGGCGATCAATGCGCGTATTCGCCTGCTTTGCCTTGCCTTCTTTGGCAAGGATCTCAGCCAGGTCACTCAGTGCGGGAGAATAATCCGGGGCGATCGCGAGCGAGCTCTCATAGGCCTTCTCCGCGTCCGCGTAGTTGCCCCTCATGCCCAGCACGCGGCCCAGGCGCTCCTGTGCAGCAGGACTGCGAGGGTTCAGTCCGGCGGCCAGTTCGAAAGCTCTCTGCGCCTGGGTTAGATCACCTTGCAGCAGATAGGCGCTTCCGGCAAGGATGTGAGCATCGGCGACCCAAAAACTGGTGGCGATCACCTGGCTGGCATAGGCAAGAGCAGCATTTGCGTTGTTTTGCTGCAAGCTAATGTTGCCAAGGCCTAATAGGGCGGGCAAATATCCCGGTTGGAGGCGAAGGGCATCGGTGAGCGCCCGCTGCGCCTGCACGCTTTCCTCTTGCGCCGAATCAACCTGCGACAGGTAGAAATACACGGGCGGCAACTCCGGAAAGTCTTTGACCAGGCCTTGCAGTTCGGCATCGGCTTCGCGAAGGCGAAACGCACCCAGATCACTTCGCGCCCGAAGCAAGCGGAAGCCGGGATCTCTGCGATCTTTGTCGCGCTGGTCGAGCCACTGGTCGGCGTCCTGCCAGCGGCCTAACTGCAGGTAGCATTCGGCAACTTTCCTGGCGGCTGGTTGATCGTTTTGGTGCCTGTCGACGAGAGCGCGAAAGCGGTCGAGCGCGGAAGCGGCATCGCCGTTGTCCAAATAGAAGTCGGCGACGGCACGGCGGCCGTCAGGATAGTTGTTCTCATCCGCTTCCACCTGATTCAGCAGATTCTTCGCATCGGACATGCGATTGCGCTCTACATACAGGCCAGCCAACGCCACGGGTAATTCAACCGCCTTGGGATCTCGGGCGATTCCCTGCCGCAAAACCTGTTCGGCGCGTTCGGGAGCATTCTCTCCTTTGTAAAAATTTGCCAGGTTGATGTAGGTCTGCGGGTCGTCGGGTTTGATGTCGACTGCGGTCTGAAAACTTCTTTCTGCCGCGCCGAACTCCGCATCGAGTAACTGGGCGAGGCCCAGAACTTCATAGGTCTGCGGATCGTGCGGATCGAGATCAATGGCCTGCTTCAACTCATTTTCCGCGGGGATGTATTGCATCTGGTGAAGCGCCACTTGGCCCAACAGACGGTGAGCTCCGGCATTTTTTCCGTCCTGCTGAAGGACAGCCTCAGCCTGCTGGCGGGCTTCGGTGTACTGAGTAGACGCAACGAGGAGATCGCCGAGGTGCAAACGAGCCTCCAGATTCCTGGGGTCGAGATCTACGGCGTGCGCGAGCGACTGCCTGGCGGCCGTGGGATACTCCTGCTGGATCTGGAGAAGACCCATGCGATAGTGGGCTTCGGCGAAATCAGGATTGATCTGAATCGCCTGCTGGTACTCGTTCTCCGCTGAGGGCCAATTTTCTTGCGCGAGATATTGGTTCCCTTTTTCGACATGCTCTCGCGCTCGCTCCTTGCTGCGGCAAGCCGGCAGAAGACCCAGCGTCGCTGCCAGCGGCAGTAGGATCATGAGCTTGCCGAGGGAAGAAACGCGCCAGCGGGATGGAATCATTCTTTTCTCAGGGTGAGGCTGGGGAAACCGAGTTTCGGCGCCTCGATTTTAACTCAGAATGTGGGGGACGCGGTCGCCGATCTAAGCAACCTACCAGAGCTTCACCGCAACGAATTACGACGGCCGGGGTTAATTTCCCTGTAGATGGACGGCATATTAAGAAGTTGACAACTCCTAGGAGGACCATTCACTGATGCACAGCAAGTCACGCTTTCTCAGTACCTGTTTCCTGGCCGCCGCCCTGACGTCTTCCGTATTGGGTACAACGGCTTGCGCCCATCATTATTACCGGGTCTATGACCCCTACTACAGCGACTACCACGTCTGGAACGGTGACGAAGTGGTCTACTACCAGCGCTGGGCCCACGAAAACCACCGCGATCCCGATCGCGATTTTCGCAAGTTGCCTGCCGGCGAACAGAAGGAGTATTGGACCTGGCGGCACACCAATGGGGACCACCATTAGATAGGCGCCCCAACCTCTATTTATTGTTTCGATCGCTTGGACCGGCAGGCGGGTGCCGATGCGCTCGCCTGCGCTTTGTTTGGAGGAACCGTAACCTCCTGGTTGCGGGCCGCAGCTACATCGGAGTTGTCGATCAGCACCTCACATTGGCCACGGAACCCCTTTGTGTTCTAATGCTGCCTCTCGGTTCATTCACCGCCGAGCGATTTTGACCGGCAACTCCATCCCAGTTCGGACCGCTGAAGCCGAAGTCCAGGCACACAGCACCGAATTGCGCAAGGAGCTTGGCCTGTTCGACCTGGTCATGGCGCAGGTCCTTCTGGTCATCGTGCTGGATTTCTTCGGCACCGCGGCCAAGGCTGGATCGTCTCACGTCGTCTTTTGGCTGGTTGCCTTTGTCCTGTTCTTCATTCCGCTGGCCATGGTGGTTGCTCATCTCAATCGCCTGATGCCGCTGGAAGGCGGTTTGTATGAGTGGGCACGTCTGGCTTTCGGCGATCAGGTCGGCTTTTTGGTGGCGTGGAATCTTTGGCTCTTCGTCATGCTGTACGTGGCGGTAATCGGGCTCGTCACCACAACGTTCGTGGCCTACGCCCTCGGACCCGCCGCCACATGGATCGCTTCCAGCCGGTGGCTGATCCTCGCTGTTTCCTTTGCGCTGATTCTCGCCATGATGTTGCTATCAGCGCTCGGCCTGCGCGTCGGCAAGTGGCTGGGCAACGCGGGAAGTATCGCTACGCTGATCACGCTCGGGGTGCTGATCGCCACCCCGCTGCTCAACCGGTGGCGCGGGACTCTGGCGGAGTATCACCCGCTTCGCCTGGTCATGCCGCCGCTCACCGTCTTCAGTCTCAGCGTTTTTGCCAAAATGATGTTCGGCGCACTCAGCGGCTTCGAGTATGTCGCCATCTTTGCCGGCGAGTGCCGCAGCCCCGCGCGCAACCTTACTCGCTCGGTGCTCATCACCGCGCCTTTCATCGCGCTCATTTACATCTTCGCCACCAGTTCGATCCTGGCTTTCGTCGCTCCCGAGGCGGTGGACGTCGTCGGTCCTATCCCGCAGGCACTGCGTCTGGGCGCACACGGCTTCGGTTCTGCAGGTCTCGCCGGCTTCATCGTTCCACTCGTCATCATCCTGCTCTTCGTGAATTACCCCACAACTTTCAGCGTGTACTTCAGCGCCAGCGCGCGCCTTCCCATGGTCGCGGGATGGGACCACTTGCTGCCCGCGTGGTTCACGCGTTTGCACGCCAAATACAAGACTCCCGTCAACTCGATTCTTTTTCTGGGAGCCGTAACCCTGGCCGGCAGCGCGGCCGCGCTCATCGGAGTCGGACCGCAAGAAGCCTACGAACTTTTGCTGACCTGGGGCTTCACGTTCTACGCCATCGCTTACCTGGCGCTCTTCGCCATTCCCTTCCTCTCGCCGAAACAACGCGGTCTGCGTCCACGCCTGTGGCTGCAATTGGCTGCGGTCTCCGGATTCCTGATGACGCTGCTCTACGTTGTGCTGTCGATCTTCCCCGTCATCGATGTGGAAAGTTCGTGGGGTTACTCGTTGAAGATTGCGGGGGTTGTGTTAGGCGCGAACTTGCTTGGATGGATGATCTATCGAGCAGGGCGGCGAAAAGAAGAAAGCGCAGTCGAATGCGGGCACTAACGTGGAAGAGCGGCGCTTCAGCGCCGCGTAAAGCGCCTAGAATCAATAGGGCTTCAGCATTGGTCGCCATCTCACCCGTCGAAAACAGGGAGAGATTACGCCGGCGCCGGCTACTGCTTTTTCAGTGTGCCCGTAGCATGAGCATTGAAGCATTTGCTCCCCGCAAGCCCTACCTGAAAATGGACATCACGTAGCGTCTCGGAATCCGGCCCCGAGACCCATCCCTCGGCCATGAGCACCGCAACCCCGTCCATGTCGAAGTTAAGGTCAAAACGATTCCCGAAAAGTTGGTTGCCATCGAGCGGTGCCCTGGAGGTCCCATGCGCAAAACATGGGGATCCTTTAACAGAGATGGTGGCCAACAAAGGGAAGAGTGGAAAGGTCAGTTGAGGTTGACCATCAGGGCCGGACGCGGTCTGAGGTCCAGCTTGAGAGACCTTGATGGTCACAGTAACGTCGTCGCCGAACCCCTGGCCGGAGATGGTTCCCGTATAAGTACCGCTTACAGGAGCGTAGGCGCTTGCTAGGAAGCTGCCGGTCTGTGGGGAGGTGCAATTCCCATATGGATTGCTGGACAACGGTTTGTAAGGAGGAATGGTGAAAGCGTAAGTGCCTTTCCATGTCTTGGCGCCGTCGACTGGGACGACTCCCTTGATCGCGACAGCAACCTGCTCAAGCGGGGCGTATGAGGAGATGAATCTGCCGTCAGATGCGAGCGGGCCTGGAGAGAGCGTGAAGCTACCGTCAGATGCGACCTTTCCAACAACTACCGTGTCTGAACCAAAGTGTTCGTCGATTCTGTCGGAACATACGATGTCGTAGCTGACAGCGCCGATGATCCAGCCTCCGTCGACCGCGAGATTGACCGACAGCATTGGGTATACTCTCCGTTCCCGATCGCCGGCGAGTTTCCAGTTGCCATTCAGTTCGCCAAGGGCCACATTTTCCGGCGGTTGAAGCGGAATTGGAACCTGATCGACCCTGAAGTCCTGCGCGACCGGCCTTCCTTGAGCAGCGCTGGAAGAGATGAGCGAGACGGACATCAGCGCGAGGAATGAGATTGAAAGCAGTTTCTTCATTCTCATTGATTGACCTGACTAGAACACCAGCACATTCTCGCACAATCAAGCTGCGGAAACTAGCCGGGTGCCACATCGGCAGTGGGGCAGTTTTGATTGTCATCCTGCTCTAGCACTCACCGCAAGAACACATGCCCCGCATCCTCCACTCGAATGTTCGACTTCCGCCGTGTCCCGCCAGCCACGTTATAAGCGACGAGCAGATGTCCCTCGACGATGAGAATCTCCTTGTCGCTGATCCAGCCCACCAGCGTGGCGTGCGGCAGAAATACGATACGCTTCGGCGCATCCTCAACACTCTTCACTTCGACCGCCGGCAGATCGAGCAAAGCCTTGCGAATGTGTTGCGATTCTTCCGGGTTGGCCTGTCCCTGCTCGGCCAGTTGAATCGCCGTGTTCGCCTGAGAGGTCGCGACGACGGTGAGCGCCACCGAGCCAAGGTCGGGCGACAGCTTGCCGTTCTCTGTGTAGAAGCTCACGTCGTAGTCGGGATTTTTGTACGCGATCTGTTCATCGAACACGGTTAATGTCTTGCCATGGAAGTGCAGCAGGGTTTGGTCGTTGCTCTGATTCTCCCAGCCACAGCAGGCGGTGTCAGGAATCGCCTCCAGGATTGCGCCATCGTTCGGCACATCCAGAACGCGCCGAAGCGGCGGATCGAGCGGCGTCGCGGCCCACTTGCCTGCACTTTCTTCGTACACCGAAGTTGCCTTATAGATCGGCTGAGTCTTTCCAGCCACAAACTGCGTCAGCAGAAAAAACTTGCCCACTCCATCGTCGGGAACCCAGACCTCGCCATAAGGACAACTTTCCTCACAGCCTCCGGTCGGGCACGGGCAATCGGGCAGCGCAATCGAGACCAAGTCCTGGCGTCCAGCACCAGCGAGATCGGTCTGCCAGCTCAGCCAGGTCGTCTTGGTGGAAAGATCGACGCCATCGCGCTGCAAGCGGCGAGCCTGGTTCGAGAACCAATAGAGATGCGCTCCATCCGCCGAGAGATAAGGCACGGGCGCAGACTCGGCGATAGAAAGGTTCGATCCCGCTGTGGATGTAGTGCGAGCGACCTCGCGCACAAGCGCAGTCGCGGTGCGGCCATCCCAGAACCACACCTTCCGCTCGGCCGCGAGATCGCCTTCGGCGAGCGGCAAAGCGGCGGACTCGGCGAACAGCATCTGCCCCAGATGATTGACTGAGAAATCTTGCGGCGCGGCTACAGCGTCCGCTGGGACCTTCACGGTCTGCTTCTCGGCGAAAGTGGCGGGATCGAATTCCTCAGCCTCGCCGGGTGCGCGCAGCACCCATACATGCTTGCTCTGCGCCGCCAGCGAAACCGATAAAAGCAGGAAAGCGCAAAACGCTACGATCGGCGTTTGTATGCTCATGAATGCGGGTCCGTATGCCAGCATGATTGTAAATCGTGGACTCGCTGGCTCCACGGCTCTTGCGTACAATAGATGCTGAAACCAGATGAGCACACCTCCCGAGAATCCCATGACAACCACCGCGACTCCGCCCGTCCGCCCGCAAGCCGTCTCCGCACAGACCCCCGAAGTGCCGCTGACTACCGAGGGCTACAGTGTGCTGCACCAGATGATGCGGTTTCGATGGACGGCCTGGAGAGCCTTGCCGGAGACCACGCGATCGGCCATCGCTCAGGAAGCCGCGTCGGTGCTGGGCGGCATGGAGAAGAACGTCGCTGGTCAATCCGCTCTGTTCTCGTTGATCGGCCACAAAGGCGATTTGATGCTGGTTCACTTCCGCAAATCGTTTGCCGACCTCAACCAGGCGGAACTCAAACTCGCAGGCCTGCGGCTCAGCGATTACTTCGAACCAACTTCTTCTTATCTCTCAATCATCGAACTCGGACTCTACGACTCCACGCTGAAGATTTACAAAGAGCTGACCGACCAGGGCATCCAACCGCACTCCGATCAATGGAAAGCGGAAATCGAATGCAAACTCAACCGGCATCGAGAAGCGATGCATCCGCGGCTGTTCCCTGAGATTCCGCCGAACCGCTACCTTTGCTTTTATCCCATGGACCGGCGGCGGGGCGAAGACAAGAACTGGTACACGCTGCCGATCGAAGAGCGCGCCCGCCAGATGAGCGAGCACGGACTTGTCGGCCGCCGCTACGCCGGCGAAGTGAAGCAGATCATCACGGGCTCGATTGGCTTCGACGATTGGGAGTGGGGCGTCGATCTGTTCGCCGACGATCCTCTGGTCTTCAAGAAGTTGATTTACGAAATGCGCTTCGACCACGTCAGCGCCGTGTATGCGTTGTTCGGCCAGTTCTATGTGGGAGTGCGCTGCCCGGCAGCGGCATTGGAGAAATTGCTCAGTGGAGAATTGCCGAAGTAGCTAAACCGCATTACCACAGAGACACAGAGTCACAGAGAAAACCTTCTTTGAAAATGTTGCCTTTCGCCATTTCTCTGTGTCTCTGTGACTCTATGGTGGATTGATTCAACGAACTGGAGAGCTCATGGCAACCCTTGGACTCATCGAATACAAAGACGCTAGCCCGGAGGTGCGCGCAGTTTACGACGACATTATGACCACGCGCAAGACCGACTGGATCAATAATTTCTGGAAAGCGATCGCGCACGATCCGGCCACTCTGAAGCGTACTTGGGAAGACATCAAGCAGATCATGGCTCCCGGCGCGCTCGATCCTCTGACCAAGGAAATGATCTACGTCGCCGTCAGCGTGACCAATCAATGCCACTACTGCATCGCGTCGCACACGGTCTCAGCGCAGAAAAAGGGCATGACCGACGCCATGTTCAAGGAGTTAATGTCAGTCGTCGGCATGGCGAATGAAACCAACAAGATGGTCACCGGCTATCAGGTGGAGATTGACGAGCAGTTCAAGAAATGAACCAGACCTTAGACGTCGGATCGCTGACCTCACGACTTCAGGGTCCTCGGGCCGACATCTGACGTCCGGCGTCCGAACTTCCACTCACACTGCTTCATATCCACCTTCCGGCCACGGAAGCGCACGCCCTCGGCTTCCAGTCGCAGTCGCTGCTCGATCGCCGAATCGCCGCGCAGCTTGATTTCGCCACCCGCGCCTAACACCCGCTGCCAAGGCAGTCCGAAGCCACGGTGCAACACCTTCGCCACCTGCCGCGCCGCTCCCGGAAGTCCCGCCGCTCGCGCAACCGCTCCGTAGGTCGACACCTTACCATGGGGAATTTGCCGAATCGCTGCCTCGATGCGAATTCGCATCTTTGATGCTTGATCTGGAGCGGCTTGATCTGAAGCAGATTTGGTCGGAGACAATACCTTCGGGGATCTCCGCCCCGCACGCTTCCGCAACTTCTTGCTTCCCTTCTTCACAACGCAATCCATCCTATGCGAATCAACCACAGAGATCCCACCGACACCAGCAGCCATAAGATGATTCCCTGCAGCAACGCACGATATCCCACCTGCTTGATCGTCGCCACTGAGATGCCGCTGCCGATCAGGAACAGCGTGGCGGTCAATCCAATCTTGGCAACTTTTACCGCGATCGCGTAGACGTGTGCTCCAGCCGGCAGATACGTGTTGCACACCGCGGCCAGACAAAACAGACCGATGAACCATGGCCATTGAATTTTCGCTTTCGCACCCCGCACCATCGCAGTTCCAACCGAGAGTGGAACAATCCACAGCGCGCGCGCCAGCTTGACTGTGGTCGCGATGGCCAAGGCCTCAGCTCCATACTTGGCTGCCGCGCCCACCACCGAACTGGTGTCATGAATGGCCAGCGCCGCCCACAATCCGAACTGCGATTGCGTCAGCTTGAGTGCCGCGCCGACGGCGGGAAAAATCAGCAGCGCTACGGAATTCAGCACGAAGATGGTCCCCAGCGCCACGGCCATTTCTTCGTCGCTGGCCTGCGTGATGGGCCCGACGGCGGCAATCGCACTGCCACCGCAAATCGCAGTGCCCGTGGAAATAAGGAACGCCGGCACTCGTGGAACGCTGAGCATCGCTCCCAGACCCATGCCGGCGAGCAATGCGAAGCTGATGCCCAGCAAGGTGTAGACGAATCCGCTCCGCCCCGTCTGAATCACCTGGTGCAAGTTCATTCCGAAGCCGAGCCCGACGACTGAGGCCTTCAGCAGAAATCTGGAGAACTTCTTCGCTTCGTCGCCGTAGGGATGGGGAAACGTGAGCCCAAACACCAACCCCATGGCCAGCGCAACCGGCGGAGACACAAGCCCACTGGCGCTGACCAGCAGACACAAAAGAAAAACGATGCGAGGCAGCATTCGAGGAGACCCGGCGCGGCGTTCACCGCGCACACGCCGCGGTGATTCAACTCCGACTCGTGGGCCTGACTAAGCCACCTTGCGGAAGGATTCGACGGCTTCCGCCTCTGAGTCGTACACGTCGAAAACTGTGAGCAGCTTGGTGACTTGTAGCAGATCACCCACGCGCTTGGTCAAGCTCGCAAGTTTGATCGTTCCGCCCGCGTTTTGCGCGCTGGTGCGTAAAGCAACGAGCGTGCCCAGCCCGCCGGAATCGATGTAATTCACTTCGCCCAGATTCAGCACAATGCGATTGTTCTCCGAGACAGCCCGCTTGACGGTTTCCCGCAGCAGAGAAGACTCCTCGCCAAACACAATCCGGCCAGTGCAATCCACCACCAGAATTCCATCTTTGGTTCGCGTTGCCAGCTTCAGTTGCATCAGAACTCTCCTTTGCGACCCGCCGCAAATTTCGCCTGGACGACCGCTTCCGCACTCCAGGTTGACGCACCAGCCTATCGCTTGCGCGGCGGTTTTAGCAAGCTTCGGCCCTGCATCCGCCTATCTCGCCGCCATCACGTATAATCGTCTCTTCCGGCATGAGCTACACCGTCCTGGCGCGCAAATATCGTCCGCAGAAATTCTCCGAGGTTATCGGACAAGAGCACGTCACCC
>PMSQ01000015.1:19080-21521 GCA_003168355.1 Acidobacteriaceae bacterium | reverse complement strand
GCGGCCTTGAATTGCCGCTCGTCCGACAAGCCGGTCGCGGAGCCTTGCGGCATCTGCGAATCCTGCACCGAGATTCGCGCCGGCAACGCCGTCGACGTGATCGAGATCGATGCCGCCACGAATCGCGGCATCGACGAAATCCGCGAGCTGCGCGAGGCTGCACGCTACCGTCCGGCGCGCGACCGTTTCAAGATTTACATTCTCGACGAAGCTCACCAGATCACCGACGCCGCCTTCAACGCCCTGCTCAAGACGCTGGAAGAGCCTCCCGACCACATCGTCTTCATGCTGGCGACCACGCAGCCGGAAGATATTCCACAGACCATTCGCTCGCGCTGCCAGCATTTCAGCTTCCGCGCGGTGAAGTTCGAGGACATTGTCGGCCAGTTGCGCGATCTCACCTTCCGCGAAAAAATCGAGGCTGATGACGATGCTCTCGCCCTGCTGGCAGAGGCGGGCGATGGCTCCATGCGCGACGCGTTGTCGATTCTCGACCAGGCGATTGCATCGTCTGCAGGGAAGATTACGGCGGATTCGGTGCGCAACCTGGTCGGCGCCGCGCCGGCGCACATTCTCGAAGAAGTGATGCGGGCGGTTGCGCGGGGCGCGAGCGAAGAAGTGCTGCGGCAGGTCGACCACCTGATCAGCGAAGGCCACAGCCCGACGCACTTCGCGCGCCAGATGGTGCGCTTCCTGCGCAATGCCACGGTCGCCAAGATTGCTGGGAAAGAGTCTTCCCTGCTGCAGATCTCGAGTGAAGAACGCGCGCGCGTGGAGCGGGTGGCGGAACTTTTCGGCGAGGAAGATCTCACGCGCCACTTGCAGATCATGCTGCGAACCCACGGCGAACTGGGGTACAAGCAGGAGCAGCGCTTCCACCTCGAACTCGGCCTGCTTAAGATGGCGCACGCGCAACGGCTGCTGCCCATCGAGCAACTGCTCAGCGACGTGGCCGGTGCGCCGAACGTTGCGGGAGCGAGCGCTTCCAGACCTGCGGCCCGGCCTTCGATTGTGGCAACCTCGAGCGCTGCGTCCGAGACGCGACGCACCGAGGGGGTTGCGGGAGTTCGTCCCAATCAGGTTTCGCCGTTTGCGGCCGATTCCGCGCGCAAGGGCGGACCCCGGCAGGAGGCTACTTCCGATGTCAACGGACCGCGCATGGTCGCGAGTGGAAGTCCGCCGGCACGGGTGATCATGGGCGCCGCCGCGCCCGCAAGTCTCAGTGAAAGCGTGCCCGAACCGCAGGCCGAGCCTAAAATCGAACTGGGAGTGCAGGCCGCGCCGCAAGCTCTTTCGCAGATGCAAACCGCACCCGCCGCGCCCATTGAGAGGCTGCGAAGCGCTGTGCTGCTCGCGCTCGCGGATGGCAATCAGCGCATCCTGGTTTCGATGCTCGAAGCGGGCGAATGGTCGGTGGAAGGAAATGAAGTGGCGATCAAAGTATCCGAGTCGCAGACCGTGGTCGACATGTCATTGGGCGCAGATGCGCGGCGGCTGGCGATTGCATCCGCCAGCGGCGTCCTGGGGCGGGCGGTCAAGCTGAAGATCGTTCCCAGCGCTTCTGTGGCGATGGCAGAACAACGGAATGGTGGTTCCTCCAGACCCAGCGGGACGGCCTTAAGAGTTGGAGGGCGAGGCCGTGCCGAGCAGGACGCCATAGTCCGCCGACTGCAAGAACGGTTCGGCGCTGAGATTCGGACAGTGATTGATTACAAGGAAAAGCGGTGAAGGTCAGGTTTCAAAGTTTCAGGGTTTCAAAGTTTTCGAGATCGCGAAGTGTGAAACCTTGAACGTGAGGGCTTATGGGTGGATTCAATCTGCAAGAACTGATGTCGAAGGCGAAGTCGCAGTACGACACGCTGCAGAAGAAGATGCAGGAGACGGTGGTGGAAGCTTCGTCGGGCGGCGGCACGGTCACGGCGAAAATGGACGGACGCAAGCAACTGCTCAGCCTGCGCATTGATCCCGAGGCGGTGAAGTCGGGCGACGTGGAGATGCTGCAGGACTTGATTCTCGCCGCGGTCAACGAAGCTGCACGCCAGGTCGATGGTGCGATGCAGTCGACTGTCGGCGGCATGCTGGGCGGCTTGGGCATCGGCGGACTGTGAAGAATCGGGTGATTGAGGATCGGGTGATCGGGCGATTTCGCCGTATCCTTGGACACTGGTCAAAAGCTTCCTTTGGTTTTGAAATCGCCCGATGACCCGATCGCCAAATCACTCAATCTTTTATGTCTAAATTTGCTGAACCGATGTCGCGGTTGATTGACGAACTGAAGAAGTTGCCGGGCGTGGGCGCGAAGAGCGCGCAACGGCTGGCATTCTACATTCTGCGCGCAAGCGACGAAGATGCTGAGGCGCTGGCCGCGGCGGTTCGCGACGTCAAGGCCAGCCTGCGGCTGTGCTCGGTGTGCAACAACATCACCGACGTCGACCCGTGCG
>PMSQ01000015.1:5560-19072 GCA_003168355.1 Acidobacteriaceae bacterium | reverse complement strand
CACTTCAACGGCGTCTACCACGTGCTGCATGGCTCACTCTCGCCTCTGCACGGCGTCGGCCCCGAGCAGTTGCGCATCGCGAACCTTATCACGCGCGTCGATGCGGGAAACGTGGATGAAGTGATCGTCGCGACCAATCCCACGGTGGAAGGCGAGGCTACGGCCGCCTACCTCTCGCAGCAACTCAAGCGCGTGGGGGTGAAGGTGACGCGCATTGCGATGGGTATTCCTGTCGGCAGCGACATCGAATACACCGATGAGATCACCATGCTGAAAGCCATGGAAGGACGCCGGGAGTTGTGAGCTCTCAGCTTCTGGCTACTAGCTTCTAGCCTATTCGAACTTACCATTCTCCCCGGCAGCGCTACAGCGTCAGATCCGGCTCCAGGAATACGTTGCGTTCCTCTTCGGCGGAAGCCAGTCCCTCGGGGAGGGTGCCGCGGTTATATTCCGCCATGCGGTTCTTCCACTTGAGGAAGTCGGTGATGCTTTGCGGCTCGACGCGGACTTCGACCCGGCGCAGGCTGGCGAGCAGCAGATTCATTTCGTATTGGAAGCCTTTGGCACTGCGAAGATTCCTGGCGGAGGGATGCGCGGTTTCGATTCTACCGCGATGGTGTTCGAGCAATCCCCAACCCTGAGGCAACTCTTCGCGGCGGACGAGTCCGGCGGGGACCAGGTAGAAGCGCTCGCAACCGACTCCCTGCTCTGCCTTGAGGCGGAAGGGCTTGGCACGGTCGGCTAAAAAATCAGAGCGTGTGACCTTGCACTCGACCAGAACGGAATGGCAGGCGCGCTTCCAGCCGATGGCGTCGGGCATCTCGCCGCTGGCGCAGGCTTGCTCGGAGAGCACGACTCCGCAGCGGTAGCGACGCAGCCAGTGGACGGCTTTTTCGACTAGTTGGGCGTGGGTCATGGGTGCTTCCGGCTCTCGGCTTCCGGTCGCAAGAACTGTTGTATCGGGTGAAGCGGGTTCGCGGAAGTCACTGGAAAGCTACTAGGGGAGCGGACTGTGGAAATCTGCCCGAAAAATATTGCCGACGGGCGGCTCGGGCAGCGTCCGGCAGCGCCGATTCCTAGGGCATGAGGGCTGATTTTGACCTGTCACCCCCCACCCACCTCATTTTGCTGAAATCCAGTAAATATGCGGGTAAACGCACTCGGAGCACGCGGTAATAATATACTTGACAAAATAACGGTTCTGCCTTAAGATTCAAGCATGGAACCGACCACACTCCAAGAAGCAATCCTCTACTTCGCCGATCCGAATAACTGCCGCGAATACCTTGTAGCGCGGCGCTGGCCGGATGGTGTGGTTTGCCCACGGTGCCAGAGCAAGAACGTCCTGTTCTTGGAAAAATACAATCGCTGGCACTGCCGCGAAAAGCACGCTGCGCCTCAGTTCACGCTCAAGACTCAGACGATTTTCGAGGACTCGCCGATCCCACTGGACAAATGGCTCATGGCGATATGGATGATCGTGAACTGCAAAAACGGTATCAGTTCTTGGGAGATTCACCGGGCGCTCAAGGTCACTCAAAAGTCCACATGGTTCATGCTGCATCGGCTCAGACTGGCAATGAAAGCAGACTTTGGTTATGGCCCGATGACGAAGATCGGCGGCCCTGAAAGCGAAGTGGAAGTCGATGAGACTTTCGTGGGCGGTCGAAAACAGAACATGCACAAGGACAAGAAAGTCCGCTACGAAGCAAAGGGTGGCGCATCTGGCAAGGCTGTGGTACAGGGCATCCTCGACCGCACTGCGCGACATGTGCGTGCGAAAGTCATGCCAGATGTGAAGCGCGAGACCTTGCAGAAGGAAATTCTGACGCAAGTAAAATACGGCTCCAAGGTCTACACGGATACGGCGGTCGCATACGAGCAGGGAATGCAATGGCGCTTCGTACATGACATGGTGAACAAGACTGAGACCTATGTTAAGGGCCGCGTCCACGTCAACGGTGTAGAGAATTTCTGGTCTCTGCTCAAACGTGGATTGAATGGCACCTACATCGCGGTCGAACCGTTCCACCTTGAGCGGTACGTCGATGAGCAAGTGTTCCGGTACAACAATCGGGGAACAGAGGACAATCCTCTGAACGATGCTGACCGCTTCGATGCGGCGGTACGGCAGATCGTCGGGAAGCGGCTCACCTACAAAGAACTGACAGGGAAAACTGAAACTCCAGAGACACAGGCGTTTTAGAGGCAATCCTCGCCGATTGAAACGCGGGAAGCGGGCCAAGATTTGAGGCCCGCTTTTTCGCGTCCCCCGATCTCTTCGGTGATACAATCCCTGACCGATGTCAGACCGTGTCTCCGATTGCCCGCCACTCTTGGCTCCGGGGGAGCACGAGCTTACCGTCCATGAACTGCAAGTTCTCTGCGTCAACAACTTCGCGCTTTCCAAGACGCGGAGCGAGATTATGCAGGGGTTTCAGCGAATCGTGGATGATCTGGAACGTCTTAAGATTCGCGCCGATATTGTGGTCGATGGAAGTTTCCTGACTCAGGAAATCGACCCTGATGACATTGACTTTGCGGTCGTGATCTCACCTGAGTTCTACGAGGGGTGCTCGTCGGAACAACTGAAATATTTAGAGTGGATACGGGAT
Organism: Acidobacteriaceae bacterium; assembly: GCA_003168355.1. Lineage (GTDB taxonomy): Bacteria > Acidobacteriota > Terriglobia > Terriglobales > Acidobacteriaceae > Sulfotelmatobacter. Next base: position 16,457 of record PMSQ01000015.1, on the reverse strand, counting down.
GAATTTTCCATCAAAACAACGCATTTATGCGATTGCTACCTCTGCGTCGAGTACCCGAAAGATCACCCAGAATACTTCGACGGCATCCAAAATCGGGGGTTCTGGGTTAATCTGTACGCGGAGAGCGTCATCTACAAGCAGAAGCGCGGGGTTGCTATAGTGCACATCGGCGGCGCAGGTGGAGCATTGGCATCGGAACCAGCGCAGCCTGTGGGACGCATTTTCCTTACGGAATGAAACATGGACAGGCTGCTGCATCTACAGGACAAGATTCTGAGAACTGGCGCTGCCATCGGCAGGCTTGAGTCTGAGGTCGCCGCTCGTCCCGACTCCCGCACGTTGCAATCGAATGTCTTGTCTCTCCGAAAACTACATTACAATCTGCAACACGATTTTAGCCGTGCCGCGAATGATCTCGGGTTGGACATTTGCCACTACCGGATGCTAGAGGATCGACCAGCCGCAAGGGCGTTGTCTGGTGCAATCGGCGCTTTCCAAGACGCTCTTTCTCTCGTTTACGAATCCATTCGGAGCGGTCCAAGATCGCGACGCAGACTCAGCCCAGACACATTGCATGACACGGAACTGCGAGTGGCATATTCATACCCAGGTTCGTTTGGAGTAGTGTTCACAGTGCCAAACGAGAGACTGCTCCTTCCGGAATTCCAAAGCAACCTTGATCGGGCCGCTGAAACTGTGTTGGCTGTCGGCAAGGCAGCCGATAATGCCGCGATTGTATCCAAGACAGCGAGAGAGATCGGGCGTGCTCCCATCGTAGCAATTCACGAGTGGGCAAAAACGAGCGCCCATTATCAAGCGGGTGCGGCAATTGAATGGCGACGAGGCGACACGACCAGAAATGAAGTATTTATTCAAGCCCAAGAGTTCGGCGCTCTGCAAGCATCGCTGGAAAAGATGAGTGAGGAATCAGACTCAGACCTTGCGGTCTCTGGCATTCTGGTGGGAGCTGACACAAAGAGTCGTCGATTTCACTTTGTAACTGATGATACGGACGAGGACATACGCGGGAAGTTCTCCGATGCCATCAGCGAGTCGATCCATGCGGAAATTCCCATGCGTTACGTCGCTCATTTGCACAAGACCACGCAAATATCATTTGCGACTGAGGATGAGATCGTGTCATATTTTCTAGAAAGGCTGGAGACGAAAAAATCTGTGAGTTAGACTATGAAACCACTCCCAGCGCCGAACGTTCCCGGAAAGACGGAATTTGAGAGGTTCGACAATGCGATGCGGCAGGTACTAAGCGTATCGAAGGAAGAACTACTCAAGCGGGAAGCGCAGTACCGGAAGGAACGCGGAAAGAAAAGGCGACCAAAGAAGTAGCTGGCCGCCGATCCTGTCACGGCAGGATTCCAGCCTAACGCCAACCTTCCATTTTGCCTAGTATATTATTGCCGAGCACGCGATGAGCTGGCTAAATATTAGATTTCAAAGAGCTTGCGGGTAAAATATAGGCAACAAAGCACTTAGCTCTGCTGACGGGGAGTAGATCAGAGTGCCTCCGCCTTGGCTATATTCAGCTCATTCTGTTGTGACCGCAAGGTCAGATGTCACAAGGGGTCTGTGGATTCCAGAGCTGCCCCAGATTGGTTCGGCCATTGTTTCGGCCAACGATGGAGCGGAGCACCCATGAGCACCAACTAGGGCTTGGCTAAGGCGTGTCAACTTCCCGGAAGCCCGTTTCTGGCCAACCGGGTAAACAGTGATCGTTCGCTGGACACAAGCGCGTTTATCGTTACATATGTGGTGAAACTTCCTACAAGCGGACTTCTGGGGAAATATCTTCCTACTTTGGTCATCGGTTCCAAACGCGAGTTTGATCCTCTGCAGACCGATCATCGTCCAACCCTCAAAGTAACAAACGGGAGGCCCTGCCGGACTACCCGGCAGTGATGTTGTGGTCGCCCGTTTGTTACTCACGAGGGGAGGGATGTTTCCACCCGTCGCCTTCCGCACAACTCTAGTGAATTGTTCCCGTGGTCACCACCGATAAAGGATTTGCACCTGCCGGAATCGCGGATTCGCCGGCAATGTTGTTCAGGTCGCCGGTGGTTTGGTCAATTTTGCAGGCGGTGACGTTGTTTGTGCTCAAGTTTGCCACGTACACGAATTTGCCAGACATATCCACGGTCATCGAAGTGGGCCCGTCATTATCGACGCAGATGTTGGGTGCGTCGATGGGAAAGGAAAACTGGAGTGTCTGGGTGTTAAAGCTGAACGACAGAATTCCGCCTTCCGCGTTCTGAGGTGAGTACAGGAATCTCCCCAATGGATCGGTCACCACCGAAGGAGTGCTCGCGCCCACGTTCACGGTGGGGAATGGGTTTGTCAGGGCACCCGAACCAGGAGCAATCGTGAACGCCAACATTTTGTACTGACCACCGGACTCGGGCACCTGTTCCAGGTTAGCCACAAAAACGGCACGTCCCGAAGCGTCCACCGCCACCGAGCCTGGGTCCTGCGTGTCCGCGAATGGCGAACCGGAGACCGACGTCAGTGCACCCGTGGCGGGATCGATCGCAAGAGCGGAGATGCTACCGTCAAACAGAGAGCTGTTTGCGACGTAGACAAATTGGCCCGTTGGATCCACCGTGACGGAGACGGGTCCCGCAGAGGTCGTCCCGGTCGAGAAGGGGGAGCTACCAAGCGCGGTGAGGGCGCCCGTGCTCGAATTAATAGCGAAGCCCGAGATGTTGTAAGAACCGTTGTTCGCTACATAGAGGAATCGGCCCGAAGGGTCCACGGCAACCGAAAACGGATTTGTTTCCGCCGCCACCGGAGAGCCGATTTCGGTCAGGGCGCCGGTGCTGGCGTCAATGGTATAGGCCGCAACGTTATTGGTATTCCCGTTTGCCACATATGCAAACCGGCCGGAGGGGTCGACCGTCACCGAGTTCGCAAACGCAAATACTCCCGACCCTCCGTCCGCGAACGGAGAGCCGCTGACTGCGGAGAGGTGGCCGGACGAGGCGATGGTGTACGCCGAGACCGTGCTGGGAACAGTTCCTGACCCTTGATTCGCAACATAAGCGAACTTGGGTGTGTAGGCAACCGCAGCGCTGCCGGTGGTCAGCGACACGGGCGCCGCAGATGCCCGCGCTGTGCGGACCTCATCTAATAAAGTGAGCTTTCCACTGGCGGCGATGCTATAAGTCCAGACTTCGCCGGAACCACTATTCGTCACGTAAAGGAGTTTCCCTTCCGGATCCACAGTCGCGGAGCTGGGAGAGTCGCCGCTAGCGACCGGTGAGCCCGATACCGCACTCAGAGCGCCAGTGGTTGGGTTGACCTTTACGGCCGCAACCGTACCGGGGTTAGTAAACCCCGGAATAAATATGAATTTCCCTGAAGGAGCCATCACCATCGACTCGAAACTGGTCCCTTCCACGGCGAAAGGCGATCCGACAGCCGTAGGGATGCCGGTGGTGGCATTGATGCTGAAAATCGTGACTTCGCCGGGTTGCGACACATACCCAAATTTTCCGGAAGGGGCGATTACCACCGCAAACGCACCGGATCGAGACAAGAAAGGAGAGCCCGGCATGGCAGTCAGCACGCCCGTTGTGGCGTTGATCGTGTAGCCCGAGACGTCTCCGCCCGGACTGTCGTCCACATTGTTGACATAGGCGAAGCTATCCGTCGGATCGATTACCACCGATAGCGGTTCATCGCCCGCCGCAAAAGGCGATCCGTGTACCGGAGTCAGCGCGCCGGTATCACTATCGATGGTGTACGCCGAAATATTGTTGGAGTTATCGTTCGGAACATAAACGAACTTGTCCTGCGGATCGACCGTCACCGAGACAGGCCCGTTTCCCGTTGCGTATGGGGAGCTACTGACTTCGGTAAGCGCTCCGGTAGTGGCATCGATGGTGAAAGCCGAGATGGAGTTGGGTCCGAGAGTTGCGGACCCGAGCGCGTACAGAAACTTTTGCGAGGGATCGATGGTCGCGTAGCCTAGCGCCGACCCCGGATAGAAATAGCCGTTGCTCCGCAGTTGGCCGGTCTTGCCGTTTACCGTATAGATGGACATCCCGTTGTTGCCCGGCACGTAGGCATAACGCGCGTCACTTGCGGCAGCCGAACCCAGGCACACGAGTCCGAAAAGCATCACGGCAAAAACCGAAAGCGCCTCACGCGTGCGGCGCACATTGTTTCCCTGGCATACGCTTATACGATTCATAACCTGCTCCTTGAGTTAGATTTTGATAACCATGCCTTGCGGCCAATTTCCCCGGCCGTGTCTTGGTTCCACGTCCAAACTCGGCCTCTATCTAGTAACGCGAAGACGCCGCGGAAAAAGGTCCACATTTCTTTTGGTTCGACCAAGCGTCCACGGCCCTGCTTTCCTCTGTGCCGCCGATTGCAATGCAGCAGTCCCGTGGAACGGCCAGGTTCGACCGGGTTCCACGGGACGGTATCGCCCTCTCACCCACACTGGGTGGGCAAAACACGGGCCAAGCTAAGGCTTGTAGACTCGGTAGTTTGAGGTGTGGTCGCCGACAAACTCTCCATGGGTCGAATAGACGAAGGTCTGGACCGTATGCTCGCCGGGAGCCAGGCCCGAGACCGGCCAAGAAGATGTCATGGTCTCAAAGTAGCCCGGGTCCGTGGCGCCGCCAGCGAATGGGCAACCACCTGAAGCAACTCCGTCCACGTAAAGGCATATCGAATTCGGCGTCGCTTCCGTGCCATTGGAGTTCTGCACCCACATGTCGGCTTCGATCGTGCAGGTCCCCGTTGTCCCCGGACAGGTCACAATGAGTTGAGTGTCAATCGGCGTAAAGGTTGCTGCCGGGACGTCGGCGTTGTAATTCCCATTGTTGATGTACGTCCCCTGGAGGACGTGCTTGGTGGCTGCCGCGTTGGAAAAGATGCTGAACGATGCAACGGCTAAAGCCAACAACGTCACTTTCGAGAGCTTGCTCATATATTCTCCTCTTTGCTAATTGAAGTTGAGGACATGTTTCACGTTGGTTACAAGGTCATGGGGCTTGACGTTTGCTTGTCCCCCATCCCCACGATCCAAAGTCGCCCTCTATCTGGTAACGCGAAGAAGTCGCGGAAAAAGGTTCACATTTTTCGGGCAGTTCAGCGCGGCGCTCCTGGTTTCTGCGCGAGCAGGCTCCAAGTGTGTAAATACAAAGGCGTAACCCCTGTTGGCTTATCATTCGACACGGTATATACTTCACGGCCATAGACGGCGCCATTCCCTGGAGGACGGGGAATGTCTGCCGGCTTACGTGGAATCCTTCCTCGCTTTCATCTTTATCTATTTTCTAAATTGAAGTGGTTGCGACCACGGCTTCTGTTTCCGGTCGCATGGTCCCGATCATCTCTTCGAGGTCCCCATGGATGCACCAACGGACATCAACACCCTTTTGGGCACTCTCAACGTGGGCAACGACAAGGCAGCGGCCGATTTGGTTGTGCTGCTTTACTCGGAACTGCGAGGTTTGGCGTCCAGTTATTTGCGGCGGGAGCGCAGCAATCACACCTTGCAAACCACCGCCCTCGTGCATGAAGCGTATCTTCGCTTGACCGATCAGCGAGAGGCGCACTGGAAAAATAAGGAGCAGTTCATGGGTGTCGCGGCGCAACTGATGCGCCGCATCCTGGTTGACTACAGCCGCGGCCATGACGCCAAGAAACGCGGTAACGAATTCGAGAAGGTTTTCCTGGAGGAAGCGGAAGTCGTTTCCAAGGGAAAAGCCCCTGACGTTATTGCCGTGGATGAAGCTCTCACCCGGCTGGCCAAGTTCGATCCACAGCAGGCCCAGCTTGTGGAATTGCGTTTTTTCGGCGGCTTGGATCTTGATGAGGCCGCCGCGGTTCTGGGAGTTTCGCGCACGACCGTGAAGCGCAATTGGAACCTGGCCAAGGCCTGGCTGGCGCGTGAACTGCGCAGAGGCGACGAGAACAATGCCTGAGAAATGGGACCAGGTAAAGGAGCTGTTCGCATTGGCTCTGGAGCAAGATCCCGGGAACAGGAGCAATTTCCTGCGTCACGCTTGCGCGGGCGATGACGCTCTGCGCAGCGAAGTAGAATCGCTGCTGTCGAGCTTCGATGGCGCCGACACCTTTCTTGAGGATGGTCCCGTTGCCGATCTGGTGTCAGCGCAATCGCGTGCAATGACGGGAAGAAGGATTGGAGCGTACCGCATCCTCCGCGAAATTGGGCAGGGCGGCATGGCGGTGGTCTATCTGGGCGAGCGCGACGACCAGAGCTATCGCAAGCAAGTCGCCATAAAGATGGTCAAGCCCGGAATCGACACTGAGCAAGTCCTGAACCGCTTTCGCAACGAGCGCCAGACGCTGGCGGCGCTGGACCACGCGAACATTGTGAAGCTGCTCGATGGCGGTAGCAGCGAAGAGGGTTTGCCGTATCTGGTGATGGAATATGTGGAGGCCCTTCCCATTGACCAGTACTGCGATCTTCACCGGCTCTCCATTGACGACCGCTTGCGGCTGTTTTGTGAGGTCTGTTCTGCCGTCCAGTACGCGCATGAAAAGCTGGTGATTCATCGCGATCTCAAGCCGGCCAATATTCTAATCGCAAAAGACGGTACGCCCAGACTGCTGGACTTTGGTATCGCCAAACTGCTGAATCCCGAGTGCTTCCAAACGGCACCGGTCACTCGAACTGACTGGCGTCCTATGACTCCCGAATACGCGAGCCCAGAGCAGATCCGCGGGCAAGCGGTTACGACCGAAACCGATGTCTATTCCTTGGGCGTATTGCTCTTTGAATTACTGACTGGCCATCGCCCTTATCGCTGTACGGGACAGTCTCTTTTGGAAATGGAGCGGCTGGTTTGCGAAACTGATCCCGAAAAAGCGAGCGTTGTTATTAACCGGACTGAAGAAAAAGTGGCTCGTGACGGGGAGGAGCGAACTGCAATTACCCCGGAGTCGGTCGCCACCCAACGCGGTTTGCAGCCAACTGAGCTGCAGCGCCAGCTGCGCGGCGATCTGGACACCATCGTGATGAAGGCGCTGCGGAAAGAACCTGTACGCCGCTATGGTTCTGTCGAAGAGTTCTCGCAGGACATTGAGCGCTATCTGTCGGGCATGCCGGTCACGGCACGCAAGTCCACGATCGCCTACCGTAGCGGGAGATTCCTTCGCCGGCACAAGGAATCACTTTCCGCAGCCCTCGTGGTTCTGGGCGTTGTAACGGGCCTGGCGGTCTGGCAAGCGCACAGGGTCACGCGCCAAAATGCCGCCATAGCGCAAACGGCGAACGCCCCGGTTCAAGCGCGGCGTTCTGTAGCCATCCTGGGCTTCAAGAATCTTTCCGACCGCCCCGAGACGGCGTGGGTATCAACTGCTTTGTCCGAGATGCTGGCGACGGAACTCGCGGCTGGTGAAAAGTTGCGCACGGTTCCCGGAGAAACCGTTGCGCGAATGAAAATTAACCTCGACCTTCACGACAAAGAAAGCCTCGCTCCCGCCACCCTCGGACAGGTCCATAAGAATCTTGGTAGTGACTTCGTCGTCGTTGGATCCTACCTTGACTTGGGAAGAGACCCTGGAGGCCAAATCCGGCTTGACGTTCGTCTTCAGGACGCGGCCAAGGGAGAAACCATCGCCACCGTTTCGGAAACCAGTACCGAGGGCCAATTGCTGGATCTCGTCTCTCGCGTCGGAAGAAAGTTGCGCGAAGACTTGGGAGTTGCCGACGTGTCGCAGGGCGAATCGGTGGGAGTACGCGCGTCCATGCCTTCCAACCCCGACGCGATGCGGCTTTACTCGGAAGGCTTGGCCAAGCTGCGAACCTTTGATGCACTCGCTGCTCGGGACCTGCTGACGCGCGCGGTAAACTCGGACCCTAGTTATCCTCTGGCGCACGCGGAACTGGCGAAAGCATGGATGGCACTCGGCTACAACGCAACCGCACGCCAGGAAGCAAAGAAAGCTTTGGAACTCTCCGGCAACCTCTCCCGTGAAGATCACTCCCTGGTGGAAGCCGGCTACTACGAGGTCAACAAGGATTGGGACAAGGCGATTGAAGTTTATCAAAGACTATCCAACTCCTCCCCCGATAGCGTCGAGTATGGCCTCGCTCTGGCCAATGCTCAGATCGCGGGAGAGCGCGGGAACGATGCTCTGAAATCGATCGCCAGACTGCGAGCACTTTCAGCGGAGGCGAAAGAAGACCCCCGGATCGATATGGCTGAAGTGTGGGCCGACTATTCTTTGTCGGACAATAAAGGCGTCGTGGCTACAGCCGAGTTGGCGATCAAGAAAGCAATTCCGCTGGGAGCCAGGCTGCTGGTGGCGCGGGCAAGAGTCTTTCAATGCCGTGCCCTGGCGGCTCTCGGGCAACCGAAACAGGCAACTACCGCCTGCGAAGAGGGCCGCCGGATCTTTCACGACGCCGGAGATTCTGCCGGTGAGTCTGGAGCGCTACATGACATGGCCGAAGTGCCCATCAACCAAGGCGATTTAGAACAGGCAAGAAGATTATATGAACAAGCTCTTGTGCTAGTGCGACAGACCGGCGACAAGAGAGCCAAAGCTCGAGAACTCGCAAACATCGGGTTGATCTATATCCAACGAGGAGACCTGTCTACGGGCAAGAAGATGTATGCGGACTCCCTCGAAGCTTACCGGGAGGTTGGCGACAAACACGGAATGCAGGTGGTCACTGCCAATACCGGCGACATTTTTTACGCGGAGGGACAACTGGGAGCGGCCCTTGCCGAATACAAAGACGCGCTCGTATTGGCCCGCGAGGTGGGACATAGGAGTTCGGAAGCAATTGACATTAAGAACATGGGAGATGTCCTCGCAGCCCAAGGCAATCTACAGGGGTCGATGCAGATGTACCAGCAGGCCGTCAGCATCCAACGCGAAATTGACGACAAGAGTTATTACGCGGCTTCCCTTGTGTCGATCGGAAAACTCCAACGGCAGAAGGGAGACGGTGACGGCGCCAGGAAAACCTACGAAGAAGCCCTTTCCTTACGCCGGCAATTAGGGGAAAAAGGCACAGTGGCCGAGACGCAAACGGCGCTGGCAGAACTGGATTGCGATTCCGGACAAGTCTCTGACGCAGAGACTCTGGCACGTGCAGCCATCCAGGAATTTCAGGCGGAACGGGAAGCGGACAATGAGATTCAGGCTGAAGCCATGCTATCGCGGGCGCTCCTGCAACAGGGCAAACTCGCCGATGCCCAACGGGCGATCACCCGAGCGCTTGCCCTTTCCAAAAAGAGCAGCGATGTAACCGTCCGCCTCCCACTCGCGATCCAAAATGCCTACACGCGAGCCGCGGCAAAAGATCTGCCCGAAGCCGAGCGGATTGCTCGAAGTGTGCTGGTGGAATCCCATAAGTTGGGCTTTGTTCAAATCGAATTAGAAGCCTCCCTCGCTATCGGGGAAATTCAGCTGCGCGGGGAGAATCCTGCACTAGGTCGCAAACGGCTTGAGGAAACGGAAAAAGCCGCACGTTCAAAGGGCTTCGAGCTTATCGCGCGAAAGGAAACTTCTGCACGGCAAGCGGCGCTTAACTAGCTTTCTAGAAACGGGCTTCTGGGAAGTGCGCCAGATCGGTACCGACAAGTCGGCTTCTCGGTACTAACCCAACGGGCGAGCTGATAACTTCCGGATTGCCCGTCATCCGGGCACAATCCGCAGTCCCGGGCTCATTGCGCTCCTGGTGCGGCGCAGGTGCTAGTCTGACACAGGCACCAATGAACAACCGCGACATCCAGGCGGCTCGGAAATATCACGATGGTACGAAACACTCCTACTGGAGTATTCGTAATAATCCTCACTCCCTCGACTGGGCCAACCGGCCCCAGACTTTCAAAATCTATCCGAAGCCGGAGCCGTTTTTGCTCCCGCGGGACATGCTACAAACGGGGGTGTCCGCGCTCTCCGCGATCTCAGTGACGTTGTCCTCTTCGCGGGCCGATTCGGTACCTGACCTCCAAGATCTGGCGCGCATCCTCTATTTCTCGGCAGGGATTACCAAACAGCGCGGATCTCCAGGCGGAGAAATCTACTTTCGCGCCGCAGCCTGTACCGGAGCCCTCTACGAGATCGAGTTGTATATCGTGACTGGCGATCTCGCAGGCGTGGATGCCGGCGTCTACCACTTCAATCCGGCGGATGTGTCGCTACGGCTTCTGCGAAAAGGTGATTTTCGCGGAAACCTGGCTCAGGCGACGGCGCTGGAACCGGCGGTGGTTGGCGCGCCCGTGACCATCATTTGCACCGGGACGTACTGGCGGAACGCCTGGAAGTATCAGGCACGCACCTATCGCCATTTTGGTTGGGACAATGGCACCCTGTTGGCGAATATGGCGGCCGTTTCTGCGGCTTCGGGATTGCCCGCCGAGATCGTGCTTGGGTTCGTGGATGCCGATGTGAATCGCGTGCTCGATCTCGATACCCGGCGCGAGGTTTCCTTGTGCCTCGTACCTATCGGGCACAGATCGGACAGTTCGCCTCCAACGCCCAGTGAAGGTCATGCACTCGGCTTGGAAACGATCCCGCTTTCGCATCGCGAGGTCGAATATCCCTCCATGCTTGAGATGCATGATGCGTCTTCGCTTGCGTCCGTACAGGAAGTAGCTCAATGGCGGAAGCAACCGGTCGTTCCGCCTTGCGTTCCGGCGGCCGAGGGAGTGCGACTGCAACCCCTGGCGGAAGAAGAACAGCCGAAGGACACGATCGAGCAGGTGATCTTGCGCCGCGGTTCTACCCGAGCGTTCGATAAGACGGCATCCATCGCTCTGGCACAACTTTCTACCATTCTCGACTACGCTACGCGAGGCCTTCCGGCTGACTTCCTTAAGCCTCCCGGCGAGCAACTCAACGATCTTTACCTGATCGTGCATTCGGTGCAGGGGCTCAAGCCGGG
>PMSQ01000015.1:0-5460 GCA_003168355.1 Acidobacteriaceae bacterium | reverse complement strand
GGGCTGACCTTCTTCGACGATGATGTGGTCAGCTTCTTTTCACCGCATGCCAAGGACAAGAGTGCCATTTTCCTGCTCGCGATCGGCAAGCCGCGAAAGCGCAAACCACAGTAGCGCCAACTCCCGGATTGTCGGCAACCCTTCCCTTACGGGATTATCGAAAGTTTGTTCGTAATCCGACCGTGAATCGGGGGCCACGGGTATCGTGAGGCGAGCGCGCGCTCATTTCTTCTGCGCCTTTGAAACCCAGAATGAAGGATCGGCTGCGACCCACTCCGCCGCCGGCATGCTGAACTCAGGGCGAATGACAAAGATCTTCGCATCTGGACCCGCGGTTGATAGCTTCGCGTCTGCTTCGGTACGTGTCTTCGCGGCCCTGACCGCAAACCGCACGCCGTCCGGGGTTTCGAAGACCGTTCCATCGCTATGAGGCTTGTTTTTCGTCACTGCGATCACAAGGAAGGCATCCTGCCCCATTTCAAACTCGGGGCCACGGCTTAGCTCTGCGCGGTATGTCGCAATTCCCTCACTGTTGGGGTGCGACTTGAATTTAGTTCTCTGTTGGGCAAATCGATTCATTGCAGCGAGTAGTTCGGGATTCTTGTTGTACGCCTTGGTGATCTGCCCCAGTTCCTCGGTCGAGGCGAATCCATTGATATACCAGACTTCTTTCGAACCCGTCAGGGACTCTATGCCCAAGTACGGATGCGGGACCCCGAGGTCAATGCATGTACCCGCCGCCTCGGCTTCGATTCGGTTCAGCGCTGCTTCATGACCCGATTTCCAAAACTCGCGAGAGATAAACAGGATTCGTGGCGCCTGAGCGCGCGCCGACGGCTGGAACGCCAGGGTGAGCATTAATGGCAGAAGCTTCAGCACCATTTCATTGGGCGACGCCTTCGACGACAAACATGCGACCCTTCACAGCGGCTAGACGGATCGGTCTGATTGCTGCGTACGCGGGCGAATTGTACCAGGCGTGCGCCTGTTCGGAGCTGTCGAATGCGATGACCACAATTCCTTTGGGTGGGGTGTCCCCATCCAGGCTTTCTGTTTTACCGCCCCGAACGACAAAATGATAATGGCCGTTGAAAGGCGTCAGGGTTTCCAGGACCTTCCCTCCATACTCCTTTATGCCAGTTGGGTCCGTGATCACATCGGCCTCCGAAATCAAGTAGACAGGCGCCGTTTTTACTTGCTGGCCATGAATTGCGTTATTGCCGGCAGCCCCGAACAAAATACCGACGACAATACAGACTAGAAGTTTGTAGTTCGATTTCATGTTTCGTTCCCTCCCATTTTGAATGTGGCAGACCAGTTCGTAGCTTCTCAAAAAGTCTGGGGGGGCCGTCTTGTAAAAATGGGAACTCGGTGGGGTTGACTCAACCGATGGAAGAATGAGCCGCTGGGTGACGGGCTCGCCAGGTAGGCGCTTGGTGAGAGCCCGGAGAAATCATGGAATTCGTGAGCCAAATGGGCCTGATCGCTATAGCCCGCCGCCAGGGCCAGTTGTGCCCAATCCACGGAAGCGCCTGACGGAATCAGCTTCAACGTGTTTTGAAAGCGCTGGAGTCGGCAATAGAGCTTCGGCGTTAGTCCGATCTGCTCCCGGAAAAGCTGGGAAAAATGACGGCGGCTCAGGCCAGCCCTATGGGCCAGTTCTTGTACTCTAGGGATCTCGGGCCTGCGCGCAAACTCTTGAAGGGCATAACGTACTGCGGTATTTAACTGGAAGCGTTCGTTCAGGTGTTCCAAAAGTGTGACTTCGAGCACTCGAAATTTCTCAGCCGGGTTATTTGCGGCACGCAACCGATCGCTCAAGTTTCGGACCATCGAGCCCCAAATCAAATCCAGGGATACGTTTTTGTTATGAAATGCATCGGTGAGCGGGCCCAAGAAGGCGTGCACACCGGCCGGCCAGAACACCACCCCCATTGCGGCACGGAGTTTGGCAGTATCAATGATGTTAAAGCGCGAGCGTATTCCAATCAGCAGTGAGGGCGCGATCCCGCCTCCATCGCCCATCGGATCGGTCAGCGCAACGATGGGGCCTTCCGCGAGACTGATGACCAGCTGAAATCGCCCGTCGGGCAGCAGCACCTGCTGCGTGCCATTGATCACTCCGTGCGCGTCGCAGTACCAGAGTTTTTCCACATGTGAGGCTAGTGGAGCGGAAGGGCGGACGATAATCACCGGTCCATCACAACATGAGACACCACCGCAGATCAAGGGCGACCAACTAGGCTTTGTATGGATGGTCGGCTAACCGGAAGTAATCCAGATCGGGACATGTGGATAGGTAATGAGAAGTCGGCTAGTAGAAAGTGATCTCGTCACTTGGCCTCGTTTCTGGGGCTGATGAGATAACCATGTCGGCTCCTTTCCTCCGAGCCTTGGTCGCTTGAGCGCTTCCAAGTCTACTCGCCCGCGAGGAGCCGACATGGTTATCTCATCAGCCCGTCGAAACGTCCAAAACTGCTGTCTTGGACGCCGAACAAGTTACGTCGATTGCCAACGCAGTTGGAATGAGCCGATAAACTAGTGCGCGGCGTTGCCCGCGCGCCGAATCGGGCTATCGCCTCAGGAACTCACCGATTACGACCGCCAACGACGGGCTAGCAATGATGTCGTAGTGAGTCGTGCCGGGAAGGATGGCCAACTGCGCCATCGACCTCATCGATCCGTCTAGTCCGGCGTCCCGTTGTGCGCCACCGAGAGCCTTGTAGAATTCAACGATATGCTCGGCGCGAACGGCATCTGCATCGGCAAAGACCAAAAGTGTCGGTTCCTTGAGAGCCTTGACCTGCGCTGACCAGTCAAATGGCGTGCTGGCCAGTTCGCCCATCTTTTTGAACGACGTTTCCCAGTTCGTCTTGGGGTACATCGTCGCAAGTGGTGACTTTTTGACGCTGTCTGCAAGCATCGGTGCGTTCTTGCTCATCTGTGCGAACGTGGCAAGCCCTTCCGGAAAGAATCCGGTTTGGGCCATGACAGAGGAAATCACCACCAGGTGATCGACGACTTCGGGATGTCGTATAGCAGTTTGCAATGCGACACCTCCACCGAATGAATAGCCGACCAAGTCAATTTTCCCCAGCTTCAGGTACGCGACCAGCGCGGCTACATCATCGGCCAGTGCTTCAAAGCGGTAAGGACGATCGATGTCGGCGGTGTTTCCATGTCCTTGCAAATGCACCGCAATCACCTGACGGGACTTCGCCAGAGCATCGATATTAGTGCCAAAGCCTTCGAAAGCGGTGATTCCGCCGTGGAGCAGAACCATCGGCTTACCTTGGCCATGAATCTCGTAGTAGAGCTGCATGCCATGAATCGGTGCGTATCCAGTTTTACTTTCTGCGTTCATAGGAACTCCTGACGCGCTAACTTCAGTGCCAGCGAGACTCAAGAGCAGCACAGTTATGAGTGTCAGAATGTTATTTCGCATAGTCTTCTCCAGTAGCCAAGTTCTGCATGTTCGGTTGCGCCTGCCTTTACTTTATGTTCAGATCTCGCACATGACGATCATCAAAGCTTCAGCTTCTTATTTCGCCTGTGTCAGCCCCGCAACAACTGCGGCAAGTTTATCGAGTATCTGGTTCCAGCCCTCCAATTGACCGCTATTTTTCGCGCTCTCCATGGGTTCATTTCCAATGNNATCTTGTTTCCCTTCGAGTCCGAAAAGTACATGGAGGAAACGATCTTCTCGTGCAGAACAATCTCGTGGTATTCAACCGCATTCCAGCCCTCCTGCCCATCCGGCGCTCTCATACAGCAGAGAAGTTTTCCCCCAACGCGAAAATCCATCTGACAAACGGGCGCAGTAAAGCCCTTCGGCCCCCACCACTGCATAATGTATTTCGGGTCTGTCCACGCCTTCCAAACCAATTCGCGTGGGGCATCAAAGACTCTTGTGACGACCATCCGCTCTGTCTCGTTCACCGTGCTTTTTGTCATCTCTGACCTCCTCTTTCTTCATTTGATTTACAACTACTTCCAGTTTGTCGAAGCTCTCTTCCCAGAATCGGCGATAGCTAATCGCCCAGTCGCGGACTGTCTTGATCGCCGCTGGCCTAAGCGTGCACACACTCTCTCGTCCACGCTTCGTCTTGATCACAATTCGCGCCCGCACCAGGTAGGCAATATGTTTTGAAATCATCTGCTGCGAAAGTGCAAACGGTTCCGTCAATCCATGCACAGAGGCAGGCCCCTGGGAGAGTCGTTCGATCATTGCCCGCCGGGTTGGATCAGACAAAGCCGCAAACGTTGTACCTAATTTATCCACAACCGTATGGTAGTGGATTATCTGTCAATGTCAAGTGTGTATTTTTGCGATCCGTGATTTCTGATCAGTGATTCCAGTTGGCTCGCTAGCAGGCTGCTGAAAAACTCATTTTGGCAGCGGAGGGCCATCCTCAGGCGCTTAAGCGCTGCTGATTCTAGAGGACTTAACGGCACGACTGAAGTCGTGCCCTTCCCAAAACCTGCCCGAAACCGAGTTTTTCAGCAGCCTGCTAGGACAATCGAGACGAGTGCGAAATTGCCGAGTCACTCCTCGACCCTGCCTGGTAATGGGAAGTCGGCTTGCGTTCAGCTATGGTTCATGGAACAAACCTTGGCGAAGCAGGCCAGAAGTCCTCTTCGGGGACATCACCATCGATTTCCCGGAAGTCCGTTTTTGGATAGTTTCCGAGTCACCGGGCCAATTCGTCTAGGTCAATAAGTGAAATGGCGATTCTTCGCCAACTACCATGCCTCGGCTTTCGCGGCGTAGCTACGGTTGCACACGCGGCGGTCGCGAACTTGGTACACTGGCGTTCCGCGCCGAGTTTTAATGTCTTCAACTTCGTGAAACTTCGGCTTGCCGTCAGATGTCGTGCGCGGCAGCGGGTTCGGCTACATAAGCACGACCGCGCGGGCTCATACAGACTCAGTTCTCATTGAAGGTGCTTTTCTGAATTCTCTTCGTGGAGCACAAGCATTGACTTCACTACAAGGGGGCTCTCGCCGGTTGTGGGTGGTGGCGGGCGTGGCCGGATTCATTCTGGTCTTCGCCATCCATCTGGCACTGATCTCGCGCGCCAACACCATCACATGGGATGAGCCGGACCATATCTATTCCGGATACATGTCGTGGCGCGGCGACTTTGGCTTGAATCCCGAGCATCCGTCGCTGGTCAAGTTCGTTGCCACTGTGCCTTTGCTTCCCATGCAGTTGAACGTTCCAGAGATGCAGGATCGTCCTTACCGGCTACAGGCGGTTCTCGGTGGAAGAGATTTCATCTTTCACAACGACGCCGATAAGATCGTGTTTCGCGCGCGGATGGCAGCCTCAATCTTCACGCTTCTGCTGCTGGTGATCGCGTTTCTCGCGACGCGAGAAATGTTCGGCACCACTGCGGGCTTCCTTACGCTCGGGCTTCTGCTGTTCGATCCAACCCTGCTCGCTCACGGAGCGCTGGT
>PMSQ01000070.1 GCA_003168355.1 Acidobacteriaceae bacterium | reverse complement strand
CGGGGCGACGTAGCGCTCGGCGGCGGCCCGGGGGTCGACCACGGTGACGCCGTCGGGCAGTTGCAGCCCGAGGCTGCGGGCCAGCCCGGTGACCTGGTCCGGCGGTCCCAGCAGCACGCAGCGGGCGATGCCTCGCTCCGCGCACGCGACCGCGGCCTGCACGATGCGATGCTCGGTGCCTTCGGGCAGCACCACGCACGCGCCGGCGGCGCGGGCGAGCTCGACCAGGTGGACGCGGAAGGCGGCGGGGCTGAGCCGGCGAGACCGGGAGGAGCTGCGCAGCGACTCCAGCCAGACCGGGTCCAGCGCATCGGCGATATTGTCTACTACCCCCTTGATCCGTTCCAGGTCGTCGATCGGCAATCCAGGGTCGAGGTCATGAACCCGGTTCGCGGTCTGGTAACTGTCGTCGTCGACCACAAGGATGGGCAGGCCGGTGGCGCACGCAGCCTGGGTGAGCTCCCATACCCGTGGGTCCGGCTCGGACCCGGCGGTCATGAGCAGGGCGGCCAGCCGGGTCCCGCTGAGCGCGGCGAGGCAGGCCGCCATGACCACGTCATGGCGGTCTCCGGGGACCACGACGAGCCGGCCCTCGGTGAGCACGCGAAGGCCGCCGGGGATGCCCTGGGCGAACACCGCCACCTCCTTGATACGCCGGGACAGGTCACCCTCGCTGAGCACCCGCGGGCCCAGCTCGCGGACCAGGTCGCGGATCCGCAACCAGGTCAGCTCGGGACGGTACGGCACCGCGGCGATGAGGCGGAGCCCGCCGTGGGCCAGCGTCTCGCCCAGCTGCGCTGCCGCCGACGGATCCCCGGCCGGCACGCCGTTGACCACGCAGCCGATCACGCGTGCGTGCTCACCCGACCAGTACCCGCTGGCCGTGATGGCGAACGACTCGGCCAGGTACTTCACGGCGTCCCCGGCCGAGCCTAGCTCCGCCGCGCCGTCGGCCGGGTCCTCGCCGCTCACCGCGCCTGCCGCCGGCCAGCTAGCGACCAGCAAGACGTCGGCGTCGACCGCTCTGGCTAGCGCCTCGTTGAGTCCGCTGGCGTACAGCTCGGCCGGGCCCGGGCTGAGCCCCTCCACGACGACGACATCGGAGCGGTCATGCACCGGCTGCCAGGCCGCGACGATCTCCTCGAGTACGGCGTCGAGTCCGCCCGATCCGAGCTGCTGCTCCAGGTCGGCGGTGGACAGCGGATCTGGAGGACGCAGCGCAGTTGTCGCCATGGTGAGCGCGATCGAGCGGTCGGGGCCACCGTCGGCCCGGGGCTGGGCTACGGGCTTGACGAAATCCTTGGCCGAGAGGCAGAGGGCGAAGGCTGCGACGGCACAGGAGACGACCAGAACACGGCGAGGAGCCGATCTTAGTCCTGGGAGCATGCTTCCGATTATAGAAGCTAACGCCAGGCGTGCGGGGGTTGTTGCGTCCTGACTTCTTTACCACGAGGACACTGAGGAACACAGGGTAAATCAGCACGTAAGGCACTACTGACGAACGTGGACTGACACTGGCTACTCTTGGATTAGAGCCCCTGCCGCACTTTGTTTAGAATGGCTGAACTTGATCTCTTCTCTTTACAGCTTTCTTTACAGCGTGGCGCTAGGCGCGGGGATGTTGGTGAGCCTGCCTTACTGGCTCTTCCAGATGGCGCGCCATGGAAAGTATCGCAAGGGATTTGCAGAGAGGATCGGGAGGGTGTCTGCGCGGCTTCGGTTGCCGGGAGAACAAGAGCCGGTGATTTGGGTTCACGCGGTTTCGGTGGGGGAAGTGCTGGCGGTCGCGAGGCTGGTGGAGGAGATTCAGAGCCGTTTTCCGCGGCATAGGATTTTCGTTTCCACGACCACTGACACGGGACAGGCACTCGCACGCAAACGCTTTGGCGAGGCGAATGTGTTTTATTTCCCCATGGATTTTGGGTTCGCCATTCGTCCCTACCTGCGGGCACTGCGACCGCAGATGGTGGTGGTTGTGGAGACCGAGTTCTGGCCGAACTTTATGCGGCTGGTGCATGTGAGCGGCGCGCGGATTGCGGTGGTGAACGCCCGCATCTCGGACCGCTCATGGCCGAGTTACCGGCGATTTCGTGGATTGCTGCGCAGGCTGCTGGCGAATGTGGACTTGTTCCTGGCGCAGACGCCGGAGGATGCTGCGCGATTGCAAGATATTGGAGCCAGGGCGGAACGCGTACGCGTCACCGGGAATTTGAAGTTCGACATTCCTGTGCCGGCTCCGCCGGTGATTGTGGAGAGCGTGCGAACATCGATTGCGGCATCCAGTGCCGGGCCGGTGCTGGTGTGTGGCAGCACCATGGATGGAGAAGAGCCGCTGCTGCTGAAGGCATTTGAGAATTTGCGGGTGCAGCATCCGCGGGCGGTGATGATTCTGGCGCCGAGGCATCCGGAGCGATTTGAGGCCGTGGCCACGTTGCTGGAACAGATGTCGATTGGCTTCTGCAGGCGATCTCGCTGGAACGGGGAGCCTTTAGCTGGTGGGGTGCTTCTGCTGGATACAATCGGAGAGCTAGCCGCGCTCTATGCCCTCGCCGATATTGCGTTTGTGGGTGGAAGCCTGGTGCCACGGGGCGGGCACAATATTATTGAGCCGGCGCAGTATGGTGTGGCCACGGTGGTGGGCAATCACACGGAAAATTTTCGAGACATTGTGAGCTTGTTCCACAGCCGGGATGCGGTGAGGATTGTTGGTCCGGCGGAGTTGCCGCTGGTGCTGCTGGAGTTGTTGGCTAACGATGAAGAGCGAAAAGCATTGGGGCAGCGCGCCGCTGAAACCATGCGATCGCAGATTGGGGCAACAGCGCGAACGGCCGACAAGCTGCAGGAGCTGCTGGCGCGGCCATGAACCTGAATCTGCTGTCAGGCATCTACGGCGGCGTGGTGGGAGCGCGTAACGCGCTCTACGACCGAGGCTGGTTACGCTCGCATTCTCTGCGGGGATCGGTTATCAGCGTGGGGAATCTATCGGCTGGGGGATCGGGGAAAACTCCATTCGTTATTTTGTTGGGCGAGTTGTTGAAGGCGAGGGGAATTGGTTTCGATGTGCTTTCGCGGGGTTATGGACGCAGGTCTCGTGGCGTGTTGCTGGTGGATCCGGGCGGGCTGCCGAGGGATTTCGGCGATGAGCCATTGCTGATTGCCCGACGGCTGCAGGCTCCGGTGGTGGTGGGCGAAAATCGTTATGCGGCGGGGCGTTTGGCTGAGTCGCGATTCGGTCCGCAGATTCATCTGCTGGATGATGGTTTCCAACATCGCGGCTTAGGCCGCGATTTCGATATTGTGCTGGTGACTTCGGAGGATGGGCGGGATCGCCTGCTTCCCTCAGGACGGTTGCGGGAGCCTCTGCGTTCCCTGCGGCGAGCCGATGCGGTGGTGCTGTCTAGTGGGGCCGCGCCGGAATCGTTTCCGCTGGCGGGGAAGACAGTGTGGCGGGTGCGGCGGGGGATTGTTCCGCGAGACGTTCCGCCTCGTCCGGTCGTGTTTTGTGGGATTGCGCGGCCACAGAATTTTCTGCTGCAGTTGCGCGCCGCGGGGATTGATCCTGTCGCCGAGGCGTTCTTTCGCGATCATCATGCCTACACGGAAAAAGACGTGCGTGACTTGCTGCAACTTCAGCGGCGCAGCGAAGCTGGCGGGTTCGTTACCACCGAAAAAGATGCGGTGAACCTGGGCGGATATCTGGCTGGGCTTGCGCCGCTGGCGGTGGTTCCGGTCAAGATGGAGCTTGCCAATGCGGGTAACGCGGTGGATAGCATGCTGCGCGTGATCGAGGAACGCCGCCGCTCGTGAGAAAATGCCGAAGGTGGCAATTAGGAAGGGAGCCGAACGCGCGATTATTGCGTCGCGAAGACCGCGACACTTCGCGCGGCTCGCTCGGATCCTTCGCTGCGCAAACAACGCTTGCTCAGGATGACAATAACTTTCGATGACTAAGCATTTGAAGGAAGTTGACCGGCTGCAGAAGATTGTTGAAGCGTTCCCCAAGGTCACGATCACGGTGCTGGGGGACCTGGTGGCCGACGAATTCGTGTTTGGAGAAATCTCGCGGGTGTCGCGCGAGGCTCCGGTGCTTATCCTGAAGCATCGGGAACGCACCGTGGTGCCGGGGGGAGGCGCGAACGCGGTCAACAACCTGGCCGATCTGGGAGTGAACGTGCTGCCGGTTGGCGCGATTGGCGACGACGAGCCGGGGCGAATGCTGTTGAGGTTCTTTCGCCATAAGCGGATTCCGGTAAGTGGTGTGCTGAAAGACAAGAGTTATACGACGGTCACAAAAACGCGCATTCTCGCGGGTATGACGCACAATTCACGGCAACAGGTGGTGCGCGTGGATCGGGAGCCGGAGAATCCTCCGAACCGGCACTTGACGCGCGAATTGTTCCTGGCAGCGCGAGAGTATCTGCGGGCGTCGGATGCGCTGCTGGTTTCCGACTACGGGTATGGATCGGCGAGTCCGGCGATTGTGAATGCGTTGCGGCAAACTGGACGGCGAAGAGTTGTGCTTGTGCCTTTGATCGTCGATTCGCGCTATCGGCTGCTGGATTACTCTGGCGCCACCGCGGCGACTCCGAATGAGCCGGAAGTGGAAGCGGCGCTGGGCGTTCGTATTGGGCAGGACTGGGCAAAGGTGACTCGGGCTGGGAAACAAGTTATGGAACAGATGAAGCTGCAGTCGCTGCTGATTACGCGCGGACGGGATGGATTGGTTGCCTTTGATCAGGGACGGGAGCCGGTGGACATTCCGATTTTTGGTTCCGACGAAGTCGCCGATGTGACGGGGGCGGGCGACACGGTGATTGCGGCGTTCAGCGCCGCGCTGGCCGCCGGAGCCAGCACGGAAGAGGCGGCGCAGTTAGCCAACTATGCGGGCGGAATTGTGGTGATGAAGCGGGGCACGGCCACGGCTTCTCGTGGGGAATTATTGCGTGCGATTGAGCAGGCTCCGCCTTCGACCAGGCCTCATTGACGGAAATCCGACAGATGGAAAGCGACAAAATTATGGGCCGCGAGGAACTCCACGCTTACGTGGAGCAGTGGCGGCGGGCCGGCGAACGCATCATTCTGGCCAATGGCAATTTCGATTTGCTTCATGTGGGACATGTGCGTTATCTGCATGGGGCGAAGGCGTTGGGCGGCAGGCTCGTGGTGGCCATCAATTCTGACGACTCCGTGCGCGCTCTCAAGGGCGAGGGACGCCCGATCATGCCGGCGGGGGAGCGCGCCGAAATTGTTGCCGCACTCGGCGATGTGGATGCAGTCGTCATTTTTGCCGAGCGCGATGTGCGCGCCCTCATTCGCGAGATTCGTCCCGACATACAGGCAAAGGGAACAGACTATACGGCGGAGACTGTTCCTGAGCGCGATACGTTGGCTGAATACGGCGGGCGCGTGGAGATCGTCGGCGACTCGAAGGATCATTCGACCAGCGAGATTATTCGCTCGCGGCTCGGGCCGAGGCAGCAGTGAGCTTCGGGTCAAGGCGTGTCGAGACCGTGAGTGACAAGTCCCTGAATATCGAGTCGAATCGTCTCGATATCACACCGGAGACCAAGATCGAGCGGCTGCTGATTGTGCGCCTCAGCGCCATGGGAGACGTGCTGCACACGCTGCCCGCGGTTCATGCCCTGCGAGAAGCATTCCCGCATGCGTTTATCGGCTGGCTGATTGAAGAGCGCTGGGCCGAACTGCTGTGCGCGGCGGGATCTCCACGGCGGGGATGCCGGTCTGCGCTGCGGCCGCTGGTCGATGAGGTTCACACCGTGAATCTGAAGGCGTGGCGGAAGTCTCCGTTGGCGATTCCGACGCTGCAGCGCATGGCCACGGTCTGGAACGACGTGCGTGACGCGCACTACGATGCCGCAGTGGATCTGCAGGGTGCGATGCGGTCGGCGGTGTTGGCACGGTGGTCGGGGGCCCACGTGGTATACGGAGCGGCGGAGCCGCGAGAATCTCCGGCCAGCCTTTGGTATACGCGAAGGGTGATTGCACATGGCAGGCACGTCATCGAGCAGAATATTTCGGTCGCTCAATCGATTATCAAGGGCCGGGCAAAACTTTCGCAGGCAGAATTGCCGGGCGATCTGCCTCATGATCCCCAAGCTGAGTTGCGAATCGGACAGCGGCTCGCGGAACATGGCATCGGAGACTTCGCGATTTTGAATCCGGGTGCGGGGTGGGGGGCGAAGCGATGGCCTGCGGGGCGGTACGGTGAAGTGGCACACAAGTTAGCAGATCAGGGTGTGCGTTCGATTCTCAACTATGGGCCGGGCGAAGAGGAGTTGGTGCGGGTGGCCGAAGCTGCGAGCGCAGGGACGGCTCAAGTAATGAATTGCAGCATCACGGAGTTGATTGCGCTGACGCGGCGTGCGCGGCTGTTTATCGGCGGAGATACCGGGCCACTGCATCTGGCGGGGGCGTTGCGGGTTCCGGTGGTGGCAATCTATGGACCTACCGATCCCGCACGCAATGGGCCTTATGGGACGCACAGTATTGTGCTGCGCAGCGGGGAGAGCGTTACGACTCATGCGCGGCGGGGGGCGGCGGATGTTGGGATGTTGACGATTGGTAGTGAGGCAGTCGTGGCGGCGGCGAACGCACTGCTGGGCGGCGCCCTCAGGGGCTAAAGCCCGCGCTTTTTGCGGCGTGTACGGCGCGGCTTGAAGCCGCGCCCTTTCAAGACTTCGCGGATCGACTTGGAATAACTGCATGGGTGGGTGGGCACAAATCGCGCGGCGCATTCGCGTGCCGCTGGGATTTTTTTTTGCCGTGTTTTATTTCTGGCTGGCCCGACCTTCGTGGCGATCTATGGCTCTGGGTGCGATCTTAGTTGTCCCGGGTCTTCTGGTTCGGGCGCTGGCTTCGGGGCACGTACGGAAGAATGAAGCGCTCGCGACTTCCGGACCTTATGCTTACACACGTAATCCGCTTTATTTGGGATCGTTGCTGATAGGGTTGGGGTTCGCTGTGACGGCGCGGAGTTGGTGGGTAGGGCTGGCGCTTGCGTTGATGTTCTTTGCCATCTATTTACCCGTCATCCGCAACGAGGAAACATTCCTGCGTCGGAAGTTTTCTGAGTTCGATGAATATGCGCGGCGGGTACCGAGAATGTTCCCTCGCCTCGCGCGGGGCGCTCCCAGCCAAGCTCCGGCGAAGTTTTCTTGGGATTTATATCTGAAGCATCGCGAGTACAACGCGGTGCTGGGCGCTCTCGCCATGATGGCTGGACTGATCTTGAAGTTGACAGTTTTCCTGGGACCGCATTAGGTAGAGATCACTCCATGTTGAAGGGAGAAAGGCAAATCCTTGAGGGGGTAGTGTATACAGACGGCAAAATGCTCCCTCCCCGCATCCACACAGACTGGAACCGATTTTGACTTTGACCGGGGCCCGCTCGCCCGCGTCGCCACTGTGGGGTCAGACTCGTGCGCGACAGTCAAATGCATGATTCACTTAAACGTCGCCATTCCCAACTCCACGGCCTGCGATGTTTGCGCGACATTCGATAGTTTCGGAAAAAGCAGAGCGTGACTCGCAGCACCTTATCAGCGTGACCCTTAATATGCTCGTTACGTTTATTCTGTTGACATCCCCAGCCAGAGCAAATAGTCTCTCCTCCAATCAGCGAGTGGGATTGGCAGGGGCGACGGATTCTCAGTTCCGTTTCTAATCCTTATCGCTGCTTCCCAAGCAAAAATTCCGCGTACACGGAAATCTGGTACACCCAAGCAGCAAAGGTGTTCATGACTGGCAGTACGATTCAGTATGCTTACTGGCCGACTCCGGGCGGCGGTACTTTGATGGAGACGGGGAATGGAGGAGCTTACTACTATCAGCACAAAGACTGGCTAGGACGAGCGCCCATTGTATCTACACTAGGCTCAACGGGAAGCGTATATGGAGACTACGCTTTCGCACCCTACGGTGAGATTTACGACACCTATGGTTCGGTGACCCTCAACGAAGAGAACTTCACAGGCGACACACCGGACCTTGGTGTCGCGAACATGTTTCACACCGACAATCGGGAATTGAACACCTCGGAAGGCCGCTGGATTTCTCCTGACCCTGCCGGTGCCGGTTGGAACCAATATGCATATGCGACCAACCCGAACAGCAGTATCGATCCATCCGGTTTGGTGACCATCCCGCCCTCGTGGTATTTGGCTTTTGAGGAGGGAGCGGGTGGGTTTGAAAGTCTTAGCTACACTGACCAAGTAACTGGAATTCCGCCTGCCTCAGGTACGGTGGGGGCGGACTCAGGTTCCTCCGCCTCGTCTTCCTCCTCTTCCTCTTCCCCACCACCGCTCTGCTTTTGCACCAACGATATCACTTCAGGAGCTTCAGCTGGTACGGCTGGCCTGCCGGATTTATTTGCCTGCCAGACCTGCGGGACCTTTGACTTTTCCAATGCTCAAGAATTGTCGCTGTCGTATAACTCGCTTGACTACCTCATGGCGACCGACCCTGTACTTCGTTACGGTCTGATGATATTCGGGATGTTGGGGGGAGCAGACGAAGAAGGAGTGGACGAAGTATCTCTGACTGGAGAGGCGACGGGGGTTAATGACTTCGACCTCGGCCAGGACGACTTCGAACACATCATCGAAGGGCACACGTTTGGAGGTAGCGATACTGCGTACAACAGCATTTTCCTCGGAGACGCTCAAGACGTGGCGAACCTAATTCAGAACAGCCAAAGTAGTTGGTCAGTCGTGCAGGGTAACGGGAATTTCGCATATATTAACTTCACAAACGAAAACGTCGGATTTCTCGCTAATGGGCAGGGCACTAACGTTTACACGGTTATTGTGAATCCAGCAGGGGGAGTGGTCACCTCCTACCCGGGTTTTCCGGGCCAGCCATAGGTATGTGGATCACAGAAGGGCATTATGGGCATTAAAGTTGCGCTACAAACACTTCATGGGAGGGAGCTAGGCTTGGTTGGGGAAACCACCGGCCTGCTGGGCCGTATGCTCCCGATAGGGGACCATCGTTTCCCCATGCTCCGATACATAGATCCTAACGGGAATACTATCTTTAATGGCGAGCAGATGTATCCGGTTTTGGAGGACCTTGATCGACTTGCTGAAGGAATTTCGTGCGAGGAAGGCAAAAGCCTTCTCGCCCAGATTCGCGAACTTGCAATTCACTGCCGCGATCACCCCCACGAATTTCTCAGGTTCATCGGCGACTAGGCGCAGGTCCCACGAGGATGGCCCATCCTTAATATCCGGCAAAGGCTTGGCACGAGGCGACGACGCGCCTGCTTGCCCGGAGCGCTTTCACAATGTCTGGCTGATTCGAGTTAAAGTTGGGGGATGCTGACCCGGACCTAGGTGGCGAGGGGCTTGACACATCTGGGGAGGGTAATTTTTCAACGTATATTGACACGACGGACCCGAGCGCGATAGTGCGGAACATTACCACAAGCGAGTCCGCAACTGACGCTGCTGTCACTCTACAAGCGAATGGATTTACTCTTGCGGACACTAGCGGCCCATCGACTACTTACATGGCCGAGGATGGAAGCTACTACGTTATTCGACCGAGTGGCTCGGCACCTGGCGGATGGGCCGCTGACTACTATCCCGCTGGATCGCCAACTACGCCTACCCTTAAGATCAACTTTAGCAATCCATAGAGGACCGAATGAACGCGAGTGAGCTAGTCGTGGATGACGATGAATTTGCCCTTCTAAGAGCGAAATGTGAAAAAATCATCGACACTCGAAAGCGTCTGCCAGATTTCGTCTTTAAGCGGCTCTTTGCGAAATATTTCGCAATCGAGTACGCCAACATCTACGGGGAAGAATTTGGGGTATTCCTTTCGAAAATGTCGCGCATCTTTGAGGATCAATCCGTCAACTACATGGTGCTCGACCCTGACCCTGTTGAGTGGTATTCCCGACATGCATCCTTCCTTGGCATGGTTTCTCTTCAGCCTTCCAGTCTGCCGAAGCGATATGTAGCAGTAATGCATCCGGGTAGGAGTACTTCCAGAATTCTAGCTGGTGCGAATATTGGGGTATTTTGGGGGTCCTCGCTGAAATGGGGCATATTTTGCGACAGGATTTCATGGGAAATAGCCGTCATTGCGGTCTCGGAGAATGTCGATGTGCCTGCAATCAGCGGCTTCCGATGCTTGGATGCCTCAGAGCTAATCAGTTACATGAAGAGTCAGTATCGTGTAAAGGACCCGTCCGATTCTATTGCATCAAATTTCACCAAACGATTTTTGGCAAATTATTCCACCACGGAACAGCAGGTTGCCCCCAGCTAAGGATGATCTGCGCTTTTTGTGGCTTGCCCCCTGGTGACGGGGGAGGTTGGGCGACCTGGGATGGCGGTTATTACGGATCTGCCGGGCGGATTACGACCGCGGGCGATGACGCTAACAACGTTTTCGCGAATGGCACTTACACTCCTGACGGGCAACTGGCTACGGCCTTGATCGGGGCAACGAGTCCGTACGCTGGCAGTTCAATCTCTAATACCTACAACAACCGCCTGCAGCCGGTGCTAATCTCCGCCAACGCATCGGAGGCGGCGGGGGGTGCGCAGATTCTCAACCTCCCCTACAACTTTAACCTGGGGAATGGCACCACGGGCAGCGACAACGGCAATGTGATTCAGATTGCAAACGGCAAGAACAGCAACCGGACGCAGAACTTCATGTACGATCCCCTGAACCGGATTCAGCAGGCTTACACCAGCGGACCCAACTGGGGCGAAACCTACGCATCGGTTGCAACCGCTCCGGGCGTAGCGCCCCCGCAGACGGATCAGGGCATTGATCCGTGGGGCAATTTGACCAACCGTTCCGGGGTAACTGGAAAGACATTGTACGAACCGCTCGGCTGCCTGGCCAATACCAACAATCAACTCACGACTTGTTCTTACGGCTATGATGCGGCAGGAAATATGACCAGCAGCGGTTCAACATCGTATGTCTACGACGATGAGAACCGCCTGATTGCTACGGGCGGATACAGCTATATTTACGATGGCGATGGCCAGAGGATCGAGAAGTGCACAGAAGGAACAGCACCCGGGACATGCGCGACAAATGCCACCGGCACCTTCTATTGGAAACTCGCCGATGGCAGTACGCAAGCCGAGAGCGACTTGGGCGGAAACTGGACGGCTGACTATGGACTGATACGCGGTCGGATTGCCGACCGTGTTGACGCTGCAGCAGGTGCACAGGTCGATGTGCGCTACTACTTCCAGGATAACCTTCACTCGACCAGCATCGTTACCGACTGCTGCGGAACCATCCTGAACGAGTCGGATTACTACAGACAAAAAACTCTATTACTGGCTCAAAATCCTTGCGAATTCGATTTACGGATTTTTTGTTGAGCTGATCCCCGAATTACAAAACAAGAATATTCCGCTCGAAGTCTTCTCAGGCGAGAAGAAATTCTCCGATTCTTCCGACGTGATTGAAAAGGCTGGACTATGGTTCTTTCCGCCATTGGCATCGATGATCACTTCTGCGGGCCGATTGTTGCTGGCCATGACGGAGGAATGCGTCAACCGGGAGAAGGGTACGTATCTATTCTGCGATACAGATTCCCTGGCAATCGTAAGCGCGAAAGACGGTGGACCATTAAAAATACCAGGCGTTGAAGGCCACCGAATTCTGCCGTGGGCAGAAACGCAGAGAATAGCAAACAAATTCATTTCGTTAAATCCTTACGACCGGAAAGCCGTAAAAGGATCGATTCTGAACCTCGTGGATGCAAATTACGTTGATTCCGATTCCGCGAAACCACAACGCCAGCTCTACGGCTACAGCATCGCCGCGAAACGCTATGCGTTATACGAAAGAGCCGGGAAATCGAGCATCACAATTGTTGATCCAAAGGCGCATGGAATTGGCTTTCTCTACCCACCCCAAGATTCTCCCAAGGACTGGGGGAAAGAAGTACCACGCTGGACTTATCAGCTTTGGGATGACATCGTACGATCTGCGCTGAAGATGCCAAAGAAGCCACCATCTTGGCTCGACGTGCCGCAGATGATGCGTCTCACTATAACGACATGCAACGTTTTGGAAATGCTGGGAGAATGGAAAATTGCCCGTCCATACAACTTTCTCTTGCTGCCAATGATTGATCCGATGTTTGGAGTTGCATTCCACCGGCAATCGAACGAAAAAGTTCTTCTGGTTTGTGCGTTCGCGTCGAAACAGGAACAGTGGTTCGATCTGGAATGCGTCAATGTGCATGATGGCAAAAAATACAAAATGCTCAATTGCCGGGAAGCGAATGGAAATATTCCTTACAACGTTGTCTTTCCTTCGCAATTCGCGCACCTCTTGGTCCAGTATCAGCGGCATCCAGAAGCGAAGAGTCTAGCGCCTGATGGCACGGCTTGCCGACCGGATACCAGGGGGCTTCTTAAACGCGCACACGTAATTGCGGGAGAAATTCGTTACGTTGGCAAGGAAACAGATCGCAAATGGGAAGAAGGCGACGAAATCAGCGTTTTGGAATTTGCCGTAACCGAATATGGGCGAAAAGGTAAGGTTGTCGCGAGTGCGGAGGTAAAGGCAAGTATTAGTAGCATTGGCATCAACAAATGTGCTCGCGAAAGTGGGTTTGACCGCAAGAACTTTATTAGGAAATTGGTTCGTGATCTGCCTGTGAAGCGCAATTCCTACAGCGAATTTGTGCGCTGGCTACAAGGTTTTGAAAGAACCAACCAATTTTAGTTTGTGCAAGCATGGCTCCCTGCTGCGCCCACCCGTTCAGCTCTCTCTAAATCTTTCTTTCCCCCCACTCTGCGGCAGCCTTTCTTCCGTCGTATCATGGCATCGCGCGGGCGAGCGGGCCCCGGTCAAAGTCAAAATCGGTTCCAGTCTGTGTGGATGCGGGGAGGGAGCATTTTGCCGTCTGTATACACTACCCCGGCAAATCCTTGAGGGGATCGGAGACTGCGCGAGAGCCACTCTTTCGCCCCTTCGGGGCTTTTTGTTGTTCCGCTTATTACCCACGGCTTGCGCTGTGGGCTGCATTCTTTGCCGCTTCGCGGCTAAAGTCCGAGAGGTTTACGTCGGCGACCTCATTGGATCTGCAGCGCTTGTTTCAAGGTGAATGTGTAGGCTGACTGGGCGGCAAGAACCACTTCTTTCTCATCCCCTTCTGCGCGTTTGGCGAGGCCGCCAAAGAATTTCTTCACCGCTCCCTTGGCTTTTATCTTTGGGCCGAAGCTGCGGGCCGCAGTCACAATCGGTTGATCGGTGTTGTTGATGTTGACGGACGTGAGGCGCAAAACCAAACTCGCCTCGCCGGCGAAATGGCCGAACGGTTTTGCGCTTACTACGGTGCCCACGACATTCGCACCTGCGGGAATTGCGGTCTGGCCATCCACGATAACATCTTTGTCGAGCGTGGCGGCGAAGGTCTGTCCGGTCTGGCTCGCCTTGGAGCCAAGTTCTTCGGTTAGGCGAATGGTGAAAGGAGTTCCGGCGGAGACAATCACGGGTTGCGGCGGGGCTGGTGGTTCAGGCTGGGCCGGAGCTGGCTGCTGCAACTGGGCGGCGCTGTTATCAGCAGATGGCGCGCCGGCATTGTTCGCGGGAGCAACTGGAGTAGCTGGCACCCCGGCGCTGTTCTCATTGGAGGGCGGGGATTCTTTGTGCTTGCAAGCGGGCAAGGCCAGCAGCACACAAATTGCGACAATGGCGGGTGCGACACGGCATGTACTGCAGCGGCTCGCACTAGATTTGGCAACGGCCCGCGACGTCTTTGTCGCCTCGCCGAAGTATTTCGTCCAATTCATTCTTAGTCCCCATTTATTTCAAAACGTCAGTGGATCATTTCTGCGCCACCAATTGTCTTGCGCGGCTCAACTCCGGTCGAGTGGAACTCGATCCGTCGCAGATTTTCAATAACAGCGCGTAATATTCAGAGGCGTCGTTTTGTTTGCCAGCGGTTTCGGCGGCGCGGGCGGCGCCGTAGAGGCCGTTGAAGCGGTTGGGATTGAGCTTCAAATCGGTTT
This sequence comes from Acidobacteriaceae bacterium, assembly GCA_003168355.1. Classification (GTDB taxonomy): domain Bacteria; phylum Acidobacteriota; class Terriglobia; order Terriglobales; family Acidobacteriaceae; genus Sulfotelmatobacter. The sequence goes on along the minus strand of PMSQ01000070.1, from coordinate 12,694 downwards.
GATATTCCGCCAGAGCCTGCTGCGGATGTTTCGCCTCGAGCAGCATGTCGGCCAGTTGTTCGCGGGCTGGAATGCCTTCCGGTTCGTCGCCGAGTTTGTCGGCTTTATCGGCGAGGGCGCGAAGGCTGGCAATTGCTTCGTCGTCTTTGCCTTCGGCGTGCGCGACCCAGGCGGCGGCTTCCTGATAGTCTTCGCCGACGGCCTCGGCATAGTCCGTTTTCTTTTGAGCCACGAACTCTTTGCGGATTACTTCAATCTGTTCCAGGTCCTTGTGAGCCTGTGGGAGATTGCCGCTGCGGGCGGAGCCAATGGTTCGCGCCCAATAGGTGATGGATTGATCTCCGCGCAGCGAGCCGGGCACAACCTGGAGCGCGGCTGCGTCCGCCCAGTGGCGGAGTTCAAGATCGTAAATGGCGGGGAATTTGGTGAGGGCGTTGGTTTCCGGATCGAAGTCGGAGCCATACATTGACTTCATTTTCGGCATGGTTTTGACTTCGTCGATCACCTTGGCGGCGTCGGCCTCGCGTCCACTTTGCAGATAGGCGTAGATCAGGAAGTCCATGGCGTGGAACTGGTGGCCTTCCCCGCCCATGTGCATGGCGGCGGTTTTGCGCGTGGCGGCGATGGAGGCGAGGTTGGAGTTGATGTCATCCTGCCAGAGGCCGACGCGGGCGAAGATGTGCGAAGGCATGTGCAGGGCGTGGGGAGCTGAGGGAGCAATTTGCGCGTAACGGCGGGCGGCGGGCAAGCCGAGTTCCGCTAGTTGCGGCTTGTCGTAGCTGTGGATCAAGTAATGCGCCACGCCGGGATGGTCGGGCTCGGTGGCGAATAGTTTTTCCAGGATGGCAGCCGCTTGCTTGCGGTTGGCGAAGGTGGTGTCGTCGTGCGGTTCGGAGGCGAGCAGGGAGAGCGCGTAGAAGACCGCGGCTTCGTGATCGTCGGGGTAAGTCTCGTAGACCTTGCTCATCGCGTCTGAATAGGCTTTGGCGCGAGCGTGATGGTTCAGTTTCCTCGAGTCGCTGTAGAAGGCCGCAATAGCAGCGATGTAGGCCTTCTCGCGTGGAGTGGTCGAGCCGTCTGTGGTTCTTGCCTCGTGAACTTCGTCCAGGCCGCGGCCGATCACCTTGGCTTCAGGATGGTCCCAGAGCTGGTGCCACAGGCTCATGGCCACGCCCCAATGCGCCATGGCGCAGTGGGGATCGTCCGCGGAAATCTGGATAAATTCTTTTTCCGCCTCTTCGTACCAGAAGGAGTGCAGCAGAGCCACGCCGCGCTCGAAAGGCTTCTGCACCGATGCCTCGCAGGAAACCGGGAAAGTGACCGTTCCCAGTTGCGTGGCGGTTAGATCTTCATGGTGGCGGCCTTGGTCATCGTCGGCAAGAGCAGTGAGTGCGAAAAGAGAAGAACAGAGAACCAGCCATGCGATACGTTTCATAGGAACCCCACGAGAAGCGAGTTTAGTTGAGCGGGAAGTTCAGGGTCAAACGGGGAGAGTTGCCTTAGTGTATAGACGTTGAGGAAGCCCGTCGAGCTGCGCTCGACCGGACAGCCGAGGGCGGCTGTCCCCACATGCGCATCTCCGGAAACTGAGACGCTACCCGGGGTACAACCTCAAGCTTGATCGCGGTGTGACTTATAGAGTGCGAGGAGCAAGATCACGGCCAGCGAAATGAGAACGATCGCGCCGGCCGAGGGAAGTGCTGGAAATGTAGTCTTGATCGGTTGCTTTGGTTGCGACCAGATAGAATCGTTTCGACGCTGCCACGGAACCCTTTTCACCCTTCGTTCGAGAGCCTGCTTCGAAGGAGAATATCACTGGCGGGAAGGACGGCCGGGAGTGAGTCGTTCCGTAAATGGAGCACGATCGAAAACAGACCGCAACCCTTGCCGTCCCCGGGGCAACAAACATTGAGAACCGCCGTACACTTCTGCTACACTTCGCCGCTATCAGGGCTGGATCGCGTCGGGCCACTTGGTGGAACGTCCATTCTTCCGCCGGGAGTGCCAGACGGAATCCGCGCGGGTCGGATACATTCAGCCCACAGGGAGTAGCCATGGATCTGCACCCTGGGCCAGAGAAACGTCGCGCTCCTCGAAGGGTCGGCGATCCGGATCCCATCCGGCGGGCTTTCCACGAAAACGAAGACTGGTATCAAGATCTTGTCGAGCACAGTCACGATCTGCTGTGCATCCACGATCTCGACGGCCGATTTCTGGCGGTGAATCCCGCCCCGGCACGGATGCTGGGCTATAGCGTTGAAGAACTCTTGCGGATTCCCATGCGGGAATTTCTCGCTCCCGAGTTTCGACCGCAGTTTGATGCCTATCTGAGCCAGATCGCACGGGTTGGGGAGTCGCGCGGCCTGATAGCTGTGATGACGCGTTCGGGCGAACGGCGGATCTGGGAATACCACAACACACTGCGGACTGAAGGAGTAGCGTCGCCGATTGTGCGGGGCATCGCCCACGACATTACCGAGCAAAAGAGCACGGAGAAACGGCTGCGTGAGGTTAGCGAAAGTCTACTGGACAAGGTGCGCGAAAACGAGCGTACGATCCGTGAGTTGAAGCTGTTCCGAACCCTGGTGGACCAAAGCAACGATGCCATTGAAGTGGTGGACCCGGAGACGATGCGGTTTCTGGATGTGAATGAGAAAGCTTGTTCAGAGCTGGGCTACACCCGGGAAGAACTTCTGTCTTTGGGAGTTTTCGATATTGATCCCGAAGTAACCGAATCTGCGACCACGAAGATTAAAGAGGCATTGCGAAAATCGGGATTCCTGGTGATGGAAAGCCTCCACCGGCGAAAAGACGGGATAACCTTTCCGGTAGAGATCAGCATGAAACGGGTGCAGCTTGAGCGGGAATATGTGATTGCCATCTCTCGCGATCTCACCGAGCGGAAACTGGATGAGGCACGGTTGCAAGCCAGCCAAGACCGCTATCGCGCGATCCATGACCGTTCTCCGGTTGGTATCTGCTGGGTTGAAACCCGGACGGGCCGGTTGCTGGGGGTCAATCCAAAGTACTGCGAGATTCTCGGACGGACGGAACGAGATCTGTTGGGACGCACTTTCCAGAGCCTGACGCACTCCGATGATCTGGGGGGAAATCTCGAGCTGCTACGGCAACTCCGGGAAGGGGAAGTGCGGCACTACGAAATGGAAAAAAGGTACCTCCGTCCGGATGGTTCGGTCCGCTGGGCGGAGGTGGAAGTTGTGGCCATGTGGCCCGAGGGCGACGACCCGGTTTGGCACATGGCCATCGCCCAGGACGTTACCGAACGCAAGCGGGCGGAGGAAGCCCTACGCGAGAGTGAGAGGAGTCAAAAGCTCATCCTTGACCATCTGCCGGTTGGAGTCATTCTGTCGTCTGTGGGCGAAGAGCGGGCGGTATATCAAAATCCCAGGTTCCTCGAACTCTTTGGATACTCGATTGAGCAGTTCCCGACGGTGGCGGATTGGTGGCCTATGGCTTATCCCGACCCGGCGTATCGAGAATCGGTCTCCCAGGAGTGGCAGCGACGCATGACCGAGGCGGCAAAAATTCAGGGCGAGATTGAACCCATGGAGGTTACCGTCACGTGCCAGGACGGAAGCAGGAAATACGTCCGGGTTCTGGCCAAAGTCATTGGCGATCGTAATTTCATCACTTTTATCGATTTGAGCGAACGCAAGCAGGCCGAGGAGGCATTGAAGAAGTCAGAAGAGAAGTTCTCGAAGGCTTTCCGGCAAAGCCCAATGGCGATGACGTTAACGAGGATCACAGACAATCACTACATTGAGGTTAACGAAACTTTTGAACGCGCGACTGGCTGGCACCGCGACGAAGTCCTCGGACGAACACCGTTCGACATTGGGCTCTGGGTGAATCCGGCTGAAAGAATGGCGCTGGGGGCCCGGCTGCTGAGCGAAGGTTGTCTCCGTAACGTGGAAACCAGCTTTCGTATGAGAGACGGGAGTGTCCGCGCCGTGTCAATAACCGCGGAAAGGATTGAGGTGAATGGTGAGCCGTGCGTGATTGGCGTGGCTGCTGACATCACGGAGCGCAAGCAGGCGGAGGAAGCGCTGCGACGCAGTGAAGAGAATTACCGGATGTTTATCGCTCAGGTTTCGGAAGGTATCTTCCGGGAGGATTTGGACGCCCCTGTCCCCATCGACCTTCCGGAAGACGAACTGGTGCATCACATCCTCTACGATTCCTATCTGGCGGAATGCAACGATGCTCAGGCTGCCATGTACGGGTTAAAGTCGGGACAGGAATTCGTTGGCAAACGTTTGATAGAGATGCTGCCGCCTGAGGATCCGCATAACATCGAGCTAACCCGGGAATACATCCGGTCCGGCTTTCGTGTGCTGGATCGGGAATCTCACGAAGTCGATATTCATGGCAATCCCAAGGTCTTCCTCAATAGCATGATCGGGGTGGTGGAGAATGGGATGCTGGTGCGCACCTGGGGCATCCAGCGGGACGTCACCGAGAAGGTAAGACTGGAAGAAGCCCGCAAGCTGGCGGACGAGGCTCTGCGCCAGAATGTGACCCAACTGCGCGAAGTCACGGAGGAACTAAGGCTGGCGAAGGAGAAGTTGGCGGAAGAAAAGCTTTACCTCGAAGAAGCCATCGACATTGAACTGGGGTTCGGCGAAATCATTGGACGCAGCGGCGCCTTGAAGGAAGTAATGGCAAAAGTGGCGAAGGTCGCTCCCAGCAGTGCGACCGTCTTGCTGCTGGGCGAAACCGGCACCGGCAAGGAACTGGCAGCGCGGGCCATCCACCGCATGAGCAATCGCCGGGAGAACAGCTTCATCAAGCTGAATTGCGCGGCCATTCCATCCGGCCTGCTGGAAAGCGAGCTGTTTGGCCACGAGAAGGGAGCGTTCACCGGCGCGGTCGCCCGGAAACTGGGGCGGCTGGAGCTGGCCGACCGGGGTACGCTGTTTCTGGATGAAATTGGAGAAATTCCACTGGACTTGCAGCCCAAGCTGCTGCGGGTGTTGCAGGACCAGGAATTCGAACGGCTCGGCGGCACGCAAACTTTGAAAGTCAACTTCCGTCTGCTGGTCGCCACCAACCGGGACTTGCTACAGAGCGTGAAGCAGCACGAGTTTCGCAGCGACCTCTACTACCGCCTGAACGTGTTTCCCATTCGCATGCCGCCTTTGCGCGAGCGGCGGGATGACATCCGGCTCCTGGTCGAGCACTTCGTCCGCAAGTATGCCAGTCGAATGAACAAGTCCATCGCCAGCATCCCGGTAAAAACCGTAGAGACGTTGATGCAATGGGCATGGCCGGGAAATATCCGTGAGCTGGAGAACTTCGTGGAGCGCTCAGTGATTCTCACTCCTGGTTCGGTTTTGCAAGCGCCGCTCTCCGAACTACAAATGGCGGTTGACGAGGGCAATCGCGGCAGCAGCGGCAGTCTCCGCGACCAGGAACGCGAGCGAATTCTTCGCACGCTTCGCGAATGCAAGGGCCGGCTTGGCGGACCCGACGGCGCGGCCGCCCGCCTCGGCTTGAAACGCACCACGCTCCAGTCAAAGCTCAGCCATCTCGGAATCAAACCGGGCATGTATCGCAAATGAAACCGCGATGATGCACCTAACGGGGATGAGTAAATAAGGGTATTCTTGCCCAATGACGCCACAATTCAAGCGAATACTGGAAGCAGCGGCCTGGTTTGTTGTGGGCTTTGTGACTCACATGTTGCTTATTCACTTCCACAACCACCCCGGCTAACAGACGCGACGGATTCTATCCAAACGCAAGAAAGCCTCGCGCTTGCGGCGAGAGGCTTTTCCTGGGGGGAGGGACTGGGCGAGGGGCCCTTTAGTTCCCAACTGGATTGTGATTCCTAACTACTTCGGTTGCTGTTGCTGATCCGTGGTCATCGGAGCCGAAGAATTGCTGGAAAGCTGCTCCAGGTCATTCTTCAGCAGGCTGATTTCCACGCGCCCGCCGCTGATGTGCTTAGTTTTCGCATCCGCGTCCGTGCCGGCAACCGGGGCATTGCCCATGCCGACGAGGTAAATGCGGTAGACTGGAATCTCGTGGTTGAGCACCATGTAGCGGACCACGGACTCGGCCATCTTTTGCGAGTTGGAGATCGCGATCTGACCCTTGCCGGACGAGAAGCCCTGCACTTCGATGATGTAGCCGCGCTGGCCCTTCACCGTGTTCGCCATCTCATCGAGAGCGTCCTTGGCGTTCTTGCTCAACACGGTCTGGCCGGGACGAAAGCGGATTTCAGTCTGGTTGGAGGCTTTGTACTGGTCGATGTTGCCGACCACGGTCTCGACGGTCTGGATGCGAGTGGTTGCCTGCTGCGCGCTCTGCTGCGCTACGGTAGCCTTGTTGCCGGCATCGATGGCATGCTGGTCCGCTTCATTGGCCTTGTCCGAAGCCAGCTTGATGCCAGCCTGGGCACGTGCATCGGTGTCTTTAATGGCTTTGCCGTTTGCGGCAGTCAGATCGTCCAACTCATTGACACGGTCACGGATGGGATCGGTCTGGCGCTTCACATAATTCTTGCGGGCGAAGGGGTTCACACGGCCCCAGAAACCCTCGCGAGCCGGCGCTTGCAGCGGTTGCTTGCCGGTGCCAGTATCGGTGGACTGAGTCGTGGCAGGCGTGGTGGTTTGAGTCTGGTCTGGGGTAGACGAAGTCTGAGCGAAGGCCGGAAACGTCAGCACTGCGGCCAAGGGTAATGTAATCAGAAAACGGGTCTTCATAAAAAACTTCCTCCAAGTTGGGGGAGCGTTTGGGGGCTCCACTCCAGCACGCCGAAACGGGCGTGTTGCGTGATTTTTTAATTGCGTCCCCTAAAAACCGGCATGCGCTGACGCAACGCACACCCGAACATCTCAAAACTGAGGCATCCTGAATATCCGGTGCCTGTCTATCCTATTACAGGTCTGATGCCAAAACGGGCTTTCAGGTTGAAGAGCTAAACCGTTGATATCTAAAGACTATTGTACCCCTGGTGCCGTCGGAAGGGTAGCCTGCGGTTTCGGGCAGGGTAATTTTGGCAAACCTGATATAAAAACTGCGTGCATTGAGGAATTCGGGGGAGGACAACTTTGGGATCAACTTTGCGACCAGCCCGGGTGAAGAATGCGTATTCACAGGCACAAATGCGGTGGGTAGAAATCTGGCGGGGATCAACTTGGCGGCGTGGCGTCGTACTTGGGGGGATCGCGGCGCTGTTAAGTGCAGCGGGGCAAGCGTCCGCCGGACCTATTACAGCTAGGTCCATCGCCGTCGAATCGGTTTCCACCGAAATGGGCGCTTGGCTGGAAGAGCCGGCGCCTGCGATGGTGTCGTCGCGCATTCCCGCGGATCATTTGCAGCGGTACTCCGATCTAGCGCTGGCGTGGATGCAGGAGTACTTGCGGATCGATACCACCAACCCTCCGGGGCACGAAATGTGCGCCGTTGCTTTCTACAAAAAAATTCTCGATCAGGAGGGCATTGAAAATCGCGCCTTCGAATACACCCCGGGACGCGGCGACCTGTGGGCACGCCTGCCGCATACCACGGCGCAAGCGCAGCGGCCCGTCGTTCTGCTCAATCATATGGACGTGGTGACCAGCGACCCGGCGCACTGGAAATTTCCACCCTTCAGCGGTGAGATCAAAGACGGCTGGCTCTGGGGCCGCGGGGCGCAGGACATGAAAGACGAAGGCCTGGCGCAACTCGTCGTGATGGTCATGATGAAACGCGAGAAGATCGAACTCGACCGCGACGTGATTTTTCTGGCTGTGGCCGATGAGGAGGTACTGGACAGCGGCAGCGAATGGTTCGTCGCTCACCAGCGCGACCTGCTGGAGAATGCGGAGTTTCTGATCAATGAAGGTGGAGAGAATCTGCTGGAAAATGGCAAGGTAAAGTACGTCGGCGTGGATGTGGGCGAGAAGACGACCTACTGGCTGCATGTGGTGGCTCACGGGCATCCGGGCCACGCGTCGCGGCCCAATCCAGATTCGGCGCCGAATCGCCTGGTGCATGCGCTGGACCGCATTCTGGCCTACCGTACGCCGCTGAGAGTGTTGCCGGTGGTGGAAGAGTTCCTCCGCGACATGGCGCCCTACGAACCGCCGGAGCAGGCGCGGGAGTATCGCAACATCCGCAAAGCCATTGAGGACAAGAAGTTTCAACAGGATGTGGAAAAGGATGAGTCGCTGAATTTCCTGCTGCGCGACACCGTTTCGCTGACGATGCTGGGTGGGTCGGAGCAAACCAATGTGATCCCGCCGGAGGCTTGGGCGAACCTGGATGTGCGCATCCTGCCGGGAGGAGATCCCAGGGCGCTGCTGGAGCAAATCCGGCGAGTAGTAGATGATCCAAATGTCACCGTCGAGCCGCTGGACCCGGAGTTTCGCGTGGCCAACTACTCGCCCACGAATAATGCGCTGTACGACGCCATCCGCAGGGTTTCGGGAAAGTATTTCCCCGGCACTCCGGTGGTTCCTCACATCACCAGTGGCTACACCGAAAATCAGCTCTACCGGCCACTGGGCATCAACGCGTATGGTTTCACTCCCTACACGGCTACGGAAGAAGAAGGCAACACGGAGCACGGAAACGACGAACGCATTCGCGTGGAGGAAGTGCGGCGTGGGCCGAAGATTCTATTTGACGTGGTGACAGCGGTGGCGGGAGCAAGGTAAACTGCTGCCGCTGGTTGAGCCTAGGAGAAAAGCTTCTCGTACTGTTCGATGATGAAATGATCGGTCATGCCGGCGATGTAATCGCAGACCACGCGCGGCAGGGATTCCTGTCCGGCTTTCTCCTGGTAGTTGTGCGGCAGGGCTGAGGGGTTCTGCATCCAGAAAGCGAAAAGTTCTGTGACGATGCGTTCGGCGTCGTCCTTTTCTCCCGCCAGCGAGACGCTGTAATAGAGATTCTCGTAGAGAAAGTCCTTGATCTGCTGGCGTTGCGCTTCCACTTCGGGGTTGAATGCGGCCATGCGATCTTTGTGCGCGCGCACATCGGCCAGAGTTTCGATTCCGGATTGCTGCAGGCGTTCGCGCGTGTTCGTGATCAGGTCGCCGGTCAGATGGTCGAACACAGCTTTGAGGGTTTCGTTGAATTTCAGCTTGTCGGGCGCGCCCGGATAAGTTTGCTCGACCTCGCGGAAGAAATGTTCGAAGACGGGCACACCGGCGCGGATCTGCTCGAGCGTGAGCAGATGCGCTTCCAAACCATCGTCGAGATCGGCGGTGTTGTAGCCGATTTCATCGGTTAAGTCGATGAGCTGCGCCTCGAGCGGAGGTCGCTGGTCGAGTACGTACTCTGCAAGCTCCGGATGTTTTGCGGCGTCGTAGTCGCGCGAGTGCTTAATGATGCCTTCGCGCACTTCGAACGTAAGGTTCAGACCGCGAAAGGCGGCATAGCGCTGCTCGAAGTCTTCGACAATGCGCAGGGCGTGCAGGTTGTGGTCGAAGAAGAGACCGCGAGCGCGCATGAGGGTATCTAACGCTTTTTCGCCGGCGTGGCCGAAGGGAGGATGGCCGAGGTCATGCACCAGCGCGAGTGCTTCGGCCAGATCTACATTGAGGCCGAGCGCGCCCGCGACGGTGCGCGTGATCTGCGCCACCTCGATGGTATGGGTGAGGCGGTTGCGGAAGTGGTCGGAATAGCGGCGCGTGAAAACCTGAGTCTTGTCTTCGAGGCGACGAAAGGCGCGAGCGTGGATGACGCGATCGCGGTCGCGCTGGAAAGGGTTACGGTAGGGATGGGGCGTCTCAGGGAAGCGGCGTCCACGGGAATCTTCCACCTGCACGGCGTAGTCGGCCAGCATTCCCGAAGTTTAACAGGTGCGAGTACCGAGTCGCGAACACCTGCGGCGGCTACGGCCGTATTGCCCGGTATTCCGGACTTGCAATTCGGTTCTGATTACTGCTTTTCCGATTCTTCCTTAGCCAGGCGGACCTTGGCGGCGTCGAGTTTCTTCTGCGTGGCCGCGAACAGATCGTTGTCGACCTCCGAAGTCACGGTTTTGTTCCACTCTTCGACGGCGCGCTCCCAATGGGCGGCGGCCAACTTGAGGCGGCCGGTCTTCTGGTAGAGGTCGCCCAGGTGGTCCTGCACCGTGGGGTCCGAGTTCATGTACAGGGACGCCTTGGTCAGGCTCTCCTCGGCCAAGTCGTACTTTCCGAGTCTGAAATAAGCCCATCCGAGGGAATCCAGATAGGCGCCGTTGGTGGGCTCCAGACTGACGGCCTGCTTGATGTAGTTGAGTGAATCCTCAAGCTGCACGCCCCGATCGGCATTCATATAGCCAAGATAATTGAGGGTCACGGCGCTCTGAGGGTTGGCGGCGAGCACTTTCTTGAATTCGGCCTCCGCCTCGTCGTACTTCTTTTCGCGCTCGTAGGTGGAACCGCGCAGGAAGTAAATATATTCTTTGTCCTCAGGCTTGGCGGAAAGCAGTTCGGCTTTGTCGAGAGCCTCCTCGGCATCGCTCCAGCGTTTCAGGCGCGTGTACATGATGGACAGCCGGACGTAGACTTCGCGATCTTCCGGCTTGCCTTTCAGCAGCGAACGCATGTCGGCAAGTGGCTTCTCAGGATCGCTGGTGTCGGCGAGTTGAGAATCGAGCACCATGCGCAGGTCGCGATCGTCAGGCAGCTTTTGCAACGCTTCTTTGGCTACAGCGGTAGCCTGCGGCCACTGCTTGGCTTCGCGGTAGGTATCGATGATGTCCTGATAACCGGTTTTGGCATTGTCCTCGCCGCCCGCAGTCAGCATTTTGCGGAAGGTTTCCACCGCAGCCGGATAGTTCTCCTGGTCGCGATAGACCATCCCGAGGCGTTCGATAAAGATTCCGCGATTGTTGCGGTCTGCCTGGGAGTAGCTGGTATCGGCTTTCTCGGTTTTCTTCAGCAGATCCTGCAGAATTTTGATCGCTTCATCGTAGCGCGCCTGCGCCTGGTAAACCACCGCGATGTTGTAGGGAACCTCCAGGGCATCGGGAACCATGGCTTCGGCCTTTTTCAGGCTATCGAGGGCCTGATCGTACTTGCCCTGACGGCGGTAAATCTCGGAGATGCGGAGGTAGGTCTGCGCATCCTCGGGATTCGCATCGGCAATCACTTTGTACTGATCGAGGGCGGCGTCGATCTGGCCATCGTTTAAGAGATTCTCCGCCAGGCCGCGGATGGCGTCGAGATTGTCGCGATCCAACTGGATGGCATGTTTGTAAGCGTCGATGGCGCTCCTGTAATCCTTGCGCTGCTCGTAAGTGGCGCCCAGCGCGGCATATAGCTTGGCAGAGCGCCCGGTATCGGGTACGGCGCTGAGTACCTGCAGGGCATGCGAGGTGTCGCCTTCGTCGCTGTAAAGCAGGGCCAGAGTGGTGACGGCTTCTTCCGAGTCGGGATCGAGCTTGACCGCAATCTTGAGTTCACCTTCCGCCTTCTGCAAGTCGTTGTTCAGGCGATAGAGGCGGCCGAGCAGAAGGTGGTCGTCAACATTGCCGGGCTCGATCTTGACGATCTGTTCGTACTGCTCGATGGCCAGCTTGAGGATGTTATCGCTGCCGTTGCCGCTGCCCGGCATGTCGCCGAGAGAGCGCAGATAAATACGGCCCAGCAGCTTGTGGGCCTCAATGTTATTGGGGTCGCGTTTAATGATGTCCTGGGCTTCGAGCACGGCATCGCGGATGCGTCCAGTCTTGACATAGAGCTCGGCAAGGCCGGAGGTGAGAAATTCGGAAGAGGGGTCGGCTTCGATAGCGAGCCGGTATTCCTCCATGGCTTTATTGGCCAACTCACTGCGGCCATAGGCCGTCACTTGCTCTTCGTACAAGTGCGCCAGCGTGTAGTGGTAATACGCGGCGGCGTGGTCCACTTTGCGCGGCGAAGCCTGAGCCGGTTTGGATGGAGGCTTGGAGTCAGTTTCCGAGGATGGACTGGTTTGTGCGGCTGCGGCCGCTGCGAAGAAAGACAAAACTAAAATAGTGCGAAAAATTCTATGCATGCTCAACCTTACAACGCTGGACTTGATACCGACGGACCTCTTCGATCTGATTCGGTTAGACCTGATTCCTTCAGAGCTGATTCTATTAAAGCCGCGCGCCCTTCCCGAAGCCATGGTCATTTGGATGCAAAACCGCCGGGGATGGGGTGCTCCAATTCTAACCTGTTAGACGGCCGATTGGGAAAAACAGTGCATACAGATTAGAAGGCATCGAGGCTCAAAAGGACAGGGACTGAGGGGACTTGAATGCGGTGATTGTCAAGTTTGGTAAAGAACGGGTAGTGGGTCAGTTCGACAAGGAAGCGAGCCAAACGCGCGGCTCGCCCAGATCCTTCGCTGCGCAAAGGCGCTTGCTCAGGATGACAACCAAATTGACCCACTACCAAAGAACGGCGCACGCGGAGTTAGTGGCGGAAGTGACGCACGCCTGTGAAGAGCATGGCAAGTCCCAAACGATCGGCGGCTGCGATTACCTCGGGATCGCGCTGTGAGCCTCCGGGTTGAATGATGGCGGTTGCACCCGCCTGGGCAATTTCCTCGACTCCGTCGGGGAAAGGGAAAAAAGCATCGGAAGCGGCAACCGTTCCCTGCAACGGCAATTGCGCTTTCATGGCGCCGATCTTGGCGGAATCGACGCGGCTCATCTGGCCGGCGCCGACGCCGACGGTCTGCCCTTCACGCGCGTAGACGATGGCGTTCGACTTGACGTGCTTGC
>PMSQ01000096.1 GCA_003168355.1 Acidobacteriaceae bacterium | reverse complement strand
CGCTTCTTCGGCGCGGATACGAACGTGATCACGTTCGAAGAGCAGACGGCGAAAGAGATTGATGCGGCCGCTGCAGGCGAAGAGTCCGTTCCCGAGACCGGGATACGGCCGCCCGTGGTTACGATCATGGGCCACGTGGACCATGGCAAGACCACGCTGCTCGATTCGATCCGTCTGACCAGTGTCGCGGAAGGCGAAGCGGGAGGCATCACGCAGCACATCGGCGCCTACAAGGTACGAATTACGGATAAAGAATCGCCGGCATTTGGGCGCGAGATTGTGTTTCTCGACACGCCAGGTCACGAAGCGTTCACGCGGATGCGGTCGCGCGGCGCGAAGGCCACCGACATTGTTGTGCTGGTGGTGGCAGCCGACGATGGCGTCATGCCGCAGACGATCGAAGCGATCGACCACGCCCACGCCGCCGAAGTGCCCATCATTGTCGCGGTGAACAAGATCGACAAACCGGACGCTTTGCCCGACAGGGTGAAGAAACAGCTTGCCGACCGGGGCCTGATGCCGGAAGAGTGGGGCGGCAAGACGGTGTTCGTGGACGTTTCGGCGAAGAAGAAAACGAATCTGAATCTGCTGATGGAAATGATTTGCCTGGTGGCCGATCTGGGCGAATTGAAAGCGACGCCGGAGCGCGCAGCGACCGGCGTTGTGCTGGAAGCGAAGCTGGATCGCGGGCGCGGTCCGGTGGCCACTGTGCTGGTGCAGAACGGAACGCTGAACGCGGGCGACAATTTTGTGGTCGGCAACGTCTACGGCAAAGTGCGCGCCATGTTTGACGATCGCGGCGCTGCGCTACAGACGGCTCCCCCTTCTACGCCCGTTGAGATCATCGGCATTGAGTCTCTGCCGCAGGCGGGCGATCAATTCGTGGTGGTGGCGGATCGCGACAAGGCGCGCGGCATTTCGGAATATCGCGAGCAGAAGGCGCGCGAAGCGGCGCTGGCCAAGAGCTCTCGTGTGTCGCTGGAAGGATTGGCGGAGCAGATCAAAGCTGCCGGCACCAAGGAACTGAACGTGATCCTCAAGGGCGATGTGCAGGGATCGGTGGAAGTGATCACCGATCTGCTGACCAAGCTCTCGAACGACAAAGTACGATTAAAGCTGCTGCGCTCGGGCGTGGGCGCGATTACGGAAACCGATGTGCTGCTGGCCTCGGCCTCGAACGCGATCATCATTGGTTTCAACGTGCGGCCGGAGCGCAAGGCGCAGGAAATCGCAGAGCAGGAGAAAGTCGATATCCGCCTGCACTCGATCATTTACGAATTGCAGGATGAGATCAAGCGCGCGATGAGCGGCTTGCTCGAACCTACGATTAAAGAACACTATCAGGGCCGCGCCGAAGTGCTGAATGTTTTCCGCATCCCGAAAGTTGGGACTGTGGCCGGTTGCAGAGTAAGCGATGGCTTGATCAAGCGCGACTCCGAAGTCCGCTTACTGCGCGACAACGTGCAAGTGTTCAAGGGCAAAGTTGGATCGCTGCGGCGCTTCAAGGACGATGCCAGCCAGGTTACGAACGGCATGGAGTGCGGCATTTCCGTCTCTAACTACGGCGACATCAAAGTGGGCGATGTGATCGAGGCCTTCGTCACGGAACGGATCGCCGCGGAAGTAATTGCGTAAGGACAGTGGCCAGTGATCAGTGGTTAGTGGCCAGTTAAACCCGCGGCTATTGTGACTTTTTTGGTTTGCTGGCCACTGATCACTAGCCACTGACCACTGCATGATTGCCTTTCTCACGCTCGAACTTCACATCGAAGCGGCGCAGTCTCTCAAGGACAAACGGCAGGTGGTGCGCAGCTTGAAGGATCGTCTGCGCGGCAGCTTCAACGTTTCTGTCGCCGAACTCGAGGCCAGCCCAGTTTGGAATCGAGCCACCATTGGAGTGGTCAGCATCTCGGACTCGCGGGATTATCTCGATGGATTGATGAAGAACGTGGAGCGGCAGGCCACACGCATCGCCAATAATCATGGAGCTGATGTTGCGGACTCGTTTGTGGAATTCATGTAAGTATCCGTCAGGATTAAGACTTGCCGCTTTAAGGTACATATTAATGTACAATGTACTAAATAAGGGGCAGTCGTGGCTGGAGAGCCGCAATAGAAAATCCCGCTGATTTTCTTTCGCACCTCGGCCGGAAGCGAATCTGTGCGGGAGTGGCTGAAGGAATTGCCCGAGGTCGAGCGCCATGCCATAGGTAGGGACCTATTGCGGGCGCAATGGCGTTGGCCGATAGGCATGCCCCTCTGCCGTCCCATGGGAGGCGGGTTGTGGTAGATCCGGACGGACCTGCCTACGAGACGAACGGCGCGCGTGCTGCTCTGTCTTTACCAGGAGCGCCTCGTGGCATTGCACGGTTTTATCAAGAAGACTCGCGCGATTCCGGATGACGATTTGGCGCTAGCGCGCAAACGCAAGAGAGAGTTGGAGCAATGAGCAAGAAACATATGGGGTCGAGCATTGACGACTTCCTCAAAGAGGAGGGCATCTTCGAGGAGGCGCAAGCGCAGGCTGTCAAAGAGGTCGTTGCCTGGCAGCTCGCGAAAGCCATGAAGAAAAAGAAAATCTCGAAGAATAAAATGGCGACGCTGCTTAGGACAAGCCGGACGCAAGTTGACCGACTGCTTGACGGAAAAGACGACATTACGCTGTCCAGTCTCCAGCGGGCGGCGGCCGCCGTAGGCCGTCGCGTCTCGATCAAATTGGTCTGACGTGTTCTCTTAGCGAGCAGCCATCCCCTTGTTACCTCTGTACTTACCGCGTCCCCTCTCTTGTGAGCGACAATGGCACTTCAGGGCCAACACCTACGGTTGATTTTCTGATATTCTCATGCGTTTTACTTCGAGGTGAATGGTGGAGAAGCGCGGGGTAAAGTACCATCGCGGGCGGTTGGGCGAGGCCTTGCGCGAGGAGATCGAAACGCTGGTGGAAGGAGAACTGGCCGACCCGCGCATCGGACTGGTGCGCGTGACGGCGGTGCACGTAGCCGACGATGGCCGGTCGGCGCAGGTTCTGGTGGATGTGGATGGCGACGACCGGGAAGCGGAGCGCAGCCTTGAGGGTTTGCTCGCCGCCAAAGAATACATAAGGCACGAACTGGTGGAGCGTCTGCGGCGGAGACGCGCTCCGGAATTGTATTTTCGCCTGGACCGCTCGGAGCGGGAAAAGGCGCGAGTGGAGGAACTGCTGGCGCGAGCGAAAAAAAGAATGAAGCCTCGTACGAAACCGGGTGAGAAAAAGGCATAGCGATGCTGCGGGACGTTCTCCGGCAAATCGAACAGCGCGACCGATTCGTGCTCACGTCGCACGCTCGGCCCGATGGCGACGCCATCGGATCGGCGCTGGCGTGCTGCCAGGTTCTGCGTGCCATGGGGAAACGGGCCGATGTGGTGCTGCACGATGGCGTACCGCGCGTTTATCGCGCGCTGCCCTTCGCGGATCAGGTGATGCAGGCCAATCGCATCGCCGGCGATTACGAAGCGGCGATCATTTTGGAATGTGACAGTATCCATCGGACGCGGCTGGAAGGCCTGGAGAACCGCTTCCTGATCAGCATCGATCACCATGTGAGCGGGCGGCCGTTCGCCAACGTGAACTGGATCGATCCGCATGCCGTGGCGACGGGAGAAATGGTGTTTCGCCTGGCGCGCGAGGCGGGAACGCCGCTCTCTCCGGAGATTGCCACCTGCCTTTACACTGCGCTGATGACCGACACGGGATCGTTCATGTTTCAGGGAACGAACGAGCGCACGTTCGCTCTGGCGCGCGAACTGGTTCTGGCTGGCGCCGATCCTTCTCACTGCGCGCGCAGCATTTATTTCGCCCACTCGGTGGCCAAGATGCGGCTGCTCGGCGAAGCTCTGCGCAACCTCAACACCGAAGGCCATGTTGGCTGGACCTGGGTGACGCAAGAGCAAATGGAGCGTTGGGAAGCGAAGGAAGAAGACTGCGAAGGCCTGGTGAACTACGTGCTTTCGATCGGAGAAATCGAAGTGGCGGCGTTCTTCCGCGAGATGCCCGACGGACGCTTTCGCGTGAGCCTGCGCAGCAAGGGTAAACTCGATGTGGCGCGAGTGGCCGAAGGTTTTGGCGGTGGGGGCCACGAGTGCGCCAGCGGTTGCTCGGTGGATGGTCCGCTGGATCGTGCGGTGCGTGACGTTCTCGAACTGCTGCGCGGCGGTCCTTCGGTGCAATAACCTGCGTACAATCGACTGCATCAAAACAAATTCACTCCCATGACGAATCGCGCGCGAACCGACTCGCTGTTGCTCGCGGGCTTCTGCGCTTTTCTGTTTTTGTACGGACTCGGGCAATTTGGGCTTATCGGAGCCGATGAGCCGCGCTACGCGCAGGTAGCGCGCGAAATGCTGGAGCGCCACGATTGGATCACACCGGTTCTAGGAGGCCGGCCGTGGCTCGAGAAGCCTCCACTTTATTACTGGCAGGCTATGCTCGCGTACGGAATCTTTGGCGTGAGCGACTGGGCGGCGCGGCTACCCGCGGCACTCGATGCCAGTTTTCTCGTACTGGCGGTGTATTTTTTTCTCCGCCGCTTCCGGCCTAGATTTGAGGTTGACGGTGCACTGATCGCGGCCTCTTCGGCCGGAATCATCGGCTATGCCCGGGCTGCATCCATGGACATGGCGCTGGCGGCGGCTTTCACGATTGGAATGCTCAGCTGGTGGGCATGGCGGGAGAGTGGGAAGAGAATTTACCTCGCTGTTTTTTATGGCTTCATGGCTTTGGGGACGCTGGCGAAAGGGCCGATCGCGCCGTTTCTCGCCGTTGTGGTCATCGTTCTCTACGCGGCTGCGGTTCGCGAACTGCGTCTGGTTCTGAAGACACTCTGGTTGCCGGGGATTTTTCTGTTTTGCGCGATCGCTCTGCCTTGGTATTTCGCGGTGCAGATGCGCAATCCGGATTTCTTTCGTGAGTTCATCGTCGAGCACAATCTCACGCGGTTCTCGAAGAATCTTTATCACCATACCGAACCTCTTTGGTACTACCTTCCAGTAACGGCGCTGGCCCTGGTTCCGTGGACGGTGTTCGTAATTGCGGCTTTCGTTCAGTCGGTCCGCTTGTGGTGGGCCAGACGAACTGCGGTCGACGCAGCCCAAGCTGATCTCGAATATCAGTTCAGCGTTTTCTCCGGTTGCTGGCTGATCGCGCCGGTGGTGTTTTTCTCGATCTCGCAGTCGAAACTGCCCGGGTATATCCTTCCCGCGATTCCGGCGGGTGCGTTGCTGCTGGTGGAATACCTGCGGCGACATCTGGAGCAGAGTGAAGGCAATTCCGTCGCCAAATGGCTGGCCGTGCTGCATGCATTGCTGGCCGCGGCGCCCATTGTTCCGGCCTTGCTGATTGCCTACCTGATCACGCAACGCCGCCTTCCGGGAGGGCAACCGATGCTGGTGGCGCTCGCCGTCGCATTCCTACTCTGCGCCGGAATTGCGCTCACGCTGGTGCGCAAGTCAGGTCTGCGCATGCTGCGGTTCATCACGCTGATTCCGATCGTGCTTACCCTGGGCGCCGTGTTGAAACTGGGCTCTGTGGGGCTTGACCAGACACTTTCGGCGCGTCCGCTGGCCCGGGAAATTGCAGGCCTAGAGACCCATCCGCTGCCGCTGGCCGTCTACCATGTTCAGCGCGAACTGGAATACGGTCTGACTTTTTATCGTAACCAGTTAACTTTCAACTATGACTGGGGCAGCGTTCCGCCGGAAGAGCATCTGCTGGTGGCGCCGGAGAATTCGCAAGTCGAGATTGCGAAACTGGTGCCGGGGCGCCGCGTTTCTTACCTGGGACACTATGCCGCGCAGCACGTGGATTACTACTGGATTGCCGCGGAGGGGAAAGCTTCCAATCACTAGAACCACGCACGGGTTTGACGCGGGCAGGATTCCGCTTGTTGCTGCCCCGTGTTCCGGCGGTTTGCCCTAGCGTGCGCGAACGCACTAAACTCGGAGTTCTGCCGCCGCGAACGAAGCCGGAATTGTTTAGCTGACTTTGCAGGAGCCCCGTGGAGATTCTCGACCTCAGGCATTTCTCTTCCGTGGATTTGCGTCCGCTGCTCAATGATGAGACGCGAGTCTGGGCGAGTCTGCTTTCATGGGACTATAACGGATCGGCGGAGATGATCCTGCGGTATGTAGACGCGAAAATCCTTCCCGGATACGCCGCCATCGAACGTGGCCGCATCTTCGGCTACAGCTTCTTCGTGTATGAAGGCAGCAAGGGAGTGGTCGGCGATCTGTTCGTGGCGAACGGCGCCCGTGTTCCAAATGCGCGCGAGGTCGAACTCAAGCTGCTGACCCACGTGATCGAAACTCTCCAGCAGTCTCCCGGGATCCACCGGGTCGAAGCGCAACTGCTGGCGCACGAAGCGGGGAGCGTCGCGCGGCCGTTTCTGGATCAGGGATTTCAGCGTTATCCGCGGCTGTTCATGGTTCTTGAGCTGACCAACGCGACGCCGCAAGCGCCGGCGATGCATCCCGAGGTCGAAATCCGGCGTTGGACTGAAGCGGACTACCAACCCGCCGCCGCCGTGATTACTGCGGCTTATCGCGGCCACGTCGACGCCCAGATCAATGATCAGTACCACACCCTGAGCGGATCGCTTCGCTTTCTGAATAACATCGTGCGTTTTCCGGGATGCGGGTTATTCGACGCGGAATCGTCCTATGCCGCCGTGGATCGCAAGGCGAAGAATCTGATCGGGCTGATTCTGTGCTCACGCGTACGCGGCGACGTAGGCCATGTCACCCAGGTATGCGTATTGCCCGAATACCGCTCGCGTGGCGTTGGCGAATCTCTGCTCGCGGCGACGTCTACGAATCTTCGCAAGCGTGGCTTCTCCATGCTTTCGTTGACTGTAACCGAGGCCAACGCCGGAGCTGTCATCCTGTACCGCCGCTTGAATTTCGAGTCGAAGCGCGTGTTTGATGCCTTCGTATGGGAAGGCTGAGGCTCTTGGCCGTTAGCTCTTGGCTTTTGGCTTCTTCGGCAAATCGGGATCTCTCCGACAAAAAAAGCTAAGAGCTAAGAACTACCTCCGTACCAGCCACATGGCCCAACCCGCCACCAGAATGCCGCCCAGGAACATGGCAAAACAATACAGGCCGTAGCGGACCATGTCGCGCGTGGTTTCGCGGTGCGTGATGCCGAAGACGATGGAGGCAAAGAGCGCGAAGACGAAAGCGGCGCTAAAGTGGGTAAGCTGGACGGTCATTGTTTTTTCCCGATGGCAATGTGGTAGGCGTCCGCCACCGCAATGAAGTTCAGCAATCCAGCGACGATCATGAACTTGGTCCCGTAATCGGCAATGGCGAAAGCGATCGCACCCTGGCCCCAATTCATGGTGAGCGTCGTGATGTACAATCCGCCGGCGCCCAGGTCGCCGATGAATCCCAGAATGTCGAGAATGTCCCCGCCGTTCGCCTTGTAGATGTGGCCCTGCATCATCAGGCCGAGCACGAACAGGGTCCCGATGGAGACGAGCAGCAGCAGGCCGCGAATCCAGCGTTTTTGAATGATATGGCCTGCGCCCGGAATGAGCCAGCCCACTGCAGGCGCGATTACGGACATCATGCTTGCGGGCTGCGCCGGTTCGGCCATCTTAGTCTTGGCTATGGTTGGATTTGCCATCAGATAATTACGATCTCGCGTTGAATGTTGCCGGTGACTTCCGCCGACTTGGGCCGGACCAGCATGTTGACTTCGCTACGCACGCCGAACTCCGGCAAATAAATGCCGGGCTCGATGGAGAAGCAAGAGTTGGGAAGAATCTGGCGCTCGTCGTGAATTTCCAGATCGTCCATGTTGGCCCCATTGGCATGGACGTCGGTGCCGATGGAATGCCCGGTGCGATGAATGAAATAATCGCCGTAGCCTTTCTGCTTGATGTGGCCACGGGTGGCGCGATCCACTTCCCATCCGGCAATTCGCCGCCCGGCGTTGATCGCATCGGTTACGGCCTTTACGCCGGCATCGCGCGCGTCGCGCACGATTTCGAACACTTCGCGAATTCGGCCAGACGGGGCCTTCCCCAAAAAGCCCATCCAAGTGATGTCGTAGTACACCGCTCCAGGAATGTCTTTCTTTCCCCACACGTCAAGCAGCACCAGATCGCCTTCGCGAATCGGTACCGGATGATCGGCGCGCGGCTCGTAGTGCGGGTTGCCGGCGTTGGCGTTGACGGCCACGATCGGTGGATCATCGGTGAGCAGATTCTCCCGGCGAAACGCTTCCATGAACCACTGTTGGATTTCGTGTTCCGTGGTTCCACCGTTGCGGGCACGCCGGCCGATTTCCTTAAAGGCTGCCGACACGATTGAATCCACGCTATCGCGCGCGGCAAAGTGCGTCTTGATTTGCTCTTCGCTCCAGGTAGCTTCGAACTGTGCCACCAGATCGGCGGAGCTGACCACGTTCTTTCCCAAGCCGCGCAGCAACTCGATGGTGCCGCCATCGACCAGAGAGATGGTGAAGACGATGTTATTGGGTGAATACTGCATGGCGATGTCGCGGTAGGCCGCGAGCATCGACTTCAGGGTGTCGAACAGTTCCTGCCATCCGGAATATTGGCGCTTGCTGCCGGGCAAGGAGTCGAGGTGGCCAGCTTCAATCTTATGGACAAGCTTTACCGGCTCGCCCTGCGCCGGTATCAGGTAAAACCAGCGCCGCGTGACCATCAGACCTGCTGGCAAGCCGAGCACGCGATAGGCGATGGGATCGCGATGATGGTGGTCATAGAAGAGCCACGCGTCGATGTTGCGTTCGCGCAGCGCAGATTGGATGGCAGCCAGGTCCATGGGCAAACCTCTATTGTAAACAATGGGAAGGATTTGGGCGAATCGAGGCGCAGCGGGCCGCATTCCAAGCTGCCAGTTCGTGTGAGGCCCGGCTCCTTGCTACACTATGACGCGAGATGCTCGCAATAGACGAGCCCGTCGTTGCGTCTGTGGTTACGAAGCGCGTTCGCATCGAATCGATCGACGTGGTGCGGGGCGTCATCATGATTTTGATGGCGCTCGATCATACGCGGGACTTCTTCGGCAATTCCGGCGTGAATCCCACGGATCCCACCAGCACAACGATTCCGCTATTCTTCACGCGCTGGATCACGCATTTTTGCGCGCCCGTTTTCTTTCTGCTCACCGGCACCGGAGCTTATCTCTCGCTGCGCAAGAAATCCAAACGCGAGCTGTCGCGATTCCTGTTTACCCGCGGTCTCTGGTTAATTTTTTTGGAAATAGTGGTGGTTCGCTGTTTTGGCTGGCAGTTTAACTTTGACTATCACCTGATTATCCTCAACGTTTTATGGGCGCTGGGCTGGGCGATGATAACGCTCTCGGTTTTGGTTTACCTGCCGGCTTCCGTCGTGGCGGGGTTCGGCGTCGTGATGATCGCAACCCACAATCTGTTCGATGCCGTCGAGTCCTCCAATCCGATTTGGACGATCCTGCATTCCGCGCCCGGTTTCATCTTAAACGAGCCGGGGCGCATCATCTTCGTTGCCTACGCGCTCATTCCCTGGGTGGGTGTTACGGCGGTAGGATACGGCTTGGGGCAAATCTATCGCTGGCCTGCGGAACGCCGCACGACGCTTCTGCTGCCTCTTGGCATCGGGCTGACCGCAGCTTTCATCATTTTGCGCGCCATCAATATCTACGGGGATCCGCTGCGTTGGACCACGCAAAGATCCACAGTCTTTACCGTGCTTTCATTCCTGAATACGAATAAATATCCCCCATCGCTGCTGTATCTGCTGATGACGCTCGGGCCTGCTCTGATTTTCTTGCGTGTGGTTGACTCCGGAACGCCGCGATGGTTGCGGCCCGCTCTCACCGTGGGTAAGGTGCCCATGTTTTATTACCTACTGCACATACCTCTGATTCATCTGCTTGCAATTGCCGTGTGTTACGCGCGCTACGGGCACATTTACTGGATGTTCGAGTCGCCGGGACTTGGCCAGTTCCCGTTTACTCCGCCGCCAGGATGGGGATACGCTTTGCCCATTGTTTATTTGTTTTGGGCGTTGGTGGTGTTTACTCTTTATCCGCTGTGCCGCTGGTTCGCAGGCTTGAAGCAGCGCCGCAGCGACGCCTGGCTCAGCTATTTCTGAACCGGAGATTTCGCAACCTGCGAAGTCAGAATCCGCTTTATGATCTCTAGAGGCAGAGTTTCGCAGGCCGTGCGCAGTACCAAACGCGGGGCACGACCACGGATCTTCATGAGATATGGAACTGTCCGCTCGCCGTCAAACTTGGCGGTCTCGCGCAGCAGCCAGCCCAATCCCTTCTGCACCATGTCATCGTCGTCGGTGAGAAGCGAGTCCGAGAGCTTCTTAATATCAGGGAAAAACATCTTGGCACGCGCCCCGCGAATCAGCGCCACGCAGGCGGCGCGCCGATGCCAGCGCTTCGCCGACTTCGCCCAGCGGAAAACTGCTTTTCTTCGCGCGGGCTTCGCTGCAACCATGGGCCCAATCAGATAATGGACCAGCCCGTCGTGGTCCGCCCAACTGCCGATGCGGTCAAGCCAGGATTCGAACAATCTGAATTCGCTGTCACCGAATTCGCCATCAAGTTTCTCCAGCAAGAACACGGCTGCAACTTTCTCTTCGAGTACCGAGCCGGCAAAAAGCTGATCGGCAACTTCGACCAGAAAGTCGAGCCCGTAGGCCTTCCTCACCTCCCGCCGAAAACGCACGGCGGCACGGCGCAGGTCCGCCGTATACCAGCCGTGCGATTTGATTTCATCTTTGAAGAACCACTGCACTCCCGTGGCATGTTCGGCGGACCCGCCATCCTTCAGCGCGCGGCGAATCTGAGCGGCAACTTCCGCCGGCGCCGGGCGGAGTTGCTTGGGAGGAGTTTGTCTCATCGACTCCGGGACGCGCGCCATTCATTTGCCCTCGACCGTTCCCTCTACCCTGACGAACCGGTCATAGATCAACAGCAGCAGCGTTGTGGCGACGCCAACGGCGACCACCGACCACCAGACTAACTCCGGCCGGTGCATCTCCTCTCCAAAGTGATGCATAAGCCACCCGCTGAATTTGCCTGCGACAAACGATCCGATGCCGAGCGGCAGAAACGCGAACCCCATATACGTGCCCTGCTGCCCCTCGGGAGCGAGGCGCGAGATGTAGTCATAGTAGCGTGGTTGTTGCGTGATCTCGCCAATCGCCACCACAATCAACGTCACCACCGCCATCCACACCGAGGGATGAACGATCAAAAGGATCCAGGCCAGGCTCGAGATCAGCGTCCCCAGGATGATGGCGTGAAACGCTTGCATGCGCTTACTGAGAAAACCGATCACCATGGTCAGCGCGATCACCGTCAGCGGATCAGCGACCAGAATCCGCGCCGTATCGGCCTTCGGATCGATGTAGGCGGAAATGTACAGCGGCAGCGCGATGAATTCCTGCCAAAAGACAATCCAGTATCCGGTGAAGATCAGCAGGAAAAGCATGAACCGCGGGTTCGAAAGCACAGTAAGGAAGTTTTTTCCCACTTGGCCGAGACTTGCGATCTCGCCTTCGTCGACGCGGCGCGGCTCCTTGAAGAACAGCAACACAAAGAAGAGCATGACAAACACGCTCAACGCCGCTATGCGGAAAACATTTTCTACGCTTCCGTGCTCTTGCGCCCACGAGGCGAGCAATGGTCCCGCCGTACTGCCTACGTTTACCAGCGTGTAGTAGATCGAGTATCCCACCGAGCGCACATTTTCTTTGGAAGCGCGCGCCGTAGTCCCGACCACGCAAGGCTTCACCAGAGCAACGCCCAAGGCGGGAAGGATCAGGACGAACGCCACCAGCGCCACCAGCGGCACGCTGTTGCGCAACGGAGCGAGCCACGCGGAGCCTATCGAGCCCAACAAGAAATAGGCAAAACTTAGAATTAGATAGGCGATCGAAAGCGCCCGCCGGAAACCGAGGCGGTCGGCGAGCGCGCCGCCGCCTATGGCAAGAAACCAGACCCACCCGCCAAACATTCCGGTCAGGCTGCTGGCCCGCTCGACATCAAAGTGCAGGCCCTCATGCAGGTAACGCGCCAGTACGGCAAAAACGGCGTAATAAGAAAGCCGCTCAAAAAGCTCGCTGATGTTAGCGACCCAGAAGGGACGCTCGAACCCGGTGCGAATCTCCTGCAAGCGTTCGGAAAAGCTCAAGAGTGGCTCCTTAATTTCAGCGCCGGCATTCCTCCAGCAAGCTCAGGGCAGGCTCTGCCGATTGTCGCGGTGGCATCCTCGCCTTCGCTCCGGACGCCGCGAGAGCGCCGCTGGCAATTTCTGTGCTAAAAACCAATACGCTTCCTGATTTTTTCAGCAGAAAGTCCAGCCACACGAATCACTTTGTTGCGGCTGGTCTGGCCGGAGGCAATGGTAACGGAAGAACGCGGTACCTTCAAAGTTTGGCGAAGAATTCGATGCAGGCCTCGTTGGCGCGGCCTTGCACGGGAGGCGAGGTTAGAGAGACCTTGAGCGCATCGACGAGTTCGCCGGTGATCGCATTTTTCTTTGCGCGGGGATGGACTTTAACCGCAAAGTTCACTCCGTTGCCCGAGTCATCGATAGGAATCAATTGCTACGCCTCAACGAGAACGCAGTCTCCGCCAGGAGCAGGGCTCCCACCAGCGGCACTTGCGGATGCTGCAACGTGCGCGATTTTCCGATGCTCGCCATCAGAGCGATGGCGAATACAAGCATGGTCACGTTGGCCGTGATGCAAAATAATTTCAGGCCCCTGACTCCGTTGCCATTGCGAAGGCGCAGCACATTCAACATGGCGGCGAACAGCAATGCCAGCCCTGTACCAAAGATCCAGATTCTCCCGGTATAGGTTCTCGGCACGAGCAGGCAATCCACGATCGCCAGAACAAAAAGCGTCCCGGCGCCGAGCTGGTCAAGAATCCTCATGGCCTCTTGAACTGTGTCCGCTGTCGCTAAGTCTTTGCCCTTTCCCCGAAGATCGCCGTGCCCACACGCACGCAGGTCGATCCCTCTTCAATTGCTATTTCGAAATCGTGCGACATGCCCATGGAAAGCGCATCCATGGCGACGGCGGGCAGCTTACGCGCGGCGATGGCATCACGCAATTCGCGCAGCTTGCGAAAGTAGGGCCTCGCACCCTGGGGATCGTCGGTGAATGGAGGCACAGTCATCAGTCCACGGAAAACGAGCGCCTCCAGCCGAGGCGCGGCGATCAGCAACTCGTCGAGTGCGGGCGAGTCGGGTGCCACGCCGCTCTTGGCAGTTTCGCCGCCGACGTTGATTTCGATAAGGAGATCGAGCTTCCCGCCGAGCTTGCGGGCCGCCGCATCCAGCTTCTCCGCCAGCTTTAGCGAATCCACGGAATCGACCGCGCGAAAGAGCTCCACCGTCTTTGACGCTTTGTTAGTTTGCACATGGCCGATCATGTGGAATTCGGCATCGCGCAACTCCCGAAGTGCGTCGATCTTCCCTGAAAGCTCCTGAACTCGATTTTCTCCGAACACTCGAAGCCCCGCGTCATAAGCCTCTCGGATGCGGGCTGAAGCTTGCGTCTTGCTGACAGCCATCAGCGCGATCTCTTCAAGTGGGCGTCCGGCGCGGCGCGCCGCAGCTGCGATGCGCTCCTGGATCGATGCAATGTTCGCGGCGATGGACATGAGAAAAGTAGATCACGAACCATCCTTCACTGCGCGAAGGACGCGGGCAGACCCTGCCCTGAACGAAGCTGAAGGGAGTGCCCGCGCCACACCATCGTTACATCATTGCTGTCGGCGGCGCAGGTTCGTTCGGATCTCCGGCGGCTGAAGCCGGCACAAAAATCATCAACGCTGCTAACCCCGCAAGCACGATCATCCCCCCCACCAGATAAGAGGGATCGTTAAAGATCTGCGGCGGGTGGTTCGGCGCGCCCCACGAGGGTACGAACTGCAATCCCGCCCAAACCAGGCCCAATAGAGCTTCTCCGGCGATCAATCCGGAAGCGACCAGCACCCCGGCATTTTCTACGCGTGCCTTCTGCGCGCTGTTGAATCCACGCCGCTCGGCGACCCAGTCTCCCAGTGAGCGAAAAACTCCACCTACAAAGATTGCGAATGTGGTTCCGAACGGCAAGTACATCCCAACCGCCACCAGCATGGGACTCTTCACCTGCATCATGATCATCGCGATTCCAAACAAGATTCCCACCACAACCAGCGGCCATGGCATATCGTGGCCTACGATACCCATCGCCAATGTGGCCATGAGACCCGCCTGCGGGGCTGGAAGCTCGGGACCGCCAAACCCCACGCCGCCGGCTTTGATGCTGCCTTCGTGCAGCAGCATCAGGGGGAAATACATCACCAGGCTTGCGACCACGACCGCGATCAGCTCGGCAGCTTGAATCTTTTGCGGAGTGCCGCCTAAAATGTAGCCGACTTTGAAGTCCTGCAAAAGCTCGCCCGCCACCGCTGACGAGACGCAGACCACGGCTGCAACCCCCAGAACTGCCGCCACTCCCGAGGTGCCGGAGACTCCCAGAGCGACCATCAGCAGGGCCGCAATCAGCAGCGTCGAAAGGGTCAAGCCGGAAATCGGATTGTTGGACGATCCGATGAATCCGACCAAATTGCCTGAGACCGTCGCGAAGAAAAACCCAACCAGAATCATCACCACCGCCGCCAGGATGGCCGGCCACACCAGGCCTGAGATCCTGACGTAGAGCACACACATCAGCACAAACATCACGGCGATCAAACTGAAGACAGTTTTCGAACTCATGTAACGTTCGGTGCGCGCCAGTTGGGCTTGCTGATCGGCCGTCTGGCGGAGGTCTGCGAATGCCTTGCCAATTCCAGCGGTCAGGCTGGCGCGCATTTTGAACAACGTGTAAGCAGCGCCGACCAGCATTCCGCCGACGGCAATCGGGCGGACAATGTATCTCCACACCGCATCGGCCATCGTCGCCCAGTTATCCGGAGTGTCAGCCGGAATATATGCTTTGAGTTGCGGCCCAAGAAAAAACACCATCAATGGAACCAGCAGGCCCCATGCCAGCACGCTACCGGCAAACTGGATCGACGCCAGCCTGACACCAATGATGTATCCAACACCAAGATAAGCCGGACTTACGCTCGGCGCGGCAAACATGGTAGTGCCGCCGGTGGGCAAGACGTGTGTACTTCCCGCTGTGCCAAGACGAACCTGAGTGTGGCCCAGACTGCCGACGCCCACGTGAAGGTCAGTGTCAGCGGCAAACAAACCGAATTTCCCCAGGATGTAGACCACGCCGCCAAGGCCGATATTCCAGAAGAGATATTTCGCGGCTTGCGCGCCGCGCTGTCCGGCCTTGTGAATCTCCGACGCAGCCAGTGATTCCGGAAAAGGCAACTCGGGATCTTCCACCATGCCGCGTCGTACCAAAGAGATGAACAGAACTCCCAGAATGCTGCCCACCATGATCAGTGATGTGGATTTCCAGTATGCGTCCGCGAAGCGGAACGAGGGCCATGCTTTGGCCAGCAGGAACGCAGGCAGCGTAAAGATAGCGCCGGCTGCTACCGACTCGCCAATCGAACCCGCGGTGCGAGCGATGTTTTCTTCGAGCAGCGAACCCTTCCACGCCCGCATTGCGGCCATCGCAATCACCGCGGCCGGATACGTTGCTGCGATCGTGATACCGGCGCGCAATCCGAGGTACGCGTTGGCAGCTCCCAGGACGATGGTCATCAGAAGTCCCAGCAGCACTGCGCGCAGAGTAAACTCCTTCATCTGCATGTGCTCGGGAACAAAGGGCACGTGTTTCTTGACACCAGTTCCTGATTCGGGGACTGGGCTGCTCATAAGTGGAATCCTCGTAGGGCGTGGGATGAAAGCAATGTCGTGAACTGATTGAAAAGACTAAACGGCGCACGTTAGCACGCGGGCGGGCTGCATTACAAGTGCTACGGGCTCGCCCCGGGCGCGGACTCAGGCCGTCAACTCTATGATTGGATTGTTCAGGGCTTAAGCGTAAAATAACGGCAATCGGTTCTCGCCCCTTCGCAGGTTTGTGTTTTCCGAGGTGTAACGTGGCAAGATACTCTCCCGACCAGATCTGGTTCCAGAAATACTTCGAATTCCACTGCGACGATTGCAGCAGCGACACGGCTTTTCGTTCGCGTCGCCGCACGTTTTCCGAACGGTACCTGCTGCCGGTTTTTCTTCTGCAACCGGTGCGCTGCTCGGAATGCTTCCGGAGGAGCTATCGTTTGGTTTTCATGCCGGTGATGGACCGGCTGCCGCAAGCGATCGGCAAGCAGCCCTCCGCGGCAGCGGGGTCCAGCGGCAGCCGCAACGTTGCCTAGCGGCCTGACCGCCGTTATACTGCTAGTTAGGCAAGCAGAACTGCCCGCTGGGGAGTTTCTCGCGGGCATCAGGGGAGGCCGTCTTCAGCAGTAGCGGGGACGCAATTCGGGCTGCCCAGGCCAACGCTGCAGTGGCAGGGCCTTCTATTGCCTCAAGCCAGGGTCGACCTTGGGCGAGCCGAGTTTCCGGCCAGATTGCCGAGAGTCTTTTCGCCGTTTTGTTTCCCTCCGACTGCCGCGTGTGCGGCGCACCGCTGGTGAAAATTTCCCGTCTCCCGGTCTGCCAGGAATGCCTCGATGCCATGCGTCCCATCGCGGGCGGGCTCTGCGCGATTTGCGGCGAGCGGTTGTTTTCTTCCTACGCATTGTCTGCGGCTGAGAACGAGCCCCGCTGCGGGTTGTGCCGCCGCATTGAGCCGGCCTTTGCGCGTGCTGTGGCTTATGGCAGCTACGAGGGCGGACTGCGCGAGCTGATTCACCTGCTGAAGTATGCAGGTGTGCGCCCTGCTGCCAATGTTTTAGGACGCATGCTGGCAGAGGCAATCGCTGCGCTCGAACTCGATTTCCCGGCCGAATCCATACCTGTGGTTCCTGTGCCCTTGTACCGCACCAGGCATCGTCACCGCGAGTTCAACCAGGCGGAGCTGATTGCGCGGGCCGCGATGAAACTCAACCCCGCGCCCGGCCGATTGCATTTGTGCACGGGAGTTCTCGAGAGAAAGCGGGAGACGCCGTCGCAAACCGGCCTCACCCGCCACCAGCGGCGTGAGAACGTGCGAGGCGCATTCGGAGTGGCGCAGATCGATGTTGTGAAGGGGCGCGAAGTGCTGGTGGTGGATGACGTTTACACAACCGGAGCGACGGTTTCGGAGTGTGCGCGAGTTCTGCGTCGCGCCGGCGCTACAAAAGTTTGGGTCGCGACCGTTGCCCGCACGTTGAAAGCTTCGGGGCAGCGAGTGGAAATTCAACTCTCGGGCAATGCGGCGGCGGAAGATATTTCCGCCGCACCGGAAGTTCCGCTGGCTCGTGCAGCGGGCATCTAGATAGCGCAGGGCGATTGCGGCATTCTGAGGATTGGCATTTTGAAGATCCGTTCTGAGGATTGAAGATACGCCCGCGAGGAAAGAGTGCGGGCGCGGTTCGAGGAGACGAGCAGAGCATCATGTCAGCCAGAATCGAAGTCGATGCAGGACCACCGGGCCGGCACGCCGCCGGCTTGTTCGCAGCGGCGGCTTTGCATCGCAACGGCAACGCGTTGCACGCGCCTGTGCTGGTGCTGAACGCGTCCTACGAACCCATTAACGTTTGCGCCGCGCGCCGCGCTCTGGTCCTGGTGCTCAAGGGCGTAGCCATGACGGAAGAGGAGAATGGACACTTCCTGCACGCGGCGCGCATCGCCATGCGCGTGCCGTCGGTGATTCGCCTGCTGGAGTACCGCCGCATCCCGCACCAGAGCCGCGCTTTGTCGCGGAAAAACATTCTGCTGCGCGACCGCAATACTTGCCAGTATTGCGCCACCGTGCTGCCTTCCAGCGAGTTGACGCTTGATCACGTGATCCCGCGCTCCCGCGGAGGCTCATCCACCTGGGAAAACCTGGTGGCCTGCTGCCACGCCTGCAATCGCCGCAAGGGCAACCAGTTCCCCCTCGAAGCCGGCATGAAGCTGATGCGCGAGCCCCGCGCCTTCAACCTCCACACCAGCCGCCATATCATGCGGTTGATGGGCAGATCGGACGATAAGTGGAGGAAGTATTTGTTCTACTAGCTGGCGGCTCTCAGCCGTCAGCTCTCAGCAAAGCCAACCTGTTCAAGCCGAATCCTAGCCTTGTCATCCCGAGCGAAGCGAGGGATCTTGGGTTGGCTGATACCTGACCACTGAAAGCTACTTCTGCGGCGAATCCGGCGTTGCATCCGGTTTTTTCTGATCTGGATTCTGATCCGCAGCCGGCGGCGCTTTCTGATCGTTGGGCGCCTTCGGAATCTCTTTGCCCTCATACAGAATTCTCACATTCGATCCAAACCGCTTGTAATCTTCATACTTCACGATCTCGCGAATGTGAATGTCGCCCGTGTTGAAGGTCAGCGTGTCGTCGGCGCGAGTGTAGGTGGGGAACCAATACTGGTTGTCGACCTGCTGCCGCCAGGTGGTGAACTTCGGGTAAAGGTGTTCTTCCTTGCCCTTTTTCTTCGTGTCGCGAATCTCCGGGACGGCTTTGCCGTAGGTCTTCACGATCTGGAAGTCGTGGTCGTCCACCCAGATGCGTCCCTGGAAGTAGCGCTTCTTGCCCACAATTTGTTTGGGCGCGATGTCGAAGACGTAACAGTGCAGCTGATCTTCCTGCTGCTGGCCCACGTAGAGAATGTTGTATTCCGGAACCTCTTCTGTGGTGAGCACGAAGGGCAGGCGGTTGCGAAAATCCTGGACGTCGCCCTCGTCGAGCCCGAGCCCTCCTTGCTCCAGCGTGGACTGGGGCGCGAATACGACGTTTTCGATGCGATGCCCTTTATCGTCATAGAGCACGTCGAAAACCTCGTGGTACTCTCCGGTGACCGTATCGCCATCGCGAGTTTGTACCTTGACGTCCTGCCGGTAGGTGTATTGCTCGCGCGCTTCCTTGAACAACTTTTCCCGGGCGGCAAAGCGAGGGATGATTTCCTCAGGCGTGATGCTTTTGGGCGGCGTGTTCTCGAGCGGGCCCTCCTGCGCCGAAGCCCCAGGGGACGCCACGAAGACGCAGGCAGCGAGGGCCACAAAAAACAAAATACTGCGAGACGACCGTTTCATAACCTTAGTTTATCGAATAAGTCGAAAGGACGGGGACAGACCCGTATTTGCCCGTCGAAGGGACATCCACAAACGAGGGTAAGTTACTGCGGCGACCCTCCCCCGACCCCTCTCCGCTCAGTGAAGCCGGGGGCAGGGCGCTGCAGTTCTGCCAGTCACTTGGATGCCGAATCAGCAAAGGGGTTGCCGCGGGGAAAACAGGCTTCGGGTCAGGGCTGAAGCATCTATGCAATGAATGCAATCAATGCTATCATTGATTGCATGGCTAGCATTACCATTCGCAAACTCCCCGAGAATACAAAGCGGCGTCTCCGCATTCGTGCCGCCCGCAACGGACGCTCCATGGAGCAGGAGGCTCGCGAGCTGCTCGAAGAGGGGTTAGCGCGAACGGAACCTAAATCTGAGAACCTGGGGGAGATCATCCATCGACGCTTTGCTGCCTTGGGTGGAGTTGATTTGAAGATTCCTCCCCGGAGTCCGATTCGCGATCCCGGAATCCGCTGAAAGTTCTGGCGCTCGCCTATGCTGGTCCTAGACACCAATGTGATCTCGGAAACAATGAAGGCATCGCCCTCGCCTCGAGTAATGGAATGGTGGTCGCAACAGCAGTCTGGCGAACTCTTTACCACTACGTTGACTGTGGCGGAGATTCTTTATGGAATCGAGATTCTTCCCAGGGGTAAGCGGCGCGACAGTTTGCGCGCCGAAGCTGAGGTTGTGTTCATTCAAGACCTTGCTGGGCGCGTCTTGCCCTTCGACGAAGAAGCGGCGCGGGCCTTTCCGGAAATAGCCGCGGGTCGTCGCGCGGAAGGCCGGCCTATCGCAGAACTAGATGCGCAGATTGCCGCCGTCGCACGCTCGCGCCGCGCTATCTTAGCCACACGCAACACTGCCGATTTCGAAGGCTGTGGTGTGCGCCTAGTCAATCCCTGGCAGGCCTAACGCGACGTCGAATATTTTGTCATCCTGAGGCGGGCGCTTTTTGCCAGCCGAAGGACCTATGCATTCTCCTCCAGGGGCATGGATCCTCGCGGCCCAGAACGCGGCTCAGGAGGACAAAGCAAGGGACGACGGGAACACGAAGCCGACAGTCGCGCTGCGGGGTTGAAAAGCAGCTAGAAGGCGATCGCTTCCCCTGCTACACTCATCCGTTTGCCGAGGAGGTTCTCTCATGTGCCGTTTGTTTTTTGTCTCTCTTGCTCTCATCTCTTTCGCATTCTCCGCCTTCGCGCAGGCCAAGCATCCCTTCACCTTCGATGACATGATGAGGCTCAAACGCGTGGGCGAGCCCGAGGTTTCGCCCGACGGCAAGTGGGTGATCTTCAGCGTGGTCGACGTCGATCTCGAGGCCAACACGAAGACACCGCACATCTGGATCGTGCCCACGGCAGGCGGGCAGGAGCGAGAGATCATCGCCGATCAGGACGCCGACCGGCCACGCTGGTCGCCAGGCGGCAGGCACTTCGCCTTCGTTTCGACGAAAGATGGTGGCTCCCAAATCTGGATTGCCGATTTTGATGCGGCGGCCGGCTCAGTGACGGAAGTCCGCAAGCTCACTTCGATTGCCACAGAAGCAAGCGGCGAACTCTGGTCGCCAGATGGGAAAAACATTTTATTCACCTCGGACGTATATCCGCAATGCGACGGCAAGCCCGCCGAAGAAGCCAGTTGCAATGCGAGAACACGCGAAGAGCGGGAAAAATCAAAGGTTAAGGCGCTGATCTTCACCTCATTGCTCTATCGCCATTGGAATGCCTACAAAGAGGGCACACGGACGCACATCTTCATAATCCCAGAGTTTTGTGCGCAGAAAGTTGCGCCCGGCTGTCCAGCCGGAGAAGCCCGCGACCTCACTCCCGGCGATTACGACACACCCGTATTTTCGCTCGGCGGTCAGGATAACTACGCCTTCTCGCCCGATGGCCAGGAAATTTGCTACGTCTCGAATCACGATAAAAATGCGGCAGCTTCTACCAACAACGATCTGTGGATCGTAAAATTTGATGTTGGCGTCATTTCAGGCCATAGCACCTATCCGTTGCCCGCTGAGAACATCACCGCCGACAATCCCGCCAGCGACTCTACGCCGCTCTATTCGCCCGACGGCCGCTACATCGCCTACCGCGCCCAGCAGCGTCCGGGATACGAGAGCGACCGCTTCCGGTTGATGCTCTACGACCGGAAGACGGGCGAGAAGAAGAATCTGACCGAGGAGTTCGATCGCTGGGTAGGAACGTTTGTTTGGACTCTGGATTCTAAGAATGTTTTCTTTGCAGCCGAAAACGCCGGTGGGTCGCTTACCTACGAGGCGAACCTCGACCATCCAGCGTGGACTCGTCCGGTCATAAACGGGTTCAACGACGACCTCGATTTGACGCCAGATGGCAAAACCCTCACCTTCACGCGCATGTCGATTTCGAGTCCCGTTGAGATGTACAGCGCCGCGACAAAATTCAGCGAGTGCGAGGTTTATTGGAGGGATCAAAAAGCCCCTCCTGTGCTATACGAGGTGCCAGACTGTCAACTTTCGAAGCCGCAACCTCTAACCCACATCAATGACACCGTCCTCTCTAGTGTCTCCATGTCCCCGCTTGAGTCCTTCTGGTTTAAGGGTGCTCACAACGACAAAGTCGAAGGCTTCCTGGTCAAGCCGCCGAACTTCGATGCCGGCAAGAAGTATCCCGTGAAGTTCCTCATCCACGGCGGGCCGCAGGGCGCTTGGGGAGACGACTGGAGCTACCGCTGGAATCNNTACGTGGTCATCATGATCAACTTCCACGGCTCGACCGGCTATGGACAGAAGTTCATCGACGCTATCAACGGCGACTGGGGCGGCGCTCCGTTTGAAGACCTGATGAAGGGCCTCGACTACGCGGAAGAGCATTACGCTTTTATCGATAAGACCCGCGAATGCGCGCTCGGCGCCAGCTACGGCGGATACGCCATCAACTGGATCCTCGGCCACACCGACCGCTTCAAATGCCTGGTGTCGCACGACGGCATGTTCAACGCCGAATCCGCCTGGGGCACCACCGAAGAACTCTGGTTCAATGATTGGGAGTTCAAAGGCACTCCCTACGACAACCGCGCGATGTATGAGAAGTGGTCGCCGCACCAGTACGCGAAGAATTTCAAGACGCCTACTCTCGTAATTCACGGCCAGCGCGACTACCGCCTCGACGTGAGCGAAGGCTTGCAGCTCTTCACCACGCTGCAGATGGAAGGTGTCCCGTCAAAGATGCTCTATTTCCCCGACGAAGGCCACTGGGTCCTCAAGCCGCAGAATTCCCAGCTTTGGTACAAGACGGTGAACGACTGGGTGGATCAGTGGACGAAGAAGTAAATCGGGTTTCGGGCTTCAACTTTTAGTTTCCGGCCAAGAGGCTTTTCACTACGACTGACGAGATCTGCTCATTGCGCACTATCGACGCGCAGTTCTCGCAGTGGCTCCGTGGGCCCGGGAGCACTTCCGCGCCGCGGGCTACTCGTTGGCGGGGAAGTGCTCCCACTGCTGCCGGCCGGAAGGATTTCCATCACATCCTGCAGCGCGGCCGTGGTTCCGGCTGAAACCTGGATCTGAATCTCCAGCGACCCGGTGAATGATCCCACGGAGGGGACGAAACTGGCCAGGCCGTTGGCATCGCTCTGCACGCTGCTCTGGCTCTCACTCAGGATGACGGGCATGCCTGTTTGCGTAACCGTAGGGTCGCCCGGTGTCAGAAATAAACCGTTCCCTGCCGGACGCAACACGGTGGATTGAAACAACGCGTTTGCCCCGAGGATAGAATTCGGGGGCGTTGAGGAATCGGTAACGCGTACCATCAAAGGTTGTAATGCCTGCCCGACGACAACCTGATCCGCTCCAGACACGGCCTGCAAGTTCAAGAGCGCAGCGGCCACCGCGTTCGCGTACACGCTTTGGCAGGGACTGCTTCCGACGCAAGCCTCCAGTTGCAGGTTGGCCGTGAAGTTCGTCAGGCTGAGCGTGACCGATGCGTAGCCGTTGCTGTTGGTTACCGCGCTTGCGGAACTGAGCGAACCGGAGCCCTGCACGATTGTGAAGTCCACAGTTTCGCCACTCTTGGGCACCCCTGTGCTCAGCACCCGCGCCGTAATGGGCACGCTGACGGTCGCTCCCTGGGCAACCCAAAGGTAGGGGGTGGTTACTCCAATGTCCAATGACGAAGACGTTGCCAACAGCGTGGCGACAACGGACGCCTCAGGGTTGTAGACGCCGGGGGCAAGCGTCGCCGTAATGGTTGCAACCCCCGCAACTCCAGGCGTAACCCACGTAGAGGCCATCCCGCTTTCATCGCTGATCACTGAGCAACTGGAAGCGCCGCCGCAGGCCGAGAGTGTGGCGCCGTTCGTGGTGGCCCACCCCACGGTTGCTCCAGCCACCGGAGTAACGCCATCGGAAGCGACCACCCGCACGCTCACGGGATTGGTGGCTTGTGTTCCTACCGGAGTTGGGGGATTTGCTCCCAGCAACAGGAGGATTTCGTCGGTGGAAGCAGCCCCGAAGGTGAGCGCATTGGTCATGATGGAGAATGAGCCGCTGACCGGGTCGCTGATGGTAATGGTTTGAGCTCCGTCACTTTGCGCGGGGGCGGCCACGAGCATCTGGCTCGCGTTCGTAGCGAGCAGAGGCAAGCTGGTGCTGCCCACGGTGACCGTGAGCCCGGGCGCAAAGCCGGTGCCTTGCAAAGTGATTGTGCCACCGCTTACCGGAATTCGCGAAGGATTCACCGAATCTCCGTAGAGCACGTGAGCGTGGTAGTGATAATCGGGGCGGCCGTCGCCACGCAGATCAGCGACACCGATGATAAAGCTGTTCGAACTCAGGATTTGCGCATCGAGACGGCTCATCGCAAAAGTCCCGGAATTGAACGGGGCCGGCGTAAGAGCCGGCGGCGCGGTGCCCTGCGGATCGCCGAGGGTCCAGATCCCGACTACAGGCTCGGTTTTGGACTCGCTCGGAGCGCCAGTTTCATCCAACGCGGTGACGGCTACCGACAGAGTGCGGTTGGCTTGGGCAGTAATCAAGAAGTAAGCCACATCCCCGTAGCCGCTCAACGAGCCTACCCAATCGCCTGGGGAAGGAACCTGCGCGGGAGCGCTCCACGTCTCCGTCGTGGCCCACGGCGGTACGGGCTGTTCGCTCCCGGCCATTGGAACGTCCTGCTCAAACTCGCCGCCCGCGCTTACGGTTACCGTGACGGGCTGGAATGCTCCGGAAGGTGCCACCTGGGCGCCGTCGTAGGGGCACACGCCGGCTGACCACATTGGATCCAGGGCCTCGACCGAGAGCTGATATTGCGCCGTGCTTGCGCCGTTTGGGATGGGCAGTCCACCGAGATCGAAAAATCCTTCCAGGGTCTGATCGGTTGATCCGAACTGGCTATAGGGATTGCCCAGCGCGTCGGTTAAGCCGGTGATGGGATTGCCGGCGTTGCCGGCGAACAGAAACCCGGAAACTGAGGAGGCCGCATACTGGTCCGAAGGTTGGTTCGTGGAAGGATCGATCCAGCGCGCAACCACGTTCACTCCTTGCATGGGCTGAGCTTCGGCACCCGTGTGATCCACGAAGTAAACCGAGCCATAAATGCGGGCGGTGGAATTCGAGTTTCCGGGTGTGCCGACAGGATAAAGGCGGGAGAGCGCTGCCACATCATCTGGCGCGAGCTGGTAGGGGTTCGCATAACAGAGGGTGATCGGTACGCAAGTCACGGGGTCCATGTAATGCATGACAGGGAAGCCGGCGAAGTCAGCGGGCGTCGGCGTAGGATCGCCAGTGATCACGTTCAGATTCATCTGCGACCAACCCAGGCCGAGAACGTTGCCCAGCACCCGCACCAGCCGGTATTCCACGTCAGTGAGTTGCGAGGACTGCAGCGCGCACTGGCCATTGATAACGACCAGAGCGTGGAGGAAGTTCGCAGCGGCACCGAAGTTATCCGCGCCGCCATACACTGCGTTCCAGAAACATTGCGACGGATCGCCCGCTCCCGCGCCGAGCAGGGCGTCAGTTACTGAGCCGTCGAAGTCGTAGACGATGCCGACGGGCGTCTGCGTAGCCGAAGGAGTGATGTCGGCGGGCGCGGTGACGATTCCGTTGGAGTTGACCTCGATATTGCTGCCGTTCACGTCCTCGGCGAGTTCGCCGGCGTCGTTTACCGTGAGGGCAGCGGTGGAAACGGCAGTCCACTGGCTGAAGGCTCCGGCTACAAAAGCATTTGCGGCCGAGTTAGTCAGGATGGGGCTCAGGTCACCCTGATCCGTATAGTAGTTCACTTGGCCCAGGGACCAGGTGAGAGGCTGCCCCATCGTTGAGGAGTTGAAGTAACTGGAGCCCGCCACATATTCAGGACCGCCTGCGCGGGCGAGCATGGCGAAAAAAACGACGATGGCCAAGGCTGTGGCCAGCCGGAAGAAGAATGAGCGCGCCGTCATGCTCTTCGGTATTTTCACGTCTGGCTCATTCCTCCCGGCTGGACTGGAGTACAGCTTGTGCAAAGTCAGCATAGGAGACAACAGTTTTTCCGCCGAGAATGGGATCTTTCGCCAAGGTGACGACATGCTGTGGGCTCATCACGATCTTGCCCTGGGAATTCATCGCGAAACGACCCATGCCCCCGGCCACCGGGCTGGTGAGGCCCAACTTGCCCGGGGAATACAGAAACAGAAACACGCGCTCGCCGACGTAGTAATGCTCGCTGGTCCGAAGGCCGGCCCATTCGTGGATCGTCAAGGTCTGACCCGGTGAGGCGCCGCGCATGGCCTGTTCCACCTGGAAGGTAACGGTAGTGGAAGCAGGATATTGCCCGGAGGACGGGGCCGCACTTCCTACAAAGGTGACCTGGCCGGAGAAAATAATGCCTGCGGCGCGAGCGAGCTGCTGGAGAACGGGGGGAGCAACCGGATAACTCCGGGGTTGGCCGGGAGGAGGAATCCAGACAGGCGCAGTGTGCCGGGAGTCACGCGGCGCGCCTGGTTCCCTCGACAAGCTCGAGGCGGGCACGGGTGCGGCGGCCGGGGAACGATCTGCGGCGGCATCCTGCCCGTGCAGAAACGTTGGTACGACGCAGATCAACGAGAAGGCGGCGAGCAGACGCCAGCAGCTCCCGGCCATAGCGGATCCCCTGGGACTGAATGTCTGCTCGGAGGAATCTGGGAAACCGAGGCCATCCTAGCTGGCGGTCGAGTCAAGCGCAGTGACGGATGTCACGAAGTACCTGTGGATTTCTGGGAACGCGGGGCAGTATCGGTAGAATCCCAGCCTGATTTAGGCCTAATCCGACGTCCAAAACTGCCGATGGGCAAGGTAGGACGGTGCCCAAGCGTGAGAATTCTCTTAGTCGAGGACAGCAAGGCTATCCGGAACGCGAACGAGCGCGTGCTCCACAAGGCTGGCTATGAGGTGGTTTGTGCCGAGGACGGCGAGACCGCTCTGAAGTTGGCCCTCGAACAGAAGCCGGACCTGATTCTGCTGGACATGATCTTGCCCAGGCTGAGCGGGCCAGAGGTGCTTGAACACTTAAAGAAGGACGCCGCAACAGCCGACATCCCGGTGGTGGTTTTGAGCAGTCTTACCGAGAAGAACCGGCAAAAACTGATTGAAGCCGGAGCCGAGGAGTACGTGGAGAAGAACTCGTTGTCGCCGATGCCGGGAGTAAATATCTTGCCGAAGATACTGGAGAACGTGATCTGCCGGGTCAACCGCAGACGGGGGATTGCTTTCAGCAGCATTCCCATACAGAAGTAGGGCGGGCTCGCGAGCCTTTGAACTGTACTCTCGTCAGATCTAGTTCCCTCCTTCAATTCCCACTTCAACTCCAGCTAATCCACGTGCCGCTGGTGCTCTTCGGCGCTGAGATTGGCGCCGGCCAGCAGCAGCAATCCGGAGAGGAATGCCCAGAACATCATGCTCACGGAGAGCGCAAAGGGACCGTACACTTCGCCGAAGTTCAACCAGGGCAGGGCCAGGATGTAGCCATACTTCAGAGCCTCGGAAAGTAATCCCATGATGATTGCTGTAGGTATGACGGCGCGCGCCGCGACTTTGCCGTTCGGCAGCAGCCAGTAAATGAGGAAGAAGATGGCGATGCTGGCAGCCAGAGCGGAGACCTTCATCACCAGGAATCCCACCAGGCGAATGACTCCAGTGCCGTGGCCGCGCAGCAGAAACGCCATCAGCGACACATTGCCCGCGGTCAAAGCGACGGAAAGCAGCGCCAGCACGCCGCAACCGAAGGCGAGTCCCAGCGAGATCAACTGATTGCCGAAATACGAGCGGTTGTTGGGGAATCGCCAGATGCGATTGAGCGCGACCTCCAGCGGCATAAATATCCCGGAAGAAGTCACCAGCAGAATAGCCAGCGAGACCACTTGTACGCGCTGGCGCGTGTCCACCATAGCATTCAGGTTGCGGATCACGAACTCCTGGCCGGCGGGCAGGTAGTCGCGCAGTAACTCAACCACCACGTCGTACATCACGCGCGAATGGAACACGCGCCGGATAAGCGTCATCAGCAACACTACGAACGGAAAGAACGAGAGTATCGAGTTGGCCGCGACCGAGAAGGCAAATGTGTGCACGTCGGTGCGCAGGAGGTATTTCACGGTGGAGACGACCATCCCGGAGGATCGCCTGCGGCGCGGCATTTGCGGGCGCGTTGGCCCGCTCTTCGCCAGGAGGGGAACGGTTGCTGTAGTTAGGTCGGGCACGGTCGTTTGCCTAATCCTATCAAAGGCTTGCGGCCGGGTTGGACTTCCTTCGGAACGAAGGTTCAGGGCCCGGGCCGCGTCGTTTCTTATACTCTGTTAAAGGATTTCACTATGACCCCAGGTTATGTTTGGGCTTAGCCTCTAATTTTCCTTGCGAAACGATTTAGTACTGCTTATTATCGGGGGCTCATTCCCGGGTGCATCTCGGGCGATGAGTTCGTAAGGCAGGTTGACGTCTTGAGCAGGGCCGTAGAAATCCGCGTCGAGGGTCCAGGGCTCCGAAAGTTCGCGCCGCATTTTCTTTGCGCGGTGCCGAACCTAGGAGTCTTTTGCTTTGGAGCAATTTCTTCGACACAGAGAGACGCAACCGAGTTCCACCGGTTTTCTTGAGGGGGCGTCCTGGTTCGCCGGGACACGACACGGGAGATCCGGGGAACCTATTCGCGATCAGTCGAAAGGAGTCTTTCTGTGAGAGAGAAGGGAACTGTAAAGTGGTTTAACGGGGCGAAGGGATATGGATTTATCCAGCGCTCCACGGGGGAAGACGTTTTCGTACATTTCTCCGCCATTCAGGAGAACGGCTACCGCTCGCTTAACGAGGGTGAGACCGTGGAGTTCGATCTGCTGAAAGGCCCCAAAGGCTTTCAGGCGGGCAACGTCGTTCGTGCCTAGCCGCGATCATCGTTAATCGCCAACCCTCCCGTTACTAGCGGGAGGGTTTCTTATTCGGGGTGGGCGCCGCGCCCGTGGATTTCTGCCTTGAAATAATCTTTGCCTGGGCTCCGCTCGAAGCGCCCTGGCCGGGCGCGATTTCCGTCTTATTCAGGGGTACCCCCTCCCCCCCCTCCCTCATTGGAGTCATTGGGTTAGCAAAAAATTCCCCGCAAAATCCGGTTGTCAAAGAACTTAGATATCAAAATCTGTGAAACAACGGACTTAGGGCGCGGCGATTTGCTGTGTAGCAGACCGTCACGACCTCGACCATCATCGACGATTTGAATTGCGGGGACAAGGTTAGATGTCACAGTGGTGCTGTGGATTTTCGGCGGACCAGGGCTTATCCGGGCAAGCAGAGTGGCGGCAGTGACCGAACAGTCTTGACTGTCTCCAGGCTAACGGTGATGACCTGGCCGATAAGACGGAGAATGTATTGTGGGTCGTCGGCGCGGTTGGGGTCGTTGGTGATACCGCTGCGCTTTTCTGTTGAAACTTGGTATTGGTCAATGATCCATTCCAGGGCGGAGCGGTTGCCAAGACGGTAATCGTAGGTTTCTTTCGGGATGCCTGACAGCGTCAGGAATTGGTTGTAGATGAGAGTGGTCTTGTCTTTGTTCAGCTTCATTTTGGTGACGCGATAGTCGAGTTTCTCGCCTTTCTTTTCTACTTTTGTCAGCTTGTATTCGGGTTGCTGTTCGTAGTGGACGTGGATTTCAGCGAGGCGCTGGCCGGCTGCAACTAAGGCTCTAAACACAGCCTTGTCATCCTGAGGACCGCGTTTTTTGCGAGCCGAAGGATCTATGGATTTGCCGGCAGCGCCGATGCTTCCAGCAAGTTGCATAGGTCTTTCCTCGGGAGTCCTCGGCGAAGCCGAAGAATCCGCTTCGTCAGGATGACAAGCGGTGGTGGAGGTAGCAAAGGGGATGCGGGGGAGTTCGCGACGGAGGTTGGCGGCGTAGCGCTCGCGGTACTCGGGGTGGTGCAGGACGGCGTAGATGTAGTGGAAGATGTCCCACTTGGTGATCGAGTGGTCGTGGTAGTGGGCGCGGAATTGTTCGAGGGCCCAGTCGGTGATGTTCTCGCGGCGGTGGGTGCCGTCTTCGGCGTAGGTGTAGAAGGGGAATACTTGCGTGCCGCAGCCGGCGCCGGCCAAATGATAATTGGGGA
Source organism: Acidobacteriaceae bacterium (assembly GCA_003168355.1). Taxonomy (GTDB): domain Bacteria; phylum Acidobacteriota; class Terriglobia; order Terriglobales; family Acidobacteriaceae; genus Sulfotelmatobacter. Next base: position 11,658 of record PMSQ01000096.1, on the reverse strand, counting down.
TGGTGTCAGTTGTCATCGCCATGAATGGCTTTTCGGATGCGATGCTGGTCACGCAGATTAAACGATTCTGCTCGCTCGCTTCGACGTTGGGCAAGAGCTGAGGAAGCCTATAAACCTCCTCGATGAGTATTCGATCGAAGAATAGGTGTTGTTTTGTGAATGGCCGGTATAGCGAGGTCCGGAACTTGTCGGGCGTGACTACAACTGTGCGCTGCCGCTGCAAATCCTTCTTCAGGTCGCGGCTCCAGCTGATTTTTCGGTCTTCGTACTCCACGAACTCATGCGTAGATGCAGGCTTTTCCTGTAGCACCTTCCACCTAGCGACGTGATCGTTGTAAGTTCCGGAGATGAGTTTGATGTTTTGCCGCAGTGCCGCAAGGCGAAAACTATAGACCCAAGTATCACGCGCCGTGTTTGGTGCAGGTGTGTACTCGGCAAACAGACCGTTCTCTTCCGGCTTCCTGCCGATTTGAACGAATCGGTGGAATTCGCTCTTGCCGCCGTCGGCGAGCCAGTTGTTTTTCTGATCGGGAGTGACCAGATGCCATTGTGCGTGCCGATAGTCGCCAAGATCCTCAAGCCAGCTGTACTTCTGGTATCGTGTCATGAATTCGTCGGCCTTGAGGTAGTAGATTTTGCATCGACGCTGTTCGCTCGGGCTGTTTTTGCGAATAAAAAGATTGATTGACACACCCAGCTGGATTCCAAATACGTTGTGCGTAGTGCCTGAGATTTTAGGGTTCTTTCGCACGTTGCCGCCCAGATCAAGGATGAACATTTCGTCGAAGTCGCACGCAAGGTGTCCTCTCATACTGTCGGCCGCCAATGAATCCAAAAATGCGCTGTTTGTCACGAGAGCGACTATTCCTTCGCCCTTGATCTGGTCGGATGCCCAACGAATCGCTTTTACATAGGGGTCGGATAGGGCGCTTTTATTCGTAGCCCGAGAGCCTTTAGAGTAGGTTTCAGCGACCCTGTCGTCTAAGGCCTTGTATTTTCGATTCCTGTTATTGTCATTTTCGTTGGTCTGCCAGGCATTGTAGGGTGGGTTGCCAATGATTACAAAAATTGGCGATTTCTTTTGTCGCTTAACGCGCTTCGCATTCTCGGCAGTTATGAACTTGAGTTTGCTTTGGTCGGGCTCGGCTAGTTCGAATGTGTCCACAAGACAGATTCCGGGGAACGGCTTGTAATCGTCCGTCCGATCGAAGTAAGCGCGCTCGATATTCATGCTGGCGATGTAATAGGGCAGCAGCATGATCTCGTTACAGTGCAGTTCGTTTTCGTATTTGCAGGGCAGGGCGGTGGTCTTGATCTCCTGTATGATGCGAGTGATGAAGTTGCCGGTGCCGACGAAGGGATCGAGGATGTGGACGCCTTTGTCGCCGAGCGAGCGTCCGAATTCTTTTTGCAGAATTTCTTCGACGCTGCGCACCATGAAGTTGACGATGGGCGGCGGAGTGTAGACGAAGCCGTGTGTGTCGGCTTCTTTGGGCGAGGAGGCCTTAAAAAAGCGCCCGTAGACCGTGTTGAGGAAACCTTGTTTCTCGTCGAATCCCGTTGCGTTTTCGGCATTGCACTCGATAGCATGATAGTACCTATCCAAGCTTTCCAGGAATTGATCGCGGTTCAGGGATCTTTTAGTCAGCTCGCTTATTACTTTCTCAATCTCCGCGGCAATGACGTTGCGACTTCTGAAATCTGGGTCATTGAAAATCTTGCGGAAAATGCGTTCAGTGAGTAGGTGTTGAACAAGCATGCGCTCAACGGCATCTTCCGTGAGGTCTGGATTGATTGCTTGGCGGCAGAGAGTGTGGAAAGCTTCAAAGCTACGCACAAATGACGGACTGTTCGCACGTTCGACGGCGATGGTTTTCTTGACCGCTTCCGCCAGTTCCGGAATGCGCGCAGAAAATTTCTCGACCGCGTCCTGCCATTCCCTGATACGCGGGGCTTTGTACTCGAAGAACTGGGTTACGACATCGATGAGGCGCTGCGGCTCGGAGATATCCTGATCCAAGACGCGGACCCTACCTTGGTAGAGAATGATGCGCTTTGGGGCTTGGAAGAGGATGTTCTCGCTCGGGTAGCCCCGCTCAAGCTTTAACTTGGCTTCTTTGGCGAGGTCATCTTTTTCGTCCTTGGCTTCCCACAAGCCATGCACGAGGTTATCGGGCGAAATAAGCGCACCGTCGACTCGGATGTTGGCGCCGCGAGAGGTTTTGATCTGGTACTCCGTGGCGAGTACTAGCTTAGGGTTGGATCGCTTTCCGCAGTCGTCCAGCACAGTTTGGAATGCGCCGCGGACGGCCATCTCGTGGTCGATATGAACCTGGCCGAGTTGATGAAGCGTTTCGTAATAGGCCCTGATAGTGGCATAGCCCGGTTTAGGTGCGAATCTTCGTCGTGAAGCCGGAAGATTGGCCTGCCGGACCGAAGCGGGGGGCTTGCGTTTTGTCGGCGAGGGTTCCAACCCCGCGTTGACCAGATGGAAGTTTTCAAGGCGTCGGTTACTCAGACTTCGCGCTTGAGACATGCCTGAGATGTTCGCTGGCAGGCGCTATTTGGTGGCTGTGATGAAGGTCACATCGGAGGAAATAAACAATCGGAGGCGTTCCATATTGGGACTGGTCCGAAGGCGCTCAGTACGGTGCCTTGGTGGGCGATGCAGAACGGGCCGAACTGGTGCAGGGCTTCGTAATAGAGCTTGACCACGGCGTGGGTCGGCTTGAGGGACAGAGATATTTCTGGTGGGTAAGTTTACATCGGGATCAGAGCAGAGAGGATGGTGGGGATGGTGCTTCAGGGTTCAGAGGTGAGGCGGGCCCAAGGGTCAGTTGACTCGTCGGCAGCGCCGGTGCTGCCTGCGAGTTGCATGGGTCCTTCGTTGGGAGTCCTCGGCTTTCGCCGAGGACTCCGCTTCCTCAGGATGACAACGGGTAGCAAAGCCGTAAGCTTTACCGCACCTCGACTGACACCAAGTCTCCATCCGCCATCCCGCCGGGCCGGTAGTTCACCGAGACTGCGCGGTTACTCCACTCGCACGAGAAGGCGTCAGCTCCGATCAGCAGCAGAGATTTGTAGTCGGCGGTGCGCAGTTTCAGAACAATGCTGCCGGAGGTTACGGTGAGAACGGCGGACGGGGACTGAGAGCAGTCCACGCCCACCAGCCGGCCCTGAAGAAACTTGGCGGGCCGCCTGTCCCCCGGTCCTCCGGTTGGGGTCGCCTGAGCCGCCGCGCGCTTGGCGGCGTCCTGCTCGAGCACGTCAAAGGGGGAGTGTTGGGTGGAGAGCTTTTGATTCGCCGTTGCCGAGGCAGCCGAGATGCCGTACTTCTGCTCGGTAGGAATTCGCTCCAGCTCGGCGCGGGCCAGGGCCGCGACTTGCGCATCGCTGCCGCTCTTCAGCCGCTCCAGCAAGCCTTTTGCGGCGTCCCACCTCTTGTCGGCAACGTAGATCTGCGCCAGATGGTAGACGTACCGCTGGTTGCGCGGACTGAGCTGTACGGCGGCATGTTCAGCCTGCATGGCCGCGACCGGGCCCCCGCCTTGCAGGCGTGCCAAGGCCATCAGGTCATAGGCGTTGGCGAATTCGGGATACCAGTCGAGCACGGCGCGCAGGTCCAGCATCATGTTGGGCAGGCCCTGGATGTCGGTGTGCTTATCCTGTGATATGCGGTACTTCAGAACGGAAAGGTAATAACGGATCCACATGTCGCGCTGGTTGAGTGCGGCGGCGTCGCCCAGTTCTTCGGCGGCTGAATCCAACTCGCCGCGCTGCAGGTGGTCCCAGGCAAGAGCCCGGTGGGCGATCTCGTTTCCCTCAGCCGTGACGAGGGTCGTACTTTGGTTGTCGGCTTTGTCTTTTTTACCGGCGGCTTTGGGCGTGGCTGGATCGGGAGTCGTAGCCAGCCCCTGCAATTCCTGCAGGGCGGCTTCGCGGCGTTCGGGAATTCTGATCTTCATTTCAGCTACGGAGGCGCGTCCATCGGTTTCGCGCACCGGCTTGGCGATGATTGCGCTGTCGTTCGGCCCTACGGGCACTGGAAACTGGTAGACCTGCGGCGCGTTGGTCTGCGAACCAGCTTGCCTGGAAGCATCCAGCGCGACGAACAGCGGAGTGAGCGAGTGGAAGTAGTCTTTCACCGCCTGGTCGAACTGTGCGGCCGTCACGCCGTACGCTTTCTGGATCGCTTCCTCCACCGGCAGGTGCTGGTTCTCGACCAGGTCAAAATAAACTCCAGTCTCGGGCAGCTTTTTCTCGTGGAGCAGGTAATGCATCACCATCCACGACTGCGCGTAGAACAGCGTGTGGTGCGTGCCTTCGGTGTAGGTGGAAGTATCGTGCTTCATGGTGAGCAGGTCGGGCAATGCGAGCCAGACCTGTCCACTAAGCAACTCAGTAAGGGATTTCGGCGCGTTCCGTACCTCGTGCTGATTCTCCAGCAGATCCACGGAGAAGGCTGGGTTCAACTCGGGATCGCCGCCAATTTCGTACTTCTTGTCGTCGACGCGAATGGAGCTGAAGTATTCCGCCAGACCTTCGTCGAACCACCCCTGAACCTCAGGATAGTTATAGTTAAGCCACACGTGGGCAAGATCGTGAGCGACCGCGCGCCAGGATTCTTCCTCGAACAGGTTCAGCACGATAAAGTTTCGGTCTTCTCCCGGCACGAAGAAGCCGGGGACGGTAATGGGCTGTCCCTGCCGCAGCGGCGCACTCTGGTAGTAGTCCTTGTCGTTCTTGAAGGCCAGAATCGTCAGCGGCACGGGCTCGTTCAGCCGATCTTTCATCAGAAAAATTGCGAACACGGCCCGCATCTGCTCAAAGCGCAGCGCGACTTCCTTGCCTTTTTTCTCGCCAGCATCGGTGATGACGGTGAAGTGGGTGGAGTGAATCTCAAGCCACGGGGAGGGCTCGGCGGCGGGCGCGGAGGAAACTAAAAGAACTCCCAGAAGCATCACAACCAGCAATGAAGTCGAGATGGGACGACAGGCCATGCGTTCCGCCGCGGGTGGGCAACTATCGAAATGCTAACACGGGGTTCAACCCGTGCCGGGCGCGTCCGCCCATGATTGACGGCTCGAAGCGAAAAGAAGTTAAATGTAGGACCGATTGATCGCCAGCGATTCACGTACATCCGGCCGACCCTGGGAACGATGAGGTAGGAGTAATTTTCTTGCCAAGTGCCGACGATCCCGCGCTCCCGCTTGAACCCCGGTCGAGCTGCCTCTATCTTGGGATTCGATCCTTCGCGGTCGCCTTGGCTCTCTTTCTCGCAAGCGGGTATCTCTGCTCCAAGGCTTTTGGGCAACTGCTGCAACCTGAGAACCAGGCGAATACCGTCCACGGCACCGTGGTCAACGCTATGACCCGCGAGCCCATTGGCCGCGCCCTGGTCTATTCTCCCGACAATCGCTACGCTACGCTCACCGATGGCGAGGGACATTTCGAATTCACGCTGCCTAAGCCCGCGGCCGACGGCGGGGGTTTCGCTTTCTCCACCGGGTCCGGCCGCAGTCTCACCTGGCTCATGGCGCGCAAACCCGGGTTTCTCGACGATCCGAATGAGAGAAGGCAGGTGGAGGTATTGCCCGGTACTGAGCTTACGCTCTCGCTGATGCCCGAGGGGTTGATTAAGGGACGAGTCACTCTTTCCGCAGCCGATCCTGCCAATCGCGTGAATGTGCAGCTTTTCTCGAGGGAGGTGCAGGATGGCAGTCCTCGCTGGATGCAGAAAAATGCAGCCCGCACAAACTCGAATGGCGAGTTCCGCTTTGCGGAACTTCAGCCTGGGACCTACAAGTTGCTGACTAGCGAGTGGATGGACAACGATCCGGCGGCCACGGTTCCAGGCGGTCAACTCTACGGCTTCCCGCCGGTGTATTACCCCGGCGCCACGGATTTTGCGGCGGCGTCCACGATTCAGCTTAAGGCGGGTCAGATCTTCCAGGCGGATCTTTCCCTCGTCCGCCAGCCCTACTACCCCGTTAAGATTCCGGTCACGAATACGGAGCAGAGCGGCGGAATGAATATCACGGTATCACTGCAAGGGCAGCGCGGCCCCGGCTATTCGCTCGGTTACAACCGGATGAAGGAGGTTATCGAGGGACAGCTACCGAACGGAAAATATCTTGTGGAAGCAGCGACCTATGGGCCGAATTCCTCCGTAACCGGCTCGGTGAACATCGCAGTCGCCGGAGCTCCAGTTGAGGGTCCGGGCATGGTCCTTACTCGAAACAACTCGATCAATGTGAATGTTAAGGAGGAATTTACCGCAACGGATTGGCCCTCATCGGGTTCGTGGAGCGACGGCAAACATACTTATCCGCTGCATGGGCCGCGACTCGACCTACATATCAGCGCTGTGTCGATGGATGATTTTGGCGCTCCGAGAACCGGATCGATTCGCCAGCCTACGGGACCGAACGACGACTCGTTAGTTCTTGAAAGTCTGGCGCCGGGACGGTATTGGTTACGGTTGCATGCCTCCCGTGGCTATGTGACGTCGGCAACCATGGGCGGAGTGGATTTACTGCGTGAGCCGCTGGTCGTAGTGCCCGGCGCGAGCACCGCAATCGACATTACCATGCGCGACGATAACGCGGAGCTCGAAGGCACCTTGCTCGGAGTTTCCGCAACTCCGGTCGACTCGACCCGTTCGACACCGCAAGGCCATGTGTATTGCATCCCCTCGCCCGATAGCCCTGGCCAGTTTCTGGAGCTTTCTACATCCCCCGATGGAAAGTTCGACTATCGGATGGTCGCGCCCGGGAATTACCACGTGCTGGCGTTCAAGAATCAACAACGGGATCTCCCTTATCGTGACGCCGAAGCGATGAAGATTTATGAGACCAAGGGCCAGATTGTCCATTTTGCTCCTGGTCAAAAAGTGAGCCTGCAATTGGAGATCATTCCCAGCGTGGAGTAGAGCGTAGCGAGGAAACATGGCAGTTTGCTCAAATTTGGTCCGCCCGTTCTGGTTGGCGATGGCCGTTTGTTTGTTCGGCGCACGAGCATTGCCCGCGCAGCAGATCGGAAATGTTCCCCAGGCGCCAATTCCTGGCGGCAGCTACAGAATCGCTGGAACCGTGGTGAGCAAGGCGGACCTGCGTCCTCTCGCCCGTGCCCGAATCACCGTCAGAGACGCGAAGGACTCGCAGAAATTTCAGTCCATGATCACGTCGGAAGACGGCAAGTACGAGTTTATTGGCCTGCCGGCCGGGAAGTATTCACTGGGAGGAGCGAGACGCGGATTTATTTCCGCCAGTTATGATCAGCATGACCAATTCTCCACCGCGATTGTGACCGGTGCCGGCCTCGACATTGAAACCCTGGTGCTCCGGCTTGCGCCCGATGCGGTAATCACCGGCAGAGTTCTGGATGAAGTTGGCGAGCCGGTTCGCCACGCCATGGTGACGTTGTATTTCGACGACCACAGCTCAGGCGTGGATGAGATCCGCCAGTCTAACTCCGCGCAGACCGACGATCTAGGAGAGTATGAGCTAACGCCGCTCAGGCCCGGCACTTACTTCTTGTCGGCGAGCGGGAAGCCCTGGTACGCCGTGCATCCCCCTTCAGAATCAGCGCCTTCAGAGAAGGCTCATTCAGAATCCGATCAGCAAGGCGAAGCTCCGCCCGCGGTCGATCGATCCCTTGATGTCGCTTATCCAATCACTTACTACCCGGACGTGACTGAGGCGGACGACGCGCTACCTATCCCAATTCGAGGCGGGGAACGAGTGGAGGCGGATATCCACTTGATTCCTGTTCCATCACTCCACTTGCGTTTTCATCTGCCCGACAATGGCAACCACGGGTTTCTCGTTCCCCAGCTGGAACAACCTGCCTTCGATGGCTACACTCATGTCCAGACCAACATCACGCGCAGCGTTTCGCCGGGGCTGGTGGAAGTGACGGGCATTCCCGCGGGCCGCTACAACATTCGCCTTTACGGGGCGGGCCAAGGCCTTCAGATGACCGGAGTCGATCTCACCAAAGACGGAGAGGAGGTAGACACCTCCAAGGCCGACGCCGTGGGGAGCGTCAAAGTCTCGGTGCAAATTTCCGGAGAGGCCACGCTTCCGCCACAGCTTACGGTTGGCCTGCGCTCCGGAAGCAGAGTCGTTGCTATTTCTCAGGCCGTCAATTCCAAAGGAGAAGCGGAACTCCAGCAGGTCGCCGTTGGCCGGTATGAAGTCGTGGTATGGGGTGGTGGAAAGCGTTACTCTATCGCGGGCATCTCGGCCGAAGGTGCCGAAGTCTCAGGCCACACCCTCACGGTGGCCGCAGGCTCCTCGCCGTCCGTCTCGCTTACTCTGGTGAGTGGCAGTGGAGAGATCCAGGGGACGATCACGCGAGCGGGAAAAGGCTTTGCCGGCGCGATGGTCGTTCTCGTGCCCAAGAATCCTGAGGTGAACCGCGATCTTTTCCGCCGCGACCAAAGCGATCTGGATGGCACCTTTGCTTTGCGAGGCATCGTTTCCGGCTCCTATATCCTTCTCGCGATCGAGAACGGATGGGATCTCGATTGGTCGCAGGCCGGGGTTATCGGAGCTTATTTGAAGCGTGGCCGGAAAATAGAAGTGGGCAATCAAGACAGCCGGACGATGAATGTCGCAGAGGCAATCGAAGTTCAATCCAAGTAGAGGGTGCGCGGCGCGTGCAGGACCGGATTGGCTGCTGACATCAGCCTATCGCCGCGCTATCCTTCCACCATGCGCAAGTCAAACTTGATTATCGGGCTGTTATGCACCGTGGTGTTCGCGCCTTTGGCGCTCAAGGCCCAGCACGCGGCAACCACGTCCGTGACCATCCGCGTGAGCGACCAGACCGGAGCCGGTATTCCACACGCGCAGATCCGGCTGGTGCCTGCTCCCGAACCGGCTCCTCCAAAGATCGAGACCGACGATCATGGCCAGCTTTCGATCAACCTGCAAGCCGGCGGCTATGCGTTATTTGTTTCCGCGCAAGGATTCGGGAAGGACACGCGGCACATCGACATCAGCATTCCAGATGGCCAGGCCAGCGCCAATCAGATTGTTCCGGTGGTTCTGGAGGTAGGCCGAAGTGGAGGGCCAACCGTCGTTTCAACGGCGGTAGAGGGCAGTCTCACGCTCACCGCCGATCCCTATCACGCTCCGGTGTCGCTTTCGCCCGCGGAATTCCGCGCACTGACGCACGTTACGATCACCGTGCACAACGGCCACACGAACGCGACCGAGACCTACTCTGGCGTTCCGCTCGCGACCCTACTGGCCAGGGTCAACGCCCCCATCGGCAAGGAACTTCACGGTGAAGCGATGACAAGCTACCTTGTTGCAGGCGGTTCTGACGGATACTCCGTGGTTCTTTCTCTCGCAGAAGTCGATCCCAGCTTTCATGAAGGCCAGGTGATCGTAGCCGATACCCGCGATGGCCAGCCACTGGGGAAGTCAGGTCCATTCCAATTGATTGTGTCGGATGACAAGCGGCCGGCGCGCTGGGTCCACAACCTGGATTTCATTACTCTGCAGCATGCCCGCTGACCATCTGAATGGATGGTTTGAACGGAGAAGCTCGGCAGGATTTATTGTGCCAGTCTTCCGGGATGAATGCCTTCGCCCAGCACAAACGTCGCGCCGACGGCGCCCACCACTGCCGCCCCGCGCGGCAATCCTAGACGCTGTCGAATCCGGTACACGCTCTCGATCCCGGTGCAGTGGGCCCCCATCAGGTAGGAAGTGCCAAACTCCTTCAGCTTGTCGGCGGTCCAGTCGACCTGGGTGTCGCTCGCCGGGAATAAATGGAAGCCTCCCAGAACCGCATACACGGGCTCATTTGCAAACTCGTCTCGCGCCATCGTAAGCGTATTGATGATTCCGGCGTGACCGCAGCCGGAGATGAGTATCAGACCCTGAGCCGTATTGATGACGAGCGACTGGTCTTCCGGAATATTGTCCTCAACCAGACCCGCGGGCGTTTTCACTTTTCCGCTTACGCTCCAGTTGCGCTCTGGATACACGCGCGGAACCGGCCCGGTGAGCCAGCCGCCGGGAAAAATCTCTTCCGCCTGATCGTGTTCGATAAACTTGCCGCCGGTTGCTTCGTACTCCTGTTTGATCGCGATCATCGTGTTGTCTTCACCCTTGGCGGAGGGGCGGCTATAGAATATCCCCTTGGCCACGTGCGCTCGCGACAGGGCAGAGGGGTTCTTCTTCATCAATTCGCGGCGGAGCGTCATGAGTCCGCCCACGTGGTCGTAGTGATTGTGGGTAAGCACGACCTCACTCACCGTTGAGAGGTCGATGCCAAGCTCCTTTGCGTTTTGGAGTACGGTCTCCGGACGATTTCCGGTGTCCACCAGAACGCGGCGCCCATCCGCCTCAACCAGGGCGGAAAATCCCCACTCGCCGATGCCCTGGTCCGCCAGCATCGTGGAAAGAATCGTCACCTTGAGCGCGTGTACCTGGGCATGCGCTACGGGGTTGGGCGAGGCCGTCGCATTCTGCGCTTCCGCGAGACACGCGAGCGAGAGCAAGAGAGCAACCGCGACGAATTCGTGACGCAACTGCACCGGTGATGGCATAGTTCCAAAGTCTAGCCCCTCCTCGGTGCTGAGGTCTATACGAGGGCAAAAAGGACCATCCACTGCATTTGCGGAGATGACTTCTAGATGGCTCGGCTTTTCTAATCCCCGCTGGCGTGGTTCTGCGTGGGCACGAGAACCAGCCGGGGTCTTGCTTCCGCGGGACGATGTTGCTGCGATGCATGGCCACAAAGATCAAGGATGCCGATCACTGTCACATACGCCGCGAGGACGCCGATCCCGACGGAGACGACTACAGTAACGCAGAGAATCAGAGGCATGAAGAGCGAAATCACGGTCAACCACCCTATCTGAAGTTCAATCAAAAAAAGTTCTATAAAAAGTGCTTTTACAAAGTGCAATAGTCAGATGCCGTCAGCCCAACTTTCGTCTACGCGCTTCTTGAATCTACCCGCGTTGACGCCCGCCGCTAGTGACGACCCAGATGCGCCTTGGCCAGCCGTGCCGTAGTAAGATACGGAGTAGAGCTGTGCACTTCTAATGTCGGACAACTCTGCAGACCTGTCGACGTTACGGAAGGGCAATCCAGCCTGAATTTTCAGACAAGCGCTAAATGGCTATTACCAAGATTTCGGTGCGCGGGGCGCGCCAGCATAATCTCAAGAACATCGACGTGGAGATTCCGCGCAACACGCTCACCGTGGTGACTGGGCTGAGCGGGTCGGGCAAGTCTTCGCTGGCTTTTGACACGATTTATGCCGAAGGACAGCGCCGCTACGTGGAGACTTTGTCGACCTACGCGCGGCAGTTTCTGGATCAGATGGAGCGCCCGGATGTGGATGCAATTGATGGACTTAGCCCATCCATCTCGATCGAGCAGAAGACCACCAGCCGCAGTCCGCGCTCGACCGTTGGCACGATCACCGAGATCTACGACTATCTTCGCCTGCTATTCGCTTCTATTGGAGTGCCGCACTGCCCCAAGTGCGGGCGGCCCATCAGCCGCCAGTCGGCCGAGCAAATCGTGCAGCGGGTGATGGCGCTTACCCCTGAGGATCGTGTAATGGTGCTGGCGCCGATCGTGCGCGGACGCAAGGGCGAGTTCAAGAAAGAGATGGAGACGCTGCTCA